>NZ_JAJFDF010000004.1:0-544300 GCF_020708595.1 Pseudomonas sp. 203-8 | reverse complement strand
TCGGCTGAACCGCGAATTCGCGACCGAGCATCCCAATCAGGTGTGGTGTGGCGACATCACCTACGTCTGGGCGCAAGGCCGTTGGCACTACCTGGCCGCGGTGCTGGATCTGCATACCCGGCGGGTGGTCGGTTGGGCGTTCTCGGCCAAGCCGGATGCCGAGCTGGTGATCAAGGCCCTGGACATGGCCTACGAACAGCGCGGCAGGCCACAGCAGGTGCTGTTCCATTCAGACCAGGGCAGCCAGGGTGGATTCAACCGGTCGTTGCAACACCTTTGATCGTGGAGGTGTTTATGGGGCGACCTGCAGGGTGGATGCAGGAGTTGACGGGGCGAGGGGCAATGCGCTCGCCAGGTGCCCCGTCACTTCGCCGAGAGATCGAGCGGCTATTTTGGGAACAGATCGCAACCGGGATCACAAGCGAAAGGGCGGCAGAGGCTATTAGCGTATCGTCAGCGGTAGGCACACGCTGGTTCCGTCATCGCGGCGGAATGCCATTATTCATGTCGAACCACATATCAGGAAGGTACTTGTCGTTCGCTGAGCGAGAAGAGATCGGGCTGCTCCGGGCGCAAAGTATTGGTGTGCGTGAGATTGCTCGCCGTCTTGGACGAAGTCCGTCGACCATTTCACGGGAGCTGACTCGTAACGCAGCAACTCGTAGCGGCCGGCTCGAGTATCGCGCTTCAGTCGCGCAGTGGAAGGCTGAATTGGTTGCCAAGAGACCGAAGCCGGCGAGATTGGTGACTGAAAGAGCCCCTTGAAACACAGGACACCGTTTCCCCCTTACCATAAGGGATAGGCAAACGACTGTGTTTATGACTAACAGCAAAGACAAAACCATCGAAGTACTCGGCCAGGAGCGGCGTCGCCGCTGGAGCGTCGAGGAGAAACTGGCCATGGTGCGCGAGAGCCTGGAGCCCGGGCAAAGCGTCTCGGTGGTGGCCCGGCGCAATGGCATCAACCCCAACCAACTGTTCCACTGGCGCAAGCTCTACCAGGACGGCAGCCTCTCGGCGGTCAGTGCCGGTGAAGCGGTGGTGCCCGCTTCCGAATTGGCCGATGCCCTCAAGCAGATCCGCGAACTGCAACGGATGCTGGGCAAGAAGACCATGGAGGCCGAGATCCTCAAGGAAGCGGTGGAGATCGCCCGCTCGCGAAAATGGATTGCGCACTCACCGGTCAATGTGAAACGGGTTTACCGCGTCATGCGGGACCACGATCTGCTGTTGGAACGGCGGCGCAAACAGCCGGGTGTGGCGCGGCGTCACGAAGGTCGTGTGGCCGTGGACACGAGCAACACCCGCTGGTGTTCGGATGGCTTTGAGTTTCGTTGCGAGGATGGCGAAAAGCTGCGCGTGACCTTCGCCCTGGACTGCTGCGACCGTGAAGCCATCAGTTGGGTGGCCAGCCCCCACGGCTACAGTGGCGACGATGTCCGCGACGTGATGCTGGAAGCCATCGAGCAGCGCTTCGGCGGCGAACTGCCTGCGTCGCCGGTGCAATGGCTAAGCGACAATGGCTCGGCCTATACCGCCGAACAGACCCGCGCCTTTGCCCGGCAGATCGGCCTGCTGCCGTTGACAACCCCGGTGTGCAGTCCGCAGAGCAACGGCATGGCCGAGAGCTTCGTGAAGACCATGAAGCGCGACTACATCCGCCACATGCCCAAACCCGATCGAGCAACGGCCCTACGCAACCTGGCCATCGCCTTCGAGCATTACAACGAGGAACATCCGCATAGCGCCCTGAAATATCGCTCACCTCGGGAGTTCAGGCGCTTGGCTGAGGCATCAACTTAACGGGGTACCGGTGTCCGGTTTGATAGGGGCAAGTCCAGTGACCAACCCGCAACTGCGCCATTACGTGCAAGAGCGCTTGGAAGGCAAGGTTCATAACGCTAATGGCCGTGAGATTGCCGGTCCTCTACAGGCACCATTCAAGGGACGAAATAAACCACATCGTGGTGACCGTAAATGGGTCAATGGTTGGTCACCCGAACAGATTGCCAACCGGCTGCAAATCGACTTCCCGGATGACAAGTCCATACGTATTTCTCACGAAGCCATATATCAGGCTCTCTACATTCAAGGGCGAGGCGCTCTCAAGCATGAACTGGTGAGTTGCCTGCGTACTGGGCGGGCGTTGCGCGTACCAAGAGCCAGGGCGCAGGCCAAAGCATGGGCACATGTCAGCGAGGATGTCATGATTTCCAGCCGTCCTGCTGAGGTGGAGGATCGTGCCTTACCAGGGCATTGGGAGGGTGATCTGATCATTGGCCTGAACCGATCCGCCATCGGGACGCTGGTCGAGCGCTCAAGCCGATTTACCATGCTCGTTCATCTGCCTCGCGAGGAAGGTTACGGGCTGACTCCCCGGACGAAGAACGGCCCCGCTCTTGCTGGCTACGGTGCTGTCACCATGACCAATGCATTGAAGAGGGCCGTGACTGGCTTACCCGTTCAGCTGTGGCGATCATTGACTTGGGATCGTGGAAAGGAGCTATCGGATCACGTCCGCTTTACCATTGAGTCTGGAGTAAAAGTCTTCTTTGCCGACCCTCACAGTCCATGGCAGCGCGGTACGAACGAGAATACAAACGGTCTTCTGCGGCAATATTTCCCGAAAGGCACCGACCTGTCTCGTTGGAGTTACCAAGAGATCCAAGCCGTAGCCCATACGCTGAACACTAGACCCAGGAAAACGCTCGGCTGGAAAACACCTGCCGAGGTACTGAACGACTATCTAACATCTATTCAGCAACCCAGTGTTGCGACGGCCGATTGAATCCACCCAGTACGCCAGCCGCCTGTTTCGGCAACGGCTCTGGCGCTATCGGATGCAGCAGAGCATGAGCCGTCGGGGGAATTGCTGGGATAACTCGCCGATGGAGCGCCTGTTCCGCAGCCTGAAGTCGGAGTGGGTCCCGTCAACGGGTTACCTGACGGCGCAGGAGGCCCAACGGGACATCAGTCATTACCTGATGCACCGCTACAACTGGATCAGGCCGCATCAATTCAACGACGGGCTACCGCCTGCGGTGGCCGAAGAAAAACTCAACCCACTGTCCGGGATGGGTTGACCACTACAGATAGCTATTGACCGCCTAGTACGAGCATGCATCGACTCTAGCTCACCAGCCTTCCATGTTCGGACAACACCAACAGGCCGAGAGGAAATTCGAAACACAAGATTATCCAGACACTTCCAAGACGTTCAGCGGTTATTGAGTTCTTATGATGACTGGTACGACTACAGTCCAAGCCTGGAACTCTTCTGGCAAGCCTGTCACGACATCGGTTTGGAAAGAGATCCCAACGGCCCTATCTGCAGGGAGTCCTTCAACTTTGGATACCTCAGCCACCACAAGTCGATGAACACCTTGGTAGACAGGATTCGTGAGCTAGCCACTCATCGAAGTTACAGGCGAGTGCCCTACGACCAAAAGCGCGCTATCAAAGAACGAATCGATGCATTCGAGACCTACATCCCCTGCGTAATGGAGAAATCACCTTGCACAACGATTGTTCGGCTTGACCTTCACTACCGGAGCGCGGTCAATCAGCTCATTCGTATTGAGCACGTCTATCACGATCTAGACACTCTCATTCGTAAGCGCGAACAACACTCGGCCTTCAAGCATGAGACCGGATATGTATGGTCTATTGAACAGGGAAAAGATCGAGGCTTCCACATCCACATAGCCTTCCTGTTCGACGGACGATACGTCGAGAACGATTGGGGAAAGTCAATACAAATTGGCGAGCTCTGGCAAGAGGTTACACGTGACAAAGGTTACTTTTTCTCCTGCAACAACTCACGCCACAAGGAAAAGTTCCGCAAGGAAGGCCGTCTTGCTGTCGGAATGTTTGAACAGCCCTACGAGGCCGAATATTCAACGATTTTCTACGGGGTTGGCTACGTGACAAAGAACGATCAGCCACTCCTCATCAAACCCAAAGGCCGCAGGACGTATGGCAAAGGCCAGATGCCGAAGCTCAGATATCAGTGAGGGCGGCGCACAGCTAACTGCTAGAGCCAGATAGTACCGTCCGAGCGCTCAAAGCATCCTGAATGCTTCGTTCGGGTAGACGGCATAGGCCAGCGTGGGCACAGGATGGTCTTCCCCAATGAAAAAGTCGTATCTAAGTTAATATTTAGCTGCCTTTAATCTCAGGAGCTCGTCATCTAGCCCATAGCGAACCACGTCGATCCGCTCGCTATGCTGGGATACAAAGTCACCGGTCATCACGGGAAACGTGAACGGGAAAAATGCCGGATTGTTCAGGAGCAGCCCCAATGCGCCTGTGGCCTCCGAGGTGGCCAGGAGTGCGGACTCGAGCATCAGGATGGCCAGGTTTGCGTCGACAATGCTCACCGGAGCGGCTTTCTCATAGCAGCCTTTGGCCCCGGAATCCTTCAAAGATCCCCAGGCTACAAATGACCTCAAAACGTACCTGCCATAACGGAAAATCGTTTGCCGGTCGCCATACTGCTCCTTCAAGCGATTGATGATCTGCGTCTGTGTCACCTGATCTTGCAGGGCCAACAGACGGCCGGTCTGCCGGGCCACATTGAACCAGAACGGATAGACCGCCGAGATCATCCCCCAGTGGACCGCCAGGGTCATGGACGGGTTTTCCCGCAAAAACGCCAGTGAGGCATCCCGGAAGGGAATCAACTCGGGGTCAGGAGCGACCCAGATCTTCATCAGGTTGTTGACGACAAAGGTCCGGGTCTGATCGCTTCGTTCGCCTTCGGAGCCGTTGCCTTTTCTGTCCGCGAAGGACTCATGCAACTCATGGCGGATGGTCTTGGCGTCGAGCCCAGCCAGCAGCAGATTGGCTGCTTTCTGCATCCACTCGAAACGGATCACCTGCTTGATGCCAATGGCCTCATGTCTTTTGCCCATCACCGTGTTCTCCTCTCAAACTTCACAAGGGGCACGATGACTTCTTCGATGGCTACACCGCCGTGACCTACGATGGCATCTCCAGGGTTCACGAATGCGTCGCGGCCACCGGCCACCAGGGGGAAATAATCTGCGGGCAATCCGACCGGCTGCCACTCGTGGGCAAACGGGAAGGCCCCAGCCACCTGAGCACGGAGTTCCGGCGTTGGATAGACACGAACACGCTCGCCACGAGTTTCGGCAATCACACCTTCAGATGGGCGGCCTTTACCGTCGCATTGGATGTTGCCATGATCGGCTGTCAGCCAGACCTCATAGCCGTATTCCAACAGTTGGCCGACTAGAGCAACCAGGAACCCACCCTGGCACCATTGCTTGATCTGGTTGTGCATCCCGGCCGAGCCGAGTTGCATGCCGTGCATGATCTTGTCGACCTTGTCCACGACAAGCCCCACCACCTTGGTTTTCCCAGGGTGGATTGCGGAGTCGAGGACGCCCGCTGCATCGCCGTCGCCAAGGCCGCGCTGGTAAGCGACATCCAGCCGGGACAGACCGTGACCTTCCCAGAACTGCTTCCAGAGTTTCTCTTCGCTGTTGGTCGAGTTGATGGATGACGGGAAATAGAGCGGCGGCTTGCCCGAGAAGATCGATTGCCGCGATACCGAGGTCAGCGTCGGAATCCAGGCGAAGGTCGCGGATTCGCGCATGACTAGATTGGCATCCTGCTTTTGCAGAAGCTGGCGGATGGTCGCCCACTGATCCAGGGCCAGACCATCAACCACAATCAGCGCGGCCCGGCTATTGCCGGAGTCTTCGATATCCCGAGCCAGGCGGCGCGGCACATGGTGGAGCATGGCCGGATTGGTCGGCGGCAAATTGATCAGACTGGAGTAGTGGTCGGCAAGCCAACCGGCAAAGGTCGTGTTCAGTGCGTCGCCGATTTCTTTGAGCCGGGCCTGATGCTCGGTGCTGTTGCCGCAATGAACCAGCGAAGAGAGCTCGGCCCATTTCAAAGCAAAGGCGGTCCAGTCCGAGTAACGCGCTTCCGCTGTGGGCAGCTCCTTTTCGACAAGGTCAAACAGGCGGGAGATCCGCAGCTCATCATCGTCCACGCCGGAGGTGGCGATACCGCTTCGAACCCAAGACCCCGCATCCACTTCAATGCCTTTGGCCTCGACAGGGGCGAGCTTCCCTTCCAGGAACAAGTTATCGATGTATACCTTGATGTCCTTATGGTCGAACGGCAGGCGGCCAGGACCGGGATACTTGAGGCCGTATTCCGGCGAATCTTCCCGCACCTGATTGACGCTGCCGAGCCTGGAAAGAAAAAGCGGCCAGCGCTCCTGCAGGAAAGCAAAGAAGGCCTCATCGTCCGGAACGATTTCAGAGAGCGGCCAAGTCTTGAGCCCATCATGGCCTTTAAGAACCTGGATAAGCCGCTCGGCGAGCATCAGCGGGAGTTGCAGCTTGCCGTAGTGCAGGCGGAGCAAGGCGCGAAGCAGCTCCACCTCATTGGCGATCAGTTCCGCCGCAATGCCGAACACATGACGGAGAATGAAATCCTTGGTGGCGTTGTCGCCCATGCGATCCGGCGGCGACTTACGCTGGGCCTCAAAAAGTGAATCCAGCAGGCTCCGGTCGAGCTTCTCGATGACCGGGTAGCTCAAATTGGGAAAGAGATCCCCCAGGTTGAACGACAGTTTCCGACCCGCCTGGAGCAGGTCGTATGGCAGCGACTCCAGCTCCGTATCCTGCAAGCGCAGGACCACCACTAGATCGGTGTGCTCACCCCGATCCCAGATCGAACGGTACCTGGATTCATAGGCGTATCTGAATTCGACCGGATCACTGAACTCGATCAGGTCGAAGCCGCGCCCGCGAAGTTCTAATGCCAACGTCTCCTCGGTCAATAAGCAGTCCGGATCGGCAACCAGGGTTAGCTTGCTGACGTTGGGTATAAAGTCATTCAGGATGGCGTCTCGCCAACTACTCATTGAGCGCCTCCCTTGATAATTCGCAACATCAGCAACGGCCGGATTTCTGGCACGATCTGCCGCGCTGACTGCAACTCGTGTCGCCACTCGGATTCGTCCGCATCGCAACGAGATAGCCTGAATTGCCGCACCTCCGGCAATCCAGCCCGCTCAATGGCCTTGCGGCGCGAGGCAAAGGAGACGATTCCGCGTTCCTCCTCCCGAGCCACAGAGGCGAGATGCGCCTGCTGTAATGCGTCGAACAGCTCCTGTCCGACCTGTTCGGCCGCTTCCTGCAACCGCTCATGGACGGCAATGGATTCATCCTGTTCGAGGGTGACCTGCACCTGGGCTTCCGCAGTCTGCAGCGCATCCCAGATATGCCGGGCCGTGGGCAGAAACAGTTTGCCTTCTTCGCTCAAGAACACACTGACATAACCGCGCCGCACCATGGGGATGCGCAAGAGTTGAGCCTTCTGGTGCATCCCGGCCTGAAGGCGGATCTCAAAGAGCCCCCAGAAACCCGAGATGGTGGCCGGTAGCCCGCTCACAGTCACGCAAGGCACTAGCTGGCCCGCCGCGATCTGCGGGAGGTTCAAGGCCAGCCCACGGACACAGCTGTTTTCAAGATTGAGCAGGGTTGCATCGGTCAGGCGATTCGCTTCCCGGGCGTTGAACACGGCCTTGCGGTGCTCTTGGCCGTCCGGCCAATTCAGATCCCACCAGGAGCGTTTGCGGCTGGCCAAACCGCCGTGCGAATTGAGGTAGCCGACCGTCATCCGCTCCACCCAGTGGGGCAGTGGATGGGAACGCAGACGCTCGGCCGCCTGCACATCCGGTTCGTCCGAGATTCCATAGATGGCGGAAGACTCGTGCACCTGCTGAATCTCATCGCGAAGCCGAGCCACCGTGTGATCGACAGCGGTTTCTATACCGTCAGGATTGAGGATGGCCGAGGCGAACACATCCTCAAACAGTTCACCGGCCTGAGCGGAGTCGAGCACGTCGCCGGTCTTATCGATACCGAACTCGTCGAAGATCACCAAGAGCTTCTGTTCCAGCACTTCGCGGACCCGGAACTCGACCGAATCCTCAAACACGAAATTGATCGCCCGCACCGTTTTGGGCTGGCCGATACGATCCACGCGACCGATCCGCTGTTCCAACCGCATCGGGTTCCAGGGGATGTCGTAGTTGATGATGACATGGGCGAACTGCAGGTTCAGACCCTCACCGCCCGCGTCGGTGGAAACCAGCACGCGGTGCGATCTACGGAAGGCATCCTGGGACTGCTTGCGTTCCTCCATATCCATGGAGCCGTTCAGAGTGACGACCGAGATCCCCCTGGCTTCCAAAAACTCCTTCAGCATCTGCTGGGTAGGCACGAACTCGGTGAAGATCAACACCTTTAAATCCGGTTCGTTTTCCTCGGCCTGCAGCTCGTATATCCACTCGATCAACGCCTCGGCCTTGGCGTCCGGTCCAGCTTGTTCGCAGCGAACCGCCGCATCCAGCAGGGTCTCTACATGGCTGCCTTCGCTTTGCAGAGCCGCCACATGGGATTTCAGCAACTCATCGAGCAGCTCCTGCCCGTCCATGTCGTAGAGCTCGGCTATTTCATCGTCTGGGCTTTCCAATCCCTCCGCGCCGTTTTCCAGTTCAGCCAGACGCAAACTGGCTTGCTGTTCGCCTTCCTTGAGCGCCGCGAGTCGCCGTTCCAATGTGGTGCGAATCGCCCGGGTGCTGGAGACCACCAGGCGTTGCATCAGGATCATCAGAAAACCGATATGGCGCTTCTTCTCGCGCAGGGCCTGGTTGTAGCCCTCGCGCACGTAGTCGGTCACCGCCTCATAGAGAAGCTGCTGCAGGTGATGACGGCTCTCCCAAGCCACCGGGGCCATCTGCGTGCGTCGAGCCTTGAAGAGCGGCTTGCCATCGGCATCGATAGCCTTCCGTTTTTCAGTGCGGATGACATACGGAGCCACCCGATCGCGGGAGACGCTGTCTATATCCGGAAAGGCGTCGTCATCCAGCAGATTCATCAGGCGATGGAAGGCATCGGTCTTCCCCTGGTGGGGCGTAGCGGAAAGAAGCAACACATAGGGCGCAGCCTCCGCCAGCCCCTTGCCGAGTTTGTAGCGTGCGACCTGATCGGTGCTGCCACCCAGGCGGTGCGCTTCGTCAACCACCACCAGATCCCAACCGGCGGTAATCAGATCCTCGAACCGGCTGCGGTTGTATTCGGCGACGCGCTCGGCGGTCCAACCACGCCGTTTGTCCATGGGTTTGACCGAATCCAGGGAGACGATGACCTGATCGAACATCGACCAAGCTGAGTTCCGATGGTCAGCCCCTGGAGCCAGGCGCTGCAATGTGCCGATGTCGTCGCCCAGCACAAGCTGGAACTGCTCGTTGAAGTGGGTTTGCATTTCCGCCACCCACTGGGTAGCGATGCCTTTTGGAGAGACGACCAGGATTCGCCGAACCAGTCCGCGCAGCTTGAGTTCGCGCATGACCAGACCGGCCTCGATGGTCTTGCCGAGACCCACCTCGTCGGCCATCAGGTAGCGCACGCGATCGCCAGAGATGGCCCGGGACAAGGCGTTGATCTGATGCGGCAACGGGATAACGTTGGACTCCATGGGAGCCAGCAATACATGGCCCTCGCTGGCGCTGGTGGAGCCTTCGAGCACCTCAGCCACCTTGGCTGCTGCCGCCACATAGGCAATGCGTCCTGCCTCAATCTCCGGCTGCAAGTCGGCATCCAGCGGCCGCAAGGCGGAGCGAGGCACACGCACCACCGCATCCTGGTTCGGCAACCAGACACGGCACACCGTCTGCCCCCACAAGGTCTGTTCTTCGATGACCTTGCAGGCGCAGTTATGAACGGTGCTGTATTGCCAAACATCCAGCATCGGCATCATCCCGGAATTGAAAAATCGTTGTGATAAACCACGGACGCCAACTCGACTGTCCCGTCGGCGCACTCCCAGTAATGAAGATGGAATTCCCTATCGATATCTCGCCGCTGCGCTTTATCGGAGCCACGCATTCTTTGCGGATCATTTCCGCCTGTCCCTGTCCGCAGAGCGTGTACGGCTGGAAGATTGTGTCCTTTGATAGTCTCAACGATTGATCGGAGAATCTTGGGTGGTACGGAGTCCCCTTGGTCAGCGCAAATCTGCTGGCACAACTCCCGAAATCTGGACCCAATGGCTGGAACAATCACGCCGCCCCAGTCAGGGGAATCACCTTGCGCAATCGCATTTTTGAACAGAGCGATTCGGACGGCGAGTTTAATTCCAAGGTCGTCAGACGCGCCAACCAGAATGGCGGTTTCATCGAGACAATCGATCAGTCCTCGAAAATCGTCACAAACCAACACATCGCCTTCAAAGAACTCGGGCGGGCACGGCAAGACAGGGATATCGTCTCTGGAATGCTCGAGCTCGTGAATATGGGCTCTTACCTGGATTACCTGTTTGGGCGCCTCTCTCAGTATGAGAGAATGGCCACCAAGAGGTTGGGAGCAGTGCTTGCGTAGGACGGCTATCAACGTGATGCATCGGGCAAGATCGGACTGGAGGCCGTCATGAGTTGTCAGCCGAATAACTTCCGGATTTGTTGCCAGATGTTCTGACAAGATATCTTTGACCCGATAGTAGGTTTCAAAGGATGGAGTGATCGTCAGAAGCTGGTTGGCAATTCTCGCAACCGTATTGACGTCGTACTCTACTATGCCGTGGACATTGAACAGTTCTCTGAGTTGCTCCCTCAGTGGATACAATCCGTCGGCAAAAAGTGACTCTGAGGCCCGCTCGCTCATGTAAATGGCTACCCAGGGCTCATCAAGCAACTTGCTCCAGTCCAGTAGCCTATCCACGTACTGGAAAGCATCATCCTTGGCGCAATCAACATGGGGAACTGCAAGCACGCCTGCATCAATTGTGACGCTGGGCAGGCTATGCATCTTTATTCCTCCGGGTTGCCTTGCGCTTCATCGCCGCAGCTCTCAGGATTTCCTCGGCCTGCTGTTGGGACTGATCAAAGAACCCTTCCGGCCAATCTGAGATAGCTCCATACTCATTAATCACCACCTCCCGGAAAGCTGATCCCTGCGACGGCTTTTCCACGAAATAAATCTTGGTCTGGCTGTTCAGCTCCTTCTCGGGTGTTGCCGCTGCAATTCGGAAGCGGAGGCGGTCGATAAAATACTCGCTGTGGGTTTCAACAATGCATTGCTTGTTGCATAGCGCCATCGAAAGGAAAAAATCGCCGAGCAGGGTCTGAACCTTCGGATGAAGGTGCAGCTCCGGCTGTTCAAAAACGAGCGTAGAGTCCGTGTCAGCAAGAAGGCACATGACAAGGATTGGCAGAACCTGGCTGACGCCTACGCCCACATGCGTGAGGTCATGCGTGCTATCCGAATTGGAAAGCCCCACTTTCAGCTCGTGTCCCAACTTTCCCTGATCTCGGCTTTTGACTGAGCTAGCCACTCCCAGATATTGGAGCCAATCGATAACCGCTGCTTCGAGAGTCCGGGTCACTGTTTTGCGGTCAATTACCGGGTCTTTGAAATTTGTTGACGGGATGTAGCGGATCTTCTTATTTTTATGCAGTTCAAGAATGGAAGCAGTGTGCTCTCCGCGTAAGCCTACGTCATGTGGGTCGGCTGCTGGCGCAAGCGGATACAGCGGTTTGGGAGCATCCCTCAACGGGCCGAGGTACTTCAAGGATGAGGCGAAGAAATTATCCAGATACCAGGCAGCCTCAGTTATCAAGCGAGGTGGCCTGGCTTGGACAAAGGCATGGGTCTCTGACTTCCCGGCCGTTGTTGCCTTCATAGCTGCGTGAATACGGCTGAAAAGATCATCGCGCTCACGCAGAACCTGCTGAACCTTCAGACGCTCGTCACGTGGGAGGCTGCGCAACCTTTCATACCAAGACCTGAATGTAAGCGTCTCGGACTCGGAACCGAATAGTGACTCCTGCCGATACCTATCCTTGAAAGTCTGGTCAAAATCGATTGTGCCTTTGAGGACTTCGCGCAACACAGCAATGATCTCTTCGGAAAGAAGGATCTCTCTTCCCATGTTGCGCCGTAAGCCAACGGCCCGACGGCCATCCTCTTGGAGAGCCATGGTGATGGCGTTCGCGTCCTCTTCGATGGTATCGATGGCATAAACAATTCTCTCGGGAAGGAAGTGTCGCAGCATGCAGCCGATTGGCTTGGCTGAACGAAAGTCTTCCTTCACCTCAGTTATGGAGCCATCGTCTAGTTCAACAGCGTAAGCCAAACTGGCGCGTAGCTGATCGTCGATTTCACTCGCACCATTTGCTCTCGCGATTTCGGAGATAGTCTTGGAGGAATGATGAATCGAGATATTGGCTTTCTGATCCACGTTGTCCTCGTCTCTGGATATGCAGGACAACTGAGTGGCAAAGAGCCGAGGTTGGATTTGAAACAAATCACGCTGGGAACTTGAAGGATCAGCATCGAACGAGATCTCACAAGCTATTTCCTGAAGCTGATTGGAGCGCGGCCCGTAGTAAATAGCGCCACGGGGCGCGAACTGAGACAATCTGCCTAATGCAGCATCCTGATCCGCAAGCGGTCGACAGGTACATTTGATGGTGATTTGGTCCGACGCGCTACCATTGGATTTCAGATCGTCAAACTGGCCCAAGCTGGTGAGAGCGCCATTCAATACGACAGATCGTGATCCGACTTTATGGGCTAATGTCTGCGCCACGAGAAGGACGGATTGGATGAAGGTGCTTTTCCCGCTGCTGTTTGCGCCAGCGAAAATCGTGAGCGGGCCGAGATCTAGCTCAGTCTCCTCGCGAATAGACTTAAAGTTGAAGACCTTCCATTTAGTAATCATGGGCTATTCGCCTCCCATCCGTGTAACCGCTTGGTCGTACCACATGAGCAGCTTGGGATCTTCTTCCAGGACGCTGTTGGGGATCTTGTCGGCCACGGCGACGATGACACCGTAGTCGCGCTCCTGCCAGGCTTTCTTAAATCCGGCGCGGACAGCTTCAAGGCGGAAAACCTTGAGTTTCTTTTTGACCTCTTTGTACTCCTCGAACTCCTTGAGCAACGCCTTCTCGCGAAGCTTCTCCAGGTCGCCTGCCTTGTTAGGGTCGGGCACGTACCAGCGATCGCGGGCCTTGGCGACCAGGGTTGGATCAACCTTGGATAAGTTGCGGAGCTCTTTCCAGTTGGTAGAAAGGTAAGCGTGGATCTGCTCCGGCACAGGGCCTTTGCCGTCGTAGCGCAGGAAGTTTTGCTCAAGGAGAGTTGAAAGCTCCAGCGGTTTTTCCGTTTTGCTCCAGCCCCCGATCTCCTTCATAAACTGCGGGTGTAATTCCTGAAAGGTCTGTGGCTTTTGCAGTACTTGCTCTCGCAGCCATTGTCGGGCGGAAGCCTCATCTGAGATAAAGAGCATCAGTTGCTCCACTCCTTGGACGGTCATACGCTTCTTATCGTATTCGGCCGCTTGATGCGGCAGAAAGAACATTCCATCACGTTTAGCAAACCTTTGATCAAGTCCCGTATAAAATTCCGATGCTGACATTGGCACTGTCACACCACGCTGGACATGAAATGCAACCATCCTGTCATATAAGAGGTATTCTTTTCTCTCCGTAATAAATGCTGACTTTCCCTCTTGCTCTACGAAAGTCGGCAAGTTGCCGAGGTGATTTCTGACAAAATCCCAGACGCCATTAACGGTCCCTGCCTCCAACTTGAAGCGCTCTTCTAAACCTTTGTCAGCCTTGTAGGCTGTTACAATGAGATCCTGCTTTACTGTATAACCAGAGTCCTGATGAATCGTACCGTGTTTTTTATCAAGAGCACGAACATCTGCCACAACAAATCCCGCCTTGAACAAGGCCTCCTGCATTGCATTCCATACAGAATTGAGAGAATTGTGAAATTCGAGAGTAATCCAACGACCTGGCTTGAGAATTCTATAAAACTCTGAAAAGCATTTTTCCATTAACAAGCCATAATCGAACACACTTTTATTTGTATGCTCGTTTACTATCGCCTCATTATCAACAGCAGTACTAACCCCAAGCCATGACTCATACACCAAGTTCAAGTCAGAATATATTATATTTTTCCCAAAAGGCGGGTCTACAAAAATATAATCTATCGATTCGTCTTCAATTATCAGCTTCGTTGAACTCCCAGCCTGCATGCATGCATCGCTTTTCAAGCCATGCCCCCAAGCTTTAGCCTGTTTCCTTAACGTCTGCTTCCACTTTAAAAAAATATTAACTTCACACTGTAACTCTGGAACAAACAATGAATTTGATAATGGCCCACACGTCGTACCTTCAGGATGGTGACGATCTATTAAATATCGATTCCTTTTGTTTGCATGACCATCCACAAACCCTGTGAGGATGAATAGCATTTCTTGCTTATACTTCGAGCACATGCAAGCATCGCGGAGTGCGGAAAGGGCGAGGAGATTTCGGTTGGTGTAGAGATGATGCGTATGTGTATAACCCTTTAGGTGATTGCCATCCTTGACATGTCGCCATGTGTGACTCATTGACAATGTCGGAATATTTGAATTACGCAGCAGGTCCTCAGCTTTTCTTATGACCTCAACATCATCTTTTGATGGCGATTTCTTGTAGGCTTTACCATTAATTTTATATTGAATAAGTTTTGGGGCCTGCTTCGGCTGGCTAACGGCATTTCCGGTAACGACGTCAATTTTCATCTCCATCTTTCTGGGCAGAGCACTCCTTTGCAGGAAGGCTCCACACACCGGACAGTGAAACTCCTTTTTTAGCAAAGAGTTTTCCCTATCAACCACAGTGTCATAGGCATCAATCTCTTCCGCGCATTCTGTGCACAGGAAAAAATCCGTCCATACTACGTAGTCTATTGTTCCTTTTGAATCGGTCCCCGAGTGCTGGGTGTCGTAAATCCACCCGTACTCCCTCTCGACCTCATTTATCAATCTTGTTGCTTCACGAACCAACTCATCCGCGGGCCTCTGGCTTAACAAGCCTCTTGTGATGAATGATCCAATTGGCGCGAGATCATTAGTGATGCATTTTCGCGATACATAATGCGGCCGATCCTCAGCCTTATTAACGATTTGCGTGGCAACAGAAGTCATTCCAGTACCAGAAAACCCATCAAAAATTATATCGCCTGGTCCCGTGTAGTGAGCTATGTATCTTGCTATAGCTTTGGGTGGCACTTTTGTGTGGTAAGAGTGCGCGTTGTAGATTGGATCGTTTTTCCCCTCGCTCACGTCGGCCGCAAAGGGTTCGCGGTGATAGTGATAGCCTTCAGGCTGATCCGGCTTCTGCGCCTCCCACTCGGCGATGAAGTCGGCGATCCATGGGTTTGGACACGCGGTGTAATGTGGCGGATCGCTCAGGTTCAGGATGTTCTCGTCGCTACCGATGGGAAATCCTTCGATCTTACGGAACTCCGGGTCCTGCAGCTTCTTGCGCAGCTCTTCGGTAAAGTGGGCGCGACGGGCCTCGTCGTTCTCGAAAGTCATGCCGAGGCAGGTCACCGGGCCGGCCGGATTCTTTTCATTTTGTTGAGTTTGCCCTGCAAACAAATCATCCGTCTTCATATCTCTTCCAAATTATGCATTAGCTGAAGTATCAGATTTATTTTGTTCTTCAGCGTATTTCTTCATTCCATCACGCAAAATCTCAAGGAATGTATGATTCCTGCATTCAGCATCAGCTACAATTGCATCAAAAGACACCACGAAGGTTGGCGTTGGAATAATCCGACCATCAGGATGCGGGGTATCGAATTCTTGGTAGTAAACCTTCCCTTTAGAGAAAAAAGGAGTCCACTTAAACTGCCGCAATCGGAAAGCTGTAGTGTCATTGATATTCATAATCGCGTAATACCAGACTCTTTGAATGTTCGGACAGTACGCTACCAGCTTCCCAGCTCGATCCAATAGCTGATTTACTGCGTAAAAATTATCCTTTTCTTCTTCAGTCTTTTTCTTTATTTCAACCACCACCACATCTACCGGAACAGCGTCGCTTGGGTTGGCCGAGAAGATCATGGCGATATCTGGCCTACCAGTATCACCCACGCTTTCTTCATCAAGGCGTATGGCGTTGATAACGGCATCCATGCTCTTCTCGCTCAGGATGGTCCGAAACACCATGAATTTGTCGTCTAGCAGCCAGGCATTGTTCTGGTAAATCTCTGAAGACATGGTGTCTTGCGAGAACTCCTTGTATCTTGGAACAATAAGGTTATGTATCTCGGCTTCCGCATTATCGGCCGTCATCTCTTTCATTCGGCCGATAATCTTATCACGGTACAAAATGTATTCCGTCAAGGTGCGAGATGACAGCTCCAGCGATTTTTCGTATGCAACCTCACTCAGTTTTTCGCATTGAAGTATTTCTTTCTGAACTCGAAAAAACCGCTGCTGAGCGATTGCCAAGGCATCGTCTCGATCAATCAGGCCAACGGTATCGGCCTCGAAATAGCCCAGCAAGTGTGGGAATTGCTCTTCAAATTTTTCTTTTACCTTCTCATTTTTCTCGTTGATCTGCGGAACCTTATCCGCCAGAATTTTGCCAAGTTCGCGGCGCAACACACGATAAAGAAGTGATTCTTGTATGCCTTCTGGCAGCACCAGCTTCTGGCGCGAGCTATCTGCATTGGAATGAAATATTTCCGATTCGAATAGAAAGACACAAAGATAGCCTGGAGGGAACGACGAAGGCGATATCAGGTTGGCTGGTATCGTCCGACCATCAATATTGAATGCGATGAGCGAGCTTCCCTTTCCTGCCACAGATTCAATGTGATAGTACATATCAATGGTCGAGATGGCATCCAGCGAATCATCCTGGATAGTGATCTTGGTCATTGACGGCAGGTCATCTGGTGTTATCGTCGTTTCGTGCGGGAAAAATTCTTTCTGCGCGTTACTTTCATTTGTCTTCAAATTGATGGAGATTTTGAATGCCTTTCCTTCACGTTTGCGTGCATTCAGTGTAGGCAGAAATTGCTCAATCAAGAGTGGCTTAAGGGCATCTGGCTTGAGATCGCCATATGACTTGACGCGAGCTCCAATAAAGCCCGTAAACGTCAAGGTTGTTCTGGCCTGCTGCTCCTGCTCAAGATTTTGCAGTGGTGCATTGCCGTCAAATCCCTTTTTGAAGATAAATTTTCTCTGCCACTTATCTCGCACGCTGATTACTTCAACACGATCAAAATAGTTGAGAAACACCAGACGGCCAATGCCTTTATGAAACTTGTCCCTTGGTTTCAGCAATGTCTTGAAACGATCAAAATTTTCATCTGTAAACCCATCACCGTTGTCTGAAACAGCGATCCTCAATGTATCCGGCTTGTCAAACGCCTGCACATCAATATCGATGGACACCTCTGTTGCACCAGCATCCAGCGCATTAGCCAACGCCTCAAAATAGACCAAGGTCAATGACGGATTGGGAAAAAATAGTTTGATTGCACCAGAGGGTTCAATATCCATGATTATTCCACCACAATCCGCACTTTCGCTGGATCGTTGCCCTTAGTTAGCTGATCGATGTACGCCTCAAAGCGTTTCTTCATCTCCGTCGGCGTGGCCGGTCCGTCGGTAACCTGAAGGGCCTGTTGCAGCTCCTGTGCCTTGACGGTGACCTTGACCAGACCGGAGAGCACCTCCTTCAGAGCGTGGACAAAGTTGCTATCCAGCGGTACCGGCAGTCCCTTCGACTTGATGAAGGCCTCCAGCGGTTCGCGGTCGTCGCTCTTCAGCAGGTCCATATTGGCCTGGGTGGTCGGATCCTCCAGGTTGCTGAGAATGGTGGAGGTCCAGGCCGCCACCATGGCGTCGAGCTGGGTGTCCATCTGATCGATCATCTGTGGCCCTACCGCTGTACTGGTTTCCACCGAAGGCCGGAACCCACAGTGCGGGCAGATGGGCGAGGCGCTGAGGTTTTGTTCGGTCAGAGCGAAGCAGCTCTTCAACCCGGCCAGGCGGTTCTGGTAGTCAGTGAGCTGCTGCCGGGGCATCAGGTCGATACCGGCCAGCTTGAGCAGGGTTTGCAGGCGCTGGTCGTTGAGCAGACCCGCCTTGCGCTTGTCGTCGTTCACTCCCAGCCGGGCCTTGGTGTGCAGTCCGATATAAGTGACGGTGTAATCCTTTTTCAGCTTCAGCAGCTTGGCCCCGATGCTTTGAGACTGGCTGGCCAGTTCGGTCAGGTTGGCCTGCTTGAGGGTATCCAGTACGTCCTGCCGGGAGATCTTTATGCGGTCCACCCAGTCATTGTTGGCAGGCAACACTGCCTCGGCAGTGGAGAGCCAGGACGCCGTCGGGCTATGGTCCATGATGAACTCACGCAGCGCGCCCAGCTCATCCAGCGCCTTCACGGCCTTTTCGTGTGCCAGCACCTCGGGTGCGCTGTAGCGGAAATTTTTCAGCTTGCCCGGCGAGGAGTAGGCCTGCAACGACTCAAAGAAGCTCTTGGCCTCGTCCAGCCCACTGGCCTGGCGGGCCAGGTCGGTGCCCGCGAGCAGATCCAGCCCCCAGAAGGATAACCCTTCGCGCAGGGCCTGCTGGGTCATGACGATGCGCTTAACTATCTGACCTACCGCCTGTTGGAGGTTCTGCACCGGCTCGTCTTTGCCCTGGGTGACGAGCTGGGCCATGCCCGGCGTCATGCCAAGCAATTCGAACAGGCTTTTAAGCGCGGGCAGATTCCATTCTTTGGGCTGCTCCAGGTGCTTGAAGCGGACCAGCTCGTCCATGCTAGTCGCGGCAAGTTGATGTAGCCCGGTGGCGTCGAATTTCTTGCCCGGGATGGAGAGCACGATGTCGCCGGAGTAGACCAGCGCCGCCACCAACACGCTCACCCATTCCGGCTCCAGGCGCGAGCCACCCGGATTCATGTATTCAAGTCCGTGGTCATCCTGGATGATCTCGCTGCTGTTGACCACCTGGCCGTGCCCCTTGGCCTTGACGGCATCGAGGATGAACTTGGTGTACTTCGACCTATAAGGGGCGATCTTCTCGCCGTCGAGCAACTCCAGAGCATCCAGCACAGCCGTAGCCTGCTTGGTGCGGTTCTGCCCGGCGATGGCCCGCAGGGCATCCTGCGCAGCCTGAGAGCGGTTGTTGCCGGTGATCAGGACCGAGAAGAACGGATAGTCCGGGGCCTGGTTCTCGAAGTTCGGTGCCAAGCAAACACCGGCAATGGCGTTGACCAGGTCGCGGAAGTTGATGGTCTCATGGGGCGCCAGGCCCGACAGGTCGCGGATGGATTTGCCCTTGGCCCACTCGGTCATGGACTTGGCACGGCCCTGATAGGTGACCTCGAAGGCATCGCTCATGTGTTTCTGTAGCCACTGGACCAGCTTCCTCAGGAAGCCGTTGGCTTTCGATTCATAGGTGGCCTTGGAATGACCCGATGAGGTGGCAGTAAGGTCCAGGGCAGCCGCATAGCTCCTCAGCGTGGTCTGGAATTCCTCGTCGGTGCCTTTCAGTCGGAAGAAGACTTCGTCGTTGACCTTGTCGTCTTTGAAGCGCGGCGGATCGTTGGGCTGAATGAAATAGAGGTAAAAGTCCCGCTGCGGCACGGCGGTGGAACGCTCGTTGGGAGCGCCGAAAAAGAGGTAGCCGGTGCGGGCTGCCTTATGCTCCTGCCAGACCAGTTCGTGCTGCCAGATCTTGTAGCCGGTCACGTAAGTGGCGTCCTGGCATTCCATGACCCGCTTGAGCGCCTCGTAATAGAAGCGGTCGAGTTGAGCCTGGCCCAGACTTTCGGCCCGCTTGTCGATCAGAGCGTCGAAGTCGTCGGTCTTCTTCAGGTCTAGATAGAACTGGCGGTTGTCAGCATTGAAGGAGATGAACTGGCCGCTGACCGTTTTATGGATCTCGCGCAGAACCGTTTCCACATGGGTCTGAAGGTCTTTGTCGGGTTCATCGCTGCCCAGCTCCGCGATCAGCGGATCGAACAGGCAGAGGCGGTCACGCAGCTCTTCGGCAGATGCGCCCATGGGGGCATAGATGTCGCCGGTGGTGAGGCGGTGGACAGACAGCGCATGGATCAGGCGCAGCGCCATCGGCTTGTATTGCTTGCGGGTGATAGCGCTCTCGATGCGGGATTCCAGCACCTGGCTGCAATCGATGACCGCCCGGATCTCGGGAATGGCGCGGAAGGAAGCGTTCTGCTTGAGTGTGTTCCAGTAGCTGTCGAAGGCGATCAGGCCGGGTTCGTTCTGCGGCACATCCTTGCCGAGAATGCCTTTCATGCTCATTGACAGGGTCTTAAGCACCTCGCGTTTTTCCACCACGGTGACCCGCTCGAAGGTGTCGATGTAGTCGGGGTGCACCGGGAAGAGCCGGACGAACTCGTCCATACGCTCGTTGAGCCCGCTGTAGTACTTGGAAAAGGGCATCAAGTAGTCGCGGATCTTGGCCTGTTGCTCGGCGGTCTTCTTCAGCAGACGCTCGGCCACGACAAATTTCACGTCGTTGCGGGCAATGAGGATCTGCTCGAAGCGGTCCTTCACTCGGCGGATGCTGTCGGCGACAAAGGCGAAACGCGGGCTGTCGAAAATGGCTTCCTGGACACCGGCAATGAAGCGGAAACGCAGGCCTTTGCAAACCTCGCCGACCTCGCGGAGGAAGTTGAGGTCGAGGATCAGCTCCTGGTCTTTTCGGGTGCGCAGGTAGTCGAGCAGCTCGTCGACCACAAGCAGCAGGCCGTGTTCGGGGAAGACCTCGCCGAACTTGGCCATCATGTCTTCGAAGGCCCGTTTGTGGCTGGTGATGGTCCCGGCTTCAGGGAACACATACTTCACACCGAGTATTTCGAGATGCTCTTCCAGTTCGGCCACCAGAATGTCGCGCAGGGACATGGTGGTGGCTCCGATCTCGGTACGGATAACTTTGAACCGACCGGCAATCTGAGCGGCTGCATCGCGGACACCAGTGTGGCTCAGTCCTTCCATCAGTGAGGCGTCTGCGGCAAGACTGGAGACCACCGACATCAAGTGCGATTTACCAGTGCCGTAGTTACCGACGACCAGCAGGCCCTTGTTATCGACCGGCTGATCGAACTGCATCTGAGGGATGACAAGCTGCGTGAGCCGTTCGGCCATTTCATCTGAAATGACATAGGTGTTCACGAGGGTGTGCGCGGCGCTCGATTTGTCCGCGTCACGCAACTGAACGACCGACTCAATCGGGTCGAACTGGATAAGGTCTCCATATTTCATGCTTGTCCTGCCTCTCTATTCTTTTTTGCCGGGTCGACCGTGGCCATGCCATCCATGCCCACAATCAGCGCATCGACTGAGTCATAGCTGCGGTACTCGGGATGTCCGGTTTCGGCGTACAAAAGCCTCCCGGAATTCACGATTCCGTTCCACGAAGCCACCACAGTCCGGTTTCTCGAAATGCCTTGCAGCAACCGCAAGGGGTCCTGCTTGAGGTCCTTGTCGAAAAGGATCTCGAGATTATCCAGCACCACGGGTGACTGAGCCTGGTCCGCGATCTGGTCGAGGATTCTCGGCAACCGAAGCGACCGCTGCTTTGCCGTCAGCTCAAGCAGTTCGCCTGAAAGAGCCAGATTGACGTTGACGACGGATGCCCCGAACTCCTGGGCAACTTCCCGAAGAACGCCGGTCTTGCCGGAACCGGTCTCACCCACCAGCAGTACCAGGCGGTGATACAGCCCTTCGGCTGCCTGGAGGGATCGTTTTATTTTGTCGTGTATCGGTTCGGCCATGGTCGCTCCCTACTGCTCGGTGTCCGGCTTATCGGATTTATCAGCCGCACCGCCGGAGCGGACCCATTCGTCTACTTCGTCTTGTTTGAACATCCAGCGACGGCCGACGCGATGACCGGGCATAGCCCGTTGTTCGATCCATTTGTAGACCGTTTCATTGCTTACATTCAGATATTTGCAAATGTCATCGACTGTCAGCCATCTCTCGTCCATAGCCTTCGCCCTTCGATCATCTTGTTTTCGGTAAAGCCCAAAAGTCTCCGGGAAACCGAAATCCGGACACAATGCCGCAAATTAGCCCCCCCCACAAACTACATTGAGGCTTGCCAAAATCAAGCGTTTTGAGCCGATTAGTGCCGACTTTTCCTAAAAAGGTCCAGTTTTCAGCTGTGGACCGGTCGCCGCCCTGAGGCGCACCCATGGTGTAAGTTCATGCGGCGGAGGTGTTTGCACTTTTCATTGAGCGCCCCCAGATACATGCTGCGGCCTTCGGGACGGATGCCTTCAAACCAGTCGATCTGCGGGTCACACTGCGGATCGGCTAGAGGTACCAGCTCTCCATGGATCAGCTTCCTGTCACAACCTGACGGCCTAAGCGTTTTGTGTGCCGACCTCCCGCTGCTCGGACGCCGACCCAGGATCGAAGGCGCCACGAGCTAGGACCAGCCATTTCTGGCACCTCAAGAGCCAGAAATCCACTTGATTACTCCGCAAACTTTGGTTTGCCCCCGCGCACTTCGTTGCCATTGAAGAAGAAGGCAGCGTGAATGTGATCCCCCTATCCTGACCTCGCTCAGCACACGTATAGCCCGTCGCATGGCCGGAGATCGGATTGCGCCCAAGCTCCCTAATCAATCGATCTAGATCTCGAATACATGCTCGACACGAAGACATCAATGGGGAACTGATAGTGCTGGAAGCAGATTCAAGCTAACGGTGACCCAACGGTGACCCAAACGCGTAAATCTGGACTCAAAGCTAAAACATTCGCCCATAAAAAAATCCAGTCACCGCTAAGTGACTGGATTTTCTAGGGTTTTTTGGTCGGGACGGAGTGATTCGAACACTCGACCCCTTGCACCCCATGCAAGTGCGCTACCAGGCTGCGCTACGCCCCGACTGTACTTCCAAGCTCAGTGGCTGTGCTTCCGAAGTGAGCCGCACTATATACTAAGCTTCTGATAAGTGGAAGTTTTTTTTGCTTCTGTCACTTCTTCAGGACTAGCAGGACTTCTTCCAGCTCGGCGATCATCTGGCGGATGAGCTGCTTGTACTGGGTGACGTCGTCCTTGGCCTCGTCGCCGGAAAGGCGCTGGCGCGCCCCGCCGATGGTGAAGCCCTGGTCGTAGAGGAGCGCGCGGATCTGGCGGATCATCAGCACGTCCTGGCGCTGATAATAGCGGCGATTTCCGCGGCGCTTCACCGGGTTGAGCTGCGGGAATTCCTGCTCCCAGTAGCGCAGCACGTGGGGCTTGACCGCGCACAAGTCGCTGACTTCGCCGATGGTGAAGTAGCGCTTGCCGGGAATCGGTGGCAGCTCGTCGTTATGACTTGGTTCCAGCATATGCCTCAACCCTGGCCTTCAGTTTCTGCCCTGGACGAAAGGTGACAACGCGGCGGGCCGTGATCGGGATTTCTTCACCGGTCTTCGGGTTGCGTCCGGGGCGCTGGCGCTTGTCGCGCAGGTCGAAGTTGCCGAAACCGGACAGCTTGACCTGCTCGTTGTGCTCCAGCGCCTGGCGGATCTCTTCGAAGAACAGCTCCACCAACTCCTTGGCTTCCCGTTTGTTCAGGCCCAGCTCTTCGTACAGACGTTCCGCAATTTCAGCTTTCGTCAGAGCCCCCATACGCTATTTCCTTAACGTGGCATTGAACCTTTCTTCCAACGACGTGACGATGTTCTGCGTCGTGCTATTGACTTCATCGTCATTAAGAGTGCGCGATGGATGCTGCCAGGTCAAGCCGACGGCAAGGCTTTTTCTATGCGGATCAATGCCTTTACCGTGATACACATCAAACAGCCTGAGGTCCGTCAGCCATTCGCCGGCCGCCGCACGGATTTGTGTCAGGATGTCTTGCGCCGGCACGTCCTGGTCCACCAGCAGCGCCAGGTCGCGGCGTACTTCGGGGAAGCGCGACAGCTCGCGGAACTTCGGCAGGTGGCCGTCGACCACTTCGGCCAACAGCAGCTCGAAGAGGAACACCGGCTGCTCGAGGTCGAGTTTCTTCGCCAGTTCCGGATGCAGCGCGCCCAGGTAGCCGACCAGCCGCCCTTCCCGCTCGATGCGCGCGGTCTGCCCCGGGTGTAGCGCCGGGTGCTCGCCGGGCACGAAGCTGAAGTCGCCGAGGGCACCGGCACTGGCCAGCACTGCCTCGACATCGGCCTTGGCGTCGAAGAAGTCCACGCCGTCACGGCCGTTGGCCCAGCCTTCCGGCAGGCGCTTGCCGCAGATGGCGCCGGCGAGCATGGCTTCCTGCTTCAGGCCTTCCAGTTGACCGACGAAGCGCAGGCCGCTTTCGAACAGGCGGCCCCGCGACTGCTGGCGGTTGAGGTTGTGCTGCAGCGCCTTGACCAGGCCCGGCCAGAGGCTGGAACGCATCGCCGCCATGTCGGCGGAGATCGGGTTGGCCAGGGTCAGCGGCTGGGTGCCCGGATCGAACAGTTCGAACAGGGCCGGATCGATGAAGCTGAAGGTGATCGCTTCCTGGTAGCCGCGGGCGACCAGCAGGCGCCGCAGCAGCGGCAGCGCGGCGCGCGCTTCCGGCTTGTTGTTCGGCGCCAGGCGCGCCTGCGGGTAGCGCACCGGCAAGCGGTTGTAGCCGTAGAGACGGGCCAGTTCCTCGATCAGGTCGACTTCCAGGGAAATGTCGAAGCGATGGCTCGGTACGCCGACTGACCACTGCCCTTCCCCGTCGGCTACCACCGTCAGCTCCAGGGCTTGCAGCAGGCGCACGATCTCGGCGGCGTCCAGCGGCATGCCGAGCATCTGGGTCACACGCTCGGCGCGCAGGGTGATCGGCGCGACCTTCGGTAGGTGCGCTTCGCTGACCTGATCGACGATCGGCCCCGGTTCACCGCCGACGATGTCGAGGATCAGGCGCGTCGCGCGCTCCATGGCCTTGCGCGCCAGCTGGCTGTCGACGCCGCGCTCGAAGCGATGCGAGGAGTCGGTGTGCAGGCCATAGGAGCGGGCCTTGCCGGCCAGGGCGATGGTGTCGAAGAACGCGGCTTCGAGGAACAGGTCGCGGGTGCTGTCGCTGACGCCGCTGTGCTCGCCACCCATCACCCCGGCGATGGCCAGGGCGCGCTGGTGGTCGGCGATCACTAGGGTGTCGGCGCGCAGGGTGATTTCCTGGCCGTCGAGCAGGACCAGCTTCTCGCCGTCCTCGGCCATGCGCACGCGCACACCGCCGTTGATCTCGGCGAGGTCGAAGGCGTGCATCGGCTGGCCCAGTTCGATCATCACGTAGTTGGTGACGTCGACCACCGGGTCGATGCTGCGGATGTCGGAACGGCGCAGGCGCTCGACCATCCACAACGGGGTCGGCCGGCTCAGGTCGACGTTGCGGATCACCCGTCCGAGATAGCGCGGGCAGGCGGCCGGCGCGGCGAGTTCGACCGGACGGGTCTCGTCGTGCTGCGCGGCGACCGCATCCACCGCCACCGGCGCCAGCGGTACGTCGTAGATGGCGCTGACTTCGCGGGCCAGGCCGGCGAGCGACAGGCAGTCACCGCGGTTCGGGGTCAGGCCGACCTCGATGGTGTAGTCGTCCAGCTCCAGGTAGGTGCGGACGTCCTGGCCGACCGGCGCGTCGGCCGGCAGCTCGAGCAGACCGGCGTTCTCTTCGCTGATCTGCAATTCCTTGGCCGAGCAGAGCATGCCGAAGGACTCGACGCCACGCAGCTTGGCTTTCTTGATCTTGAAGTCGCCCGGCAGTTCGGCGCCGATCATGGCGAAGGGAATCTTCAGGCCCGCGCGCACGTTGGGCGCACCGCAGACGACCTGGAAGGTCTCGCTGCCGTTGCTGACCTGGCAGACGCGCAGCTTGTCGGCGTCCGGATGCTGTTCGGTCGAGAGCACCTCGCCGACCACCACGCCGCTGAAGGCGCCGGCGACCGGCAGGTCGGCGTCGACCTCGAGGCCGACCATGGACAGGCGAGCGACCAGCTCGTCATGGGAAACCTGCGGATTTGCCCAGCTCCGCAGCCACTTTTCACTGAATTTCATCCTGTTCTCCTAAGGAATCCGGTTGCGTTCTGGCCTAGCGGAATTGTCCGAGGAAGCGCAGATCGTTATCGAAGAACAGACGCAGGTCGTTCACCCCGTAGCGCAGCATGGCCAGGCGCTCGGCGCCCATGCCGAAGGCGAAGCCCTGGAATTTCTCGGGATCGATGTTGGACATGCGCAGCACGTTCGGGTGCACCATGCCGCACCCCATGACTTCCAGCCAGCCGGTCTGCTTGCACACGCGGCAGCCGTTGCCGCTGCAGATCACGCACTGGATGTCCACTTCGGCCGAGGGCTCGGTGAAGGGGAAGAAGGACGGACGGAAGCGCACTTCGAGCTGCTTCTCGAAGAAGGCGCGGAGGAATTCCTCGATGGTGCCCTTGAGGTCGGCGAAGCTGACACCCTCGTCGACCAGCAGCCCTTCCACCTGGTGGAACATCGGCGAGTGGGTCAGGTCGGAGTCGCAGCGGTAGACGCGCCCCGGGCAGACAATGCGGATCGGCGGCTGCTGAGACTCCATGGTCCGCACCTGCACCGGTGAGGTGTGGGTACGCAGCAGCATGTTCGCATTGAAATAGAAAGTATCGTGCATGGCACGCGCCGGGTGGTGGCCCGGAATATTGAGCGCCTCGAAGTTGTGGTAGTCGTCTTCGACTTCCGGGCCTTCGGCGACTTCGTAGCCGATGCGGCTGAAGCACTGCTCGATGCGCTCCAGCGTGCGGGTGACCGGATGCAGGCCGCCGCTCAGCTGGCCACGACCAGGCAGGGTGACGTCGATGCGCTCCGCGGCCAGCCGGGCGGCCAGCGCGGCCCCTTCCAGCTCGGTCTTACGCGCGTTCAGCGCATCCTGGACCTTTTCCTTGGCCACGTTGATCAGCGCGCCAACCTTCGGCCGCTCTTCGGCCGGCAGGTCGCCCAGGGTCTTCATCACCTGGGTCAGTTCGCCTTTCTTGCCGAGGTAGTGAACCCGGATCTGCTCCAGGGCATTGACGTCTTCGGTGTGTCGCACAGCCTCCAATGCTTGAGAGACCAGCGCATCCAGGTTTTCCATGTATGGACTCCAGATACAAAATAGGGGAAGAGCGGTAAGGCTCTTCCCCTATCGGTGACGTTACGTCCGGACCGAAGTCCGGTGATTGTCGTAGGGCTTAAGCCAAGCTTGCCTTCGCTTTCTCGACAATCGCGGTAAACGCCGCTTTTTCGTTCACTGCCAGATCGGCCAGGACCTTACGGTCGATCTCGATGGCCGCCTTTTTCAGGCCGGCGATCAGGCGGCTGTAGGACAGACCGTTCTGACGAGCACCAGCGTTGATACGGGCGATCCACAGTGCGCGGAACTGACGCTTGCGCTGACGACGGTCACGGTAGGCGTATTGGCCAGCCTTGATCACCGCCTGCTTGGCAACGCGGAACACGCGCGAGCGTGCACCGTAGTAGCCCTTGGCGAGCTTCAGAATTTTCTTGTGACGACGACGGGCGATAACGCCACGCTTAACACGAGCCATGAATTAATCCTCTACCTTAATAATCAGCGCAGACGCAGGGAGCGTTCTACGCGCGCAACGTCAGACTTGTTCAGCATCGAGGTGCCGCGCAGTTGACGCTTACGCTTGGTGGTCATCTTGGTCAGGATGTGGCTCTTGAAGGCGTGCTTGTGCTTGAGGCCACCAGCAGTCTTCTTGAAGCGCTTGGCCGCGCCACTTTTGGTCTTCATCTTTGGCATGTTCGGATACTCCGCATTGAGTGATTACGCATAACCGCAAGGCCTGCCAGTGCCCTGGTGGTTACTTTTTCTTCTTGGGAGCGATGACCATCATCAGCTGGCGTCCTTCCAGCTTAGGATGCTGCTCGACGGTGCCGTACTCCACGAGGTCGGCTTCGACCCGCTTCAACAGCTCCATCCCCAGCTCCTGGTGAGCCATCTCACGGCCGCGGAATCGCAGGGATACCTTGGCCTTGTCCCCTTCACTAAGGAAACGTACCAGGTTGCGTAGTTTTACCTGGTAATCCCCTTCTTCCGTCCCTGGACGAAACTTGATTTCTTTGACCTGCGCCTGCTTCTGGTTCTTCTTGGCGACCGCAGCCTGCTTCTTCTTCTCGAACAGGTGCTTGCCGTAGTCCATGATGCGGCAGACAGGAGGCACCGCGTCGGCCGAAATCTCAACCAGGTCCAGCTTCGCCTCTTCGGCTAGGCGGATCGCCTCATCGATCGAAACAACACCAACCTGCTGGCCATCAGCTCCAATCAACCGTACCTCACGAGCCGAGATGTTCTCGTTGATCGGGGGTTTCGGTTGAGCTCGCTTATCCTGTCTCATTTCACGCTTAATAATGATTACTCCGAGTCTTGGCGACCACGCCGGGAAACCGCCTGTGCCAACAGCTCAGCGAACTGGGTGACGGGCATGGAGCCCAGGTCTTCCCCTTCGCGCGTACGCACCGCGACGGCCTTCGATTCAACTTCCCGATCTCCAATAACCAAGAGATAGGGAACCTTGAGCAAAGTATGCTCGCGGATTTTAAAGCCGATCTTCTCGTTTCTCAAGTCGGACTTGGCACGGAATCCGCTTTCCCCGAGGATCCGCACCACCTCGGCGGCGAAATCGGCCTGCTTGTCGGTGATGTTCATCACCACTGCCTGGGTCGGCGCCAGCCAGGCCGGGAAGGCTCCGGCGTAGTGCTCGATGAGCATGCCGATGAAGCGCTCGAAGGACCCGAGGATCGCACGGTGCAGCATCACCGGGCGCTTGCGGTTGTTGTCCTCGGCGATGTAGCTGGCGTCCAGGCGCTCCGGCAGGTTCGGGTCGTACTGCAGGGTGCCGCACTGCCAGTTACGACCGAGGCAGTCCTTCAGGGTGAACTCGATCTTCGGCCCGTAGAACGCGCCCTCGCCCGGCTGGTATTCCCAGGCCAGGCCGGATTCGTTCAGCGCATCGGCCAGCGCGCCTTCGGCGCGATCCCACAGCTCGTCGGAACCGACGCGCTTGGCCGGACGGGTCGACAGCTTCATGGCGATGTCGGTGAAACCGAAGTCGCGGTAGACCTGCAAGGTCAGCTTGATGAAATCGGCCGCTTCCTTCTTCACCTGCTCTTCGGTGCAGAAGATATGCGCGTCGTCCTGGGTAAAGCCGCGTACGCGCATGATCCCGTGCAGCGCGCCGGAAGGCTCGTTGCGGTGGCAGGCGCCGAACTCGGCGAGGCGCAGCGGCAGGTCGCGGTAGGACTTCAGGCCCTGGTTGAAGATCTGCACGTGGCACGGGCAGTTCATCGGCTTGACCGCGTAGTCGCGGCTTTCCGAGGAGGTGGTGAACATGTTCTCGGCGTAGTTCGACCAGTGACCCGAACGCTCCCAGAGGATGCGGTCGACCACCTGCGGGGTACGCACTTCGACATAGCCATGGTCGCGCTGGACCTTGCGCATATACTGCTCGAGCACCTGGTAGACGCTCCAGCCATTCGGGTGCCAGAACACCATGCCCGGCGCTTCTTCCTGCAGGTGGAACAGGTCGAGCTGCTTGCCGATGCGGCGATGGTCGCGCTTCTCGGCCTCTTCGATGCGCTGGATGTAGGCCGCCAGTTGCTTCTTGTCGGCCCAGGCGGTGCCGTAGATGCGTTGCAACTGCTCGTTCTTCGAGTCGCCGCGCCAGTAGGCGCCGGAAATCTTGGTCAGCTGGAACGCCTTGAGGAAGCGGGTGTTCGGCACGTGCGGGCCGCGGCACATGTCCACGTACTCCTCATGGAAGTACAGGCCCATGGCCTTCTCGTCCGGCATGTCGTCGATCAGGCGCAGCTTGTAGTCTTCGCCACGGGACTTGAACAGCTCGATGACCTCGGCGCGCGGGGTCATCTTCTTGATCACGTCGTAGTCCTTGTCGATCAGCTCGCGCATGCGCTGCTGGATCGCCGCCATGTCCTCGGGGGTGAAGGGGCGCTCGAAGAAGATGTCGTAGTAGAAGCCTTCCTCGATCACCGGGCCGATGACCATCTTCGCGGTCGGATAGAGCTGCTTGACCGCATGGCCGACCAGGTGGGCGCAGGAGTGGCGGATGATCTCCAGTCCTTCCTCGTCCTTGGGCGTGATGATCTGCAGGGTCGCGTCGCGATCGATGGTGTCGCAGGCGTCGACCAGGCGGCCGTCGACCTTGCCGGCGAGGGTCGCCTTGGCCAGGCCCGCGCCGATGGATTGGGCCACCTCGGCCACGGAGACCGGGTGATCGAAGGAACGTTGACTGCCGTCGGGAAGAGTAATGATGGGCATGGCGCCTCCTCTCCTAGTGGTGACCCCTACCAAAGGCCACGTGGGTTGGGATGTGCCAGTAAGCGTCGCCCGCCGGGCCGGCCTGCCTCACAGTGGCAGGCGCCTTGCGGCACCCCTGCGCCGAAGCGCGCGGACGGAGATCACTGGGAATGGATACTGACGAAAAACGCCGGAGCTGATCCGGCGCGAAGCGCCCATGGTAAAGCATCCGCGGCGAGCTGACGAGCGGTCAGTTCGCCCGGCCTCGCTTCAGGACGTTTCCACGTCCGGCGCAACGCCATCGACGCGCGCCAGGAACTCCAGTACCGACCGGTTGAAAGCCGCCGGACGGGTGGCATTGAGGCCATGGGACGCGCCCTGGATGCGTTGCAGCTCGGCGCGCGGCAGGGCCGCCGCCAGCGCCTCGGCGGTGGCCGGGAATGGCAGCGGGCTGCGTTCGCCATTGAGGATCAGGCTCGGCAGGTCGATCGAGCGCAGTTCCGACAGCGCCAGCGCCGGCGGCTGGTCGGCCACCTGCCCGACCAGGGTCATGGCGTTGTCCAGCGTCATTCGGCGGAACGTCGCCGACGAGCGTTTCCATACCCCGGCGCCGCTCACCGTATCGACGAACAGTTCCAGTCCCCGTTCCGCCTCGCCGCCACGGATCAATTCGAGCGCCTGGCGCCGGAACTGGTTGCGTTCCAATGGTTCCTCGGGCGCAGGCAGGCCGGCGTGGGCGTAGACCTCGGCGGCATAGTCGCCGCCGGGATCGGCCAGGCTCAGCGAACGCAGGGCGTCCGGAGCGGCCAGCGCCAGGCGCAACGCCAGGTTGCCGCCACGGGAATGGCCGAGCAGGTGTACCGGCTCGCCGAGCCGCTCGACCAGCGCCAGCAGGTCGGCGACGTGGCGGGCGCTGGTGAAGTCCGCGCCCTGCCCGCCCCAGCGCTCGGGGTAGTAGTGACGCAGGCTCGGCACGATCAGCCGGTGGTGCTCGCCGAGGCTGCGCAACTGCCATTGCCAGTAGCGGTAGTCGCACAGCGAACCGTGGACCAGTAGCAGCGGCGTGCCCTCACCCAGGTCCTGATAGACCAGTTGATACCCATCCACCTCGAACGAGGCGAGTTCGCCACTCATGCACGCAACCCTTTCGGTTTCTTTTTCGACTCAGCGCGACGAACGGTGACCGGGCCCGCAGCCCGATGCACGGCATCGCCTGGAAAAGATGGATGTTAACGGCCTGAGGTCACGTCCCGTAATGACAAATAGGTCTAGGGCCGTCTCGCCCGCTGGACTAGGCTGGAAGTTCCCCTGCGGAGGTGACGCCGATGAATACGCCGATCTTCTACGAGCTATTCCGCAACCACCCGCTGCATGCCCCGTCCGCCCGGACCCTGGCGAGCATGCTGGCCCTCGGCCTGGCACTGGCCGGGGTATGGGCCCTGCTGCTGGGCTGGGGCATCGGCCTGGGCATCGACAACTTCGCCATGTACTTCGGCTGGACCGCCCTGCTCATGACCATCCTCCTGGTCGCGCTGTTCCTCGGCGCCACGCTGTTGCGCATGGAGGCCATCTGGCTGGCTTTCCTGCTCGCCCTGCCCCTGCTGACCAGCCTGACCGGCTGCCTGGCCCTGGTCGGTGCCGGCCCCGAATGACCGCGCTTCAGACCATGGTCGAAGACCGATTGCAGTAATTCCCCTTCCCGCAGGGTCTATCCTTGGGTAAGAGGAGGACGAACCATGACTCCCGAATCCTTCGTCACATTGCTGATCGTCGCCTGGCTGGGCCTCGCCGGCGTCACCCTGTGGGCCTTCCTGCGCGTGCCGCGTCGGCGCGCGCGCCTGCAGCGCAAGGCACGGCAAGCCGAAAACCGGCATCCCGCGCGGCCGCCACAGCCTCTTCCGCAACGCAGCTGAAGCCGCCACGCCGACCGGTCACGGCAGGAAGGCGTGCTGGGAAACCCCCAGCAACAGATAGGCCGCCAGCACGGTGAACGCGAGAAAACCCACGACGTAACGCAGCATCCCGACTCCTGTCAGTCATTTCATCCCTGATGCTGACCCGAACGACCTTGCATCGTTCTGCGCCAGCCTGCCGAAGCGCCGAACGGGCAGGCCAGCCCTGGCCTTCCCTTCCGACACGAGCGGGGGCCGGTCGATCCTCGCCCAGCCCCCTCGAAGCTTCACTCTAGCACTCTCGCCCGCCCTGCCGGAGGTCTCCGCCAGGATTCCGGACGAACCGTTCAGCCCGCCATGTAGCTCGGCAGGCCGCGCTCCTGCAGACGACGCAGGGTGCCGACCACATCCACCGGCAGGCTCCCCGCCTCCAGGGCCAGGTCACGGCGCACGGCGTTGATGAACCAGTACATGCGCTTCTCGTCGGCCAACTGGGCGGCGGACACCACGCGACGGGTCACGATCTCTTCGCCGTTGCGCAGGGTCAGCAGGGCGCCGCCGTCCGGACGCATCTGGGTGGATACGGCAAAGGTGGCCTGGAAGGCATCGAACAGCATCTTGATGGACTTTTCCATGATCGTTTATCCCCTCTTGCATGAAAACCGACCGCGAACTTCAGCGCAGCCGCAACACGGGGAAAGGTGGCAGCTTTCATGCCAGCCACATGAAAAATTAAGACCATTCAAAATCAATAACTTACGAAAATACTCAGCGAAGCGGTCCGTGCAAACTGCAAGATCGTGCGAAATGCATCATGCGATTTGCCAGCAGGCTCAGTCGGAAAACAGCGGCCGGCCCCGCACATCGAAGCCGCGCACCCGGTACAGCGCCGCTTCCGCCAGCGACAGCGCGGCCGCCGGACTCTCGCACGGCGGCTGGCCCGGCAGCACCAGCCATTCGGTGCGTCCGTCGTCGATGCTGGTTATCTCGATCTCGGCCAGATAGCCGCTGTCCTCGCGCAACCAGGTGGCGCGCAGTTCGAACTCGCCAAAACGCCTGCCGGACACCCGCCAGCCTCCCTTCGGAAAAGTCGTCGCAGTGTAACCAGGCCGGGCGTCGATCAGCCAGCCAGGTCGGCCAGCGCCTCGCGCTCCTCGTCGCGCAGGGTCAGGACCCGGCAACCCCGCTCGGTGACCAGCACGGTGTGCTCGTACTGGGCCGACAGGCGGCGGTCGCGGGTGGTCACGGTCCAGCCGTCCTTGTGCAGCTTCACCGCGTGGCCGCCCTGGTTGATCATCGGTTCGATGGTGAAGGTCATCCCGGCCTTCAGCCGCGCACCCGCGCCAGCGCGACCGAAGTGCAGGACCTGCGGCGCCTCGTGCATCTTGCGGCCGATGCCATGCCCGCAGTATTCGCGGACCACCGAATAACCGTTGGCTTCGGCGTGACTCTGGATGGCATGCCCGATATCGCCGAGGGTGGCGTCCGGGCGCACCACGCGGATCGCCCGGTACAGGCATTCGCGGGTGACGTCGAGCAGCTTCTGCGCCTGGCGGTCGATGGCGCCGACCCGGTACATCTTGCTGCTGTCGCCGAAATAGCCGTCCTTGATCACCGTGACGTCGACGTTGACGATATCGCCGTCGCGGAGGATCTGCTGCGCCGACGGCCAGCCATGACAGACCACCTCGTTGACCGAGGTGTTCACCGTGAACGGATAGCCGTACTGCCCCTTGCTGCCGGGAATCGCCGCGAGGGTGTCGACGATGTAGCGCTCGCAGAAGCGGTCGATCTCTGCCGTGCTGATGCCTGGCCGCACCACCTCGTCGAGGGCTTCGAGGACTTTCGCGGTGAGCGCGCCGGCCACGCTCATGCGCTGGATTTCCTCCGCGCTCTTGATCATCCCGAGATCCTCGCCGCGTCCTGCTCGCGGCGGTCGCTTTCGCGCGCTTCGTCCATCAATTGGCGTAGCACCTGCGCATAGGTCAGGCCGGGATTGGCTTCGATCAGCATGCCGATGCGCATCCAGTGCTCAGCCTGGGCATTGATCGAGCGCGACATGGCCTTGCAGGCGATGCGCGCCTCTTCGTGCAATTGCTCGGAAATCTTCACCAGGCCCACACTACACCTCGACTACAAAACATATACGGAACGCATACTAACCATCGCATGGACGCGGCGCAAACGGGAAGGTCCGCCCTCGCCTGGCCATGGACTGGCCACGATTGGCATCTCCTGCAAAATCAGTAACATGCGGATTTTTTTGGAAGTTGCCGCATGCTTTCCCGTTTGTTTGTAGGCCTTTTCGCCCTCCTCCTCGCCAGCACCGGCCAGGCCAACGCCCCGCGCACGTTCTCCGAAGCGAAGAAAATCGGCTGGAAGCTCTACGCCCGGCAATCCGTGGAGTTCTACTGCGGCTGTCGCTACTCGGGAAATCGTGTCGACCTCGCCAGTTGCGGCTACAAGCCGAGGAAGAACGCCAACCGCGCGCGGCGCATCGAGTGGGAACACATCGTCCCGGCCTGGGTGATCGGTCACCAGCGGCGCTGCTGGCAGAACGGCGGGCGGAGCAACTGCGCGAGGCACGACAGCACCTACCAGCGCGCCGAAGCCGACCTGCACAACCTGGTGCCGAGCATCGGCGAGGTCAACGGCGACCGCAGCAACTTCGGCTTCGGCTGGCTGCCGCAGAAACCCCAGCAATATGGCGCCTGCCCGATGGTGGTGGACTTCAAGGCGCGCAAGGCGATGCCACGCCCGCAGATCCGCGGGATGATCGCCCGCACCTACTTCTACATGAGCGACCGCTACGGCCTGCGCCTGTCGAAGCAGGATCGCCAGCTCTACAACGCCTGGCACAAGCAGTACCCGCCACAGACCTGGGAGCGCCAGCGCAACCACATGGTCGGCTGCGTGATGGGCTGGGGCAATCCCTATGTCGGCCCGGTGGACCTGGCGACCTGCAGCAACCTATCCTCGCGTCGACGCTGACCTCCGCCGGAGTAGCCCATGATCTTCCGCACCCTCGCCCTGTTGCCGCTCTGCGCCGCCCTGGCGTTCGCCGCCGACGCCGGGGAGCGCCGCTTCGACTGCACGGTGGTGGCGATACACGACGACGCCAGCCTGGGCTGCCGCCTGCCCGGCGCGAACAAGGCGCTGCGCATCCAGCTCAATGCCGTCGAGCTACCGGCCGCCGAGCCCTGGCGTCGGCGCGCCCGGGAAGCCCTGGAAGACATGCTGCTCGGCAAATCGGCGACCATCCGCGAGCAAGGCCGCGACGCGCGCTTCCGCATCCTCGGCGCGGCCTGGGTCACCCCGGCCGACTGCCCCACCTGCGGACATACCCTGGATACCGGGCTGGCCCTGCTGACCATTGGCCTGGCCAGCTGGCGCGACGCGCCGGACAGCGGCCAGACGGCCGAGGCGCGCGGCCAGTACCGGTTCGCCGAGGAAGAAGCGCGGGCGCGCAAGGCTGGCCAGTGGCGACCGCGCGACGCCGCTCCTAGAGATGGATCTCCGCGAACTTGATGCCCAGCCCGCGCAGCTCCTTGACCGCGTCGTCGAGCCGGCGGAACGACATCACCTCGTCGCTCTCGTCGACCAGGAAATAGCTGCGCCCGCCGTCCTTCTTGAAGAACACTATCCATTCCCTGGCCAGGGTGGGATTGGCGATGATGTGGGTCGCCGAGATCTTCCCTGCCGCCTGCCTGTCCCGAACCTTCTCGCGCTTCATTGCCTTCCCGTCAGCTGTGTGGAAAGGCGGAATTATCGCATCATCGGTTCCCGCGGCGAAAAAACTCAGCGTGCCGCCATCGCCATTTCCATGCCCGGCACGGCCAGTTCCCGGCGGATGCTGCGGATCAGCCACTCGGTCTCCGGCGGCGCGCTGAGCTGCGGCGAGGGTATGGTGCGAGCCACGTAGCGGCCGTCGGCGGCCTGCAACTGCAACAACAGCGCGCCGTCATGGCGGCTCTTGCTGGACAACTGGAACTCGGGAAAGGCAGCGGCGATTTTCTTCAGGTCGACAGACATGGTGCGCTCCATTTCTGAGAAGTTGGACGGAGGCCCGCCGCGCGGCGGGCAGGCGCAGTCTGGCTAACGGATGCGACCGAATGATGACGCCGGCGACGAACCAATTCGCCCGCCGTGGCGTCCCAGAAAGGACGCGACGAATTTCACCCAACGGAAAATGCCTGGCGGCAAGCGGCCATCGGTGGTCGATCGTCATCGGCACGCACACAGCAAGGAGATGGAATGTTCCGTACGGCTTATCGGGAAATAGGCCTGTTCGGCCTGGTCAAGCGCACAGTGAACGAGTTCCTCGAGGACGACATGCCGACCTACGCCTCGGCCCTCGCCTATCAGATGCTGTTCTCGCTATTTCCGTTCCTGCTGGTGCTGATCACCCTCGTAGGCTACCTGCACCTGCCGGAGTTCTTCGCCTGGCTGCGCGAGCAGGCGGCGTTGCTGCTGCCGCCCGAGGCGATGGATCAGGTCAACCCGGTGATCGACCAGTTGCAGCAGCAGAAAGGCGGCCTGCTGTCGATCGGTATCGCGGTGGCGCTGTGGACCTCCTCGGCGGGCATCCGCTCGATGATGATCGCGCTCAACGCCGCCTACGACGTGAAGGAGAGCCGCCCGGTATGGAAGCGCTTCTCCCTGTCGATCCTCTACACCCTCGGCATCGCCCTGTTGTTGCTGGTGGCGGCCGGCCTGATGGTCACCGGGCCGCAGGTGATCGCCTGGATCGCCGGCCTGGTCGGTCTGGAACAGTACCTGGTGACGCTCTGGACCTGGCTGCGCTGGCCTCTTGCGGTGTTCCTGCTGATGCTCGCGGTGGCGCTGTTCTACTACCTGGTGCCGGATGTCGAGCAGCGTTTCCGCTTCATCACTCCAGGCTCGGTGCTCTCGGTGATCGCCTGGATCGCCGCGTCCCTCGCCTATGGCTTCTACGTGAAGAACTTCGCCAACTACAACGCCATGTACGGCAGCATCGGGGCGATCATCATCCTCCTGCTGTACTTCTACCTGTCGGCGGCAGTGGTGCTGTTCGGCGCCGAGCTGAACGCGGTGATCGAACACCATTCGGAAGACGGCAAGGACCCTGGCGAGCGCGAACTTCCGGACAACGACGACCCCGAACTCAAGGCTTGAGCAGGGCGTCGGCCTCGCTGACGCTGGCCTTGCCGGTGGCGCGCCGGTACAGACACAGCTCGCGGCCCTGGCGGCCCTGCATGTGCGACTGCGGATAGCGGCCCTGCAGGAGCAGCGCCGAATAGCCCACCTCATCGTCGAAGGGCAGTACCTGCCCCACCGCGCGTACCTGGCGCAAGCCGCTGGCTTTCAGGCAGGCGGCACGCACCATGGCGTCGTGCGCCTGCCACGCCTCGGCCGTGGAAGCCCAGGCCGGCGCCGAACCGAGCAGCAGGCAGACCAGCGATCCCGCAACCACCCTCGACATTGCGCACCTCGCATCGCCGGAAACAGGCAGGAAAAGAGAAGCCCCCGGGACCACAGCGGCAACTAAAGGCCCCGGGGGCGATGAGGCGGCAGTTACACCTCGCAGCAATGGACATTGCCCCGCGAAAAATAGTTCTACGCTCGCCGACGAAGCGCTCAGCCGGCCCAGCCCAGCACCAGCGCAGCCAGGGCCAGGTAGCGGAGCGTCTTGGCCAGGCCGACGATCAGCAGGAAACTCCAGCAGGGCTCACGCATGATGCCGGCCACCAGCGTCAGCGGATCGCCGATGACCGGCACCCAACTGAGCAGCAGGGTCCAGCGGCCGTAGCGGCGATAGTGTCGCTGCGCCCTGAGCAACTGCACCTCGCCCACGGGAAACCAGCGGCGACCGCGGAAATGCTCGAGGTAGCGACCCAGCCACCAGTTGACCCAGGAACCCAGCACATTGCCGACGATGGCCAGCGCCAGCAGCCACGCGACCGACTGGCCGCCGCGCAGCAGCAAGGCGGCCAGCACGGTTTCCGACTGCAACGGCAGCAGGGTCGCCGAACCGAACGCCGAGAGGAACAGCCCGGCGTACGCGGCCCAGTCAGTCAACACCCGAACGCTCCCAGCGCCATTCGCATCCCCACTCCAATCCGGAAAAAACTGACCTGGGACAGCCGTCCCGAGGCCGGCGAAGCATACCCTGGCAGGCAAGGGCATTTCCCCGGTTATCCGAAAAGGAGGCAGGCCATGTTCATTCCCGGCCATCTGCATCTCGCCTCGGCCAGCGAAGTCGACCGCCAGGCATTCGATATCCACCTGCGCTACCGGGTCCTGGAGGCCGAGGCCCGCCCGGTGGCCGTACACTTCGACATGGAGGGCCGGATCGACGGCCAGCCTTTCAGCGAAAGCTTCGAACTGCCGCGCGACGCCGCCGTGCATTTCGCCAGCCGTGCCAGTCGCCTGGCCCGGCGCCACGGCCTGCGCTTGCGGCAGGGACCGATCGTGCGCCAGCGCCGCGAGTACGACGCTATGTTCGACGACCTGCGCCGACGCCTGAAACTCAAGAGCGGCGAAGCGATCGACCTCGACCGCTACCTGCGCGGCGAGGCCGGGGCATCCTGAAACGGCTCTCCCGCATGCTACGGAAGCCCCCGACGCAGGCCATGCCGTGCAACTTTCAGCGAAGCGGGCGACTCCATACCTAGGTAACCATCCTCGTCAAGGAGACCGACATGACTCTGAAAACCCGCTCCGCTCGCGCCAAGCAGGCTATCCAGGACCAGGCCATGGCCGAACTGCAGGACCTGATCGCCGAGGTGGACCAGTTGATGAGCGGCACCGGCAGCCTGGCCGGCAAGGAGGGCGCGAACCTGCGTGAACAGATCAATTCCGTGCTGCATCGTGGTCGCGACGCCATCGAGCGCACCCGCCGCGGCGTGGTGCAACGCAGCCAGGCGGCCGCCGAAGCGACCGAGGAATACGTCGAGGACCATCCCTGGCAGACCATCGCCGTATCGGCCGGCGCCGGCTTCCTCCTCGGCCTGCTGGTGGGCCGCCGCTAGGGCGTTTCCGCAGGCAACAGAAAGCCCGCGCTCGGCGGGCTTTTCGGCAAGGCAAGGGCCTTGGCTCAGGCGGAGATCGCCGCCTCCAGCGGCCAACTCAGTTCCCAGGTTCCCTTCAAGGCTTCCGCCTCGTCACGGCTGGTGAAGGGGCCGGCCCACATGGCGCCGTCCACCATCAGGATCCAACAGGCCAGCAATCCCTTGCTGCGCAGCGATTCGGGAACGGACGTCCCCACCAGCACGGCGACTTCGATTCTGGACATAGGCTGACTCCGGTTATCATTAGCTTGCTAATAATAAGCGCCCGCCCCTTCGCCATGAAGCACGCCGCGCACAACAGTCTTTTTCATCTGCGACAAAATTACCCACCCCCGGCTCCCACGGCGGCCCTGCCGTCCCGCCGGCTATAGTGGAAAAACAGCGAATCCAGGAGGAACCGTCATGGACACCAGCCCGCACACCTTTTCCAACCTGTTCCGCCAGTTGGGGCTCCCCGCTGGGCGAGACGACATCGTCGCCTTTCTCGCCCGGCACCACCTCGAGGAGGGCACGGCGCTGCCCGATGCGCCATTCTGGAACCCTGCCCAGGCCAGCTTCCTGCGCGAGGCCCTGGCCGAGGACTCCGACTGGGCCGAACAGGTCGATGAACTGGCCTTGCAACTGACCCGCTGAAAAAACGCAAACTGATGCGCTGACGGCTCTATCGTGCGGAACTTGCTATGAGTTGGCGGGGAATTTCAAGTCACCGGCATCGATAGCCACTATCAGCCCAAAGCATTTTTCCCCAGCGGAGCGGCGTGAGATCGTAGCGGCGTCGGGAGAACCCCAAGTCCCCGACGCTCCTTTGAAGACCATCGCCCTCCCCCCGCAGATGGTCTTTTTTTTGCCCGCGATTCGGCCGTGCCCCGACCGGCTGGCCCAGGACATGGAACATTCCGTTACGTCCCCCACTGAACTTTTCACCCGTGCCTCGGTGTCTTACCCTGCTCGCGTTACCACGTAAGGAGAACCTCAAGGACATGAAAGCACTACTGATCGCCGCCGGCGTTGCCGCTCTTTCCAGCACCGCCATGGCCGCCAAACTGGATGAAAAGGTTCCCTACCCGAAGGCAGATGCCGGCTTCACCCGCCAGGTCATCCACCTGCCGAAACAGGACGCGGAAGACGCATTCAAGGTCGAGATCATCGCCGGCAAGACCCTCGAGGCCGACTGCAACCAGCAGCGCCTGGGCGGCGAGCTGGAAGAACATACCCTGGAAGGCTGGGGCTACTCCTACTACCGCCTGGACAAGGTCAGCGGGCCGATGAGCACGATGATGGCCTGCCCCGGCCAGAAGAAGGAGCAGCGCTTCATCCCGGTGGTCGGCGAAGGCTTCCTGCTGCGCTACAACAGCAAGCTGCCGATCGTGGTCTATGCGCCGAAGGACGTGGAGGTCCGCTATCGGATCTGGTCGGCGTCCGAAAAGGTCGAGAAAGCGGTCAGCGAATAAACGCCGCGCATGAAAAAGCCGCCCACGGGCGGCTTTTTTCGTTGCGCCGGCGTCAGCCCGGCACCAGGCCGATGTTCAGGCCGGAGTCCACGGTAATCCGGTAATGCGTGGTCTGCCCGTTCTGCACATGCACCACCTGCTTGGGCGCCTCGCCGCGGCAGATCCCATCGCCCTGCACGGATACCACCCGCAGCCCCGCCGGAAGACGGAAACGCGCGCTCTCGCCGGCCTGGATCTCGGCGGCCAGGCGGCTATCGATGATCAAGCGGGTATTGCAGACGCTGCCGAGGAACTCGCGGTCCCGGGAAACCACCAGGAAGGCGTCGCCGTCGTCACGGAACTGGTAGTTGTACAAACGCTCCTTCGGTACCTGGTCCGTCTCGTCGAGCGAGGGCGTCGATGTCGAACAACCCGCCAGCAAGACGGTCCCCAGTAGCATCCCCAAAATCCGCATAGTGACCCCAATCCGTTCATCGAAATGCCGCACCCCATCCTCGCCGGGGCAGACCTTCATGGCTTGCGGTCGTACTTCCTCCCTGAACCGGCACCACAGCGCACGTCCGTCTAAGGTAGGCGATTTGCCCCGGCCAAGGCGAGCGCGAATGGCGCTGAAGAAAAAAAATCCTCAGACGGAGGCCGCCTCGCCGGCCGGCAACGCGGAAGTCGGGAGGCCGAACAGGCGATCGAAGGCCCAGTTGAAGAGGAAGGTGTAGCACGGGATCAGGACGATCAGCGCCAGGTCCAGCCAGAACGCCTCCAGCAGGGAAATCCCCATCCACCAGGCGATCAGCGGGATCAGGTAGACCACCAGGGTCAACTGGAAGCCGATGGCGTGCGCCACCCGCCGCGCAATGCTGCGTCCGCGCACGGCCTGGCGCCGCTCCCAGAACTCGAACAGGCAGTTGTAGATGAAGTTCCAGGTCACCGCGACGGTGGTGATCACCACCGCCAGGGGGCCGGTGGTAGTGGGCGTGGAACCGGCGAGCAGGGCCAGCCCCAGGGTCGAGATACTCATCCCGATCAATTCGTAGGCGGTCACGTAGACCAATTTGCGCTTGATGCCTTGCACGTGGACCTCTCGGGCGTGATAGCGGAAAGGCGGGCAAGGTTGGATCAATTTTCTTGACAGAAAAAGTCAGCAGCTTTCAGATCTGCTGATAGGAGAATTGCCATGAACTTTTCCAGCGATACCATCGAGCTGTTCCTCGCCGTCCTCGACCGCGGCTCCTTTTCCGGCGCCGCCCGTGCCTTGGGTCGAGTGCCTTCGGCGGTGAGCATGGGCATCGCCAACCTGGAGGCGGAGCTGGGTTTCGCCCTTTTCGAGCGAACCCACCGCGAAGCCCGTCCTACGGCGCTGGCCAGGGCCCTGGCACCGCAAGCGCGGATGATCGCCGAGCAGCTCGCCCAGTTGCAGGTGCATGCGCTGGAACTCTCCCAGGGATTGGAAAGCCGCCTGTCGCTCGGCGTGGTTGCGGACATCGACAGCGGGCGGCTGTTCGGCGCCCTCCGCACCCTTTCCGAGCGCTACCCGCTGCTCGATGTCGAGGTGCTCAGCGCGGCGCAGGACGATGCCCTCGCCCTGCTCCATGGCGGCCGCATCAGCCTGTGCTTCGGATTCGCCGGCATCAGCGTGAACCCGCAGGAGCGCTTCCAGTATGTCGGCGCGGAATCGCTGGTCGCGACCATCTCGCCGCGCCATCCCGCCCTGCAGAAGCCGGGGCAGGCGCTGTACCTGGAAGAGCTGGTGAACGTGCGGCAGATCCTGGTGGCCAGTTGCGACCTGCCGTTGGCCGACACCCGTCCGCTGATCGCCGGCGCCTGCTGGCGCACCGACAGCCTGGGCACGGCGCTGGAAATGGTCGAGGCGGGGATCGGCTGGGGCAATTTCCCGTTGTCCCGGGTCGCGCCGCTGCTGGCAACGGGAAGGCTGGTACGCCTGGACTTCAGGAATACCAAGAACGAGCTGAAACTGCCTGTCCACGCTATCTGGCTGAAAAACCAGCCATTGCGCAAGGCCGCCCAGGAACTGGTTGGCATGCTGGCCACCCGTCCCGATTGAAGCGTTATGCAATGCACTTCACAGAAAAAACGAGACCCGCCACGCGAATCGCCGCACACGCCGGCTCCCCGGCCTCCAGTACTTGATCTCGATCAAGCGCAGCGCCGGCCATAGGCAGATGATCGTTCTGCGGCCATCCTCCGTTTGCGGCCGTAGAGCTCCGGACACTTCATGCTAGGGGGGCCGGAGCTCTTCCCTCTTCCTCGCGGCTCAGGAACAGGTCCTGGCCGCATCGATGAAGGCCCCGCGGGTGACCCAGGGCTGCTGGTCATGGATTCGCACCAGGCTGCCACCCCTCGCCGGCTGCACCTCCAGCCACTGCCCAGCGTCCGCCAGGCGATAGCCGCGGCCTTCCTCCACCAGCGCCACGCCGGGCGCCTGGCGTTGCCACTTGGGCAAGACGCACATCGCGTAATCGTAGGGAGCCTTGCTGGTGCTGGCGGCCAGCGCCGGGGCGTTCGAAGCGGGAGGCGAGGCACAGGCGGACAGGGCCAGGGCGGCGAATACAGCGATAAGAATCTTCATGTCACGTCCCTCTTTGTCGATCCGTTCACGATTCGACGGTATCACCGCCCAAAGCGAGAACTGCAGCGACTTCACGGCATGGTACTTATCGATAAGGTTGATATTGCAGGCGCATGACGAAGCGATCCGGCAACGCCCGATTCAGAGCCGATGGAAGGGGCTTTCCTTGCACTTTGGTTATTAGCAAATGACTCGAAGCTTTCTTGGATCGAACAATGTTCTGGTATTGTTGCGCCGCCAACGGGAGAAACAAGAATCCAGAACCGCCACGCACGGTAAATGGGACAAATGACTCCCGTGCACTTCGAACCTTGCGCTTCCTTCAATTTCAGCGCACATCAAGCCAACAACCAGGAACAATAAGATGTTGAAGAAAAGGATTTGCCTGCTGGCACTGGGCATCGCGACTGCAAGCCAGGCGATGGCCAATGACCAAGAAGCAGCAAAGGGGTTTGTCGAGGACAGCCACCTCGATCTGTTCTTCCGCAATGGCTACATCAGCCGTGACTACAAACATGGCCGGCAGGACAAGGCCGAGTGGGGCCAGGCCGCCACTGCCACCTTCACCTCCGGCTTCACCCAGGGGACGGTGGGCGTCGGTGTCGACGCGTTCGGCCTGTACGCGGTACGCCTGGACGGCGGCAAGGGTCGTAGCGGCGCCGCCGGTATCGACTTCTTCAAGCAGGGCGACAGCGGCTCCGCGGCGGACGATCTGTCCAAGGGCGGCGCGGCGGTGAAGTTCCGCATCTCCAACACCGTGCTCAAGTACGGCGACCAGATGCCCAGCCTGCCGGTGCTCAGCTACGACAACTCGCGCCTGCTCCCGGAAAGCTACAGCGGCACCCTGATCACCTCCAAGGAGATCGAGGGCCTGGAGCTGAACGCCGGTCGCTTCACCGCGGAATCCCGCAAGAGCGCCGAAGGGCGCGACAGCGGCGGCCTGAAGAGCATCAACGTGTTCGGCGGCAAGTACGCCTTCACCGATCACTTCAACGCCTCGCTGTACGCTTCCGACGTCGAGGACGTACTGAAGAAGCAGTACATCAACCTGAACTACACCATCCCGCTGCAGGCCGACCAGTCGCTGAACTTCGACTTCAACGGCTATCGCACCAAGCTGGACAGCGACTTCGCCGACCAGAACTTCAACGGTAACCGCGACAACAAGATCTGGAGCCTGGCGGCGTCCTACACCATCGACGCCCACACCTTCATGATCGCCCACCAGCGCAACACCGGCGACACCGGCTACAACTACGGCTGGTACCAGAACGCCGGCGGCATCGGCGACGGCGGCACCACCATCTGGCTGGCCAACTCCTACTGGTCGGACTTCAACGCCGAGGACGAGCGTTCCTGGCAGGTCAGCTACGCCCTGGACTTCGCCAAGTACGGCGTGCCCGGCCTGACCTACCGCGTAGCCTACGTGCGCGGCGACAACATCAAGACCGCCGAGACCAGCAACGGCAAGGAGCGCGAGATCTTCAACCAGGTCCAGTACGTGGTGCAGAGCGGTCCGGCCAAGGACCTCACCCTGCGTCTGCGCAGCTCGTTCCTGCGTGTCTCCAACGACGCCCGCTCGTACAACGACGACGGCAACGAAATCCGTGCCTTCGTCGAGTACCCGTTCAGCGTGTTCTGATCGAACCTGCGAGCGCGACGAGAACCCCGGGCCAGTCCCGGGGTTTTCTTTTTTGCGTTTCGTGCGCCAGTTCAACCTTATCGGGTAGAGCCGTACAGCTTCGGAAAGCCAGTGATAGCATTCGCTCTCGCTTGCCATTGCTTATCGATATCGACAATGCCGTTCCGGAAACACCTTCTGCTCCCCCTCCTCGGTCTTGCCCTGCTGCTCGGCGGTTGCGGCCCTAGCGTCAGCTACTCCTACATTCCGCCGACCAGCGATGCCGGCCTGCACTGCGTGAGCCAGTGCAATGCCGAGAAGCGCCAGTGCAAGACCCTCACCAAGCTGCAGCAGCGCCAGGACGAGGCGCTCTACCAGGCGCAGAGCACGGCCTACAACTACTGCATGCAGAACAGCGACAAGAAGAAGCGCAAGTCCTGCCCCTACCCGCAGCGCAACTTCGATTTCGGCGACGACTGCCAGGACGAGTACCGCAGTTGCTACCAGTCCTGCGGCGGCACCATCCGCCGCATCGTCCACCAGGACTGAGGCGCGACGTCCGGCAGGCATCCCGGACGTGCGGCAATACCGTCAGGCGAAGACGAAGTGCTTGCGCACCGTCTCCACTACCTCCCAGGTACCACGCAGGCCCGGCTCGATGACGAACACGTCGCCCGCCCTCAGGTGCACCGGTTGCTCGCCTTCCGGGGTGATGATGCAGTAGCCGTCGAGGAAGTGGCAGAACTCCCAGCGTTCGTAGTTCACCTCCCACTTGCCCGGCGTGCAGATCCAGGTGCCCATCAGCTTGCTGCCGTCCGCCGAGGCGTATGCGTTGAGGTTGACGGTATGCGGATCGCCGTCGATCCGCTTCCACTTGGTGGCGTCCAGCACGGGTACGGGACAGGTATCGCGCAGTACGGTGATGAAATCTGACATGGTCGCTCCAGGAAGGCAGTGGATGAATGCCTCACCATAGGGCCACGCGCGGGGCGCCGGTTGTCTGGGTTCGACATCCGCCTAGCTGAAAGCGCTAGGCAGCCCGTGCGCTCAGCGACGCCTGCCATTCAGCGCTGCCAGCAGGTCGCAGACCATGATCAGCAGCAGCATGGGTACGGCGAACGGAAAGAATGCCAGCGCCGCGTATTCGTAGGCCTGGCCCGTCCACCACAGGCAAAGGCTGGCGACCGCCACGAGCAGGAAGCTGGCGGCGACGATGAACTTGCACAAGCGCGAGGCGAATCTGAGCGTATCGTCCACGACGAATCTCCTTCGGCGACTCCCCCGCAGTCTGCCGAAACCGCTCTGTCCCGGCGGTGACGCAAGAATGACGATTCGGACAGAATTGTTACGCCTGCCGCAAAACTTCATTCCACTTTGTTAGCTGGCTAATCAAATTCCCCCTTGATATCGTCTTTTTCGCCAGATCCCCAAGGCCTGGCAAATGTCCCTTGTACAGGCCATTACCAACCCTCCCCCCGCTTGGTAATGGCCTTTTTTTCCCTTCTGCCGTAGTCCATGGAGATCGCATGCCACGCATTGCCCTGGTCCTGGGTGTGCTGCTGGTCAGCGCCTGCGCACAGCCTGTCACGCCGGACTCGATAGTCGAGGAATCGTTTTCCCGCAGCGCCAGCGAACGCCAGCTGGAAGAGCTGAACCGCCAGGGCCTTCCCTACGAGCAGTACCGGCTGCGCCGCCAGCGCATTCTTGGCCGCTGATCCCGGCACCGCGCCTAGCGCTTCTTCGGCACCACCGCCCGCACCGCCTCGCAGACGACCAGCCCGACCATCAGCGGGATCAGCAGCGGCAGGATCGACATCGAGAGGTTTTCCGCTCCCGAGCTGAGGAGAAACGGAAACTGGCTGAGGAAGGCGACCATCGCCAGGCTGAGCAGGATCAGCAGGCCGTAGAGGCATGACGCCAATTTCAGAGCTTTTTCCATGACCGGGTAGAAAGTGAAGGATTCGAAAGAAAATCTACCCGCCCCGCTCCCCCGGTATGGCGAGAAGCAAGATTTTTTCAGATTCGGGTGCCCCGAAAAGACGCGAACCCGACCGACCGATCACCCCTCCATGCCCGTCGCGACAACCCGATCGGTCGGGTCCGGACTTGCAACATACCGCCGTGCCGATATCACGTCGCCTACCGGAACAAGGAGTTGTTCTTTTCGACGAACGTCCTCGCCTCCCGCTATCGCCCGCCCATCGCGACCTCGTATGCTCGCCGGGCGATGTCTCATGCCAGCAACCCTCACCCACAAGGGAGCAACACGATGAGCAACCTGCCTGCGATCATCCTGGTCCACGGCTTCTGGGGCGGCGCCGCCCACTGGAGCAAGGTCATTCTCGAACTGAAACGCCTCGGCCACGACAACCTGCATGCCGTCGAACTACCGTTGACCTCGCTGGCGGACGATGCCGAGCGGACGCGCAAGATGATCGCGCAGCAACAGGGGCCGGTCCTGCTGGTCGGACACTCCTATGGCGGCGCGGTGATCACCGAGGCCGGCAACCAGCCGAATGTGGTCGGGCTGGTCTATATCGCCGCCTTCGCCCCCGACAGCGGCGAAAGTCCCGGTGGCATCACCCAGGAGCACTTGCCCCTGGCCGCAGCGAACCTGGCGCCGGACAGCGATGGCTATCTCTGGGTGAAGGCGGACAGGTTCCACGAAAGCTTCTGCCAGGATCTCGCTGCGGACGAAGGGCTGGTCATGGGCATCACCCAGAAGGCTCCGCTGGCCAGCACTTTCGGCGATGCCATCGGCAGCCCGGCCTGGAAGAGCAAGCCCTCCTGGTACCAGATTTCCAGCGCCGATCGCATGATTGCGCCGGAGAACCAAGAGCGGATGGCCGCGCGGATCGCACCGAGGAAGATCGTCACCCTCGATGCCAGCCACGCGTCACTGGCCTCGCGAGCGAAAGAAGTAGCGGCGCTGATCGACGAGGCCGCCGTGGCCACCGCCCACTAGCGCCGCGCAGGACGCGGCAGCAGGCCTGGCCTGCTGCCGCGGCGGGCTCAGAGGCCGAGGGCGGACAGGTCGAGGCGGCCGTCGGCCATGGGCGGACACCAGAAGTAGCTGCCGCTGATCGGCCGGGTGAAACGGAACAGGCCATCGAGCACCCCGTCTTCCACGCCGATCATCCGTAGCCACTGGACCTCGAAGGCCTCGAACGAGCGGCCGAAGGCGGCAAACAACAGCCCCGCGCGGTGCTCGTCGGACCAGGGCGCGCCGCGCCGCAGGAGGAACGCGGCGGGCTCGAAGCTTTCCTGCTCGGTGCGCTTGACGTGGGCGTAGGCCGGCGCGTCTTCCAGTTCTTCATCGTCGGACTTGCGGCGGCCGATGATGTTGTCCATCTCCTCGCCGGGGATCGCCTGCATCCGGTCGAAGTCATGCAGCCACTGCTGGACAGCAACGAAACTGCCGCCATCCAGGCCCGCACCGCGCCCGGAGACCAGCGCGGCTTCGAGCGCCGCATCGCCCTTGGGGTTCTCGGTGCCGTCCTTGTAGCCGGACAGGTCGCGGTCCTCGCCGTAGAGGAACGCATCCACCGCGCCGGTCCGCTGGAAGGCCGGCGCCAGCGACCGTTCCAGCGCGTGCGAGCGCAGCGTCACCTCGCCGCGATCCTCGCCGCGCAGCCAGCACCACAGCGCGGAGGGCGTGGACGGCAGGTCGATGCCGGGCGCGGCGAGCACCGGATAGTCCTTCATGCCCTCGACGGTCTTGCCGAGGCTGAGCATCAGCGAATGGCCGATACCCACCACCAGCTGGTAACCATCGGTGGCCGCGGCCAGGCTGGCCAAGGTCGCGGCCACCTGCTCGGGTTGGGAAATGCTGAAAAACAGGTAGCGACCCACCACCGGAATCGGGGTGAGAATGCCTGGCTGAGCCGCGCTCATGTTGCCTCCATCTATCATCAGGCCGTGCGCCGCTCGTGGCGATGCACCTTCGATCTCGTTCTGGTTCGAGCAATGCTCGGTTTCGGAGCGCAGCGGCGGGCGACGCCAAGCGAAGCGGCTCCGAAATACCCGCGCATCCTAAACCGGTGCAACGCCAGAGACCACTCGAAGACGAGGGAAAAGCGCGAAGTCGAACCTGCGTCGCTCAGAACTCCATCGGCATGAGACCGACCACCAGGCCGGCGACGGCAAGGGCAAACACCAGCAGGGCCTTGGCGAGTTCGAGATGATGGGCGTTCATGGGCTTACCTGTCGGAGGGAAAGCCTGACGCTAGACGCCGAACATTGCAGTTGTGCAATCAGTCCCGGTCCGCTTGCGGCGAAACCGCTCCGCTCGCCGAAAGCAGGCCCAGCGCATGCTCCAGCGCCGCATCCAGGACCTTGTCGCGCGCCACCTCGCTCGCCTGGGCACGCGCGAGAAGCACCGCGCCGACCGACAGGCAGGTGAGCACCCAGGCCCGGTTCTCGTCGCCCATCAGTTCGGCCAGCCGCCGTTGCCGCTGTTCCAGGGCGCGTTCGAAGGTTTCCCGCACCTCGGGCCCTGCCCGGCCCACCTCGGCGGCCAGCGCCGGAATCGGGCAGCCCATGTCGGCATGCTGCGCATGACCGCGACTGAGGTAGAGACGGGTGGCGCCGGCCAGTTGCTCCAGGCTGTCCAGCGGAAAGGCATCGTGCTGGGCGCTCAGCTCGCGCTGCAGGATCGCTTCGAGCAACTCCGCCTTGCTGGAGAATTGCGAGTAGAACGCCCCGGTGGTAAGACCAGCCGCCTTCATCAAGGTGTCCAGGCCGGTGCTGGCGAAGCCCTGGCGCTTCACCAGCGGAGCGGCCTTGCTCAACAGCAGGGCGCGGGTGGCCTGTTTCTGTTCCGGTTTGTAGCGCATGCCGACTATCCGTTGGTTGGGGAGACGATGTCGTCACATTGGATAATGATCTTTATATAACGCTCGCTATCCAATGAGGAAGCCGCAATGACTCTAGCACCGCGACACCTGCGCATAGAACAACGAGGACGCGTCCTGCAAGTCCTGCTCGACAATCCCCCGGCGAACTTCCTCACCACGGCGGTGATGCAGGAGCTGGCCGACCTGCTGGAAGACCTTGAGCAACGCCAGGACATCGGCGCCGTCATCCTTTCCGGAGCGGCGGACGGGGTCTTCCTGACCCACTTCGACGTCGACGAGATCGAGCGCGCCGTCGCCCCCATCACCTTTTCCATGCCGGCCTGGCTGACACGCCTGCTGCTGGAAAGCGAAAGCCTCCTGCGCCACTTGCCTGGGGCGAGGAAGCTGCTGCGGCGCACCCTGCTGGCAGGCGTCGCCGACATGAACCTGTTCCATGAGGTCACCGCGCACATGCGCCGCATGGACAAGGTGTTCATCGCCGCGATCAACGGCCTGGCCCTGGGTGGCGGCTGCGAGCTGGCGCTGGCCTGCGACCTGCGCCTGATGGCCGAGGACGACCAAGTGGAACGCTTCCTCGGCCAGCCGGAAGTACTCATCGGCCTGATACCGGGAGGCGGCGGCACCCAGATGCTGGCGCGCAGCCTGGGCGTAGCCAGGGCCCTGGAGCTGTGCCTGGAAGGGCAACTGCTGGAGCCGCGCCAGGCCCTTGCGCTGGGCCTGGTCAACGGGCTGGCGCCAGCGGAGGAGCTACTGGAAGCCGCCGACGCGCTGGCGCAACGCCTGTCCCGGCGCTCACCGCAAGCGGTGCGCCTGATCAAGCGTTCGATCTACCAGGCGGCTTCCCGCGACTGGACGGAGGGCATGGCCAGCGAAAAGGCCGGCTTCCTCTCCGCCGCCTCCCAGGGCAATACCCGCCGCGCCATGCGCGAATACATCGAACGGGTGCGCACCATCACCCGGGAAGAGCGCCCTTTCCGCCGTGCGGATTTTGACGACCTGACCGAAGGCAACGCCATCGACATGGCCTACAGGTGATCTGCATGACTGCCTCCCCTTCCCCGGTTTCCGCCACGCCTTGGCTGACCCTGAGCATTCGCCTGATGGCCGGCGGCTTCCTGCTGTTCTTCGGCCTGGCCCTGGCCACGCTGCTCCTGCGGCTCGACCAGTCGCTGCTCGACTCCGACGCCGGGCGCCTGCTGCTCCGCCTGGTTCGCTGGGGCGACCAGCAAGGCGGCGGACAGCACTATGAGCTGATGATCTCGACGATCTACCTGGTCTGGGGCGCATTCCTCTGGCGCGCCGCCAGCCAGCCCTTCCGCCACCGGCTGTTTATCGACTTCACCGTGGCGGCCAATGCCGCGCACTTCGGCCTGATGTTCCTGCAGGGACTGTTGATGCCCGGCGAACACATCCACCTGGCCGGCGATGTCCTGCTGGGCTGGGCCTCGCTGCTGCCGCTGATGCTGTTCTGGATACCGCAACGCAAGCGGGCAGCCCCTTCGCTCGCCGTCGAGCGGAAGTGACGACAGTGGAACGGCCCCCAAAGGGGCCTAGCAGTTCGAACAGGCTCCTCTTGATGCCGTTGCGGACTGGCCTATGCTCACGGTGTGTGCGAACCCCAAGGGTATTTCCCGACCAGCTCCCCCGCGGTCGGGATTTTTTTTGCCTGTCGCTCAGCGCTTCGGGTCGAAGGGCGAATAGCCCCGCCGGCGCAGGCTCGCCAGGGGCGCGAACAGCGGTTCCGGCAGATCGGCCCAATCGAACCAGGCCCAGCCGTCGCACTTGTCCGGCTCCATGAGGCGCGCCTCGGCATCCTCCGCGCAACCGGCCAGGATGAACGCGGTGAGGTAGTGGCGCCCCTCGAAGACGTCATTGCTGAACGGGCCGTGGCGCAGTTCGCTCAGCGCCAGGCCGGTCTCTTCCAGGGCTTCGCGCAGGGCGCAGTCCTCCACCGCCTCGCCGAACTCGAGATGGCCGCCGGGCGCCGACCAGCAGCCAGCGCCATGACTGCCCTTGCGGCGCCCCAGCAACACCTTGCCGTCCCGCAAGATCAGGACGCCCACGCCTACCTGCGGTGCCGGCATCGTCGTACTCCTGCTTCGGGATCAGAGATGGAGCGTACCGCTCATGTACAACGCCGCCTTGCCGGAGATGACCACCCGCTCGCCGCGCACGTCGCATTCCAGGCGCCCCTTGCGCGCCCCGCCCTGCTCGGCGCTCAGCCGGGTCTTGCCCAGGCGCTGCGCCCAGTACGGCGCCAGGGAGGTATGCGCGGAACCGGTCACCGGGTCTTCGTTGACGCCGACGTTGGGCCCGAACCAGCGCGAGACGAAATCGAAGCGCTGGCTGCGCGCGGTCACCGCCACCCCGCGGCACGGCAAGCCCTTCAGCCGGGCGAAGTCAGGCGCCAGGGCGGCGATTGTCTTTTCGTCGTCGACCACCACGAGGTAATCGTCGGTCTTCAGCACTTCCGCCTCGGCAATACCCAGCGCCTCCAGCAGTCCGTCCGGTGTCGCGCAAGGCTCCGGACGCTTGGCCGGGAAGTCCATCGCCAGCGAGTCGCCCTCGCGCCGCACGCTCAGCTCACCGCTACGGGTAGCGAAACGCAGTACCGGGGAAGCGTCGTCGAGCTTGTGGATCAGTACCCAGGCCGTCGCCAGGGTCGCATGACCGCACAGGTCCACCTCGACCTGCGGCGTGAACCAGCGCAATCGATAGTCGCCGTCGCGGCCGACGACAAAGGCGGTTTCCGAAAGATTGTTCTCTTCCGCGATGGCCTGCAGGCGCTCGTCGTCCAGCCAGGCATCGAGGGGGCAGACCGCCGCCGGATTGCCCTGGAAGGGACTGTCGGCGAATGCGTCTACCTGGAAGATCGTCAGTTCCATGTTCCGGACTCCTGTATCGATGGGCTGCGCACCTTAGCAGCCGGACCGAGACCAGGACAATGCCGCGCCCCGCGCAGGCGCCTCGCTCAGATCTGACGGATATCCAGCAGCGCCCAGACCTGGTAACCCTGGCGCTTGGCTTCCTTCTCCGCTTCCAGTTGCGCGGTGACCTTGCTGATGGAGCGCGAGCGATGTTCGAAACGCAGCGGCAATCCCGCCCCGCCCTTGCGCACGCTCAGTTCGACGATGGTGTAGCGGACCGGCTGGCTGGCCTCGGTCCGGACCTTTTTCGGTCGCGTTTCGGCAAGGCCCAGCGCCTTGCGCATCTGTTCTTCAGAGTAGATTTCCTGCACGCATTCACCCAGATTGAATAAAACCCGCAAATCCTATTGGTTCGCGACCCCACTTGCCAGGATAGTCGGCGAAGCGGGTCACACATCGACGCGAAAATCGCGCCTACCAGATCCGGCAGCTTCATCGAAACCGCCGCCGACATAAGCTGTGGGCGCTGTACATCCCTGGATCCTTTCCCGGCCTGCTCCACGCGGCCGGGATTTTTTTTGCCCTCTTCACCCTTGCGCCGACTGCGGACGCCAGGCTGGCCTTCAGCCTGTCCGGCAGCTATACCGAAAGTCTCCACCGTGATCAGGATCCAGTATGCTCGCCTGCCCCCTCCCTCCCGACGAAGCCCTGCGCCAGCAGGCCCTGGACGACATGGCGCTGGTCGACACCCCCGCCGAACACTACCTGGACGCCCTGGTGGAACTGGCGCGGGAAACCTTCGGGGTGAAGACCGTGCTGATCAGTCTGATCGACCACGACCGCCAATGGTTCAAGGCCCGTATCGGCCTGGATGCCGAACAGACGCCGCGCGACCTGTCCTTCTGCGGCCACGCCATCCTGGCCAGCGAACCGCTGATGGTGACGGACGCCTCCAGGGATCCGCGTTTTCACGACAATCCGCTGGTCACCGGGCCGCCCTTCATCCGCTTCTACGCCGGCGAGCCCCTGCACGCCAGCAATGGCCAGGCCATCGGCACACTCTGCCTGATCGACCCGAGCCCGCGGCTTCTGGATCTCCGGGAAGGACGCCAGCTCAATCGACTGTCGATCCTGGCCGAAGGATATCTCCAGCTACGCAGCCTCACCGAGCACACCCGCTTCCTGCGCCAGGAGATCGACCGGGAGCAGCGCAAGTCACTGCTCGACCCCCTCACCCAATTGTGGAACCGGGCCGGCTTCCACGCGCTGCACCAGCATGAACTGGAGTTGGCGCGGGCCAGCGACCAGCGCATCGGCATCATCTACAGCGATATCGACCATTTCAAACGTATCAACGACACCCTGGGGCACCGGGCCGGCGACAGCGTCCTCCGCGAGGCGGCTTCGCGACTGCGCGCGGCGCTGCGGCCGGAAGATCTCCTGGCGCGTTTCGGCGGCGAGGAGTTCGTGGCGATGGTCCGGGTCTGCGAGACCACGGAACTGACCATGATCGCCAATCGCATCCGCGAACTGATGGAAGCGACCCCGATCGACTGTGCCGGCACGTCCGTGCCGGTGACCATCAGTGCCGGCTGTACCCTGGCCGGCAGCGGCGAAGAACCGGAACGGGCACTCGCCCGGGCGGATGCCGCGCTGTACGACGCCAAGCGTGCCGGACGCAACCGGGTGGTCAGCGTCTGACCAGGGCTAGTCCTCCAGCCCTGCGCAATCGGCGCAGATAGAGAAACCCTCGCTATCGACTGGCACCTGGACCGCGTCGCAATATTCGCAGGAACGTCGCCTGCCGGTTCCGCAGGCATCGGGCTCGTCGAGCGCGCCGAACGTATCTTCGTCACGCTCGTCCTCGAGGTAATCGTTATCCAGCAGGTGATCGTGTTCGGGTTCGTGAATATCGTCTTCGTCGCTCATCTTCGACTGCCTGCCGGCTGCGTGAGGCGGTCTTATAAAGGCAGCGACAGCGCCCGTCAACGGCTCAACCCAGGTACAGACGCAGTTGCAGCCGGATTCGCCCCGGCTCGCCGTCGATCGGCGCAGGGCGACTGTCGAATCGCTGGGCGCCCTGGACCATGTAGAACGCTTAGGCATGCAAATCGGCTCCTCCCCCTGCCTCATTGCACTAGAATCGCCCGGCGCAGCGCCTGCGCCCTCAAGCCTCTTTCGTAGAAAACACCATGAGCAAACTGCAACATATCGGCCTGTTCCTGTTCGTTCTTCTTTCCGCCGGCCTGGCGCTCGGCTACCGAGTCGACTGCCCGGACGGCAGCCATGTCGAGACCTACCTGCTTCGCGGCCTGGGCGCGCGCCTCCTCGGCAACGATCTCTGCGAGCAGGCAGCGCCCTGACGCCGGGCGTTCCCGGATCCGACGGCGCCCGCCTATCGAGCCGGCAAGCCTCCGCCAACGCCAAGCCTTGCCGAAGCGATGGGCCACCAGCGCTAACCGGCCAGTTGCAACCAGAGCGAAAACACGCCCAGCGCACACCAGAAGCCGGCGAACAGGAACGGCACGCGTCGCGAGAACAGCAAGGTTTTCTCGAAGCTGCCGCGGTTGACCTCGCGTTCGCTGAACAATGGCGAATCATCGTAGGCCAGGCCGATCTCCGGATCGCTGTGCAACAGGCAGGACTGCTTGAACTGCCAGTGGCAGATGATCTCCGAGGATGCCTGGATGCCCGGCCAGGCATGCAGGGAATTGACGATCCCGAGCAGTGCTAGGAGCGCCGGCACCACCAGGGTGAACAGCTCGCCCCAGGCCGGGTTCAGGTTGGCCATCGACGAGGCATAGGCGATGACGAGGAACGACTGCGCCGTCAGGTAGGCGTTGGTCCGACTGGATAGCTGGCCCGTCTCGTAGTGGATTTCCCGCCGGTAGAAGTCCAGCCGCTCCTTGGGTGAACAGAAGATCCGGACATCGGATTCTTGCGACAACGGCCCTCCGGGCATGATCAACCTGGACACAAGCACGACACCTCGAACGAGTGGATGGGCTTGTTTGGAAAGAACCGATCCACGCCGGTTCGGAATCTCCGACGACCGTTCCCCGCGCCGGTAACGATTTCCGCCACCGCCCCGCTGGCCATGGAACTCAACGGAGCCCTGGCCGCCGCACGCCTGCGCAAGGTAAAAAGGGCGATCCTCCCGGATCGCCCTCCTGCATCAGAACAACGCCCCCAGGTAAGCCGCCGCGCCGCCGCCGAACTGTGCACCGACGTTGACCCCGGCCATCAACAGGGCGCCACGGGACGATTGCAGTAATTGCCGCGACATGCTGGCGCCCAGCGCGGCGGTCAATGGCGAGGCGCTCGCCAGCGCCACCGCCGCCAGCAGCTTGGGATCGAGGCCGAAGAGGATCGCCGTGCCCGAACCGCCGGCGATGACTCCCGCGCCGAGTTCGACGTACATGCAGGGCCCGGTGAAGTCGCCGCGGGACAGGTCGCGCCCCACCAGGCCGTCCGCGACCAAGACGGTTCCGGTGCTCGGCAACGCCTCCAGCGCACCGGCCCCGCCAACGCTCTTGCCCTTGACATTGAGGTTGACCTTGCCGAAGCGCGGCAGGCGCATGCCCAGTCCGATCCCGCCGCCCACCCCGCCATAGCGGAAGGACACGTTCTCACCCTCCGGCGAGAGCAACGTGATGGAGCCGCCGCTACCCGCCAGGAAGGCCACGGTCATGCCTCCGCCACTGGCCGTCACGTAGCGCCAGCGACTCTCGTTGAGGGGCAAGGGAATGGGAAGTTGCGACATGACTTCAATGTCCTTTTGAGGTCGGTTGGGAAGAACGCAGGCCCAGCAATCCCCTGAACCCGACAATACCGAAGAGTGCGCCGAAGCCGCAGAGGAAAGCGCTGGTTCCCCAGAGCGCGCCGGCATCGTCGACTATCGCGCTGGCCGCCGGCCGCCCAGCCTCGTAGAGGACGCGAACCGGCTCGCCCACCTGGTAGCCGAAGATGAAGCCGCCCTGGGGATAGGAAATCCGCTCGCCGGAAACGCTGGTGAAATCGATCTGCGGATGCGAACCGCCGGCATTCAAGGCGCTGACCGTCCCCTGGGCTTCCTGCGCAGTACGCAGGAAATGGTACCGCTCGACGGTCTTGAAACCGCCGGCGAGCAGGAGGCCGAGTCCGAGCAGGGAAAAAAGGGAAGCGTGAAGAAGTCCGCCGATACGCGAACCGGAAGAGGTCGTCATGAGCCTTGTCGCCTGAATCATCCGTGAAGGCGCTAGGGTCGGAAAAGACCGCCCCCGCTGTCAATAGCGGCTATGCGATGAAGCGCGAGCCCAGGCGAGCACGGGCCGAGCGGCCTTTTTCGGGGCGCAAACGAAAAAAGGCGACCCTTTCGGATCGCCTTTCTTGCCCCGCCAGCAGCGCGGGATTTGTTTGGTAGGCACGATTGGATTCGAACCAACGACCCCCACCATGTCAAGGTGGTGCTCTAACCAACTGAGCTACGTGCCTGCTGATGGCGCGCATTCTACAGACCCCAAAAACACCGTCAAGCTTTTTTTTCGCTAACTCTCTGAAAAAGTGGAATTTTTATTTTCAGGGGGTCCGTTGAAAATTTTGCACGGAGGCTAGCCGGCCGATTTCGACTCGGGTAGCATCCGGGCATCCGTAAAAAATAAAAAACAGAGGTGCAAGATGCCGCACACCCCCTACCCCTCCTCCTATTACGCCGCGTCGGCCAATCCCGCGCCGCCCCGCCCGGAACTCCAGGGCGAGGTCGAAACCGACGTCTGCGTGATCGGTGCCGGCTATACCGGCCTCTCCACCGCCCTGTTCCTGTTGGAGAATGGTTTCAAGGTCACCGTACTGGAAGCCGCCAAGGTCGGCTTCGGCGCTTCCGGGCGCAACGGCGGCCAGATCGTCAACAGCTACAGCCGCGACATCGACGTGATCGAGCGCACCGTCGGCAAGCGCGAAGCGCAGTTGCTCGGCGAGATGGCCTTCGAAGGCGGGCGCATCATCCGCGAGCGCGTGGCCCGCTACGGTATCCAATGCGACCTGAAGGACGGCGGGGTGTTCGCCGCCTTCACCGAGAAGCAGATGGATCACCTGCGCGCGCAGAAACAGTTGTGGGAACGCTACGGCCACAACCAGTTGGAGATCATGGACGCCAAGCGCATCCGCGAGGTGGTGGCGACCGACAACTATATAGGTGGCATGCTTGACATGAGCGGCGGCCACATCCATCCGCTGAACCTCGCCCTCGGCGAAGCGGCGGCGGTGGAGTCGCTCGGCGGCAGAATCTACGAGCAGAGCCCGGCGACCCGCATCGAGCGCGGCGCCAGCCCGGTGGTGCATACCCCGCAAGGCAAGGTGAAGGCGAAGTTCATCGTGGTCGCCGGTAACGCCTACCTCAACGGCCTGGTCCCGGAACTGGCGGCCAAGTCGATGCCCTGCGGCACCCAGGTGATCACCACCGAGCCGCTGAACGAGGAACTGGCCCACAGCCTGCTGCCGCAGGACTACTGCGTGGAAGACTGCAATTACCTGCTCGACTACTATCGCCTCTCCGGAGACAAGCGCCTGATCTATGGTGGCGGCGTGATCTATGGCGCTCGTGATCCGGCGGACATCGAGGCGATCATCCGGCCGAAGATGCTCAAGACCTTCCCGCAACTGAAGGACGTGAAGATCGACTTCGCCTGGACCGGCAACTTCCTGCTGACCCTCTCGCGCCTGCCCCAGGTCGGCCGCATCGGCGACAACATCTACTATTCCCAGGGTTGCAGCGGCCACGGCGTGACCTACACCCACGTCGCCGGCAAGGTCCTGGCCGAAGCCCTGCGCGGCCAGGCCGAGCGCTTCGACGCTTTCGCCGGCCTGCCGCACTACCCCTTCCCCGGCGGCAAGCTGTTCCGCGTACCGTTCACCGCCATCGGCGCCTGGTACTACAGCCTGCGCGACAAGCTCGGGGTCTAGTCCGCGTCGACAGAACGGCACCCCGGGGTGCCGTTTTTTCCATCCGCTCCTCAACCTTCGCTACGGATCTGCGCATGACTGATCAGGGCGAAGATCAGGCTACCGCCGACGATGTTGCCGCCCAGGGTAGGCAGGGCGAACTTCAGCAGGAACTCGGTCCAGCCGATTTCCCCGGCGAACGCCAGGTAGCCTACCTCCGCCGAGCCCACCACGATGTGGGTGAAGCTGCCCAGCGCCATCAGGTAGGTGATCATCGCGATGATCCAGATCTTCGCGCCCTCCGCCGCCGGGATCAGCCAGACCATGGTGGCGATCATCCAGCCGGAAACGATGCCCTTGGCGAACATTTGCGCCAGGTCGTTGTGCATCACCTCGCGGCCGATCTCAAGGAACGCCGCGTCGGCCGCTTCATTGAATATCGGCAGATGCAGCACCGCCCAGGCGAACAGCAGCGTACCGACGATATTGCCGAACAGCACCACGCTCCAGAGACGCAACAGTTGCCAGGCCTTTTCCAGGGTCGGCTCGGTCATCACCGGCAACACGGCGGTCAGGGTGTTTTCGGTGAACAGTTGCTGGCGGGCGAGGATCACTGCCAGGAAGCCCAAGGGATAGCCGAAGCTGCTGACGATGATCGCCCACTCCTGCTCGGGCAAGGCAGCGCGGAACAGGCCCATGCCCATCAACGAGAGGCCGATGGTCAGCCCCGCGGCCACCGCCGACCACCAGAGTGCCGCCAGCGTGCGCTGCAACTCGTGTTCGCCCTGGACGCGAATCACCTCGTGCAGGACAGCGGCGCGCGGTGGCTGCTTGTCGTCGATCTCCCGCCGCTCGTTGGCGGTCAGCGCCGTGGCCGAACGTCCGTCGGCCGGTTTCTCTTTCCGCTCCTCGCCGCGCGCACGCGGCTTGCGCGTGCCCTCCGCCGCATGCCCCTGGCGCTTGCCCGCCGCACCGCCCTTGGCCGGTTGCCGGGGGGTGGGGGGCGAAGTCCGCTTGTCGTTGGCCATGTTCTGCACCTGAGTGGGGTCCTCCCAGGTATAGAGCCGTCTCGCTGGAACGGGGTTCCGACAACCTTCGGCTCGGCCGCCTCAGCGGGGCGGTGCGCCAACGGGACAGGCCGGCAGCTCGGCGCACCGCGCCGCGGGTGCGACGGCCTGCGGCAAGGCCGCAGCGAAGCGGGCTTCCCCAGGCTGCAATGCCCGCGCGCAGGCCTGCGCCTGGCGCGCCGGCGCCGCGCAACCGCGTTCCGCCAGCAACTGGGACAGGTTGAACCAACCCGCGGCGAAATCCACGCGACGCTCGACGCTGGTGAGCATGGCCTGTTCGGCAGCGGCGGAATCGCCTGCGGCGTAGCGACTGTTGCCCAGGGCAAACCAGGCGAAGGCGTCCTCAGGCCAGCGTCGCACGGCTTCTTCGTAGGCGCGCCGGGCAACCTTGGGGTGGCCGGTTTCCTCGCTGTCACTGGCGGCCTTGAGCCACGGGACCGCCGCTGCCGTGGCCGGCAGGCGGTCACCCGGCAGGGTCAGCACCGCCCAGCGCCCCGAACGCTTCCAGGTCGACTCGAAGCTGGTGAAGTCGGTAACCCAGCGCCGGGTGATGCCCGAGCGCAGCACCAGTTCGCGGCGCTCCCGATCGAAACCGACCACCACCGCGAAGTGCCAGCGCGGCCACCAGGAGAAAGCCTGGTTCTGTAACACCAGCACCGGGTTGCCCGCCGCGACCTCCTCGAGCACGCTCTCCAGTCCGCCTTGCAGCGGATAGACCAGCATGCCGTGGCGGCGCGCCGCGGCGACCATCTCCAATTGCAGGCTGCCCTCGCGACCGGGAATGAACACCTCGTCCTTCAATTGCCCCGGCGTCAACGCCAGGCCGCGCTGGCCGAGCATCGTGGCCAGCGCGGCGGGACCGCACTGGTAGGCTTCCTGGGGGAAGAACGGCACTTCGCGCAGCTCCACCCGCGCGGGCAACGCCGCGCTTTCCGGCGGCAGTCTCGGCGGCTGCGCGCAGCCGCCGAGCATTGCGGAGACCAGCAGTGCCCCTGCCAGCCGCCTCACCGATTGATGCATTTGATGAAGCTGAAGATATCCGTGGCGCAAAGCATGTCGGTGATGATGAAGATCACCAGGAACAACACGATGATGCCGATGATGCCGCCCGCCGGCGCCTGGTCCAGCTGCTGGTTGAACTGCGCCAGCTCGGCGTTGGTCAGGCTGTTGATGCGACTCGCCACCTGGTCGCGGGGCACGCCCATGGCCTCCAGCTTCTTCTGGACGCCCTGGTCGTCGAGCATCTTCAGCAGTTGCTGGCGATCGAGGTTGTGCTGTTGTTGCTGCATGACTTCCGCAGTACCGATCATCGCTGCCTGGGCGAGCGGAACCTCGGCGAAGGTGAGCAGGTGCAGCGCTGCCAGGACGGCAGCGACACGGCGGATGCTTGTTGTTGTTCTCATGGGAATGACCTCTGCGTGAAACCCGGCTATTAGTCCTGGAAGGCGAGGCTTGGTTCCGCAACGCCCACCTTTCCTGAGTATCGTCCCGATCGCCGTTTTCCGCCGCCTCGGCGCCGATGCCCGCCCCTCTGGCGAGACGACGACCCGCCGCCCCCAGGCGACGAAACGGCGTCCGCCTTTATGCAATTCGCATATACTCCGGCTCGCCGCGAGAAAACCGGAGCATGCGCGATCTCGGCGACATCGACGCATATCCCCGCCGCAGCCTCGTACACGGCGTCGAAACCGCGCGCCGCCCCGGACGACAGAGCCTCCGGCACGGCGAAAACTAAGGATTCCTGAGCTTCCATCTTGTCCAGATTTGCCCAACCTTGAGCGAGCGGGCCAACGGGACGGGAGTTGTATGGATGCTAGGTACCCGGCTAAAAGCCGCAAGAATCAGAGCGGGATACTCGCAGAAACAGTTGGGCATGCTGGTGGGAATGGACGAGTTTTCCGCCAGCGCACGGATGAACCAATACGAACGCGAACGGCACTCCCCCAACATGCGGACTTCCGAACAGCTGGCCATGGTCCTCCAGGTCCCCATGGCCTACCTCTATTGCCCCGAGGACGAGCTGGCCGAGCTCATCCTCAAGGTGTCCAGCCTGACACCCGAGTTCAAGAAAGAGCTGACGCGTTTCATCGAACAGTTGCTCGCGGCCCAGGGATCAACCAGCCGCCAGCCTGTACGCACAAGGAGTGAACTGTGAACAAAAGCTTGGATTCAGACTCGATAACCACCGCCATAATGGCCCTGCGTCGCCTACGCGACACGCATCCGGAGCAGTACCGGGAGCTGCTGCCGTTGTGCGCCTCGGGGCTGGTGGAGACCCTGGTCGGACAGAGCGACGGGGACGACCGCAGGAAGGCCGAGACGCAGAGCGAGACCATCGCCCGCTGGACCTGGCTGCAGTTGCTCGGCTGGGCCCAGAACAACAGCCTCAGCCAGCAGCAGATCGAAAGCCTCTACAGCATCGTCGAAGGCATCCGCAGTTGCCGGCCGCTGATGCAGGAGCGCGCCCGTCTCCTGCAACTGGCGCGAGGCTGAGGCCCCGGCGCGGCTAGAGGCCGTACCGGGTTGCCTGGAGATGAGCGAACATGCCACCGTCGGCCGGGATGTCGACACCCCATAGCCAGCGCGAGGCGTCAGCGAAGCCAGCTGGACGAACCAGGGCTTTGAGGTGGCATCGGCGAACTTCTTGAACTGCCAGGCCGGTCCGCCCATATAGGTGGGGCTGCCGTAGACGATGGCATCGGCTTCGACGAGCCGAGCAACTTCGTCCAGTTCTTCAAGCGCGAGGACGGCCAGGTGCGCCGAAGCCTTCCGCCGCGAACAGCATGGCGGCCGAACGCCAGCCTTGCCGCAGCGCACAGAGCGCACGTGACCTGGCGCCCGCAGCGCTCCGGCCTGATTCGCAGTTTCGTCACGCCGGCGCGCGGCCTGGCGCAAATGTGAACGGTTGCCGCCACGCTGGGAGAGGCTTCTTCCTAGACTCCGCGCCACGTTCACTCAGAGGAGAAACAACGTGGCCAAGACATGGATCTACGCAGCCTCGGCCGCCGCCATCGGCGGTGCGCTGATCGGCGGCTGGCTGCTCGACCCGGCTCCGCCCGAGGCATCGCCGCAGGCCCGCCAGTCCCCCGCCGCCCAGGCAGCCGCCGCCCCGACAGCGGCGCTCGCGGCGCCGGCGGCGGACGCTACCCGCATGCTCGCCCCGACCCCCGTCACGACGCCCGCGCCACGCGAGCGGGTGACGCTCTGGCAAGGCGAACTGCGCAGCCGCGAAGGCGCCCAGGGCATTCCCGAATACCTGGCGCAGGTCGAACCCGCCCTGCTCGACACGCTGGCGCTCGGCCAGGTGCTGGAAATGAGCCTGCCGGGTCGCGAGCGGCCCTTGCAGGCACGCCTCGCCAGCACCCATAACAGCGCCGGCCTGCCGGTCTGGCGCGGCGGCCTGGTGGACGGCGACGAGGCGGAAAGCCTGACCGTGGTGCGCGGCAGCCTGGAAACCCACATCAATGTCGCCACCCTCGACGGCAGCTACTCGATCATCGTCGACAACCGCAGCGGCAAGACCCGGGTGATCGACGAGAACGACATCGCCGCGCGTAGCGACCCGCACGGCGATCATGTCGACGCGCCGCTCGCCGAGCTGCCACCGATGCCGCCGCCCGCCCAGGGCTGAGCCCACCTTCCCAGCATGTTTCCCCAGCGGTGCCCTCGGGGCGCCATGGCTTCCTATTGTCCGAACACAGGCAACCCATGAAGAAATCCCTGCTCTGCTCCACCCTAGCCCTGGCGGTAGCCTCTGCCGCCCAGGCCGCGCCGAAGACCGTCGACATCATGGTCCTCTACACCACCGCGGCGACCCAGACCGCAAATGGCCGCGACATCGATGCGCGGATCGCCAGCTACATCGAGTTCGCCAACACCGCCTACGAGAAGAGCGGCGTCAACCTGCGCCTGCGTCTGGTGCACAAGCAGCGCCTGGACTGGGCCGACTACCCGACGGTGACCGGCGCCAACCTCGATCGCTTCATGCGCGACCCGCAGGTGCAGCGCCTGCGCGAGCAGTACGGCGCCGACCTGGTCAGCCTGGTCAACCGCTCGCAGAACAGCGGCAACGGCTACATCACCTGCGGCATCGGCTACATGGGCTCGGGCGATAAGAACAGCGGGCGCTTCCACGGCAACGCCAAGGACATTGCCTACAACCTCACCGGGGTCGACTGCGGGCTCAACACCTTCGCCCATGAAGCCGGCCACAACATGGGCCTGCGCCACTCCTACGAGCAGGACCTGGAGTCCAGCTACTACGATCCGCGCTACGCCCACAGCGGCACCTACGAATGGAGCCGCGGCTACGGCGTGCAGGGGCGCTTCGCCACCGTGATGGCCTACCCGCATGCCTTCGGCACCAACAAGCAGGCACCGTTCTTCGCCAACCCGCGCCTGGTCAACGCCGAATGCGCCAACCAGCCCTGCGGCCGCGAAGAACACGCCGACGCCGTACGCGCGCTGAACAGCATGGCCACGCAGATCGCCGACTTTCGCCCGACCAAGGTACCCGGCACGGTCAACCCGGGCTCCGGCGGCGACACGCCGACCCCGCCGGACCTGCCATGGTGCACGAAAGCCAAGCTCGGCGGCCTGCTCGGCGATGGCGAGTTCGCCAGCATGGAAGGCTGGCGCGCATGGTCCGGCAACGCCCAGCTGAGCCTGGTGAACGTCGCCAAGGGCTGCCGCGACAATGCCTTGCTGGTCGACGTGCGTGGCTTCGACCTGCTGGTCCGCCCCATTGCCCCCCTGCGCGCCGGCAGCGGCTACCGGCTGAGCGGCAAGGTCATGCTCAAGGCCGCGAATACCCGTGAAACCGTGCGCATGGCGCTGCTCAGCGAACGCGCCGATGGCGCCCTGGCCTACAACCCGGCGCAGAGCGTCGAACTGTCGGTCAGCGGCAACGAGTTCAGTCGCCTGGAGAAGACCTTCGACTACCGTCCCGCCGCCGACCAGCGCAACCTCTACGTGGCGGTCTGGAGCGACAGCGGCGCCAGCCTGCTGGTCGACGAGATGAACCTGCAGGAAGCGCAGGCCGCGCCGCCGAGCGTACCGCCGGCGCCGAAACGCATCGCCTACGACTTCGAGAGCGGCATCGGCGGCTGGAGCGGCGTGCATGCCAGCGCCCGCGCCACGCGCGTCGCCAGCGCCGGGCGGCTGGCCCTGGAAGCCTACCAGCGGCGCTACGCCGGCACCGGCGCGAGCACCAGCCTGCTGGGCAACCTGGAAGCAGGCCGGACCTACGCGTTCAGCGCGGACGTACGGGTCGGCGACGGTCGCGGCTCGCAGGCCATGACCTATGCCTACCTCTACCTGGAAAGCCAGGGTCGGCCCGGCGAATACCTGCCCCTGGGCTACAAGGTGGTCGAGAATGGCCGCTGGGCCAGCCTGCGCGGCCAGGTGCAATTGCCGAAGGGGCCGATCAAGCGTGCTGAACTGATGATCCTCAGCGGTAACCAGCAGGAGTCGATGTTCATCGACAACGTCCAGTTGCTGCAGAAGTAGGACGCTTCCCCTCCATGCCCCCGGCGGGCACGGAGGGGATTTTGCGGAGCGCTCCAGGCCGGATGCAGCGATCAAGAAATTATCGTTTTACGATAATTTATTATTAAACTATGATCACTCCGGTTTCCCTCGTTTCCGAGGGGCCTGCCCACCTTCCCAGGAGTACCCCCGATGACAAGCGACCGCCTGGCCGGCTACAGCCGCCTGATGGCTACTCTGACCCTGCTGTTGATCGCCGGCATGCTGCTGCTCAACGCCGCGTGCTGGATCTTCCCCGACCTCGCCAGCGAGCACGGCCTCGGTTTCGCTCTCACCGCCACCGGTGTCGCCGGCGACCTCGGCGTTGTGGCGCGGGACATGCCGCTCTGGCAGGCCCTCGGCGGCATCCTCCTGTCGAGCCTGCCGCTGCTGGTCCTGGCCAGTGGACTGCAGGCGCTGCGAAGGCTGTTCCAGCACTACGGGCGCGGCGAGTATTTCTGCGAAGACGCCGCGGCGCTGCTCGGCAAGGTCGGCCTGTGCCTGGCTTGCTGGGTGCTGGCGAACTTCCTGCTGGAACCGCTGCTGACGGTCTGGGTCACCTTCCTCCAACCCCAGGGGCAACGCATCGTCAGTCTCAGCTTCGGTTCGGCGGAACTGGTCAGCCTGTTCGCCGCCGCCTCGGTGATGGTGATCGCGCGCATCCAGCGCAAGGCCGCCCTGCTCGCCGAGGAAAACCGCCAGTTCGTCTGAGGTCCGCCATGCCCATCGAAATCAGGCTGGACGTCATGCTCGCCCTGCGCAAGGCCAGGTCCAAGGACCTGGCCCAGGCCATCGGCATCACCGAACAGAACCTGTCGCTGCTCAAGCAGGGCAAGGTAAAGGGCATTCGCCTCGCTACCCTGGAGGCCATCTGCGCCTACCTGGCGTGCCAGCCGGGAGACCTGCTGGAGTACCTGCCCGGCCCGACCGAGGAGTGACAGCCGGGCGCTTATGCGCTCGAGCGAGGGGGAGCGCACCAAAGGGTATTTAGGCCAAGCCCCCTTTCGCCGCTACAGTCGCGGTTCATCCACCAGACATGGGCGAGGCCGGGCATGGCGAAATCCTCCGAACGATTCGAATCCCTGCGCCGGGATATCGACGCACTGGCCCGCCGGCTCGACGTGCCGTCGGTGCTGATCATGCGTTCCCTGCCCCGGCACATGCGCGTCGAGGCCTCCGCCGGACGCCTGGAGGACACCTACCCGATCGGCGCCGAAGGCCGCAAGAGCGTCCATGAAGACGGCGCCAAACCCCTCTACTGCGAACGCGTGGTCGACCGCGACGCCCCATTGCACGTGCGCGACTCGCGCCAGGAGACGGAATGGGCCGGCAACGAGGATGAAGTCGAGTTCGGCCTGAGCAACTACCTTGGCTATCCGGTTCATGCGCCCGACGGCACCCCGTACGGCACCGTCTGCGTACTCGACAGCCGACCGCGCGACTATTCGGCCGAGGAACGGGCCCTGCTGGAAGAATTGCGGCGCAAGGTCGAGGCGCTGCTGGCGGAAACCGTCTCATGACCTAAGGTCAATCGGATACCGCGGCGCACAACCGCGCCGCCTCCGCCCACCAGACGAGGACCTTCCGTGCACGCCAGCCGCCTGCCCCGCCTCTTGCCGCTCGCCCTCGCCTTCCTGCTTTCGCCCGCCGCCTTCGCTGCCGACACGCCAGCCGCCGAGCTGCTGCGCCAGGCCGAAGCCGAACGCCCGGCCTACCTCGACACGCTCCGGCAACTGGTCGCGGTGGACAGCGGTACCGGCCAGGCCGAAGGCCTCGGCCAGTTGTCCGCGCTGCTCGCCGAACGCCTGCAGGCGCTCGGCGCGCAAGTCCGCAGCGCACCGGCGACGCCCTCGGCCGGCGCCAACCTGGTGGCCACCCTCGATGGCACCGGCAGCAAGCGCTTCCTGCTGATGATTCACTACGACACCGTGTTCGCCGCCGGCAGCGCGGCGAAGCGTCCGTTCCGCGAGGACGCGGAGCGCGCCTACGGACCCGGCGTGGCCGACGCCAAGGGCGGCGTGGCGATGGTGCTGCATGCCCTGGCGCTGCTCAGGCAGCAAGGCTTCAGGGACTACGGACGGATCACCGTGCTGTTCAATCCCGACGAAGAGACCGGCTCCGCCGGCTCGAAGCAACTGATCGCCGAGCTGGCCCGGCAGCAGGACTACGTCTTCTCCTACGAGCCGCCGGACCGGGACGCAGTGACGGTAGCCACCAATGGCATCGACGGCCTGCTGCTCGAGGTGAAGGGTCGCTCGTCCCATGCCGGCTCGGCACCCGAGCAAGGCCGCAACGCCATTCTCGAACTGTCGCACCAGTTGCTGCGTCTCAAGGACCTCGGCGATCCGGCGAAAGGCACCACGCTGAACTGGACCCTCGCCAGGGGCGGCGAGAAGCGCAACATCATTCCCGCCGAGGCTTCGGCGGAAGCCGACATGCGCTACTCGGACCCGGCCGAGAGCGAGCGGGTACTGGCCGACGCCCGGAAGCTGACCGGCGAACGCCTGGTCGCCGATACCGAAGTCAGTCTGCGTCTCGACAAGGGTCGTCCGCCCCTGGTGAAGACCCCCGCCTCGCAGCGCCTGGCGGAAACCGCGCAGACGCTCTACGGCCGAATCGGCAAGCGCATCGAGCCGATCGCCATGCGCTTCGGCACGGACGCCGGCTACGCCTACGTGCCCGGCAGCGACAAGCCGGCGGTGCTGGAAACCCTCGGCGTGGTCGGCGCCGGCCTGCACAGCGAGGCGGAATACCTCGAACTGTCCAGCATCGCCCCGCGCCTGTACCTGACAGTGGCGCTGATCCGCAACCTGTCCGCCGACTAGCGCCGACGCCCGCAGCCAGCCTCAGGTGCGGAAGCGACCGAGCACCACGCGCAAGCCAGCCATGTGCTCCTTGACCCTCTGGTTGGCCGAAAGCACTGCGGCGGTCCCTTCGTGGGCCTGCTCGGAGAGTCCGGAGACGTTGGTGATGTTGCGGTCGATGTCCTGGGCCACCTGGCTCTGTTCCTCGGCGGCGGTCGCGATCTGCTGGTTGAGGCCGTCCAGCTCTTCCACCGTGGCGACGATGCGTCCCAGCGCCTGGGCCGCGCTGTCGGCCTCGGCGAGGTTGCTCTGGGCATGGCTGGCGCTACCGCGCATGGCGGCTACCGCATCGTTGGCGCCGTCCTGCAACTGCTCGATCAGCCCCTGGATCTCCTGGGTCGACTGCTGGGTACGGTTGGCCAGCGAACGCACCTCATCCGCCACCACGGCGAAGCCGCGCCCGGCCTCCCCGGCCCGCGCCGCCTCGATGGCGGCATTGAGCGCCAGCAGGTTGGTCTGCTCGGCGATGCTGCTGATCACCGTAAGCACCTGGCCGACGCTGCCGGCGTGCTGGTGCAGGGTGTTCAGCGCCAGGGCGGTCTGCTCCAGTTCCTCCGCCAACGCACCGGTCTGGCTGCTGGCGTGCTCCACCAGACGCCGTCCCTCGTGGGCCAGGGCCGCGGCGTCGCGCGTGGAGTGCGCCGCATGGTTGGCGTGGCGGGCGACCTCGGCCACGGTGGCGCTCATCTCGTTCATCGCGGTGGCCACCTGGTCCAGGTCCTGGTGCTGGCGCGCCACCTGGTCGCCGGCGCCGAGCGCCTGCTCCAGGGCCTCGGCCACGTCCTTGTCGGTCTCTGCCGCGCTGCGCTTGACGTTCGCCAGCAAACCGCTGACGTCCTGGCGCATCCGCTCGTAGCCAGCGACGATGCGGCCGATCTCGTTGTCCGCATGGCCCGCCGCCAGGGCATGGGTGAAGTTCGCCGCGCCGACCTCGGTCAGCGCCACTTCCAACCCACGCAACTGCCGCATCAGCGGCGCCAGGCCGAACTGCCGGCCGAGCACCACCAGCACCAGGATCGCCAACAGGCAACCGAAGGCGATCCACATCTGGGTGTGCTGGACACTGTCGGCGCGCGCGCTCATCAGCGAGACCAGGTTGTTCAGCTCGCCCAACAGCTCGGTGGAATACTGCGAGAAGCCGCGCAGATCGACCTGGCTGGCAGGCTGTGCCACCTGGTCGAGCATGGCCCGGTAGCGGCCCCAGATCTGCGCCACCTTCTGCCGCTGGGCGGCGATCTCCGGCGCGCCCATCCGGCTCACGTTGCGCTCGGCATTGCCCGCATCCAGATCGGCGGCCGAGCGTTCGTACTGGGCGATGGTCGCGGCCAGGGCCTTTGGGTCGCCGGCGCCGAGTCGCAATTGCAGCGCCTCGCGGGCCATCTTCTGGCTGAGCATGCGCTGCGCGCCGGCCACGTTGATGGTTTCCGGCGAGATCGACATGCTCAGGTACAACGCCACCGAGGCGCAGGCGGCCAGGCCGAACATCAGTGCATAGGACAGCAGGAACTGGGCGTTCAGGGTCTTCAACCCGAGCCCCCGTAGAATCCGATCGAACACCCTGGCGACGCTTTCGTTCATTGGTTTTTCCCCACTGGACTACAGAAACCGATAACCACCCCATCGGCCCGTCGCGCCTGGGCTTGAATCGGCACTTCGCCGACTCCATCCCCGAGCGCCTCCCTCTCCAGGGCGTGGCCCCCGGCGGACAAGGCCTGAAGACAGTTTGCCGCTGCGGCATCGGGACGCGCCCTGTAAACTCTGGCAGGTACCCGGCACGCCGCGCCGGAGACGTCATGGAACCCAACCCGCAAGGACGCCCGCGTGATCCCCGTCGCCCCTATTCCCCTGATCGTCCCGCTCATCTACCTGTCGTCGTTCGTCGCCGGCATCTGGCTGCTGGTCTGGCTATCGCTCCTGGCCTTCAGCCCGCGCGCGCGCCAGCGCTTGCGCCGCCGCTGGCCGAGCCGCGGCCTGCTGATGCTGCTCCTGCTGTTCCCGTTGGGACTGCGCGCCTGGCTGGAGATCGGTCTCTGGCAGTACGAGCGCGAACGCGCGCGCGAGGAAGCCGCGCACAGCGCCGTGCTCGAGCGCCCCTCGCGCCTCGGAGGCATCGAGATGCCTGCCGGCACCCGGCTGAAGCTGGAACTCAAGCACCAGCCAGAAAGCTTCCGCGAAGCCGAATTCCCCACCCCGGTGACGATCCGCGGCGTCGCCACCCGCCACCTGCAACGCTGGCTGCAGAGCGAGCAGGACAACCCGCAGGACCCATGGAAAACCACCGGCGTCCATCCCACTTCGCTGCGCCTGCGTGGCGAGGGCGTCGCCGAGATCGAAGGCTGGCGTTGCGACGCCAGCCAGGAAATCGCCTTCGCCAGCGAGCGCGACGGGCGTCCCGCCGCCTTCGAAGGCTGTAGCCTGGCGACCGGCAACCGCGCCGACGACATCGACTTCCCCGCCGGTGCGCGATTGTTCGCCAGCGACGGCATGGCCTACACCGACGGCTACCGCGACGCCGAGCGCTGGCGGGTAATGCCGGAAACCGGGCAACAGGTGTCGGTGCGCGGCATCGCGCTGAGCGGCGGCGCCCTGGCCTTCGACCGCGACCGCCGCCTGTACGGCCTCGGCGGCACGGTCCTCGCCGAGGCCTTGCAACTGGGCGCCTGGCACTACCCGGCGGGCACCGAGGTCAGCCTTTCGCCCCGCGCCGCCTGGCGCGCGCAACATCCGCACGCCTGGCTGTTCAGTCCTACCCGCGAAGCCGCTTCGCATGCCTCCGGCGAGCGCCTGGAACACGGCACCTCGCTGTTGCAGACGCTGGACGGCCAGGAACTTGAGCGCCTCGACAACCGCGCGGCAGGGGTCATCGACTTCATCGAACTGGAGATCGGCGACGAACGCTGAACCTGCGCCGCGCGGTTATCTGAGGCTCAGCCAGCAGCGCGGCGGGAAGGGCAATCAGGAAATGGACGAGGCGCATGGACCCTCCGTGGCCATCACTGCGGTATGGCTAGGCATTTTCCCGATCCTGCGGGAAAAGCGATGCCGCTTCGCTTGCCGCACAGCGAAACAGGGCTAGCCTTATCAATGTGACTTTCTCCTATGGTGGTCACCAAAGCCCCGGGGGCCGCTCATCCCTCCGGGGCTTTCCCCCCGCCTGCTGCCTCTCCCCTCCTTGATACAGCAGCCCATCGCAGTTCAACGAGGAAACCCGATGAAACTCAGCATTGTCGCCCTGGGCCTGTTGTCCATGGCAGGGGTGCTCATCTGCACCTATCTGATCCTGAAATCGCTCAGCGCCATCTGATATCGCTCGTGCACGAAGCTGTGGATCGCCCATGGGCAGATCCAGCAGTCCGCGCGTAGGATGGGCAGGCACGCTTCCTGCCCATTTTCCGCCAGGAAAAGAAAGGAATTCCTTTCCGAGATTTCCACAGAGGTCATGGATGAAAAAAAGCCCCCTGCTGATACTGAGCGTACTCCTCGCCGCCTGCGGCCCCGACAAGCTGATTTCCGACCTGCCGTCGCCGAACGGGCAATACCACGTCGAGGTTCGGAAATGCCCGGAGAAAGGTTCGATCACCTGGGGCGAAGAAATACAGGTCTCCCTCCTCGAAACCGGGAAATCGGAAAAGTGCCATTCAGTCGTGCAGTCGCTGGCGCAATTCGACCTGCGCGCATCCGCGGACGAATTGCAACTGGAGTGGCTGTCCGATACGGAACTCAGGGCCTGGCACCCTAGCTTCGAGCCCGGAAACCAAGCGGACGGCTCGCGCCTGAAGCACGATGCGCCGGTGAAGATGGTCTTTGCGCCGAAGCGCTGAGCGACTCAAAGGACGCACCTGTATTCCGCCGCAGCAGGAGATATCAAAGCAGTCCGCTTACTCGAGCTACACACCCGCGAGTGCCTGATTAAAGACTGGAAAATATGAAACAAAGCGGCGCCATCCACAGCGCCAGGTTGATCGTCCATTGCAGCGCTCTTTCGCGAGCGCTTCCCAGCTTTCGCTGCTGGAGCACGAATGCCAACGCAGTGGAATGCAGCAACAGGGCGCAGGCAGGAAAGGCCAGCAGGTAGGCGATCAGCCCAGGCGCATTCATATTGGGATAGCTATGGCTGTCGAGCGATCGCCAGTACGCCACCAGGAAAGCGCTCGCGACCGCGAGGCTGAGTCCCAGGCTGATGCGGCTATACCACTTCATCGAGACCCTCCCGACGCGCCTTCCGGACCTACGCCGATCGCTCCGGAAAACGGCCCGATCCGCCTCGCCTCACCCTGCTTCAGTCAGAGCGGCTCAGGGCTTCCGGGGTTCGTTGCCGAGCAGACGATCGAGCTCGCCCATGACGCGATCGCTCTTGGCCTCTTCGAGCTTGCGCCGGGCCTCGGCGAGATTGGCCTGGGCGCGCTCCATCTCGACCATGCCGACGGCGGTGATCACCGCCTGCAATGGCACGCCCCTGCCGGTGGAGCGCATGCCATTGCGTTCGCGCTCCTGCGGCGCGCAGATGAACTGGAGGACAGCCTCATGGCTTTCGTTGGGCAGCGGGGTCCAGCCCTTGGCGAAGGTGAACTGGAGGTTCGTGGGTTGCCCGTTGTTGGAGAAGGTCTTGGCGTTGACCACCTTCACCTCTCGCGTATCGCAGCGGTACTGGTGCGCGCTGAGCAGATGGAAGGAGTCGAACAGCATGGCGATCTGCAACTGCCAGGCGTTTTCGATACCCGGCACCGGTGCCAGCGAATCGGCATCGGCCAGGAACACGTCAAGCTCGGCAGGGTCGTCGCCCTTGTGTACCACCCACCAGTCTTCGGCCCAGGCATGGCCGGATGCGGCCAGCAGCGCGGCGCACAGCCAAGTCGCGGCACTGCGGGAAACCTTGCGATATACGTTCATGTCACCTTCCTTGTGGGGAAATGCTTCCCTGCCGATCGTGGATAGGGGCGGCACCCGGCGCGCCCCTGAGCGAACACCCGCTATTTCAATGACAGCGGCACGCCCCAGACCGGGTCTTCCATGCCCTGCTTGCGCAGCGGCGTGATCTGCAGGGGCTGGAGCCTGGACAGCAGTTGCCGGTGCTTGTCGCTCAGGGCCCGCTGGGCGATCAGGGACTGGCTGAAGTCCATCGGCGCCGGCCAGGTGTAGACGGTCAGGTTTTCCAATGGGCATTCGATCTTCTTCGGATCGATCGCCCGGCACTTCGACTGCTGGTACTTGTAGCCGGGGGTCTTCAGGTGCATGCGCGGGGCCAGCAGCAATTGCCCGCCCTGCACGGTGAAGCTGGCCAGCGCCTTGTCGACCGGCAGGCGCGCCTGGACCTTGATCGAGGGCACGTCGCGGGAGTCGGTCTGCTGGTAATAGCCGGCCTGGGAGCCCTGGGTCGTCTGCGTGTATTGCTGCTCGCCCCAGCTCACGCAGGCGCCCGAGGCCACATGCACGGCGGTGCAGACCTTCTCGGTCTTGATCTCGCTGCCATAGGTGGCATCTTTCCAGACTTCTTCCCGGTAGTACTCGCGATACAGCTCGGGGGACAGGTACGCGGTGCCGTTGGCGCCATGGCCCGAACCGGGCGGACCGCTGCGGGCGCCGACCTGGTCGAGCAAGCCATGGATCTGGTAGTCGTCGCCGCCGGTCAGCAGGTACTTGCCGGGCGGCAGGATATGCACCTCGAAGGCCTTGAACAGATAGGTCTCGTCGGGCTTCCGCTGCAGCGCGTTGGTCTGGAACTTGCGGCCGAAGGTCACCTTCGGGTCCTTCTCGTACTCCCAGATCGCCGTTGGCGTCCACTGGGTCATGGTCAGGGCATCGCTCAGGGACTTGTGCGGCATCACGTCGGCCACCAGTACCACGGCCATGTTCCCCTTCAGCGCCTGGTCCACCAGGTCCAGCATCTGCGCGTTGCGCGGATCGTCCATGCTGCCATAGGCGCCCGAATCGAGTTCCGACACGCAACCGGAAAGGCAAAGCAGCAAGGCGGCGGAAAGGGCAAAACGCGGGCGGGGCAGTCTCATGCATCGATCCTTGATAGAGGCTGGTGCGGGTCGTCGGACGGCCCATCTTACTGGCCCCAGCCTGGATCGCAATATTTCAAATGAACTAGGTCGGCAGGGGCACACCGGCAGGGCCAGGAGCTGCCACGGCCCGCCGGCCCTCGTTGGTTCGGCTCCTCCCGATCAGACTGCCCACAACCGGCTGCAGACCTTCAGGCGTCGGAATCGGCGCCGCCTGGCATGCCCCTCCTCGGGAAACGAGACCGAATCGCCCTGCCCGGCCGGCATCACTCAGGAAGAATGGTGATTCCGCGTGCCCTGAGACTGCGCCGGTCTTTTCGGAGAGTTTCCAGCAACCGGTCCCTTGTCTCCCGGACGTGCGATTCGACCATCCCCGCGGCGCGTTCGATATCGCATGCCCTCAAGGCGGCGATGATGGCGCGATGCTCGGCCCAGCCGTGATGTTCCGGTTGGCTCTCCAACCATCTGACACGCTGGAGGCGCGTCAGGGCCTCGCCGAGCCCCCGACTGATGAATTCATTGCGGGCCAAACCGGCAATCCAAAGGTGGAATTGGCGTCCGGCAGACTCGGTCTCTTCTGCCGAGGCATTTATCGGCACCGCATCCAGTATGGCCTCCCCCTCCCGGAGATAGCTTTCTTCCGCCTCTTTTCCACCGAGGCGAACTGCCGTTACCTCAAGCATCTCCCGGTATACGAACAATTGTTCTATTTCCTGAAGATCGATGGGCGGCACCAGCCATCCCCGGCCCTCCCTCGCAACGAGACCTTCAGCCTCAAGACGAACCAGTGCCGTGCGGATAGAGCTTCGCGAGGCCCCTGTCTGCCCTTCGAGCCAGCGCTCCGTCAGGCGCTCTCCAGGGCCGATCTCCATATCCAGAATCAAGCGGCGCAGCCGCTCTTCAGCCTGCTGAATGACCGTCATTAGGTGCCTCCGATTGACAGATCCATTGGCCAACGTCAATGTATACCAAATTGGTATACCAAATTGACTGTGTGGTATCGAGTGTCTCTGATCGGAGTCTGCTGATGCAAGGCAACATGAACGAACCCGCTATCGACTGCTGGCAACGCAACCTCGCCGTGTGCTTGTTCGGAGCCTTCACCACCGTCTTCGCCATGACACTTATCCTGCCGTTCCTCCCGGTCTACATAGGTCAACTCGGGGTATCGGGCCACGCTGCAATCGTGCAGTGGTCGGGTATCGCCTACGCCGCCACTTTCGTCACCGCCGGGTTGGTAGCACCGCTTTGGGGGATGCTTGGCGACCGCTACGGTCGCAAGCCCATGCTGGTCCGAGCTAGCCTGGGAATGGCGATCACCATGTTGCTGATGGGGCTGGCCTCCGATATCTGGCAATTCATCGGCTTGCGCTTGTTGGCGGGAATCGCCGGCGGGTACTCGTCGGGGGCAACGATCCTGGTCGCGGTGCAAGCTCCGAAATCCCGTTCGGCATGGGCATTGGGTCTTCTTTCCTCGGGCGTGATGGCCGGCAATCTGTTAGGGCCGCTGGTTGGCGGCTTCCTGCCTCCTCTGATCGGCATACGAGCCACATTCTGGGGCGCCAGTGGATTGATCTTCATTGCGTTTGTCTTCACGACCTTCATGTTGCGCGAGACTGCACGCCCCTCCGTCCCCGCCGTCGAAGAACCTCCCAAGGTCGGTTGGTCGAATATGCCCAACAAGGCGGTGATCCTCGCCATGCTGGCGACAGGCCTGCTGCTGATGATTGCCAACATGTCGGTCGAACCGATTATCACCGTCTATATCGAAACGCTGCTCGAGGACTCGAGGCGGGTGACGTCTGTGGCGGGTCTGGCCATGTCGGCGGCAGCGCTCGGAAGCATCATCTCCGCGACCTATCTGGGTAAGGTGGCCGACCGGATTGGCTACGGCGTCATCATGATAGCCGCGCTGAGCGTCGCGGCCGTCCTGCTGATTCCCCAGGCTTTCGTATATGCGGGGTGGCAACTCATCGCCCTGCGCTTCCTGATGGGCATGGCGCTTGGCGGCCTGCTTCCGTGCATGGCCGCTGTAATCCGCCATAGCGTCCCGGAGCGATTCGTCGGCTCGGCAATGGGCTGGTCGCTATCCGCGCAATTCGCCGGCCAGGTAATCGGGCCGGTAATCGGAGGGTTCGTCGGTGGCCAGTTCGGGATGCGCAGCGTTTTCCTGGTAACCAGCCTGTTGATGCTGGCAGGGGCGCTATTCAACTGGCGAGCCCTTGGGCACTCCACCCGCTAGACGGTTTTCCACCACCCAGAGGTCGTCATGACTGAGCTCGTGCTTGAATCTCCCTTTAATTCCGCCCTGCTGCTGATGGATTTCCAGGAATTCGTGCTGAACAACTTCGTGCCCGCACCTCGCGCAGCCGAGGTAGTGGCCCGCACCTCCAGATTTCTTTCCAGGGTACGGCAAACCGATATGCTTGTAGTTCATGTAACGGTGGGCTGCCCGCCCGATGGTCCGCCAATGGACAGGCGCAACAGGCTATTCCGCGAGCTACGTGAAAGTGGCTTGATCGAACCGGGAAGCCCCGGGTTGGCGATCACCGCCGCCTTGCAGCCGATCGAAAGCGAACCGGTCATTACGAAGAGTCGCGTCGGCGCCTTCACGGGTACGGAACTGGACGAGCTTCTCTGGGCGCATGATATTGAAACATTGCTCATCGCTGGAGCCACTACCTCAGGCGTAGTGCTGACGACGGTTCGCCAGGCGTTCGATCTGGACTACCAGTTGGTTGTGCTCAGAGACGGCTGTGTCGATGGCGATGCAGAGTTGCATGACTACCTCATGGCCAGAGTCATTTCCGACCACGCCACGATCACCGAAATCGATGAAGTGGCGAAAACTCTACGCATGTAGAGTGCGCCAGCCATACAGAAGCAACGGTCGTTCCCGAGTACCGCCGCCCAGACCCTTGGCAACTTCCCTCGCTCGATCCCACCTCCGATAAAAGCATCGGCGATGTGCTCGGCGACTCCTCGGGGCTATCGAAGCTGACCATCAGTAGCGTCAAGGCCACTCACCGGGAACGCTCCTTTGGGCTGGAACCCGCCTCCCTGCCAAAAGGCTTTCAAGATCCGGGAGCTCGATACTATCGTCGAGCGCATGTAGAGAGGCCCAGTGGAGGGTAACGACTACCTCCTCGGGTCTGGCAACCATTTTGCCTGGCAGCGCCCCAGAAAATGGCGATCGAGTCCATCCCCACGAAAGATGTACCAGGGGCGGAGATTCTGGTCAGTGACTGAAAAACGGTGGCGGCCCAGGTCGAGAGGCTGATGGAGACATCATCCGAATCGAAGTACTGTGACAGCCTACGAGCCGTGCTGGAAAGCCTCGGGTTATCGGACACCGACGCTGGGCGGGTGGAACTGCTCATTGCCGACGATATGGCAAAGGCCCCATCCCTGATAAAATCCCTCGCCCTGCTCCGCTCCCCCTACCGAAGTCCCGATGCGCCCAGAACCGACCAACGCCCCCGCCGCCCTCTCACGCCGCTTCTCCGTTGCGCCGATGATGGATTGAACCGTCAGTTCTCTATAAGTGCTTTATTTCTAGGCCTTACGTCTCTTCTTAATTTTCTATTTACCACTTTTTTACCACTAGCCTGACACCCTGCAGCCCATCAGCAAGCCTTGGCATACGTTCCCTACATCCTGCGACGACTTCAGATTAAGTAACCCAGGCCCCCTTCTCGAATCAGCTCATGCCACAAAGAACGAGCCGCAGCGGCAGGCATGCCACTGCTAAGATCACTCACGATCACCGTCGGCGTTTTTGGAATGTAGTAGTGGACGGCTTACAGATAGAGGTTCAGGTCTCCCTGTCCCGATACGCGCGGCATGCTCCAAGGCGAACCTGTTGACAGCAGGTCATGGATAAGCTAATAGCCATGTAGTGGCGCTTTGCTTCCATAAATTGACCGATACCTAATGGCCTCGATGCGAGGGCCTACAGATGCGAGTCATTTTGAAATGTCCGACGCGGATCGGAGTTCTCTGTATTGCCCAATCGAGTGACAGGCGGTTTCAGCCTATTTTGGGGAGTGAGAGTTTGGGTAGCTATCGAAGCATTGCCCATGCGATCGATGATCTGGCGAACGATGCAACTAGCGCCTTACTACATCCGGAAACCTTCGGGTTATTATATACATCCACTCTCAAATTGCCTGATAATCCGGGCGAGTGGGTCCTCGCTTGAGGTCTAAACGTGCCCTACAGACTCACCGCTCGAAGCGCCAACAAGGCAGTTTTAGTTACTCTTCCGAATCACTACAGACCTTGTAAACACTCGATGGTTGATTTCGGCCAATAGCTACCAATGAGTTAGACTGGGCGTTGCAAAAATTACCAACACCCCAAGCGACTCGCAAGCCACTTTGACCAACCAGACCAGTAGACTACTATCAACCATTAGAACAGAAATATTAACTAATTTCGACTCACCCCCATTGAAATACAGCCAAATCAGAATTTAAAGGAGATTACCAAACATGCCTACTCCCTCCGACTTTCGGCTCACTTGGCTTTGGCGCCATGCCTTTATAAATCCATTGCCAGACATTACGACCGCCGAGCAAGAATTCTTCCGTGATAGTTATCTCGCCATGCGAGAGAAAGCTGCGGTTCTTGTGTCACAGATAGCAGCAGCAATACCGGGATTAACCGTCCATGACCTGACCCATCTTGATGCATTATGGGAAACGGCCTCTCTGGTGTCTGAAGGAGCAATTACGGTTAGTCCAGCTGAAGCATTTGTTTTCGGAGCAAGCGTCCTCCTACACGACTCTGCAATGAGCTTAGCGGCCTACCCAAAAGGCTTGGAACAGTTGAAACAGACGATTGCTTGGAAAGATGCAGTTGCGGCCTTACTTGGTAATTCTGAATATGACTTGCAGGCAGTAGATAACCCCCCGCCAGAAATCATTCAACAAGCAGTACCGGAGGTTTTGAGGCAGCTACATGCTCAACAAGCAGAGGCTCTCGCGAAGCAAGGCTGGGAATCAACTAGCGGCGACACGATTTATCTTATCGATGACTCTGAGTTGCGATTTTTTTACGGTGAGACTATTGGACAGATTGCACATAGCCACTGGTGGTCAGTATCGCGTGTCGAGCAGGAACTCTCAGAAGACCTCGGAGCGTACCCAAGCAAAACGAAGAGCCGGATCGACCGTGTTAAATTAGCTTGCCTACTTCGGATCGCAGATGCACTTCATCTCGACCAACGGCGGGCTCCCCGATTTCTGCGAGCTTTAACGAATCCGCAAGGGATATCAGCTTTGCATTGGTCATTTCAAGAACGTTTGGCTGTACCACATATTGAACACGAAGCAGTAGTTTTTACCGCAGGTGCTCCCTTTTCGGTTTCCGATGCAGATGCGTGGTGGCTTGCCTACGATACGATTTCGGCAGTCAACAAAGAATTACAGGATGTCGACTTACTGATGCAGAACCGGGCTAAAGGACTATTTTTTCGGGCGCGGCGAGTTAAAGGGGCGGGCAGTCCCGAGTCTCTTGCACGAACCATTCAAACTAGAGGATGGCGTCCAGTCGACACACGGCTCCGAGTTTCCGACATTCCAAAAGTTGTTGAAACGTTGGGGGGAGCAAAGCTTTATGGTGACGATCCAACCGTCGTATTGCGCGAGCTAATCCAGAATAGTACTGATGCAATTCAGGCACGACGGCGCTATCAACAAGGCCGGCGTGAAACCTGGGGTAAAATCACTGTCGGCTTAACCACCAGAGCAGACGGTCACTGGTTGACCGTGGAAGACAACGGAATCGGTATGTCCGAGTTGGTATTGACAGGGCCTCTAATAGATTTCGGTACATCCTTCTGGCGGTCCTCCCTTGCGGCACAAGAGTTTCCAGGACTGATTGCGAAGGGTATGAATGCCATAGGCCGGTATGGGATTGGGTTCTTCTCAGTTTTCATGATTGGTACCGTAGTTCGAGTAATCTCGCGGCGATTCGATCATGGGGAGGACTCCGCTCGAATACTGGAGTTTCGGGATGGCACCGCATCGCGACCAATCCTGTCACAAGCTGGACGAGGCCAAGCACCCGTCGATGGTGGAACACGTGTTGAGGTCCTACTGAAGGCTGACCCGAGAGAGAAAGGTGGGATGCTGAATACCAAAAATTATGCTGACAGTGCACTGACACTCAAGCAGTTAGTTGCATCAATCGCTCCTAGCCTCGCAGCTTCCATTGATGTAGAAGAGAATGGAGAAATCACGTTAGCAGTTAGCTCAGATGATTGGCTACAGCTGTCTGACGAAGAATTCCTATCTCGACTCCACCCGCTAACATCAAAAGAAGCACGTAATAAATATCGCAAGACCGCAAATCAGTCGCCCATACGACAAATCTATGGCCATAACAATGAGCCTCTAGGCCGTGCATTCATCCAGCCGAGTAGCTATTTCAGTGGAGATGGTGGCTGGGTGACTATTGGAGGTCTTCGCGCAACGCGCATCTCCAACATCCAGGGACTTCTAGTTGGCGAGACACTAACAGCCTCTCGCAACTCTGCTATACCTAAGGTTTCAAAGGAGCAACTAGCGTCTTGGGCAACTGAGCAAGCTAGCATCATCGCCAGTTCGAAATCCGATGAACTCTTCAAGGCTAATTGTGCAGAAGTAATTTTAGAATGTGGTGGCGAAATTATGGAGCTACCTATTATTTGCTGTGGGCAAGATGGATGGCTAAGCTCGGCCGACCTGCGTGACCGCCTCGCCGGGATCAATGAGCTATCAATTAGTTTTGATGGTCACTTTTCATATGAAGAAGATATGGACGATGTCCTCCCACGAGAATTCCGAAACAGCTTTGAGGTAGATCCGAGCATCGCAATAGTTCCCAAGCACAACGGGTCGGTCTTGATAGTAGGCCAGCAACGATGGCCCAAAATGCTCACAGAAGAGCCCATATGGGGAGACTCGAATCTCGCGCAGTTGGTTCGTGAGATTTTACTAGATACATGGGGCGACAGTACCGAAGAAGAATATGAAGAAAGAAAGGTTGGAACTGTAGATGGCACACCAATTTATAGAAGCATCAGCATCTTCACGCGCCCTATAGAGCTTCCTGAGGACGCCAGTAGCTCTTAACATTAAAAAGGTGAACACATGATCAAGAGCATCGAGAGAATTAGAAACTTAGGTGTCTATCATAACTATATAAAACCTGCCGGCACCAAGGAGTTCGCAGCCAAGAACTTAATCTATGGTTGGAACTATTCAGGAAAAACAACTCTATCTCGCCTTTTTGCCCAAATTGAAGAAAGGCTGCCTCACGCAGACTTCCAAAACTGTGAATTCACTTTCAATAGCGGAAGCGAGGCTGTCACAGAAAAGAATTTTCACGAGTGCGGCCTTTCGGTAAGAGTCTTTAACTCTGACTTCGTGAGAAATAATCTATTCTTTGATTCTGGAAGCTGCAATCCGATATTGTTGCTTGGCAAGGAATCTGAAGAAGCCCAGAAGAAGATTAACGCCTTAAACGAACGCATCACAAAATGCCAGAAAACGAATAAGACGATCAGCAGGAAAGTCGAAGCTTGCACGGTAGCCATTCAAGAAGAAAAGAAAAGATCGGCCCAGAACATTCGTCAACGCCTGAAGATTGACCCTTACACTGCAACCCATCTTGGGAGTGACCTTATAGCAGTTAACATTCTTGATTCACAACTGCTGTCAGAGAAAGATCTAGTCGATGCAATCGACCTCGCCTTAACTCCTGACTCAAATAAACCTAGTCAAGTCTCCGAGATTACTGCAACGCCCTCCATTGCGTCTTTACACAGGGAGGCAATTTCTGTCTTAGCTGCAACACCAAGCTTCTCCAACACGATTAAACACTTGGAGAAGAACCCTGAAATTGAGCGCTGGGTAGAGACTGGGCTTCATTTGCATCCTGAGGCCGGGCCATGTGAATTCTGCGGAAACAAAGTCACCAGTGAACGACTAGAGTCTTTCCGATCACACTTCTCGAAAGACCTAGCCGACCATAATGGCAAGGTGCAAGACTTACTTGACCGAGTAATCGCTGCAGAGTTTAAGTTAGACCTACCCAGCCCAGTAGAACTCAACACTCAGTTTCGCGAAGCATATAAAGCGGCTTGCGTCCCGCTAGCAGACCGAGTCAAAGCATTCAATGATGCTGTTAACACACTGGTCACCGAGGTTACCTCGAAGGTCGAAAGCTCTCGCAAGACAATGGAGCCCTTGCCTCTAGCACCTGGACTTGAACAGGCCATCCAAGATACAGCCAAGGCAATTAACAGTGTGATCAAGGAAAACAATAAGCTAGCTGCCAATTTCGTCAGCGTGCGTGCTGCAGCCCTAAAAAAAGCTAAATATCACTTCGTACAAGAGACTGCTGACAAACTAGAGTCCGAGGGCTGGGAGCGCAAGAAGAATTTACTAACGAAGAGGGCTGACCGGGTTCGAGCCTTCAACGTTCAGCTGCAAAATGATGTGGTACGCCTGCAGGCCGAGATTAGCCAAGCACAACAGGGCCGTGAGCGAATCAACGAACGGCTGGTCTTGATGCTGGGAAGTGAAGCCATTCAGATTAAAGTCACGAAAGATACTGCGGGCCAAGAGCGTTTTCAACTCGTTCGCAAGAATGGTGCTGTCGCCAAGAACCTCAGTGATGGAGAGCGAACAGCAATTGCATTCTCCTACTTTCTCACCAAGCTCAAAGAACTAACCCACGATGATTTTAAGGAAGCGATTGTCTACATTGACGACCCCATCTCAAGCCTCGACAGCAATCACATATTTCAAATTACTGCAGCGATTAATGAAATGTTTTTTTCCAAAATCAAACAACCCAATGGCAGTGAAGCCTGGGGCACAACCTGCAAGCAGCTGTTTATTTCAACGCACAACTTTGAATTTTTCAATCTTATACGCGAACTCCACCCCACCAAAGACCAAGTAGCGAGACTATTCTTAATCAAGCGAGTTGATAGCGACAACTCCGAATTGATCAATATGCCCAACTCACTCTCAAACTACAACTCCGAGTACCAATTCCTATTTGACTGCCTTCACAAATTCCATTTTTCAACCAACAAAATAGAAAATGAGAATCTAATTATACTTCCAAATGCACTGCGGCGATTCTTGGAGCTTTACACATACTCACGGGTCCCCGGGACCCATAGTGATACAGTCGATCAGCGCGCAAGCGAACTTTTCGGGAAAGAACGAGCCAAGTCGATCTTAAAATTCCTGCACACCTTTAGCCATGGAAACTCGATTGAGCGGATCACCGGAAATAACGAGCTTATTTTTCTGCTAGAGGAGACAGTAAAGGCTGTCTTCAACGAACTTCAAGAAAAAGATGAGCGCCACTGGAAAGCTTTATTATCCTCAACACAGACCTAAAATGAAAAAAACTTATCACAGGTAAATCAGCAGCATGATTACACATGAATATATATTTTGGCAGACCTTAGCATTAATCAGCCAACCTAACCCAAAGACATAATATTTTCTCATATAATATATCTGGCTTGACGTGCATGGATGATCGCCCCCCCCCCCGAAAGGTCTGCTTTTAGCCGAAAATAGTATCGACGCGGTTTTGCCCATCTACTGGCAGGCCCGGCTCGCAGCCAGGAGTTGCGCCTCGTAGCCGATCCGCTGGCGACGCTCCGCAAGTAATGCGCGGGCCTTGGTCTGTAGGTCATCCCCCTTCTTCAGCCCATCCGCCACCCAGGCCGGCACCTCAACGGTCGGCACACGGCACGGCACCGCAACCGGCACTTCTACGCGCACGGGGCGCGGCTCAGGCTCGATCTGGGCGGCGCATCCTGCCAACGCTACCACCACCAACATCAGCACCATCCTCATAGCCCCAACTCCTGGTCGATCACCGCTTCGGCGGCCGCGCATTGCTCACCAGCGGTGTGCTGGTTCAGCAGGCGCTGTGCCGCGGCATACTGCTCGGCAGCCTGCTGCCGTCCCTGATCCATCGCCTGGACGGCATCCCTGGCGCGCTGTTCGCCGGCCAATCGCAGTGCGGCGACCTGCCTGCTCTGCTCCGCTACTGCGGCCTCCAAGCTCCCACGAGCAGAACGGCAGGCGGTCAGATCCGCGCGCGCGGCATCAAGCAGTGGCTGGTAATGACGCGCGCTGAGCCAGCCCCCCCCGGCGGCTCCCACGCCGATCAGCAGCATACAGCCCAGCATGATCGAGACAACGCGTGCCGAGATCACGACAGCACCCTCTTCGCCCGCTCCCACAACGCCATGCGCTCCACTTGGCCGTTCATGCCGCCGTTGATCCGGCGGGTGATGGCAACAAACTCGCCGCGGTCGGCCAGGCTATTGAGCCCATGCGCCGCCCACCACCAGGCGCTCGAACTGGCGGCGTGCTCGGGCTGCTCCAGCAGTTCCGGTTCGATTTCCAGCGGCAAGCCGAGACTGTCTCCGACGGTGCGGTAGTTTCTCCGACCAGTGATTTGCAACAGCCCCCGACCGCGAAAGCGCCAACCGTCTCCGCTGGACTCATCGCCATTACCGTTACGATTGGCATATGTGTTATTGGCGATCGCCTCGGCGTGACGGGCCAGACTCAACGCCAACACATTGGGCTTCCCGCCTGCTCCGCGATAGCGGCTAGGCCAAGTCGCCGCGAGGCCACAGGCGCTGTAGTTGAGGTTCTCAACCAACCGGGTCAGGTGTGCGCTCTCGTGCCCAACTTGGGCGAGGAAAGCGGCGACACGCACCGGCGAGGTAATGCCGAAGCGCCCCATGGCAGCATTCAGTGCGGGCACAAAAAAGCCGGCGCGATGGCCGGCGTTCGGAAATATCTGCAGCAGCTGCTGCTCGGTAATCAGCATCGGTACTCTCCAGTAACGTTAATGCTCTGCTATCGGTAGGCGTGAAGGGGTTCCGGTTTGCTATCGTTCGCCTGCCAGGTAGGAGGCGAACCACGATGAATAAACGGATGTTGCCCGGGCTGCGCGCCCATGTTGATCAGCTCTTGCGTGATGGCTGGTGGATCTCCGCACGCGATCCGCTCACCTTGAAACGCGGGTCCGACCGCCTGCAGTGCCTGGACGGCATGCTGGTCGGATCGGCTCAGTCAAACCTCGATATCGAACTGGGGGAGCTGCGGCGCCGGCCCGGTCACCATGCCATCGCTGATGAACGCCATCTGCCCGGCCGGCACCGCCGTGCCCCGAGCCGCGATCACGACGTTGTTTCGCAGGCGGACGCGGCAGGTGCCGGCGCCCTCGTCGACATCGATCACCTCCCCCACCGTGCGCGCGCCGCCCGGTAAGAGCCCGATGAACCGACGCCAGGGGTTGACCGTCGCCATCAGGAACCTCCCGGATAGTGGCGCTCGATGCGCAGGGTCTGCCAAACGCGGCTAGCCCCTACCCCCTCGGCCGAGATATCGGTAGCCAGGCAGAGACCGCGCCACGTCGCCTGTTCGTCTCTCACCTCGACCAACATGCCCGGCTGCACCAGGCCCGGTACCCCATCATCCTTCTGGAACAACGGGATACGCCGCGTCTCGATCGCCTGGTTACCGCCCTTCGATAACTCGCAGATCCCGCGCGAGCGTGCCACCTCGGTGCCGGTCATCCAGTCCTCCATAACATCAGGCGCCGACTCCTCGCCGGCGGTACCGGCGCGCCGCACCTGCACGCTGACGCCGTAGCTGGTACCGCTGACGTAGACGAAATTCCATGCCGGCTGGGGACTCCACTCGCTGCCCCACTCGGCGACGATGGCGGCCGGGATGATCCGGTCGGGAATCGCGGTGTCCCAGTACCAGGTCGCCTCACGATACCGCGGCAGGATCGTCACCGAGTCGTCCATCAGGCCCGGCCGCACGATTCCGCCGGCGACCTCGGCCAGCTTGACGATGACCTGCATCGGCGTCTGGTCCTGGTAGCTGAAGGCGCCGGCCGGCAGCGTCCAGTCCGGCGGCCCCATGTTCTCGACGTCCCAGGACACTGAAAAGCCGGTGTACTGCAACTGGTCGTCGACAACCTGACGTGCGTTCAGCGGCGCCGTGTTCACCGCGCTGCGCTTCGGCGCATAGGGCGCGTCCAGCAGTTGGGTGCGGCTCGCGCCGCTGATGGTGTAGCGCTCGCTCGGATGCTTGCCGCTGCCGCTGTAACGCTCGACCAGAAACCGCCAGGTCCAGCCGTTGATCTCCAGCTCTACTGTCTTCGGCCCGTTGGCATCCGGCGCCGCCAGGTCCAGCGAGGTGCGACCGAACAGATCAGCCGAGAACGACCAGGCGAACGAGTCGATATCCAGGCCGATGCGAATGCTGGTCGCATCCAGTGGCGTGCGACTCGGCAGCACCACCAGGGTGACCGTGTTTCCTATCATGTAGGTCTCCAGTATCTCGGGCTCGGTGGGTGGATCTATCGGTACCACCGGCCCCGGATAGTCGGGGTAGACAATGCCCGTCGGCACCGGATCGGTCGGCCGCCCCCATGCCCAGGGAATCCGCCGCAACGCATCGAAGCGGGCCGGACTGCCGTAGCTGCTGCGCGCTCCGGCGTCCACCGGACGGATACCGCGGACCGGCGCCACGTAGCGGAAATCGAAGAACACGTCGGGCGTGTTCGCCGGGGTGTAGCGGGTCGGGCCGAAATTGAAGTCGAGCAGGCCGGTCGGGATGTAGAGACTGGCACGCCTCTCCGACAGCGCATCGCGGAAGCGGTCGAACTCGGCCGAGCGCCGCCAGCCGGGTGGACGGCCGGCGTCCTTGGGCGACGGGCGCGGGTTGTAGATCAGCGACAGGCGCCGATCACGCGGGCGCAGCGTCCGATCCCAGCCTAGCTCTCTCTCCACGTCCAGCACCCGGGTGCTGTCCCAAGCGCTGCGGGCTGCCGCGTTGCGCTGCTCGGCGTGCTCCCAGCCACTCCCCCAGCCCGCATCACGCACCGGTACACCGGACCAGCCACTGGCGCAACGCCGTGCCAGTGGTCGGCCGGAGCCCCACAGCCCGGCGCTATGCGCATCGGCAAGCACCAGGCGCTGCCAGCGCAGCGGGACGGCGCGCACGGAAAGCGGCGCCGCCCTCTGCCAGGGGGCGCCGAAACTCGCATTGATCATAGAGCCTCGACAGGAAAGGGCCCGTGGCTGAGCGGGCGGTAGTAACGCGTCGCCTGCAGACGGGCCGTGCCGACCTGGCGGCTGGGGTTATCGCCCTCGATCGGCCACCACTCCGGCTCAGCCACCGGCAGTACCCCGGCCTCGGTCACCTCGTAGAGCCAGCCAGAGAAGATCGTCGGACGCACGCGCTGGCCCAGGCTGACGGCGAGACGCGGCTCGAACACCGCGCCCCAGTCATCCAGCCCCATTGCGTAAGTGGTCCCGCCGGCCGTCACCTCCAGGGCGATCTCGGCGCGCCCGGACTCGGCCGTCTGCCCCACGCCGGCCACCCGCCATTCGCCATCAAGCTTGCGCTCGATGACCACCACCCAGCGCGAGGCCGCACCGCCGTCGACCGTGACGACCGCTCGCACCTTCGCCGGGTCGGTCGGATCTCGACCGCCCGAGCCTTCGGTCAGGTCATAGGACAGCAGGCGCGTATCGGCATCGAGGACCGGCCAGCGAATGATCCCCAGGCGCGGGTCACCTTCGTCGGTGACCTGTATCACGAACTGTCCGCGCAGGCCCGATGCCTCGAAGCGCTGCACCGTCTCGCCCTCGTAGACCTGGAAGGTCGCCGTCATCGCGGTCGCGGTGACCACCGTCCCGCGATACAGCGTGGCGATCTTGCGCGCCGGAGTCTCCTCCCCTTCGCGGGTGACCTTCACGGCGAGGGTCTGGTAGATCGCCTGCCCGGCCCCCGACCAGGCGACTGCCACCGGCGGGCGAAGGGTCTTCGGCCCAATGCCGAACCGCTGCAGCCAGGTATCGGGCCGGATCTGGACCGGCGGCACCACCTGCAGCATCAGCGCGCTCATGCTGGCCACCACGCCGGATCCACAGACAGGAACCAGAGCCCCCAGCGGTCCATATGCACATGGTAGGTCTTGCCATCCATCTGGACTACCTCCGCCACCGCCGTTGCGCCCAGGGACAACCCCAGCCGCTCCAGCAGGTGTCCGTGGCGGTAATGGCCCAAGATCGGGTCGAAACACACACCCTTCAGGCGGCCGACGTAGTTCGCACCATTCGTCACATAGGGCTGCTGCATCCGCCAATAGGGTGGATTCTCTCCCTCCGCCCGGTCGTAGTAGGTGCTCTGATACTGCATCTGGTCCATCAGCGCTCCCACGCTGGGACCGCCACCCTGGATGATCTCTCCCGAGCGCTGGTCACGCAGCGAACTGAAGCCACTCCCGAAGGACCAGTTTCGGCTGTACCCCGTTGTGTTCTGGTAACCCTGGGCACCGCCGACGGCAATAAACCCCTGAACGCCGGAGGCGCCGCTGAAGCTCTCGTACTGCCCGACGTAGAGGCCGAGCTGGTACGCCTCGCTCGTGTTTTCGTAACCGGTGGATTGGAGGACGCAGAAGATGAACGTCTCGGCGTCCGCACAGATCTGCCAGTACGTCGCATGGTTCCAGTACATGTACCCCAGGTAGATGACATGAGCGTCATTGCTGGTGGGATTGGTGTCCGCCGACCAGGTACGTGACCGCGTATTGACGCCCTTTGGGAGCGGAGTGCTGATATCCAGCATGCCCTCATGCACATAGACTGCGATGTAGTCGTTGACGCTGCCGCTACCGGTTAAGTGCCTGTAGAACGTCACCTGCGCGCAGTTGGACGCCGGGGCCAGGGTGATGGCGGTGTCGAACTCGCTTACGACGGTCCACCCTGCCGGTGGCTTGTTGCCGTAGCCGTCGACCAGCGCCGCGCGCAGGTAGCTCTTGAACTTCTGGAACGGCGTCACCGCCGACGGGAAGAGCGCCGGCGGCGCGCCGGCGTCCCGATAGCTGTACTGTCGAGCGGTCATCAGTCCGCGTCTCCTCTGATCTGCAGGTGGAATTCATCGTCCTCGACGGTGCCCTTGCCACTCAGCACCGTCCGCACGATCCACATCGGCCCCAGGCACGAGTCGGTGTTGAAGCGCACCGCGTTGCCGGCCGCCCAGCCACTGCCCCAGCCTTCCTTGCGGATGGTGAAGTACGGCGTGTTCGTCTCCGGGTTGATCGGCGCCGTGTCGGTGGTGGTAGTGCCGTTGGCGATGACCCCCAGCTTCTCCTCCACCACGCTGAAACTGGTCGAGGAGTTGAACACCAGCGCCCACTTCGCATCGATCGCACCGCGGTTGGCGATCAGCGGCGGATAGGCGAGGCTGTTGTAGTTGGCGGTGGTCCCGTCGCCCTTGGGCTCGTCGGTCCAGTTCGGCGAGCCGATATCCCAGGTCCGCTGGGTGAACCAGTGGTGCAGCCGCGCCTGCAGGTCGCCCCAGCTCAGCGCACTGGACGCCAGCGTTTCGCCCGCCGGCAGATCCCAGGGCAGCGGCGAGGAGATTCCCAGCTCGCCGTTCACTTGGACCTCGGTGCAGAGGGTCATGTGCTCGACCCGGTCACGCACCACCAGCGGCAGGGTCAGCGGGTTGCCCTCGGCATCCTGCAGGACCAGCGGGTTGGCCCATGTCACCCGGCCGCGTTCTAGGTCGACGCTGTAGCCCGCCGAGGCCAGTTCCACCGCGTTGGCGTCCACCACCTTGATCTCGGCCTGCTGGTCGCGGCCGAGCTGCAGCACGCCGCCAGCTTGAGGACTCGGCACCGTGGTCTCGGCGGTATGGGCAACCACCATCACGTCGCCCTCGCGGAACACTGGCACCCGCCCGTCCGCCGGCAGTCGCACCGGGTCCAGGCCCAGCAGGGTTGCGTCCAGCGGCAGCGAGGTGAAGACGACCGCGTTGTAGCGCAGCAGCAGCGGAATCACCGGGATATCGCTGGCCCCAGTGGTGTCCTCCAGATTGCTGGTGAAGCGCAGCCGGACGATGCCGGTCACGATATCGACGCTACCCTTGATCACCGCGCCATTGAGCTTACCGTTCGCGTCCGCCGTGGTGGTCACGATCTGCGCGGTATCCAGGCGAACCGCCGTCACCTGCAGGCTCGCAGAACGCAGTGGCGCCCCCGGCGTGCGGAAGGTCATGCTGGTGACGCTGAAGCCGGCGTTGGTGGTCAGACAGGCCAGCAGCGTGACCGTCGGTGCCGCCCCCGAGCCATAGGTATTCAGCGTCGCGGTACGGCCGGCGTAGTCCACCGAGCCGACGGCGATGCCGGCGTTGGTGCTGCTGTTGATGTTCTTGTAGAGCACACCGGAGCGGTCGACGTAGACCTCGCCGGCCCAGGTGAACACCAGCGAGCCCGGCAGGATCGGCTCGGCCACACCAGGCAACAGGTCCAGGGTCACCGGAGCGACGGTCTGCGAATCGGTCTGCTCGCCGTACTCGACGCCGCGGCTCTGCGCGCGCACGCTCAGCGTGCCGCCGAACCCCTCCAGCAAGGTGGTATCGGTGGCCACCAGGCGCAGCTTCTTCATACCGAAGTTGTCGACCGTGTCGGTGTAGTAGGTGTACTCCTTGAACACGTAGTTGCCGGCCACCTTCAGGCTGAATTCGCCGGTCTCGTAGTTGATCGTCCCGGCGCGCCCGGCCCAGCCGCCGGCGGCGTCGTCGGTCACCGAGTTGTCCACGGTGATCTCCGATTCGAAGATCGGCAGCGCCCCGGTGCCCATGTCAGCACCGAGGGTCGGTGCCGCCTGGCGACGCTTGGTGATCCACGATAGGCGCACGCTGCCCGCCTTGAGCGGCGCCCCGGGGAGAGTGCCGATGCACATGCCGGTGCTGTCGGAGGTCACCGCCAGCGGGCTGTCGGTCACGCTGCCCTGCTCGTAGGTATGCACGATCCCACTCCCGGCATCCGGGGTGGCGCTCAATTCCATGCTGACCTTGCCGTCGGCATAGTTGATCTGGCCGCTGCCACCGGTACCGCTGAGCGAGCCGTTGCCGCTATCGAGCACGGTGCGCTCTACCCCGCCGACCTTGAACGTCGCCTTGTAGGAGCCGGGCAACAGCCCCTGGTGCGGCAACGTCCGGTTGATCCGTGCGCGCGCCTGCACGCTGGTGCCGGTGCGCTGGGTCAGCGCCGCATCGTTCTGCCCGACGTAGGCGTAGATCAGCGAACTCCCCACGTCCGGCAGCGCGCTCAGGGTGATGGATACCGAGCCGGTCGCGAAGTCCACCGTGCCGGTGCCTTCCCCGGCCAATTCGCCGTTGCCCTGGTCGCGGATCTCCTGCCATTTGCCCAGGGCGAGGAACGAGACCACCAGGGTGCCCGGCTGGGGCGGCGCTTCGGACAGCGACAGGGTGTAGACGAAGCCGCGGTTGCCCAGTTCGATAGGGATCTCCCCGGTCACCGCTTCGCCCGTCGCCGCCGCGGCAGGCTGGTAGGTGGCGCTCGCTGTCCCGCTCCAGCCGCTGCCGGAGGCCGCCATCTCGATTGCGCCGCTCTCGTAGTCGACGGTACCGCTGGCAATCCAGTTCGAACCGCTGATGTAGCGCAGGCCTCCCTTGCGGTCGTCGGCGAACACACCGCCGCCGGCGCTCAGCGACAGCGAACCCGGCGCGCAGCCGGTGCCGAGGAACGTCCGCGACCTGCCGCTGCCTATGTTCGCGACATTCAGGTTGACCGTCCGCGCCGGCCCGGCCGCAGCGAACAGGCGCCGCTGGTAGCCGGCCAGTTGGTCGACCAGCGCGTTTTCCCGGGTGGTACTGGGCACCAGTTGGGAATAGACCGACTTGACCCGCAGGCTCAGCGCGCCGCGGCTGACAGCCTCGGCCAGGGGGCTGATGCCGTAGTACCGCGCGGCATCGGCGACCTGGGTGCTGAGCACCTGGCTTTTCGGGCTGGTGGTGCCGCCTGGCGTCACCTGGCCGCCGGTGAAGGTCGCGCCCAGCGGCGCGCTGATCGACAGGTCCAGCCGGCGCCGGGTGAAGTTCACGAAGTTGCCGTTGCCGTAGTCGTGGGCGAACTGTTCGAGCCGCGCCTCGACGTCGGTGATGCGGACATACTGCGAGCGCGACTCGAACACCAACTGATAGACCTCGCCGATCTCGGGCAGCCGCTGTTCTTCGCGCTGCACGCAAGCGATGGCGCGCTGGCCCTGCAACTGGTTGCCCAGCAGTTCGAACGAGGCAGACACGGCCGGCACCACGAAGGACTCGATGGCGTTGCGCGCGTCGCGGCGCTCGTCGGTCTGGCTGCCGGTGTTGAACAGCAGCACCGAGACACGCGGATCGGCCGGCGCCCGCGTGACGATGGCATGAGCGCCCAGGTACGGCTCGGCGCTATTCGAACTGATGCCGGCGAAGGCCTTGCGCAGGTTGATCCGGCCGATGGTCCGGTCCAGGCGCGAGATATCGGGAAACAGGTTGTTGATCTCGCGATCCACCACGGCCTGCCCGGTGGCACGGCCGCCGCCGTCGTCCTCATCGGTGAGGCGCTGGGATTTCAGCAGCTTTACATCATCGACGGTGATCGTCATGGAACACTCCAGCCAGAAAAGAAAACCCCGCCGAGGCGGGGTGTGGGATCAAGGGTCGGGGGTGGGCGGTGCCGAGGGCGGCGCTACGGTGAGCAGTCGCAACGTCACCAGGTAGTCGGCGTCCGGACCGGGGTTGACCTCGCGGAACAGCGGTTCGGCTTCCAGCGGCGCCCCTTCGGCGCGGTTGAAGATCACCGAGAATTCGCGGCCGTCTGGTAGCACCAGCGGCATGACCCGCAGGCGCTGGTCGCGCAGCACCTCCAGTTGCCGCACGACCCACAGCGGCGTCCATACCCCTCCCCCGGAGCGCAGTGTGATCGGGCGGCCATGCAGCTTGGTGCCTTCCTGCACCAGCAGCGCGCCGGTCAGGGAGCGTTCCTGCTCTTGTGCCACCGCATCCCAGGTGAACTCGTCCACCCATTCGAACTGGTCGCCCAGTTCCACCGCATCGAGCCTCATCGGCCGGTCCTCATGCTGGCCTGCTCGAGCACGCCGAGCAGGTTGGTTTCGTCCTGCTCGCTGGCCACCGCCACGTCAACGGCTCCCCGCGGCGTCTCGAAACGAACGACCCGGGGCGGAGGACTCGAAGCCGGCGGCGAGGCAGGCGGCGCCGCCGCGGCCTTGGCGGCGTTCTGCTCGTCCACCCGCTTCTGCTGCTCCTCTCTCTGCCGCTTGGCATCCGTCTCGGCCTGGATCTGCTGCAGGGTGGCCAGCGCCGTCATCAGGTTCTGTACCGCGTTCATGTCGCCGCTGCCCTGGGCCTCGGCCAGTTGCTGCTGCAACTCAGCCTTGCGGCTGTTGAACCGGCTGCGATCCACGGTCTCCTGCTCGCCGCGCAGCCCCGCCAGTTCCTCGCGCAGGCTGATCAGCGTCGACTTCGAGCCTTCCTTGAGCTGCTGGATCTTCTGATTGGCCGCCTCGATTGCGCTCTCCAGTTGCCGCATGTCCGAATCGTTCAGCAGGCTGAGGCCATTTCGAGCGCCCTTGGCCGCCGACACGAAGTCGCCCAGCTTCATGGTCCCGCGCTCATAGTCGTCCATCAGGCTCTGCAGGCTGCGCTTCTGCTCCAGGTACGCCGTCTGGATCTCCAGGCTGGCTCGCTGGGTATCCATCGCCCAGCGCCCGAAACCGCTCATGCCCACGCCCGACTCGGCCTTGATCCGGGCCAGTTGCTCGCTGACCTTGGCCAGCGAGCGCGACGTGGCGTCCAGGCTGCTGGTGTCGATGCTGAGATCGACGGTGGAGATCCCACGCATCGCGTCGAAGGCGTTCAGCGCTTCCTGGCTCAACTGCGCGACGCCCTGCCGCGCGGTGCTCAACACCCCACCGAAGAACCCTTCGAAGGCGCCCATGTCGTCCTTCGTCGACGCTACTCCCTTGCGGGTCGCCTCCATCGATTCGCCGATGGCCTTGCGCTGGTCCGAGAGCGATTTGGCCGCCTTGTCCGAGGACTCCGCGACCGCCTGCATACCCTTGGCGCCCTCCTCGCCGGCCGCCTTCAGTTCCTTGATCTTGGCGGACAGCTTGGTCTGTTCCTGGTTGAACTCCCGCGCGCTGATCGTGCCGTCGTTGTACAGCCGGCCCAGCGCCGTCCGGATGTTCTGGATATCGACCGTGGTCTTCGCGCTGCTGATCGCGTCTTGGACCTGCTTCAGGTTCTCCAGGCCGGTGCTGAGGTCAGACACCCCCAGGGCGGCGCCGCTGGCGGTCGACTTCAGTTCGGTCAGCTTCGCGTTGAGGACACCGGCGCCGTTCGCATACTCCTGCTGGCTCAGCGTGCCGGCCTGGTAGGCCTTGAGCATTTCCCCCTGCAGGGCGGTCAGTTGCTCGGTGGTCTTGGCCGCGCTGATCTGGTCCAGGGCATTCTGCAGGCTGGTCACCGCCTGCACCGACTCGGCGGCCGCGTTCTTCGCACCCGCCTTCAGGTCGGTGAAGGTGTCGGTGATCGCCTGGCTCTGCTGCTGTGCGGCGGAGGCGATGGCCGTGGTGCTGGTGTCCCAGGCATCCGCGATATCCTGCGCGTCCTGCTGGATCTGCTGGCGAAAACCCTCGCTCATGCTGCTGAGCAGGTCGTGGACGCCGGCGACGGAACTGCGGATGCGCTCTCCACCCAGCGCCGCCGGTATCTTCTCCGCCACCTTCTCGATGCCGGCGACCATCAGCGACAGGGTGCCGGTCCAGGCCAGAGCGATAGCGCTGATGCCCGAGGTGACACCGTTGAACAACGTCCGGAACGGCGCGATGAACAGTTGCACCCGCGAGGCCATGTCGTCCAGCTGGGTGCTGAAGCTGCTAAGCCAGGCCGAGGTCTTGTCGATCAGGGTGCCGAAATCGACGTCGGCCAGGCGCTTGATGAAACGCTCGACCCATTCCGAGCCCTGGACGAAGGCATCCGACAACCCCTTGGCCAGCGTGTCGAGGCGCCCGTCCTGGTCCATCTGCGCGATGGTGTCACCCAGTTCCTTCAGCTTGTTCTTGACGTGGTCCAGCGCGCCGGCGTTGGCAATGCGGTTGAGAAAGTCGGCCGCAGTGTCGCCGAGGTTGCTGACCAGACCGGTCAGGGTGCTCATGGCCTTCGCAGCGGCCCCTTCGGAGCTGCGCCCCATTTCGTCGACCAGCGCCTTGATGACGTCCCGGCCAAGCTTGCCCTTGCTCGCCAGATCCTGCAGTTGCGCGGCATTCTTGCCGGTGACCTTGGCCAGCATGTCCCACACCGGCACGCCACGCTCGACCAGTTGCAGGATCTCCTCGGTCTGCAGCTTCTGCTTCGCCCAGGCCTGGCCGACTGCCGTCGTGATGCCCTCCAGGCGCTCCATGCCGCCGCCCAGCTTCTCCGACTGGTCCTCGATCGCTTTCAGCGACCCGTCCATCGGGTCCAGGCCGTAGGCCTTCAGCAGCGCGAAGGCGTCGGTGACGTCGCCCAACTGAAGCGGCGTGTCCTTGGCAAAGGTCTTGATCCAGGCGGTTGCCCGCTCCCCCCCGGCAACCGAGCCCATCAGCGACGTAAGCCGGTTCTGCAGGTTCTCGAACTGGTCGCCGGTGGTCAGCATCGAGACGATGCCATCACGCACCAGGCCGATTCCTCTGCGCACCAGGTTCAGCGCCGCCTGAATGCCGACGAAGGCTGCGGCGTAAGCTGCTGCCTGGCGAACGCCGGACGACATGGCCTCGCGCAGCGCCGTCACGCGCGAGGTGTGGCCAGCAGCCTCCCGCGCCGCTCGCATCTGCGCGCGTTCCAACTCGCGGATCTCACGGCTGTTCTGCGCGATGCTCTCGCGGGTGTTGTCGACCACCGACGCCAGCCGCCGCTCCTCGTTGGCAAGCTGCCCGGTATCCACGCCCGCCGCCCGCGCCGCACGTTGCTGCTCAGCGTGCCGAGCGGTCAGTTGGTCAAGGGTCCGACGCAGACCCGCTGCGTCCCGTTCCGCGATCTGCAGGGACACGGCCAGGCCCCGGCTCCCGGGGTTGCGGTCCAACGCCTCGCGCAGGTCCGCAATGGTACGGTCCACCCGCTGCACCGACGTCTGCGTCTGCGCAATGGCGCGCTCGGTAGTTCCGAGCGCGGTCACCAGGCCGCGGGCCCCCTTCGCATCGTCCAACTGCCGGTTCAGGTTCGCCGCCGTGGTGCGCAGCCCTTCCAGCGCCTCGGTCGACTGCTGGGCGGCGGGCGAGAGTTCGTCCCGGCCGCGAAGAACGAACTGGATCAGGCGCTGCATTGGGCTCGCCATAAGAATCTCCGGACAATAAAAAACCCGCCATATGGCGGGTTAAGATCAGAACTGGCTATTACTAGCGAACTCTCTTGAGCCACAAAAAATTACGCCCCACTAAAAGTCTCTGAATGACACAACTTCGTCCCAACAGAGAAACCAAGAACTTACTTACAAACCATTTAAAAGAGCCTCCAACTTGGAAATACTGGAGGCTCTATAAAGGCTAATTTTTTAGAAGTCAGCCTTCGCGAACGAGAGTCGCTGCGGGATCCATTGCTGAGCCTGCGAACCGTTGAACTCGTAGAGCCAGATCGGGTTGCCGTCTTTAGTTACACGATTCTGGTTGTCGATACAGAGCCCCGGTTCGGGGACGCTCAAGATGTAGAGCGGTTTCGTCACCATATCGAAGCGTTGGCTCTTCGAACTCGAATTCACGACAGCCAGCGTCAGGATATTCTGTGGCGAAACCTTCCCACCCTGCGGGTCGATCGCCAACTGGCCGCCGCTTGAGTTCAGGGTGATCACCCCTGTGTCCTGATCGACATCCCAAAGGATGAAGCGATATGGCGTGCCTTGCGCTTTCCGCAGTACGACTTTGGCGCCGGACTGCTCATCGGAAACACCCAGCACATAATCCTTATCTTGTGCATATTGGAACAGATAAGTACCCATTTGCGATGCTCCTTGCATAGCGAATAGTTATTAGCCCCACACTCGACAGGCAGGACCACCGAGCCGTTTCCAGGCTCGCAGAATTAAACCTAGCCAAATATAAATAAGACACCCCTACCAGAAATATGGGGGTTAACACCAAATAACAGCAATACCTGGGCGCCCTATTTATATTCGCAATATTGGAGAGACTTTATATTACCTCTCTAAAAGTAACTTTTTATTTCCATTCTTATCCTGCCAGATCCATCTGGCAGAACTTGGAAATGTCGGTCGCGGTCACGCGCGAATCTGCGAGCAGTTCCGCCGGGCCGGTGAGCTTGGCGTATTCCTGGCCCAACACCGCCAGCTCCTGCAGGAGGCCGAACTTGACGCGGCGAGGACGCAGCGCGAACGGCTCGCCCGACTGCGCGTCGTTCAGGCCAGCGATGAACAGCTCCAGCTCCTTCTGCGAGCCGTTGAGCATATGCACCGCCCGGCTCGGGCGCGGCGTGTAGCTGACCTTGATGCCGGTTGCATCGATCTTGCCGCCGCTCAGCACCTGAATACCGTGGGGTACCAGCAGGTAGTCGGTGCCCGGGGCCACCTCGACGTCCCCCGCGGTCTTCACCGTCACGGGCTTGGTCAGGTCCGGCAGGTACTTGAACGGGATCAACTCCAGCGCAACCCCCTGAGAGGTATGCGCCTCGTCGGTGATCGCGGCGGTGGGCGCCACCTGGATGGTGGAGCGCGTCACCAGGGCGACATTCTCGGCGGTCAGGTCGAACATTCCGATGGAGGACGTCACGTCGGTGACGCGCTCGCGGACGTTGCTGTTGCCGCCGCCTCCCATGTAGTTGGGCAGCGTCTTGCGGTCGGTGGCGAAGCTGATGTTGAAGGTGTCGCAGTTGCCGAGCGGCAGGAACGGTTCCTGCGATCCGTACAGCCGCGCATGGATGATGCCCTCGCCGATGAACGAGCGGTCGATGGTCTGGAGCATGGGGCTCTCCTGATGGGTTCGGGTGGGTTACTTCTGGTCGCGGCCGGCCGGTTCGGCGGAGGCTGCCGGAATCGGCGCCTTGGCCTCGGTGGCGTAGCCCTTGCCCAGGGCATGGGCAGCTACGGCGGCGGTAACGCTGATGGCGCCCTTCGACGCCGGGTAGTGGGTCGCGTCGAGCCCCTCGCGGTAGTTGAACGGCCTGGTAACGATGATCTCGGGCATGGAGCCCTCCGGAAATGAAGAGGTCGCCCGGAGGCGGCCTGGTGGATGGGTTACAACTGCTGCGAGTAGCTGACCTGCAGAGGGATGGCTCGATAGGCCCAGCGCCGGCCGGGCTCGGGCAGGCGCACAGCGGATGCCGGAAAATCGACACGCACCAGGCCGGGCACTGTCAGCCCGGCCTTGTGGCCCTTGAGCACCCGCTTGATCGCCAGGCGCGCCTCGCGCAACGCCTGGGCGGCGTCCCTGCCGCGCGCCATCGGGACGATGTTCACGGTCCACTCCTCCACGACACTGCCCGGCGACCGGTCTCGTTCCACGGTGTCCCCTTCCTGCAGGATGATCAGCCGTTCGGGCTCGTCGCTGTCCTCGGCGTCGAGCACCCCGGCCACCCAGTCCTCACGGACGGCGTCGCCGAACGCCGGTACCGCGGCCAGCAGGTCCAGCAGTTGGCCGATGACCGCGGTCTGTACATCGATCACGTCGCTCATTCGGGCACCACGTAGAAAGTGATCCAGTCGCCGTCGTCGGCATGGATGCCGTCGATGCGCCAGACCTGGCCATCGGAATCGAGGAACGCCCCCTTGCGATCAAGGGGCTGCAAGAACGCCTTGCGGCACGCAATGGTGCGGTACCGATCCAGCGCGCCGGCCTCCATGCGTTCCACACCTTCCTCAACGATCACCGCAGCATTGCCGACCTGCCGGCCAGAGCGGTCCAGGTAGCCAAACTCACCATCGCCGAGGACGTCGGCGATGATCTCGTCCATGTCGGCGACCAGTTCAGAGAAACCCGCCACGGTCAGAGGGTCAGTTCGCGCACCGCCAACGGGCGGGTGCACAGGTGCAGCGGGTTCGATTGCGCTTCCCCAGCCACGCCTTTGTCGAAGGGCAGACGCTCAAGCTTGGCGTAGTACGGCAGGCCTTCGGTGTTGACGACCTCCATGTAGTCCGCCGGCGCAAAGGCGCTGATGAACAGGTCCGGAACCCCCTCCGGGACCAGTTGGGCACTGCCATCGTCCACGAACGGCTCCCCGTCATGCTTGCCGCGATAGCGCTCCCAGACCACGCCGCCGAACTCGAACGACTGGCGACGGTCACCCCGCAGTTGCGCCGCCTGCAGGGTGTTCAGGTAAGTGCCGCGCACTTTGGGGTGATCGATGAGCTTGGCCCAGAAGTTCTTGCCACAGAACGCTCGCGATCCGGTGCTGGTGACGTTGCCCAGCGCGTCGTCCTGCTCGTCCAGCAGGTCGGCCAGAATGCCGCTCAGGTCACCCTCGGGGTTACCCAGCTCGAGCGATCGCGGCTTGGGCTTCCTCAGTCCGAAGGCCTGGTAGATATCCAGCAGTACCGTCGAACCGTCGGCATCGAGAATCTTGCCCTTGATGGCGCCGATGCGCTGATACTCGTGGGTCAGGTCCAACTGGCGGCGCGCTTTTTCCAGGCGCTTGGCCACGACCGCCTCGGCGGACTGCAGCTCGGTCCGGCTACCCACCGCACGGATGCCCTGGATTTCATCGGCGAGGATCTGGAACGTCTGCGGCAGGTGAACGGTGTTGAAGGGGACCAGTTGACGCTTGTCACCGGTCACGACCTGGCCAACGCCGCCGCGGGCTTTCGCCTCCACCAGTTGCAGCGTGGTGCCGTCCTTTTCGATCTGTACCACCAGCGAGGACACGCCCTGCTCCTCGAACAGGCCCAGCGCGGCGAGTTGCCCCGGCACCGGGTGATCGGTGTTGATCACCGCCAGCAGCGCCTCCACCGAGAACGCCTCATCTTCGAAAATGCTGATTTCAGCCATGTGGATACTCCAGAAATGAAAAACCCCGCGCAGGCGGGGGCTTGAGGTGGTTGAGGGACGGAGGAGGTCAGGTGCGAAGGATGAGGCCCAGCGCCTTGAGGTCGGCCTCACCGGCGGTATCCAGGCCGGTCAGCAGGCTGGCGATCACTTCGGCATCACGGACCACGGCCACCGCCTTTACGTCGGCATCCGTGGCGTCCACTGGACCGAACAGAATGCCGCCAGCCGCGCGACGGCCGTCATCGGCACCGTCGTCGTCGTAGGGCGTCCACTCGCCGAGCCCTGCCAGCACCTGCAGGTTGAAGCGATCACCCACCACGAAGTCGGTGGCCCCGTCGGAAAGGGTGAAGCCGACTCCGCCGCCGGTGAACGCCTGGCCGACTTGACCAGTGCCCACCTGGAGTCCCTGCGGGTCGACCACCTCGAACTTGCCGCCATTGGCTCCGGCCTCGGTGATTTCCAGCACGTAGGTTCCGCTGATGGCGGCGCTGGTCACCACGGAGGCACCGACAGTGCCGTCGCCGGTGTTCCCTGCCGCCGCGGTCGCGGTCAGCGCATTGGCGGCGGTGATGGGGGCGATCAAGGTACCCGCCACCAGCCGGCCGGAGCCGGCGGTGATGACGATGTTTTCGCGGCTGCGCGAGCCGTTGGCCTCCGACAGGAGGAACTCTCCGGCGTGAACGCCTTCGGTCTTGATGGTCATGCTTGCTTTCCTCCTTTCGAGGCATTGAGCCGGCGCTTCGCGTACACGTCGCTCGGCGCCGGGGGTTGGTAAGCCGTGTTCTGCGGCTGATCGTCCGTCGGCACGCGGTTGTCGATCTCCACCTGGGTGCTGCGCGCTACGATCTTGTCGTACAGCCGCAGACGGGCGCCGTCGGCATCCAGGCCCTCCTCGATGAGCGCCTTGGCCTCATTGGGCATTTTCGCGACGAGGCACACCGACCGGACGGCCTTCGCCCTGTCCAAGGCCGCGCGCACCGTCTCGCGATCTTTCAGGCCCGAGGCCTTGATCAGGTACGCCGCGCAGTCGGCCAGACCGGCCTGGGCGCAGTCCGCCGTCAGCTCCGCAGCCAGTTCGGCCGACGTCAGTGCGGGGTCGCCCACCGGCTCCCGGCTGGCCAGCAGCCGGCGCGCCGCGTCGGGCGTGTTGCGATAGCGATTCAGCACCTTGCCCAGGCGTGCATTCATGCCGACCGGCTCGGCCGCGCCGAGCACCTCGTCCACGAACCCCTTGTCCTTCGCCTCGGGTGCGGTGAGCCAGGTTTCGTCGTCGATCATCCGGCGCAGCTCGGCGTCATCGACATTCAGCGGCCGATGCTGGTAGCTCGCCACGATGCCCTCGAACGCCTGGTCCATCATGTCGGCGACCTTGCGCAGGTCTTCGCTGTCGCCTGCCGCGAGGGTCCAGGGGTTGTGGATCATGAACAGCGCGTTGTCGGCCATTTCGACCCGGTGTGCACCGCAGGCCGCGACACTGCCCGCGCTGAAGCAGGCCCCGTCGATCCGGGCGGTGCAGCGCTCGCCCAGGGCCCGGAGCGCGTTGTGGATGGCGATGCCGTCGAAGAGGTCACCGCCGATGGTGTCGAAGTGGACCAGTACCGGAGAGGTGCCGTCGTCGACTGCTTTCAGGTCGCGGATGAAATCCGCGGAGGTGATGCCCCAAAAGCCGATTTCGCCGTAGATGTAGATCTCGATGGAGGCGGCCGAGCCGGTACCCTCAGCGCTCAACGCCTTGACGCTGTACCAGTGCTCGGCCTGCAGATCCGGCGCGCCCTGCGCCTTGTTCTGGATGCGCGGATCGGCGAGCGTGCCAACGCCCAGCAGCGCCCACAGGGCGGCCAGCGCCAGGGGCTGTTCATTGCGTTTCTTCATGGGTGTCCCCTTGGTCTCTCACCGGTTGCCCGGTGTCGGTGGTGTAGTGCAGGTTCAGGCTCTCGGCCCGGGCGTTGTCCTGGGCGTTCTCCCGGTCGATCACCTCGGCGTCGTATCCGGTGCGTAGCGCATGCTCGCTCCGGCTGGCGAGGCCTCCGCCGATCTCCAGCAGCTTGCCCTGGACGTCCTGCACCGGATGGATGTAGGCCCAGCCCTGCGGGATCCAACGCGTGCGCAGGAACTCACGTCGCCGCGCCGGATAGTCCGGCAGGTCGACTGCTCCGCTGAGGTACGCGGTATCCAGCCACCACGCGCGCACCGGGCGGCAGAGCTGGTAGACGTACACGCTGAATTGAACCTGTTCGATCCGGCGCCGAAACTCGTTGAGCAGCACCCGCAAGGTGCGGTCGCTGATATCGCCCATGTCGCCGGTGAGCAGCTCATACGGCAGGTCGACACCGACCGCCGCTGCCATCAGTTGCTGTCGCATGAAGTCGACGTAGGTGTTACCGGCGTCCGGCGGGTCGGAGAAAACCACCTCCTCCCCTTCCAGCAGTTCCTGCATGGTCCCCGGCTCCAGGCCGACCATCGGTGTCCCGTCGCGATCCTGCGCAGGTGCCAGCCCGGTCGACGGATCGAAGATCGGCGCCCCGTCCTGTCGAGGCCTGGTGATGAACCCGGCGAACAGGTTGGAAACTTCCTGCCTGAACAGCACCGCGTCGTCGTAGTTGTCCAGCGACTTCAGCCGCAGGAGAACCGGCGACAAGCGCGGCACACCGCGCAGCTGGCCACCCTCCAGCGGTTCGAAGATGTGCAGCACCTGGTCCGCCGGGATGCGGTTGAGCTGGTTGTAGCCGCGCCGGGGCGCCGCCGGATCGCCGGGATGGCTCTGCCACATCCAGTAGGCAACCCGGCGGCCGATGGCGTCGAACTCGATTCCCGCGCGCACCACGTTGCCACTGCGGGTCTTGAAATTGCGATCCACCGGGACGAAGTCAGGCGGGAGCACCTGCAATTGCAGAGGTACCGCCAGGCCGTCCTCCGGCCGTCGGTTGCGGCGCCTCACGAAGCACTCGCCCGCTTCCTCGACCATCCGCGCGATGATCATCTGCAGGCCGTAGAAATCGGTACGGTCATCCGCGTCCGACTCGTCTACCCAGTCCTCCCACAGCAGGTTCAACGCCTCGCGCAACGCCGCGTCGTCCAGACGTGCGCGCGGCGTAATGCCGGTGCCGATCAGGTTGCTGACGCGCTTGCTGATCGCGCTCGCGGCGTAGGGGTCATTCCTCACCGCCGCTCGCGAGCGCTTGCGCAGGGTCGGCAATGCCGGAATGGCTACCGCATTCAGCGCCGCCTCAGGCGCGTCCCAGCCAGCGGCGCGGCGTCCGGTGCCAGCGCCCTCGTAGCTGTTGCGAATGCGCTTCGACGTGATTCGGTATCGGGTAGCCATCAGATCCCCTTGCCTCCGCTGTAGAGGCGAACCTGGCGCGGGCGCCGGTTGTTCGTAGCCGCCTCCAGGGCTGCGGCTTCGGCGTACTGCTGCTCCAGAACGCGCAGACTCGCCAGTTGCGCGCGGTCGACCTGGCGGTCTCCCTTGCGCACCGACTGCCCTTTTTTCAGGATGTCCTGAATCGCCACCCGGACCTCGTCCAGGCGCTGCTGCGCTGTGCTCATGCTGACCTCGTCTATCGGCGGCTCAGATACCCGCTGCGCGAGGTACGCCGGCCAGTTGGTTGGGATGGTGGGTTCGCGCTCCGCGTGGGAGGTGCCGGCCGCGCTGGGGCGCTTGGCGCCTCGCCCTGCGGCTCATGCTCGTCCGCTTCGTCGGCCGCGCTGGGCACCGTGGCGACTGGGTCGGCGAACAGGCTGGTCTGGGACACCGCCTGCCGGAGCCGGGCCCAGTCGTTGACGCTGTAGCGGTTCATGCCCAAGTAATGGGCCATGGCCAGGTTGTAGGTGAGCAGGTCGAGTCCTTCGTTGCGGGCCGACTTCGCTTTCACGTACTCGGTGCGCTTGTGCCCCTTCACGAATCGGGTGATTTTCCGCTCGGCCACGATCTGGTCGTAGAAGTCATCCGCCAGGTCCTTGGAAAAGTGCAGCGCGCCGGGCCCCTCACTCAGGGGATAGCGGTTATAGATCCAGTCCTTCGCGGTGTCGGTGCCGATCATCCACAGCTCGACGCCGCCCTTTTCCGTCTTGCCTTGCCAGGTAACGTCGACCTTCGACGGCCGCTGTGCGATCACCGGCCGTCCGGGCTTGCTGTGCCCCCTGATAGCCAGGACGTTACGCCAGCGCCGCAGGCGGGCGAACTGGTAGACCTCGTCCGAATGGTGGCCACCAGAGTCGATAGCGGTGGCCACGATTGCCAGCTCGACGCCCGAGGCGTGCCGGTAACGGCGTTTCAGTTGCTCGTCCAGCAGGTCCCAGGTCCGCAGGTCGGAGGGGTTGCCCATCAGCACCTGGTGATCCACCACCCAGCGCTCCATGCCCTCGCCCCAGCCGATCACCAGCAGCTCAAGCCGGTCACCCTGGGTATCCACCGCGGCGGTGAGGATGACAGCGCCGTTAGGTACCTGGCCGAGGGGGTAGTCTTCGGCCCGCGCCCTCAGTTCGCTGGCGTTGGTCATTTCCTGGGAGGAATCCCAAACCCGTGCCAGGCGGGTGTTGTAGAACACCTGCATGGGCTCCAGGTCCCCGCGCTCCTCGGCACGCCTAGCCTTGACGTACTGCTTGGCCAGGCCGGCCCAACTGACCCAGCCGAGGGGTGCATAGAGCGCATTGAGATAGAAACCAACCGTCTCCCCATCCCCTGTGGCGTGGGAGCGCCACTCGCCATTGGCCAGCATCCAGCTCTTGCTCGACTCCTCAATCTGCGCGTGGCATTCCTCATTGGCGCAGAGGTAGTCGACGCGGGAGAAGTCATCGCTGTACTTCAGGTTCTCCCACTCCAGCACCTGCATATGCCGGCAGTGCGGACAGGGCACGTAGTAGTGGCGCTGGTCGCTCTGCTCGAACAGGTCCGCAATCTTCGACACGCCCTTGATCGTGGGCGAGCTGGAGTAATAGAACTTGGCCCGGCGCCCGAAGGTTGAGCCGCGTGCTTCGGCCAGTTCGACGGGGTCACCCTCGCCGTTAATGTCGATTTCCCAACGATCGATCTCGTCGCCGTAGATGTAGCGCGCCGCCAGCTCGGCGAGGTTGGAGGCGGAGCCGGCCGTGGTGCAGTACAGCGTCCCACCCTCGAACTCCTTGGTGTCGATGGTGTTGCGGGCATCTCGGGAACGGGCCTTTGCGACCCGCTCCCTCAGTTCGGGAACAGCATCGATGTTCTTGCCGATCCGCGAGGAAACCCGCTTGGCCAAGGCCAGGCTGGGCAACAGCGCCAGGATGTTGGCCGGCGCCTGGTGGATGCAGGCGCCGATCCAATTCAACCCAATCTGGGTTTTCATCAGCTGCGACGCCACCATGGTGACGACGCGCTTGGCTGGATGCGCTGGGGATAGGCATTGCATCGGCTCCCGAGCGTAGGGCGTGCGCTCGGTGTGGTACTTGCCGGGCTCTGCTGCACCGGCCTCGCGCGGGATGCGCTGGTACTCGTCGGCCCATTGATCGACCCACAGTTCGGGGTCGGGGGTCAGGCCCCTGACATATGCCGCCCGGTACACGGCGGCACCGTCGGCATAGTGGTGTTGCATGGTTATGCAGCCTCCTCAGCCTTGCTGTCTTCGGGTGGTTGGATCTGACTGGCAGCCTCCTCCAGAGCAACGCGGATCAGCGACGTCAGGCGCTGCTCCATCTCCCAAGGGTCAGTGATAGCCACCAGCTCGCCCGCGACCTTCGTGGGCAGCCCCATCAGCAGGTCGCGCAGACTGCGCGCCACGTCGAACGCGGCGCAGTCCACCACTTCGCGCTCCACCAGCTCGCCTCGGCCCTTACGGAACTCGTCTTCGGCCAGCAGTGCCAGGTAGTGCTCGCGGTGGGCGCGAGCCTTCTGGAAATTCAGGCTGCCACCGCCAGACGGTGCAGGGAGGGAGGCCGGAGCGGTAGGGGTAACGTGTGCGTGCACGCCTTTGTCGGCGCGGTCGCGCTGGTGCCGCTCGGCCACCCCGGCCTTGCTCGGGTCGCTGGACTCAGCCAGCAGTTGCTCGGTGGCCTCTACATCGATCTTTCCACCCTCGCCCAGGACCAGACGGCCCTGCGACTTGAGCTTGGAGACGTAGGCGCGGGACCAACCACGACGCGCCGCGAACTCCGACTGGGTTAGTAGTTCCATGTGAGATACCTGTTAACCACGGTGAACCGAGGGGGTTAACCCGGTTAACCCTGTTAACTAACTTCCCGGCCCAGCCACTAGCGCGAGAACGAGGTTCGAATCACCCTTGTCGGGGGCGGCGCTTCAGGGGCCCCCGGTGCTTTTTGAGTAGCACGTCACTGCCCCGCTTTTCGCGACACCCCGTCTGCAGGCGGCCACCGCCGGCTCGGGTTGAACTAACCCCGCTCCGCCCGGCCAAGCCACCTGCCAACGGTTCAGCGCAACGCTTTCGCCAGGGTCCGCTCGATGTTCGCCTCGATGCGCGCGTCGTCCTCGGCAATACGCCGAACGACTTCGTGAAACTGGAAGCGCACGCGGTACTGAGGCTGGCGGACGAAGGCGAGGACCATGGTCAACGTCCGTCCACGGCGTTCGGCGATGCCAATCGGCCGGCGGCCACGGCGCATCACGAAGTACGCCAGTTGGTGTCCCTTCGCCAGGGAGCGCGCCGACTGAGTGGCGTTTCCTTTGAACCCCGCTCGGTATTCCAGGGCGCCCAGGCCGGAGAGGATCTGGATCATCTGGCCGCGGCTCATGTTGCCGTACTGGTCCAGCCGGGCGCCCTCCGCTGGAACGACGAACATGCCCGCAGGCAGAATGCCCCGGGCTCGGAGGTTCCGCTCCGACGCCTTGTCCACCCTCGGCCCCCCGAAGACTTGGGGAGCCACCCAGTCCTCCGGCGCCTGCCCCTTCGAGGCATGGTCCTTTTCGTCCTTCACCCACAAGGCCGCCTCAAGGCGGCGCGAAGTGGCATGCAGGATGCGGATGGCGTTGCGGGTGAACGGTGTCGGCCGGTCGAAGACCTGGTCGATCTCCCCGACCAGCGCCTGATTCGCCTGGTTCGCCGTGTGGTTCAAGGCGTCGGCCAACACAGCAGCAGGCAAGTCGCCACCGAGCTGCTGCAAGGACCGAACGGCGTCGTCCAAGTCCCGCGCAGTGATAGCCCCTCTCACTCCGAGTCAGCCCGACGAGGCGGCACCTCAGAACCGCCCGCTTTCCGCTCAAGCCAACGTGTGTAAAAACCAGATGCCACGTCGGCGCCGAGGCACGCGACCACGCTACCGAGCGCGGCGGCAACCGGCAGCCCCGCACCGCTCGCCGTGGCGAGCAACACCGAGGCCAGGCCGAACACCACCGACGCCCCCGAGCGCAGCAGGACACGTTTCAGCAGATCGCTGACCGTCAGCCCTGCCGCCTCGGCGCGCCACAACTCCCCAGACAGGCCTGCCATCGACACCAGCACGAACAGCCAGGTCGGGATATCGCTCAGCGTCTGCTGAACGTCGTTCTCTGTCGCCATGTTCACCTCGGTCTGAGTAGGCGGCCCGTCCCTGGACCCGACGCCCCGCCAGGGAGGCCAGAGGCGCCGAAATCGAGCCAATAAAAAACCCGGCGCGATGGCCGGGTTCGGATGATGTGGAGCGTGTGCCTCACTGGCGCACCTCTACGAGAGTGCCTACTTTTTACCCCTTCAGTTCGGTGGCAGCAACCCAGTTTTATTGCCACCCCGAACTTATCCCGGAGTCGCCCCAAACTCGTCCCGGACTCGTCCGGCGTATATCCATCTACGGTTATCAAGCGCCTCCGGCGCTGTCCTACTGGTCAGTAGGTGGGTCAGCAGGTGGGACAGATAACCCATTGTTTTATATGGCGTTGTCCTACTGTCCCACTTGTCCTACTACTTTCTACGCATATAAGAGAAGAATAATAAGAGCGCACGCTACGCGCGTGCGCGCGCGATACGCGCCTATGTGCGGGCGGGTGTGTGAAAGGTGGGACAGTGGGACAGCCCCAGCGGCGACGGGGCTTTGCGCTGTCCCGCCTCGAAAAACGAAGCGGGACAGAGTAGGACGGTGGGACAGTGCACGGCCAAGTCAGGCCGCCCGCCGCAGCAGGATTTCAGCAATGGCCGCATGGGCCAGGTGCAGGCGCTGGTAATACTGGGTTCTACCGCACCCGCACGCTTCCCATTTCATCGGGTCCGACATGTCGTAGTCCGTGTAATGCAACCGCACCACCCGCTCGATGGGCGGCGGAAGGTGCTTGTTCACGATCAGCTCAATGTCCGCCGTGCGATCCAGAGGACAGCGAGCCCCCGCTGTGGAGCGAGTCAGGTTTCCCCTGGTCGCCATCAGCATAGCAATCACATTGCTCCCGCCGCTAGCGTTGCCGGCTGAACCTACGCCGTTCGGTGGGTGCAGCTCGGCGGCCCAGGTCCGTAGCATCTCGTCAATTGGCTTGATCAAAATGCGGCCTCCTTCTGCGTTGGCCGCCCCTTCCACGACGGCGGCCGCTCATAGCCCCACGGCCGCACCGGTGACTTACCGGATGCGGGCAGGCGTCTGCGCCGCCAGCCCAGCCGGTGCATGATATGGCCAACTCGCATCTGCTCCGGTTTGCCCCAATGCCCGAAGTCGAGGTTGAGCGCGTCCCCCAGCAGGTCAGCACTGGTGACGGTCTCGCCGACGTACCCCTCCAGCCAACCGATCAACTTGTGCTCCCAGGCGTCGACGGTGTAGCGCTTGTCCTGCTCCTCCTCGAACAGCGCGCGCTCTTCACGCGAGACCCACCACTGATCTCCGGCGCGGTAGCAGAACAGCGCTTCTGCCCATAGCTGGTCCCGGATCTCGCGCAGCAGGTCCAGATCCACCTTCGTGCAGAGGACCGGCCAGTATCGACGGTTACCGGTGGTGTCTTTCAGGTACTCCTCCTGGTTTGTAGTACCTACGAAAACACACTGTCGCGGCACATCGCGGGATCTGCGGCCATATTTCTCGCGGAAGGTATCAACCGATGCCGAGAAGAACTGCTTCGCCTTGGTGCTGTCGGCCTTGTTGAAGGCATCCAACTCGCCCAGTTCGCTGATCCATTTGCCGCGTAACATCTGAAATGTTTCTGTGTCACCAAGCACGAACGGGGTATCCATGAACCACTCGCCGCCCAGCACCGACATGGCAGTCGACTTGCCCTCACCCTGCAACCCTTCGAGGATCAGCACCGTATCCATCTTGCAGCCTGGGCGCATAACACGCGCAACAGCGCCGATCAGCCAGCGCTTGCCGGCCTTCATCGAGTACGGGGTCTCCTCCACGCCCAGGGCCCTGTTCAGCCAATGCTCGATCCGCGGCGTACCGTCCCACTCCAGGCCCTCAAGGTACGCCCGCACCGGGTGAAAACTGTTCTTGCTGGCCACCACAGACACCGCTTCGAGCACCGGCGGCACCTTCGTCAACAGACCGTACTGCTGTGCCAGCCACTCGCACGCCAGCATGTCGTCCAGATCTGTCCACTCCCCCGTACCACCGCCATAGGGTGGCGTCCGCAGCTTCATGGTCTTGGCGCTGAACTCGTCATAGCCGAGCACGCCTTGCCACCGTTCATCGTTCTGCAAGATGAGACTGATGTTCACCATGTGCGCCGCCAACCCGCCGCCCTTGATCCGCAGCAAGCAGTCACGCCAGCCCCCTTCCGCCGGCGGCCGGACCACCGCCATGACCTGGGCGCGGACAACCTCCAGCCCCTCGGCACAGTGCAGGTCGTTGAAGTCAGTCCAGCCCTCATCCCGCTCGCTGCCGAAGCGAGGGAGTACGAACTGGCCGCCCAGGATCGTGGCGGCGTTCTCCGCAGCCTGAGCGCCCGGATTCCAAGGCGATCCGTCCTGGCGGGTGGTCTTCCAGTCGTCATCGCCGCAGAAGATCAGCGGCCGCGACGGGTACTCGGTCTGCATCGCCTTGCCGACCGGCAGCAGGTTGCCGGCATCGAAGGCAATAGCCACCGCGCAGCCCGTCGCCATATGCAGGCTGACGCCGGTTGCGTAGCCCTCAGCGATCAACACCGGCTCGCCGGGTTCGGGGCGCGGACCGATCAGGCAGAACGCGCCTTCCTTCTGCATGCCGTAGGGCCAATACGCCTTGTCCCGGCCGGTATCGGGCTGCTTTTCAGGGTAGATGATTTGCAGCCCCACCAGCCCCTTGAGCGTTCGCATGGGCACCATGAAACGCCCGCCGTAACCGTAGCGACCGCCGATACCGACGATTTGCTTGCGGTCGAGATACGGCGCCTTGCCCTTCTCCGATAGCCGTTCCCACAGCCGCGCGGCGCCCTGCGCAGCACGCTGCGCGGCGTAGGCGGCCTTTGCCGCGGCCTTGCGCTTGGCCTCTTCCTGGCGGGCGTGCATAAGCTCGCGCTCCTCGGCAGTCAGGCGAACACCCTTGAGCTTGAATTTCTCGTTGAGATCCTGCCGCCAGTTGCCGAAGCGCCCGAAATAGAGGGTCTTGCCGCTGGCAGTGGTGTATTCGTGCAGTACGTACCAGCCAGTAGCCTCCCCGCTCCGGTCGCCCTCGACCTTGCAGCGCACCAGCTTGCCGAACACCCAGCCCGGGCTCCGCTTGGTGAAGGGCTCGATACCATGATCCCGAAGCTGATTCAGCACTTCGTCCAAGGCTTCGTTACTCACCGGCGCCCCCTCCGCTCGTTGAAGGACTGGCATTCAATGCAGGTTTGGCACCCCGGCACAGCTTCGCGACGGCGCGGCGGGATTGGCTCGCCGCAGCACTCGCGCTCATGAGCCGATTCGCCAGCCACTACCAGCGCTCGGGCAGCCAACGCCGCCTCCATGCGCTCCAGCACCAGGTCATTGGCGTGATCCGCGATATCAGCCATTGGCCACCTCCCCGCGTTCGGCGCCCTTGGTGGTCTGGTGGACGTAGCGAGCCCGCTCGTAGAGGCCAACCGCCGCGCGGATGATGCTCATCGCCAGTTTTTGGGTTTCGGCCAGCTCGGCCGCATCGATGCGACCATCCTCGATATGGCGCGCGATGGTGGTTGCCGCATTGGCCGACGTGTGCAGGATCTCGCCGGCACCGGCAATCAGGCTGGCCGGCACATCCTCGAACTGAAGCGGCGAAACGAAGAACCACAGGCTGTCGCCCAGCTCGGCATGCAGCGCGTCGAGCACGACCGCCCGCCCCTCGGCCGACACGTACCGCAGGAAGTCGAGCACGTCGTAGATGTTGAGGATGTGGCTGGTGTGGCTGGGGTCGAACTTGTGGGAAGTGGTGGAGACGCTGCGGCCGGTGGAGTGAGCGAAGCCAGTGATGCCACCGTGGCACATGCGTTGATTGCGGGCGACGAGGTTGAGCGCTTCGCCCAAGGGAAGCACCTCGCGGCCCATGCGGTCGAACTGATCCGCGAACGAGGGTCGGGACATGGCAATTATTCCTGTTTACTGCCAGTGCCACGACGCCACCAACCTTGTTAGAGTAGGCGCCGTGGTCACATTGCATGGTGGTCACAAGGCAGATGGCCGCTCTGTGGTGGAAACGCCATCTGCCACGATGGCCGGGTGATCGGTATTCCTGATCACCCGACCGTTACAGCCAGCAGCTCTGTGGTGGAGAGGCTGGCAACCCCGAGGCATCCGTGCTTCGGGTCTGGGAAGCTCGGCCGGCTGTGGTGGTACTTAGCGTGCTGCTCCAGCCGGCCTGGCTCCCCTCCCTCGGTGGTGGCGAGGGACTAAGCTGCTTTCCTAGAGTGCTTATCTGGAAGTGGAAATAGGTCTGGCAGGTCCGGCCGTAATTCATGTGCAGCAACAGCACCTTTGCATGCTCGCACCACGGCAGGCACACGCTCAGCAGGCACCCCGCGCTTTTTCCATTGGGAAACAGCCATCGGGCTAAGCCCCATTGCTTGCGCGAGCGCCCGTCCACCTCCAGCAGCGTTAATCGCCTTTTCCAATGCCGATTGATCCATAAACGCACCGTTTTCTTCGCATTCGGTAATACACATTACGTTTATTTAAACGCAATGTCTACCCCTGTAAACTCTGAGTTTATGAGCACATCCGGCACCAGATTGCGCGGCCTCCTCGATGAGAGAGGAATCGCCTATAGCGAGTTCGCAGCAGCGCTAGGCGTTGAGCCCCAACACGTCAACAATTGGTTCAAGCGCGGGATTCCAAAGGCCCGCGTTTTCGCTATTGCTGACGCACTAGCCGTCAATCCTCGCTGGCTGAGCGATGGAACAGATAGCGAATCTCCATCGAACTCCCTAGCCACAGGCGGTGAAAGCTCCCTGCTCTCTCCCCTCGATCCCTGGGATGACAGAACGCCCCTAGAACCGGACGAGGTTGAAGTGCCGCTGTACAAGGAAGTTGAGCTATCCGCCGGAGCCGGCCGAACAGCGGTGCGTGAGATTAAGGGGAGAAAGCTGCGATTCTCCTACGCTACGCTTCGAAATGCCGGAGTCTCCCCTTCGGCGGCTTTCTGCGCCACGGTCAGCGGGAACAGCATGGAGCCATTGATTATGAATGGCGCCACCATCGGAGTGGACAAGAGCGCAACCCGCATTCTGGACGGCGAAATCTACGCCCTTGAACATGACGGAATGCTACGAGTGAAATACCTATATCGCCTGCCAGCGGGCGGTATGCGCCTGCGGAGCTTCAACACAACAGAGCACCCAGACGAAGAATACTCAGCCGAGCAGATCGAGACCCAACAAATCCGAATCCTTGGCTGGGTATTTTGGTGGTCGACGCTCCGAAAAAAGAAAGGCCTTGCCTTCGACCAATAAACAAAATAAACAAAACGTATTGACCCAGCGTTAAACGTTGCGTTTAATTACCTCGACTCTCCACCACAGAGACGAGGTAACACCATGCAACGTTCCGCCACGGTACACGTCCACCCGGCCTGTACCTCCTCCCCGCAACAGGTCCAACGCCTCCAGGCCGAAACTGGCTGCCTTGTCGTCATCTTCAACGGCAAAGCCCAGCTTGTAGCCAGCCGTACCCCGGGCCGCCGTTATTCGGTAACCACCACCTCCCCGTTTGGAGGTGACGCGGCATGACCTACGCACTCCGCCAACCATCCTTTGTGCGGCTCAAGGCTCAGCTCAGCCTCAACGGCCGCTTCAACCACGCCCTCTACGACGCCGAAACCCGTCAGGCAGTCCACGTCACTCTCGACATTGAGCGCGGCGCTGGACAGGTCCACATCATCGTTCGAATGGGCTCCACGCTGAACAGCCTGGGCCTCCCGCTCGACTCCCAGTCCAACGCCAACACCGTGGCCGACTACATCGAGTCCATCGCGAATGGCCGCCTGGACACCGCGGACGAGACCCCGGCTCGCCGCCGTTTCGACCAGGCTGCGTAGGGGGCCGCGATGAAAGACTTGTCCCTGCACCAGGCCGCGCAGCGCCTCGGGCTGACGCGTCCCGAGCTGATCAAGCGCATGAAGGCGGCCGGCCTGCTCGACAGCAACACTCTTCCAGCCGCTCCAGTCCGCGACCGCCTCTACCTGCGCGCAAAGGAAACGCCCTGGCACCACCCCGAACTCGGCATGCAGTACAGCCACTCGACGAAAGTGCGCCCGGCCGGAGTGGCATGGCTGGCCGACAAGCTCGGCATCCCCCGCGTCTGCCCGCCGGCGGTCCCGGACCGCCGCGAGGTTGGCTGACGAGCCCCGGCCCCGCGAATACGCCCGCCAGATCGTCGCCCTTCGAACCATTGAGGAACGCAGGGCGGCCCTGGAGCGGGTGCCGGAACACCTACGGGAACTTGTACGAACCCACGTAGAGATCGCCTGGAACCACCCCAAGGGGAACAAATGAACAACGCACGCCGACGCCAACTGCAACAAATCACCGCTCAACTCGAAGAGATCCGCGAGCAGATCGAAACCTTGGTTAGCGAGGAGGAGGAGGCCCTGGACGCTATGCCCGAGAGCCTGCAAGCCAGCAACCGCGGAGCGCGCATGGAAGAGATCGTCGACCAACTCAACGAAGCAGCCAGCGGCATCGAGGACGCGGTAGCCGTGCTCAACGAGGCCGCCGCATGAGCACTCCTCACGACAACCAACCCGAGCTTCGCCTGACTCCGGCCCCACGCCCGGAGACGGTGGAACTCCTCTACCGCACCTTCGGCGACGTGCTGATCCCGCTGGAGCACCTGCGCATTCGGTACTTCCACAACCTCAACGAAGAGACGTTCAGCCGTTCGATCAAGGAACGCCGAATCCGCCTCCCCATCACCACCGTCGACCCGAGTCAGCGCGCCCAGCCATTTGTCGATGTGCGCCACCTTGCGGCCTGGATCGACTCACGAGCCTGGCAGGCCGACGAGGCATATGCCCGACTCGGCAGTAACGAGTAACCACACCGGCCGCCACCACCGGCCACCCACCACCAATGGAGAAAACCACCATGCATACCCAACACATCATTCTCGCGGCCACCACTCTCGCCGCGCTGCTGGTCCTGATCGCCACCGCCTATCTTGCTGGGCGCAAGGACAGGAAGAACGCCCAACAGCAGGCGGTCGACGAGGCGCTTTACCTCTGCCGCGCCTCGCACAGCCAGGAACTGACGGCGCTGCATGCCGACCTTGCCAAGCTGCGCACCAATGCCCAGCGCCTGCAACAGGTCATCGATGAGCAGCAGGAAGAGATCAGCGACGAGAAGGAACTTCGTCAAAACGTCGAAGCCGAGGCCACCGAGAAACTTGCGGATTGGCAGCAGCGCCACGAAGAGCAACAAGCGGAACTGAAGCGCCTGGAGACGGAGCTGGAGACACGCATCGCGACCAATCATCGGCAGGCTGAGACCGCGAAGCTCCTCCGCGAGCAGAACTTGGTCGCCGAAGAACTGGACGCCATCCGCACCGCCAGTCGCCTCCTCAGCGGCCACGCTCGACAGTTCCAAAAGACCGGCACCACCAAGCGCAACGCAGACGCCGAAGCCCAACAGCAGCTCGCCGCGATCCTCCAGCGGCTCGCCATCACGGAACTGGCCAGCCAGAGCGCAGAAGTTGAAGCGCAGGAGGCGGCATGAACTACTCCAGCCTCTCCACCTACGACCTGCTGAAGCACCGCAGCCACCACGTCGACAGCCTGACCCGCCTGCGCCGCGCCCAGCCACAGTGGGACGAGGACGATGCTCGACGCGGGGAAATCACGATTGCCGATATCAGCGACCAGATCCGCGAGATCGATGACCACCTTCGTCCGAGCGGCTGGGAGTCAGTCGACCTCGACTACTCCGGCGACACTGCACCGATGTGCATGTGAGGCAGCGCGATGACTACTATCCCGGCTAGCCGCGTAGCGGCACAAGACCAGGGCGCCGCCCTGGCACACGCCACCCACAGCACCCAAGCCCCGGCCGCGCAAAAGCGCGGCGGCGGCCTGGCACGTCGCATCCAACTGATCGCCATCGCCCAAGGCCGCCAACCGATGCCCGAGGGTGGCGCTATAGAAAGCCACTGCTGCGCAGCAGCAGGCATATTCCAACCCAACCTTCAGTACACGCCGAAGGCACGCATACCCCACGAAAGGCTGCGCCGGGGCGCGAAGCACATAGCCACGCTTCGCTTAATGACTCGCTCGCCCGCGCAGCTTGTCGAGGGGGGAAAGCGCCCACCGAAGCCCACCGATAACGCACTGATCCGCACGCTGTGCGCGCAGATCCGCGAGCAGAACCAAGAGATTGCCGCGCTGCGCATCGCGAACACCGACCTCCTCCAGCGCCTGGAGAAAACCGAAGGGGGACGGGCATGACCGCTTTCCGTCGCCACGATCTCGCCCAGGCCATCTACCAGGCCCAGCTCCCTCTCGGCCCTCGCGAGTCTCCGAACATCGATCTCTTCGCCTCCGCCGAGCTATGTCGCTTCAGCAGCCACTGCGCACACCATTACAGCACAGCGCAACACAGCTATTTCGTCGTTTTTCTGGCTGTCGAAGAACACCAACTGACTGCGATCTGGCTCGGCATGAAAAACGACTATTTTCTAGTGTCGGCCCGCTTACACAAGCACAGGCACATACCGGAGTCAGAAACTTTAGCCACTGCCCAGGAAAATCTCGACTTACTAATCCAGCGACTTTGGCAGAGGTGGCCCGTCAATTTTTTTTCTACTTGTTCCCAATGCTTTAAGCATGGAGGCCTCATCGCCCAACTCCGGAATAAATGCCGCAGCATCAATTACCAATCTCGCTATAGCGCGATCAATTACCACCGCCAAAGGAGCCAGGCGATGAAACTCCACACTTTCTGGCTCATCAACTTGCACTATCTGACACAGGTCCGAAAGAGCATGCTGCAGCTCCAGCCAAGCCAGTGCACTATCCACTGTTGGCAACTGGTTAAAATTAACCGACCTCATGGTGCTGAGGTACTCAGAAGTTCCAAAGAGCGCTTGCTGTTGGCCCCCTCTTTTCTCCTTCACGGAAGATATAACCATTTTCCCCAGCTTTCCAGCATGCTTCGCAACTCCAACCGTCTGCTTAAGCATCAGCTTGTTATCTTCGGTTTGTTTCCGACGCTGAATTCGCTTATCAAGCACAAAGAAAATCCAACTCACAAAAATAGCGACAACACTGCCAACCGCCTGAACCCAGGCCGGAGCATTGGCGCTACTCCATCCCCAAGACCATATCCAGCACCCCAGCAGCACCATAAAGGGAGAGACCAGTACGCAGCCCAAAAGATGACTAGGACGCAACTTGATTGTGACTTCCTCTTGAAACATGGCCATCCCCTTGCCATCAGCGATAAACGAAGCATGCAGACACCAAGGCAAATGGTCCAGGGGGAGACGGCATGACAGCATTCTCTGCCTCCACTCCATCGCAAGCCATACCATGCTCGCGGATTGGCGCTGACCTGGTACTCGGCGAACAACACAACATCATCAGTGTTTCCGGCGGTAAGGACAGCACAGCTACGCTACTGCTAGCCATCGCAGTGGAGGCCCCAAACATCCGAGGGGTCTTCGCCGACACCGGCAACGAGCACGAGCTGACGCTGGAATACATCGACTATCTGGAGCAGGTCACTGGCGTGATCATCGAACGCCGGCGTGCTGACTTCTCTCGGCAGATCGCCGGCAAGCGCCGCTACATCGAAACCAAGTGGCGCGACCAAGGCGTGGCTGAGAGCCTCATCGAGGCCGCGCTGGAAGTGCTCCAGGATCTCGTCCAGCAGGCAGAGGTGGACATGCCGCAAACCGTCATCGAATCGCTCAAGGACCGGGCAGCGGCGAGTCAGGGAGAGCTAAGCGATGCGTAGAGCACTGACCGCCCTTGGCATCATCGCCGCCCTTGGCCTGACCGCGGTGCTCGCCGTGGAGGTATTCCCGATCCTCCACACGCTAGCGGCATGGCAAGCGGGGTGCTACTGATGAATACCCTGTTCCTTCTCATGGCCCAGTACAACGGCCTCGCCATCATCCCGCTGAATAGAGTATGCGCCGACTACTTCAGTCACCTGACTGTCGAGCAGTTCCAGCGGAAGGTCCTGGCCGGACAGATCCAGATCCCTATCACGCGGATCGAGTCCAGCCAGAAGGCTGCCAGAGGCATTCACTTGGCGGACCTGGCGGCGTATCTGGACAAACAGCGCGAGGTCGCCCTGAAAGACCATGAACGGCTAAACCGAGCCCGACCGGCGGCCTGACTTCTTCTTGGAAACCCATTCCCCGAAGGACACCGGCATCGCCAGGACCTTCGGGAGCCATTCCCAGCCAGCATATTTATCACCAGACCCACGCAGATGGGTATATCGCCGAAGAGAGTTCCAATCTCGGTGCCCGCTGACCGAAGCCACCTTGGGAATGTCCCACTCCAGCTCAAACAGCCGACTGATCGCTTCGTGGCGCAGATCGTGAAACGTCAGATCCTCTATACCTGCGGCAGTGATCGCGCGACTCCATGCCCCCTGAATCGCATCGGTGGTGTATGGAAAGATCTCGTCGAAGGCCCGCGGCATACTCTTGATGACCGCCATTGCCTCCTCGGGTAGCTGACACCACACGTCGTTACCCCACTTGTCGCCTGGGTTCTTCATGTCCCGGACCAGGACGGCGCCCCGGGCCTCGTCCAGATCCGCCCACCGGATACGGATGATCTCCTCCTGCCTTCGGCTGGAGAACAATGCGAAGGCAGCGACCTTCGCCATGCACATCGAGGTCGGCCGCGATCGCCATGAGCGCTCGAACGCCTGGAACAACCGATCCAACTCTTCAAGTGTCGGGCGCCGATCACGCTCCCTGCTGCGCAACTTGTAACCCAGGTTCTTGAGAACTCTGCGGGCTTTCGCCATAACGTCCGGGTCGACTTGATACCCCCAGGCTGCCTCCGCCACTCCTAACACCGACCCAAGATGTGCCAGGTCATTGGCAACTGTCTGCGCCTTCACCCCTCCCCCGTCCGGCCCCATGCGCCACAGCGCATAGTCAACGAGCACCTGACTGGTGATATCCCGGTCGATGGTATCGCCCAGGTGGGAAGCGGCGATGGCGGTCAGCGTGGCGATCTTGGTCTTACCCAGCGGGCGAGTCTTATCCCGGTCGGCCAGGTACTGGGCGATGATGTTCCGAAGCAGTACCCCCTTTTTCGTCGCCCGCTCCAAGCCACCGGGCTCGGCCAATTCAGCCTCCCGACGGAGCGCCCATGCTTCAGCGGCCTTTTTCCGGCTGAAACTTGCGCTCTCCTGATAGACTTGCGCGCCTCCGCGCTTGATACGAATCTGCGCGGTGTACATCACCGTTCCATCGGCGTTGCGCCGAGCGCGAATAGTGGCCATCGTAACTCCCGGTCCCGGTGGTAAAAGGCGTTAGGCGAGTGGTAATTTTTACCACCAACCCGCCAAATATGCCCGAAAACCCCGAAAAACGCACCGATAAAGCGCACACAAAAGACCTGATGAATCAAGCCTCAACGCCAGCAATGACGCGCCCTACACTGTCCCGCCGCTTCTCCGTTGCGCCGATGATGGACTGGACCGATCGCCACTGCCGCTTCTTCCTGCGCCAGTTGTCCCGTCACACCTTGCTCTACACCGAGATGGTCACCACTGGCGCGTTGCTGCACGGCGATCGCCAGCGCTTCCTCCGCTACGACGAATGCGAGCATCCACTGGCGCTGCAACTGGGCGGCAGCGTGCCGGCGGAACTGGCGGCCTGCGCGCGGCTGGCGGAAGAGGCCGGCTACGACGAGGTCAACCTCAACGTCGGCTGCCCCAGCGACCGGGTCCAGCACAACATGATCGGCGCCTGCCTGATGGGGCATCCGGCGCTGGTGGCGGACTGCGTGAAGGCAATGCTGGATGCGGTGGAGATAGCGGTGACGGTGAAGCACCGCATCGGTATCAACGGGCGCGACAGCTATGCCGAGCTCTGCGATTTCGTCGGCCAGGTGCGCGAGGCCGGCTGCCGGAGCTTCACGGTGCATGCACGGATCGCCATCCTCGAAGGGCTCTCGCCCAAGGAAAACCGCGAGGTGCCGCCGCTGCGCTACGAGGTCGCGGCGCAATTGAAGAAGGACTTCCCGGACCTGGAGATCGTCCTCAACGGCGGCATCAAGACCCTCGAGGCCTGCCGCGAGCACCTGCAGACCTTCGACGGCGTGATGCTCGGTCGCGAGGCCTACCACAACCCCTACCTGCTGGCCGCGGTGGACAGCCAGTTGTTCGGCAGCGAAGCGCCGCCGCTCAGTCGCAGCGAGGCCTTGCTCCGTCTGCGTCCGTACATCGAGCGACACCAGGCCGAAGGCGGCGCGATGCATCACGTGACCCGCCATATCCTCGGCCTGGCCCAGGGCTTCCCCGGCTCCCGGCGATTCCGCCAACTGCTCTCGGTGGACGTGCACAAGGCCGCCGATCCGCTGCGGGTTTTCGACCAGGCGCTGGAACTTCTGGCGGGGCGATAGCTCCCATTGAGCCGCGCCTGCGGCTCGGGTAAGGTCGGGGAATTCTTCTTCCCAAGAACCCACCTGACAAGACCTCGCCATGACTTCGAAGCTGGAACAACTCAAGCAATACACCACGGTGGTCGCCGACACCGGCGACTTCGATGCCATTGCCCGCCTGAAGCCGGTGGACGCCACCACCAACCCGTCGCTGCTGCTCAAGGCCGCCGCCCTGCCGCGCTACGCCGAGCACCTTCGACAGGCTACCGCGGGTAGCGGCGGCGACGCCGGACTGGCTTGCGACCGCTTCGCCGTGGCAGTCGGCAAGGACATCCTCGGAGTCATTCCCGGACGTATTTCCACCGAAGTCGACGCGCGCCTGTCGTTCGACAGCGAGGCCACCCTCGCCCGCGCCCACCGCCTGATCGAGCTGTACGACGAACAGGGCATCGACCGCGAGCGGGTGCTGATCAAGATCGCCTCCACCTGGGAAGGAATCCGCGCCGCCGAGATTCTGGAACGCGAGGGCATCCAGACCAACCTGACCCTGCTGTTCTCCTTCGCCCAGGCGGTGGCCTGCGCCGACGCCGGGGTGTTCCTCATCTCGCCGTTCGTCGGGCGCATCTACGACTGGTACAAGAAGAGCGAGAACCGCGACTACGCCGGCGCCGAGGATCCCGGCGTGCAGTCGGTCTCGCGCATCTATCGCTACTACAAGGCCAACGGCTACAAGACGGTGGTGATGGGCGCCAGCTTCCGCAATCTCGGCCAGATCGAGCAACTGGCCGGCTGCGACCGCCTGACCATCAGTCCCGACCTGCTGCAACAACTGGCTGACGCCCAGGGCGAGCTGCCGCGCCTGCTGCTGCCGGGCGAAGGCGAGCCGCGCCAGGTGCTCGACGAGAGCGCTTTCCGTTGGCAGATGAACGAGGACGCCATGGCCACCGAAAAGCTGGCCGAAGGCATCCGCCTGTTCGCACGCGACCAGGAAAAGCTCGAATACCAGTTGGCGACCCGCCACTGATCGCCGCTGCCGGCGGGACGCGCATGCAGGGCGTCCCGTTCCGGCGCAGCGGAGGATTCAGCAGGAATTCGGGAAGGGATCGACCGGTTAATGGCGCTCCAGGGCGCTGACCAGGTCGTGGAAGGCTTCGCGGTTGGATTCGTTGAGGCCCATCAGGATGCGGTGCGCCTCCAGAACCTTGTCGCGCACCACATCTTCCGACTGGTCCTGCGGCGGCAGGTCGGACAGGCATTCCGGGCACGGAATCGGACGATCGACGATATTGAACACCTGATCGAAGCCCATCGACTGCAACAGACGGGTAATGTCCGGATTGGTGGTCACCAGCGTGGGCAACAGGCCGATTTTCTGCCGCGACAGGATGGACAGCTTGGCCAGCAGGCCGAGCGTGGTGCTATCGATGCTCTGGGTTTCCGTAAGATCGATGATGATCGCCGAAAAATTCAGCGCAGCGAAGATCTTTTCGATGGTGGAATCCAGGGCCGAGCACAGGGTGAGGCGGACCTCACCGACGAATTTCAGAACGAAGGAGCCGTTCTGTTCGGCAAACTGGATTTTACCGGTACTCATGCAAGGTTCCTGCTCAACACCAGCAAGGCGATATCATCCGGCATCTCCGCCAGGTTGGCCAGCCCGAAGACCTGGCGCAGCCCGTCGAGGGTGCCTCCGGCGGCTGCCACCTGTTCCGGTAGCGAAGCCTCTTTCTCCTTCAGCGTAGCTCCTGGCAGCACATCGAGGATGCCATCGGAAAACAGCGACAGGCTGAAGGAAGGCGGCAACTCCATGACCCGGTCGTCATAGGTCGCATCGTCGAACAGGCCCACCGGCAGGCCACGGCCCTCCAGGTAGCTCGCCTGCCCTTCGACGAACAACACAGGAAGCGGCAGGTGGCCGCCGATGCTGTAGGTCAGGCTGTTCTTCTCCAGGTCGATGACCCCGCCGAGCATGGTCACGTGCTTGCCCAACTTGGTGTTGATCAGGCCGCGGTTGATGTGCGCCAGCACCTCGGACGGCTTGAACTCCGGGAGCGTGCCGTTGCGCCTCGACTCATAGAGCAGGCGCGTGGTCATGAACTTCAGCAGCACCGTGACGAAGGCCGAGGAAGCGCCATGGCCGGAAACGTCGGCCAGGTAGAACGCCACGCGTCGCTCGTCGACCCGGAAGTAGTCGACGAAGTCGCCGGAGAGATACAGCGACGGAATGATCCGGTGGGAAAACTCCAGCCCCTCGATGCTCCACGGCGTCACCGGAAGCATGTTCATCTGCACCTGGCGGCCGGCGTTCTGGTCTTCCTGAAGCAGGTTCAGGCTGGCCTGCAATTCGCGGTTGGCGGCTTCCAGCTTGTCGCGGTAGCGCTGGTTCTCGACCCGCAGGTAGGCGCGATCCAGGGCCCGGCGCACCGAATGCTCGAGCACCGCGAGGTCTTCCAGGGGCTTGATCAGGTAGTCGGCGGCGCCCAGGCGCAAGGCTTCCACCGCATCGCTCATCACGCCGGCTCCGGAAAGTACGATGATCGGCGTTTCCGAAGCGGTCTGGCGGATGCGGCGGATCAGTTCGAGGCCGTCGATCTGCGGCATGCGCAAATCGCAAATGACCAGGTCCGGCTGTTCGCTTTCGAAGATCTGCAGGCCCTGCAGACCGTTGAGGGCCTGCAACACCTTGAAGTTGCTGTCTTCCAAGTAGGCGGCGAGGCTTTCGCGCACCACCTCGTCGTCATCGATGATCAGCAGCGTGGCACTGACTTTATGCATGGGTCATCCAGGCAAACGGCGCCGGAAACAGTGGGTCCTAGGCGCTTATTGTAAGTGACAACAGCGCGGCTACGGGGTTCGACAAGGCGCAGACGGTACTCCCATCCGTTGAGCAGTTCAAGCCGTTGACCTTTGCCGGAAAATCCGCCTTTGTCCGTCCGATCCCGTCCGCACGGTATAAACTTTGACGATAATCGCCAGGATTGCCAGTCGCCCTCCCATCGCCCCGACCATGAGGATCAGCCCATGCAGCCCATGCAGCCCATCGAGCACAACTACAGCGAGAAGCGCGACTTCATCCGCATGAAGCTCGACACCCCGGTCACCATCCGCTGCGAAGGCCGCGAGTCGGTGGCCCTGTGCCGGGACCTGTCCGCCAGCGGGCTGCTGCTGGAAGCGCAAAGCGAGCTGGCTCCGGGCGACCACCTGCGGGTGAGCATCCCGTCCACCCACGAGACGCTCACCGGCCTGGAACTGGAAGCCCGCGTGGTGCGCTGCGAACGCCTCGGCCCGGGTCGGCATAGCCTGGGGCTGAGCATCGTCGCGATCCACTGAAACGACGAAAGGCGACCCAAGGGCCGCCTTTCCAGGTGTCGCACGAAGCGGGTCGACTTAGAAGTCGTCCTCCACCTCGCCGTCCTTGACCTTGAACTCGCGGTTCTGCAGGTAGGCGTTGCGGATGAAGATGTACTTGTCGCCGCTGATCAGTTTTTCCGACTTCAGCAGGTTGGCACGGGTGTCGACGGTATTGATGCCGAACATCACGTTGCGCGCGCGTACGTCGTCCATGTAGTGGTAGGGACTGACATAGATGTCCGGGATCTTCGCCGGGGCATCGCGCAGCGTGCTCGGGCCGAGGAACGGCAGCATCACGTACGGGCCGCTGCCGACGCCCCAATAACCCAGGGTCTGGCCGAAGTCCTCATCGTTGCGCTGCAGGCCCATCGGGGTCGCCACGTCGATCAAGCCGGCCAGGCCGAAGGTGCTGTTGAACAGCAGGCGGCTGGTGTCCACGCCGGCATTGTGGAACTTGGCCTGCAACAGGTTGTTGGCCAGGTTCTTCACGTCGCCGAGGTTGTTGAAGAAGTTGTGCACGCCGTCCTGAACGAAGTTCGGGGTGACCTTCTGGTAACCCTGGGCCAGCGGTTTCAGCGCATAGGTGTCCAGGGTGTCGTTGAAGGTGAAGATGGGACGGTTGATGCTTTCCCAAGGGTCTTCTTCACTGGCCGCCAGGGACAGCGTGGGTGCCAATGCGAGGCTGGCGCAAGCCAGGATTCGGGCACTACGTTCGATCCAGTTCACGCCGCGGGCGCGCATTGCTGTATCTCCTTTGCATGACTAGTCTTGGCCGCCAGCGCGGCTTCAGCGTGCGCGCAGTATATAGGCTCGCATCGATTTTGAGACTAGAAGAGTTACGAGATGGCTGACAGACAATTGCTACACACGGCCCATATCCCGGTGCGCTGGGGCGACATGGACAGCTACGGGCACGTCAACAACACCCTCTATTTCCAGTACCTGGAAGAGGCCCGGGTGGCCTGGTTCGAAACCCTCGGCATCGACCTGGAAGGCGCTGCCGAGGGGCCGGTCGTGCTGCAAAGCCTGCACACCTACCTGAAGCCGGTGGTGCATCCGGCCACCGTGGTGGTGGAACTGTACGCCGGCAGGCTGGGCACCAGCAGCCTGGTACTGGAACATCGCCTGCACACCCTGGAAGATCCGCAAGGCACCTATGGCGAAGGCCACTGCAAGCTGGTCTGGGTGCGCCACGCGGAAAACCGTTCGACGCCCGTGCCGGACAGCATACGCGCCGCGATCGCCTGACTCAGGCGCCCGGATAGGCCGCGTCGAGCACGATCTCCAGAGCGTCCGGGCGCCAGAACTCCTGGTCGAACTCGACCACCCTCTGCCCCTCCGCGTAACTCAGTCGCTCCAGGTACAGCGCCGGCGAACCCGGCGCCAGTTGCAGCGGCTCGGCCTGGGCCGCGTTCAGCGCGGTCGGGTGCATCGCCAGTTGGCAGCGCGTCGGCTGCAGGCCGAAACGCTCGCGCAGCAGGCTCATCAGCGAAGTATCGAGGTCGTGGTCCAGCAGGCCTGGGCACCACCCGGCATCCAGGGCGATCAGTTCGATCAGCACCGGACGCTCGTCCACCCAGCGGCGCCGTTGCAGGAAATACACCGGCGCGCTGTCCTCCAGCCCCATCCGCTTGGCCAGCCAGGCGCCGGCTGCACGCCGCTCGGCGTGCAGCGTCTCGGTACGCGGCTGGCGTCCCTGGGCGCTGACGTATTCCATGAAGCCGGTGGTACGGGTCGGGTTGTAGCGGATCCGCGGCGGCGCGACGAACCAGCCGCGGCGGTTCTCGCGATAGACCAGGCCTTCGGTTTCCAATTGCTGCAGGGCTTCGCGAAGGGTGATGCGGGTACACAGGAAGCGCTCGGCCAACTCCCGCTCGGAGGGAAGTTTCACTTGCAGCACACCCTGGGCGATATCCGCGGCGAGCTGGTCGCGGATGCGCAGGTACTGACGAGATTGATCGACCGGCATGACGGCCTCGCTGATTCAGACCGGCCGATTATAACGGCAGCCCGTCGGCCTATCGCCACTGCCACGAAAACGTCACGGCGGCGTCACAAAACCCCTCTAGGCTGGCCTAGACCATTTGCCAGACGCCTTTCGCATGCCCAGCTCCGACCAACTCCCGCGCTTCACCGCCCTGCTCTTCGGACTCTCCGGCGGCCTGGTGGATTTCGGCGCCCGGACCCTGTCCCTGGCGCTGCTGCGCAGCCATCCGCATAGCCCTGCCGAATACCTCCGCGACGCCAGTCTGCTGCCCTTCGCCGAGGCACAAAGCTTCCTGTTGCGGCGCAAGCCGAACAAGAGCGAGCGCCAGCGCCTGGAGCAGGCCCTCGACGAAGCCGCCGGGGAACAGGCCGAAGCCATCGCCGGTGCCGTGGCCCTGTTGGAGAGCCTGGACGAACAACGGATTCCCTACGCCTGGCAGGACGAGCTACCGGAATCGGTCTGCCAGCGCCTTGCCGCGCCGCTCGGCCGAGCGAACGCCCTGATCCCCCTCGCCGGCGCGCGCCCCTGGCCGGCCCCCGATGGCTGCTGGCAGGCCCTCGCCCGGCTGGGCATCGAGCGCCTCGACGGCTGCGTGCTGGTCAGCGCCCAACCGCGTCAACTCCAGGCCGGACTCAATGCCGGGCTATGGACCATCGGCCTGGCCGCCAGCGGGCCGTCGTGCGGCCTCTCGCCGGCCGACTGGGACGCTCTCGGACACACCGAGCGCGACCGCTTGCGCGCCGACGCCACCTTGGAACTGTACCGCCTGGGCGTGCATTCCGTGATCGATCACCTGGGCGAGCTGCAACCCTGCCTGCACGACCTCGCCGTCCGCCGCCTGAAAGGAGAAAAACCATGAGTCGCGCCCGTCACCGCTTTCTCGACGAACTGGCCGAACGCTTCGCCAGCCATGGCGCCGAGCCCTATGGCGAGGCAGTCAGCCAGGCCGAGCACGCGCTGCAGTGTGCGACCCTGGCCGAGCGCGCCGGCTGCTCGGACAGCCTTGTAGTCGCCGCCCTGCTGCACGATATCGGCCACCTCTATGAAGACCCGGCGCAGATCGACGAGGAGGACCTGCGCCACGAGGAATTCGGCGCACGCCTGCTACGCGAGCTGTTCCCCGAGTCGGTCTGGCAGCCGGTGCGCCTGCACGTATCGGCCAAGCGCTTCCTCTGCGCGGTGGACCCGAGCTACCACGCCAGCCTGTCGCCGGCCTCCCGGCACAGCCTGGTGCTGCAAGGCGGGCCGTTCGACGAGCGTGCCGCCGCGGCCTACATCAAGGCGCCCTATGCCCAGGACGGCCTGACCCTGCGCCGCCTCGACGACCTGGCCAAGGACCCGGCCATGCGCACCCCCGAACTGACGCACTTCTTCCCGCTGCTGGAACGCCTGCTGCGGATTGATCCGGATCGCGCACATCTGCGCCCGACAGGTTAATCTGTTCGGCATGGACGGACCTTTCGGCGCCCGCCGGAGGTCCACCGAAGACTTGTACGTCGAGGGAAATACCATGCCGAAAGAGAGTCTGCTGCGCGAACTATCCGCCCTGCGCGAGCAACTGGAGCAACAACCGCCGCTGAACGAAGAGCAGCGCGCCGAACTGGAACTCCTGATCAGGGACATCGAACTGAAACTGGCCAACGAGGACGCCCTCAACGAAGGCAGCCTGGTCGATGGGGTCAACCTCGCCGTCGAGCGCTTCGAGGTCAGCCACCCGACCCTCGCCGGCACGCTCCGCTCCATCGTGCAGAGCCTGGCCAACATGGGTATCTGAACGACTTGCCGAAATGAAAAGCCCCGGCATGGCCGGGGCTTTTTCGTATCCGCGTGTTGCGAGGCGTTACTGGCGCACCAGGCGTCGGTTGTCCGGTGCGACCTCCGCCAGGCTGCGGTAGGGATTGATATCCAGGCCGCCACGGCGTACGTAGCGCGCGTAGACGCTGAGCGCCTGCGGCTGCAACAGGCGCTGCAGGTCGAGGAAGATGCGTTCGACGCACTGTTCGTGGAAGTCCTGGTGCTGGCGGAAGGAAACCAGGTAGGCCAGCAGGCTGGCCGGGTCCAGCGCCGGGCCCCGGTAGTCGACCACCAGGGTGCCCCAGTCGGGCTGGCCGGTGACCGGGCAGTTGGACTTGAGCAGGTGGCTGTAGAGCTGCTCCTCGACGATCCGCCCGGCGTCGCAGCGCAGCAGTTCCGGGCGCGGCTGCTCGTAGCCGTCGACGGCGATGTCCAGCTCGTCGATGCAGCGCCCCGGCAGACGCCCGATGCCCTCCTCGGCAACCTCGTCGAGGCTGCGCAGGCGCACGCCCACGGGCGCCCCGGCAGCGGCCGAGAGGTCTTTCTGCAATACCGCGCGAAGCGCCTCGCGACTATCGAAGGCGGACTGGTTGAGGGAATTGAGGTAAAGCTTGAACGACTTCGACTCGATGATGTTCGGCGAGTCCGCCGGGATCGAGAACTCGCCGATCGCCACCACCGGCTTGCCGGCCGGGGTCAGCCAGGACAGCTCGTAGCAGTTCCAGATATCCACGCCGCGATAAGGCAGGGTCTCGGCGCTCAGGCCAAGCTCGGCCCATTTCGCCGTGCGTGAAATGGGAAACAGCAGCGACGGCGTGTAGCTGGAGACGTATTCGCTGGTCTTGCCCAGCGGCGAATGTTCGGCGGGATGCTGCATGAGGGAAACCTGCTGGATGAATCGCGCAGGGCCCTTCCCCGCGCGCCGCGCCGCACTGGCGGGCGGCGGCAAGTGTATACGGATCGGCCGGCATCTTCACGCCGGCCGTCCGCCGGCTCAGGGCTGCACGGTCAGTTGACCGACCATCCCGGCCTGGTAGTGGCCGGGGATGTTGCAGGCGAACTCCAGCCGGGTGGCTTTGGCGAAGGTCCAGGTCAGCTCGGCGCTCTTGCCCGGCTCGACCAGCACGCTGTTGGGGTCGTCGTGCTTCATCATCCGGCCATGGTCCATGCCGGCCATGCCGTGGCCCATCTGACTATGGTCCATCGACGCCATGCCGGTCGGGGTGAGCATCCCGGACTGCTGCATCTCCAGCATCTCCTTCTGGTGCTCGGCATGCATCGCCGCGTCTCCCAGGTTGAACTCGTGCAACAGCTTGCCTTCGTTCTTCAGCACGAAGCGGACCGTCTCGCCGGCCTTGACCTCGATCGCCCGCGGCTTGAAGTACATGTCGCCGAGCACCACCTCGATGCTGCGGCTGGCCTGCGCGGCCTGGGCCGGCTTGCCGAAGGCCTGGCCGTGGGCCGGTGAAGCCTGGGCGCTGGCACCGAAAAGCACGCCGAGGACGATCAGGGAAGCGGGAAGCAGGCGGCGCGGAAACATACGGGGAATCTCCATCGGGTTGATGTCGCCTATCCTGTGTCGCTGCGCCTGCCGGCTGGCTGTCGGGAGCATTACATCTTTGTCAGCTTGCCGCCGTTGCGGACCGCGAAGGCTAAGATCGCCCAGCGCCACCGACGGGCATAAAAAACCCGCCGACCGGAAACCAGGGAACCGGTGGCGGGTGAAGACGGGATCGGAGCCCTCCGTCATCCCGTGTGGAGCCGGGGATGGAAGAACTGGCGATCAGCAGTTTTCCTTGTCCTTCTTCGTCGCTTCGGCCTGCTTCGCCAGTTTCTCCTGGTGCGCGGCACGAGCCTTGGCGGCCTGGGCCTGCATGCGCTCGAAGACGATGTCGCCGCCGCTGTCGGCCATGGCCGGAACGGTCGGGGCGAGGACCAGCAGGAAAGCGAGGGTGGAGGCAGTGAAGGTACGCATGGGAAGTCTCCTCGAATGAATTCCCCTGTAGTCTGCGCGGGGGCCACTGTCGCCCCCGTTACCCACTGATTACGATGCTGTCAGAAACAGGTCGGCATGGCCGGCAAATGTAACGAGGGATGAACATGAAACTGCTGATCGTCGAAGACGAACCGCGCATCGGCCAGTACCTGCGCCAGGGGCTCGCCGAGGCAGGCTTCGCCGTCGACCTGAGCGACGATGGCAACGAGGGCGAGCAACTGGCCCTGGGCGGCGACTACGACCTGCTGATCCTCGACGTCATGCTGCCCGGCCGTGACGGCTGGCAGATCCTGCGCAGCGTGCGCGACGCCGGGATGACCGTACCGGTGCTGTTCCTGACCGCCCGCGATGCCGTAGAGGACCGCGTGCGCGGCCTCGAACAAGGCGCCGACGATTACCTGGTGAAGCCGTTCGCCTTCGTCGAACTGCTCGCCCGGGTGCGCACCCTGCTGCGCCGGGGCAGCCAGCAGTTGCAGGAGACCACCCTGCAACTGGCCGACCTCGAACTCGATTTGCTGCGCCGCCGGGTGCAACGCCAGGGCAAGCGGATCGACCTCACCGCCAAGGAGTTCGCCCTGCTCGAACTGCTGCTGCGGCGCAGCGGCGAGGTGCTGCCCAAGTCGCTGATCGCCTCGCAGGTCTGGGACATGAACTTCGACAGCGATACCAACGTCATCGAGGTGGCCATCCGCCGCCTGCGCGCCAAGGTCGACGACGACTACCCGCAGCGCCTGATCCATACCGTGCGCGGCATGGGCTACGTTCTCGAAGAGCGCGACGAATGAGCGCCGGGTTCGGCTCGCGGATGTCCCTCGGCGTCCGCCTGAGCCTGCTGTTCGCCGCCTGCACGGCGGCGGTCTCGCTGATCGCCGGATTGATCTTCAGCAGGGCCATCGACGAGCATTTCGTCGAGCTCGACCATATGGCGATGTCCGCCAAGCTCGCGGTGTTTCGCGATGAGCTGCGCGGCCTCGGCTCGGAACAACAGATGCGCCGCCGCGAAGCGGAACTGCTGCGCGAACTGGCACGCCATCCCGACCTTGGCCTGCGCCTGAACGGCCCGGATGGCAACCTCTGGTTCGAGCGCCTGCCGCAGCCTGCGCATCCCGGCCTGCCCGCCAACCGCGAACTCGGCGCCCCGCTGGAGCCCGGCAACGACGCTTCGCCGCGACTCACAGTGATCCTCGACATCAGTCATCACCAGCACTTCCTGCAACGCATGCGCCAGTTGATCTGGCTGACCATGAGCCTGTCGGCGCTGGCCACGGCGCTGCTCGGCGCCTGGGCCACCGGCGCCAGCCTGGCGCCGCTGCGACGGATGCGCGAAGTCGCCGCGCGGGTTTCCGCCAACTCCCTCACCACCCGCCTCGACGCCAGCCGGATGCCAGAGGAGCTGCGCGGACTGGCCGGCGAGCTGAACGCCATGCTGGCGCGCCTGGAAGAAGCCTTCCAGCGCCTCTCGGCGTTCTCCGCCGACATCGCCCACGAGTTGCGCACCCCGCTCACCAGTCTGCTGACCCAGACCCAGGTGGTATTGTCCCGCCCACGCTCGCTGGAGGATTATCGCGAGGCCCTGCACGGCAACCTCGAGGAGCTGGAACGGCTCACCGCGATGGTCAACGACATGCTGTTGCTGGCCAAGGCCGACCACGGCCTGCTGGCGCCCAGCCGCCAGGCCCTGGACCTGGGCGCGGAAGTCGACTCGCTGCTGGAGTTCTACCAGCCGCTGGCGGAAGACCGCGACATCCGCCTGCTGCGCGAAGGCAGCCTGAGCCTGCCCGGCGACCGCGGCATGCTGCGGCGGGTGCTGGCCAACCTGCTGGACAACGCCCTGCGCTTCACCGCCGATGGCGGCGAGATACGTATCCGTCTCGGCGACCGACGCCTGAGCGTGGAGAACCAGGGTCCGGCGATTCCTCCCGAGCGCTTGCCGCGCCTGTTCGACCGGTTCTATCGTGCCGATCCGGCGCGCCGCGAAGGCCAGGGTGAACACGCCGGGCTCGGCCTGGCGATCTGCCGCTCCATCGTCCAGGCCCACGGCGGCGAGATCCGCTGCGAGTCTGCCGACGGCTGGACCCGTTTCGTCATCGATTTCGCTCGCCCGCGCCGATGAAACGCGAAGCCCCCATGACGGGGGCTTCTGTTTCATGCCTTCGAGCGCTTCATTGGCGCATGCCGCGCCCGCTCACCAGCAGCCTTACGCAGCCGAGATAGAGCACCGCGGTGGCCAGCAGCATGAAGCCGATGGCCACGCCGATGCGAATGTCGGAGACGCCGAGGATGCCGTAGCGGAAGGCGTTGACCATGTGCAGGATCGGGTTGGCCAGCGACACTGTCTGCCAGAACGGCGGCAGCAGGTTGATCGAGTAGAACACCCCGCCCAGGTAGGTCAGCGGCGTCAGCACGAAGGTCGGGATGATCGAGATGTCGTCGAAGTTGCGCGCGAACACCGCGTTGATGAAACCGCCCAGGGAGAAAATGGTCGCGGTAAGCACCACCACCAGCACCGTGATGCCCAGGTGGTGCACCTGCAGCTTGGTGAAGAACAGCGACAGCATGGTCACGATCACCCCCACCGCCAGGCCGCGCAGTACGCCGCCGATGGTGTAGCCGAGGAGGATGGTGTGCGGCGATACCGGCGACACCAGCAGCTCCTCCACCGAGCGCTGGAACTTGCTGCCGAAGAAGCTCGACACCACGTTGCCGTAGGCGTTGGTGATCACCGACATCATGATCAGGCCGGGCACGATGTATTCCATGTAGGTGAAGCCGCCCATGTCGCCGATCTGCCGGCCGATCAAATTGCCGAAGATCACGAAGTACAGGACCATGGTGATCGCCGGCGGCAGCAGGGTCTGCGGCCAGATCCGGGTGAAGCGGCGCACCTCGCGGTAGACGATAGTGTTCAGGGCGACCAGGTTGGCGCTCAGCTCGCTGCTCATCGGGCGATCCTCGTCAGGTTCTTCTCCACCAGCGACACGAACAGCTCCTCCAGGCGATTGGTCTTGTTGCGCAGGCTCAGTACCTCGATGCCTTGTGCGCCCAACTGGGCGAACAGATCGTTGATGCCCTGGCTTTTCTCCACCTGCACTTCGAGGGTGTGATCGTCCACCAGCCGCGTCGGGTAGCCGTCGAGAGTCGGCGGCAGGGCCTGGACGTTCTTCAGGTCGAGCAGGAAGGTTTCCGAATGCAGGGTCATCAGCAGGTCACGCATGCTGGTGTTCTGCACGATCTCGCCGTGGTCGATGATGGCGATGTTGCGGCAGAGCTGCTCCGCCTCTTCCAGGTAGTGGGTGGTGAGGATGATGCTGATGCCTTCCTGGTTGAGTTCGGTGAGGAAGCTCCACATCGAACGACGCAGCTCGATGTCGACCCCGGCGGTGGGCTCGTCGAGGATCAGCAGGCGCGGCTGGTGGACCAGTGCGCGGGCGATCATCAGGCGCCGCTTCATGCCGCCGGAGAGCATCCGCGAGGCTTCGTTGCGCTTGTCCCACAGGCCCAGTTGGGTCAGGTAGCGCTCGGCGCGCTCCTTGGCGATCTTCGCCGGGATGCCGTAGTAGCCGGCCTGGGTCACGACGATGTCGAAGACCTTCTCGAACTGGTTGAAGTTGAACTCCTGCGGCACCACGCCAAGGCAACGCTTGAGGCCGGCCGGGTCCTTGTCGAGGTCGTGGCCGAACACCGAGACCGAACCGCTGGTCTTGTTCACCAGGGTCGAGAGAATCCCGATGGTGGTGGACTTGCCCGCGCCGTTGGGGCCGAGCAAGGCGAAGAAATCACCTTCGGCGACGTCCAGGTCGATGCCCTTGAGGGCCTGGAAACCGTTGCCGTAGGTTTTCGTCAATTGACGGATGGACAGGGCGGAACTCATTAGGCTTCCCGTGTCGGAAGGTGAAGAGGAAGAGCTAGATAAGGCTACGGGTAACAAAATGCAACAGTAGCCGGCTCAGGTCAGTTCGGTCATTACCGCGGTGCGGAACGCCGGGCGCTCGCGCAAGCGCAGGTACCAGGCCTCGAGGTGGGGCAGCGGCGGGCGCTCGATGGGCATCTCGAACCAGGCGTAGATGAAACAGCCCAGGGGAATGTCACCCATGCCGAAGCGTTCGCCGGACAGCCAGGGTTGGCCGGCCAGGGTCTGGTCCGGCACCCGCAGCAACTCGCCGCAGGTCTGCAACGCCTTTGCGATCAGGGCCTCGTCGCGTTGCTCCGGCGGCGTACGCAGCGTTCCCCAGAACAGGTCGCGGAACGGCCCGGCGAGAGTCGAGGTGGTCCAGTCCATCCACTTGTCGGCGTCGGCGCGGCGCACCGGGTCCTGCGGATAGAGGTCGCCCGGCGCATAGCGGGCGGCCAGGTAGCGGACGATGGCGTTGGACTCCCAGAGGACGAAGCCGTCGTCCTCGATCACCGGCACCCGACCGTTCGGGTTCATCGCGCGGAACGCCGGCTCATCCACCAGGCCGAACGCCCCGCCGGCATCCACCGTCCGGTACTCCAGGCCAGCCTCCTCGGCGCACCACAACGCCTTGCGCACATTGCTCGAGTTCTTCCGGCCCCAGATGGTCAACATACTCTGCGTTCCCTCTTCGGTTGATGCGGCGGATGGGTCGCCGGAGCGCCCGGACGACATGCCGCACCCTACCGAGGATGGACCGAAGAAGGAAGACGCGCCGGCTGATGGTGACTATCGACGCCCTTCATCTTGCCCGGCCTCGGCCTGGAAATCGCCGTCCAGGGCCAGCGGGCGGCCGGAGAACAGGTGCGGATAGTGCTGCTGCAAGTGGGAGAAGAACAGTTCCTCCGGCAGGTCGGCGAACTGGCCGTGATCGGCCAGGTACTCCATGTAGCGCTCGCCCTGGCGGTTGAATGGATGGAAGACGCTGTCGGCGACGCCGTCGAACTCCAGCGGAGCGACGTCGAAGGCGCGGCACAAGGCACGGTTGAACGCCGGGGTGGCCTTCACCCAGCGGCCCTCGAGGTACAGTTCGGTATAGCCGTGCATGGCGAACACCTCGCTGCGCAGCGCCTCCAGCAGGCGCGGCGTGGCCAGGTGGTTGCGGACGTCGGCCAGGCCGATCCGCGCCGGAATCCGGCAATGCCGAGCGCAGGCGGCGAGCAGGATGGCCTTGGGCACGCAATAGGACTCGCCCTGCTGCAGCGCGTGGCTGGCCTTCAGGGTCTGCGGATCGCGGCTGAACACGTAGGGGTTGTAGCGCACCCCGTCGCGTACCGCGTAGTACAGCGCGACCGCCTGGTCACGCGGTTTCGCCGAATTCCCCCGGGATTTTTCCGCGAACTCCACCACCACCGGGTGGTCACTATCCACGAAGCGGCCGGATTGTAGGTAGGACTGCATGGCGGGCTCCCGGCGGGCAATTTGTCCCAGTCTAAACGGGAAGTTTTCGCCTATAACGTGACAAACCGGCCAAGCTGACCGGCCCTGCCGCCAAACGGCGGCAAACGGGCTAAGCTCGAGACGCCGCCTGGCGTCTTCATGGAGGATTCCGCATGTTGTTGCTCTGGTTAGTCGTACTGGTACTCGGTGTCGCTTACCTCGCCCATCGGCGTACCCCACCCGCTCCCGCGCTCGGCATCAGCGCCGCCTACCTGATCCTGATGGGCGTGTTCAGCCACGCGCCCGGCTGGCTGCTGCTGGTCTTCTGGCTGCTCTGGCTGGCGGTGGCGCTTCCCCTCGCCCTGCCTGACCTGCGCCGGCGCGTGCTCAGCGGTCCGCTGTTCGCCTGGTTCCAGAAAGTCCTGCCGCCGATGTCCGACACCGAGCGCGAGGCCATCGAGGCGGGCACCGTGTGGTGGGATGGCGAATTGTTCAGCGGCCGCCCGGACTGGCAGAAACTGCTCGACTACCCCAAGGCGCAACTCACCGAAGAAGAGCAGGCCTTCGTCGACGGCCCGACCGAAGAACTCTGCGCCATGGTCAGCGACTGGGACATCGGCCAGCGCATGGACCTGCCGGAAGAAGCCTGGGCCTTCATCAAGCAGCACGGCTTCTTCGGCCTGATCATTCCCAAGGAGTACGGCGGCAAGGGCTTCTCCGCCTTCGCCCACTCGCAGGTAGTGATGAAGCTCGCCACCCGTAGCGGCGACCTGGCCTCGACGGTGATGGTGCCGAACTCCCTCGGCCCGGCCGAGCTGCTGCTCCACTACGGCACCGACGAGCAGCGCCAGCGCTACCTGCCGAGCCTGGCCAAGGGCGACGACATCCCCTGCTTCGCCCTCACCGGCCCCTACGCGGGCTCCGATGCCGGCGGCATGACCGACGTCGGCATCGTCTGCAAGGGCGAATGGGAAGGTCGCGAGGTGCTCGGCCTGCGCCTGACCTGGGAAAAGCGCTACATCACCCTCGGCCCGGTGGCCACCCTCCTCGGCCTGGCCTTCAAGTGCCACGACCCGGACCATCTGCTGGGCGACGAGGAGGACCTGGGCATCACCCTGGCGCTGATCCCCACCGACACCCCCGGGGTCGAGATCGGCCGCCGCCACGTGCCGCTGGGCGCCGCCTTCATGAACGGTCCGAACTCCGGCAAGGACGTGTTCGTGCCGCTGGAGTACATCATCGGCGGGCAGGAAATGATCGGCAAAGGCTGGATGATGCTGATGAACTGCCTGTCGGTCGGACGCTCCATCTCGCTGCCGGCGGTGGGCACCAGCGCCGGCAAGGCCAGCAGCTACGTCAGCGGTCGCTACGCCCAGGTCCGCGAGCAGTTCAACGTGCCGATCGCCGCCTTCGAAGGCATCCAGGAGGCGCTCGCCCGCATCGGCGGCAACGCCTGGCTGATGGACAGCGCGCGAATCCTCACCGCCAACGCGGTGGACCTCGGCGAGAAGCCCTCGGTGCTTTCGGCGATCCTCAAGTACCACCTCACCGAGCGCGGCCGCGAGTGCATCGCCCATGCCATGGACATCCATGGCGGCAAGGGCATCATCATGGGCCCGAACAACTACCTGGGTCGTTCCTGGCAGGGCGCGCCGATTTTCATCACGGTGGAAGGCGCGAACATCCTCTCGCGCAACCTGATGATCTTCGGCCAGGGCGCGATCCGTTGCCATCCGTACGTGCTCAAGGAAATGGAACTGGCCCAGCGCGAGGACAAGGACCAGGCCGCCCGCGAGTTCGACGCGCTGCTGGTGAAGCACATCGGCTTCGCCGTCGGCAACGCCGCCAGCAGCTTCCTCCTCAGTCTCAGCTGCGGCCACCTCGGCAACGCGCCCGGCGACCGCATCAGCCGTCCCTACTTCCGCGCGCTGAACCGCCTGGCGGCGTCCTTCGCCCTGCTCGCCGACTTCAGCATGATGCTGCTGGGCGGCGAACTGAAGCGCAAGGAACGCCTCTCCGCGCGTCTCGGCGATGTCCTTAGCTATCTCTACCTGGGCTCGGCGGCGCTCAAGCGCTACCACGACCTGGGCAACCCGGACTACCTGCATCCGCTGCTGCGCTGGGCCATGGAGGAAAACCTCGGCAAGGCCGAGGCGGCGCTGGAGGACCTGCTGAACAACTTCCCCAGCCGCTTCTTCGGCTGCGCGCTGAAGGTCCTGGTACTGCCGTTCGGCCGCCGGCACAAAGGGCCGGGCGACGAACTGGACGCCGAGATCGCGGAAATCCTCGGCCGTCCGGACGACGACCCGGCGTTGCAGGCGATCCTCGCCGGCGCGTTCCTGCCGAAAGACCCGCAGGACCCGGTCGGTGCCCTCGCCCACGCCTTCGACGCGGTACGCGAAAGCGCCGCGCTGGAGAAAACCCTGCACAAGGCGATCAAGGAAGGCAGGGTCCAGCCGCAAGCGGGGCAGAACCCGATCGATGCCGGCGCCGCCGCCGGCGTGCTGAGCGCCGAGCAGGCGCAGGCCCTGCACCAGGCCGAAGCGGCACGGCGCAAGGTGATCGACGTCGACGACTTCGCCAAGGAGGAACTGCAACTGGCCGACGGCAGGATCCGCTGACACTCCGCGGCAAAGCGACAGTCGCAACCGACAAAGGCGCCTTCCGGCGCCTTTGTCGTCTTCACCCACCCAAACCCGGGCGATTGGCTAGAATCGACGGGCACATCCCTGACGTACGGGAGGCCATCATGCTCAAGCTACTTGCCACCGGCCTGGCAGCCTCGTTTCTCCTCCTGCCCCCGGCGCAGGCCGCACCGCCTGCGCCCTATGGCGTGCAACCGCACCAGCAGGCGGTGCAGCGCGCCGGCGAACAGCGCCAACGCCAGCTCCAGGAACAGCGCCAGCGCTTCGACGAACAACGCCTGCAATTGCAGCAGGATCAACTGCAACGCCAGCAGCAGAACCTGCAGCGGCAACGGCAGCAGCGACAGATGCAGGACAACCTGATCCGCCAGCAGCAACTGGACCAGCAGCGCTGGCGCCTGGAGCAGGACCAGCGGCGCCTCGACAGCGAACGCCGGCAACTGGAAAACCGCCGGCGCCAGAGCCAGTCCCCAGCGATCCGCTGAAACTGGCCGGCGCCGCGAAACCCTTTATACTGCCCAGCTTTTTTCCAGAGGACCCGTCATGGCCAACTCCTACCTCGAGCACCACCTCGCCCTGCTCCAGCACCTGCGCAACATCCTCGGCGCCCTGGGCGAGGCCGAGCAGGTGCCGGAAGAAAACCACGGGCTGTTCCTCGAGCGTTTCGACGAACTGATGGACGAACTGCCGCGCGACCCGGAAGGCGCCCAATACCTCGGCCAGGACCTGATTTCCCAGGTCTTCCACCGCTATCCGCAGATCGCCCACCTGGTACCTCGCGACCTGCTGTGGTTCTTCGGCGGCGATTGCCTGCACTTCATGCCGGACGAAGAGATCGACCTGTTCCAGCGCCTCGACGAGCGCCGCTACGAAGCCGAAGAGCGCGGCGAAACGTTCGACTGGAACCGCGAAAAGCAGTTGCTCGCGCTGCCCGAGGACAGCCCGCGGCACTGAGCCCGCCACGGCCACCGGCCGTCCCGCCCCGACCGCCATCCGTGCGCTCGGGGCCGCCTCCCGCCAGCCCAAACCTCGCTACCCTTTCCGAATAAAAAACGGACCGCCCGCCCGATTGCCGGAGCGCGCCGAGTCCGTACCTAGCAGTTCTGCCGGGTAGCCGGAGCTTCACACCCCTTCGCCGCACACGTCCCCACTGATTGCTCTGCAGCGAGCATGTCGTACCTCGCCGGAGCTGCCGATCAATCTGGCGAAGGCGCAGGCATGCACTCGAACGAGTCAACGGAAGACCGCTGTTCACGCCACTACACCCTGCTGCAACGGTGCCCGCTGCTGCACGGGCTGCCCGATCTGCTGCGGCACGTGGCGACCCATGCGTCGGAGCGCCGGTTGCGCGACAAGGACGTCCTGTTCCTCAAGCACGACCCTGAAGACTTCATCGGCCTGGTCCTCGGCGGACACCTCTATACCGTGCTCTACGGGCCGGACGGGCGGGAACTGATCGTCAATGACATCCGTCCTGGCGAAGTGATCGGGGAAACCGCGCTGATCCAGCCGAACCGCCGCGAGACCTCCGCCTACGCCTCCGGCGCGGCGTCGGTGCTGATCCTCCACCGACGTCACTTCGCCCCGTTGATCGCCGACACGGAATTCCTCAACCGCGCGCTGGCCCTCCTCTGTTCGCGCCTGCGCGAAGCCTCCGGTTTCGTCGAGAGGGTCTGCCTGCATCGCCTGGAGTCGCGCCTGGCGCGCCATCTCCTGGCCAGCCTGGCGAGCGAACAGCCCGAGGGAGCCTGCGCGACGCTACCGACCAACCAGAGCATCCTAGCAGCGATGCTCAACGCCAGCCGCCCGAAGCTCAACGCGCAACTGCAAATATGGAAACGCGAAGGGCTGATCAGCTGCCACAACGACCGGATCCTGATCAACGACCTCGGTCGCCTACGACGCAAGGCCGAACTGCCGGCCGCGCCCCTGTCACCCAGGTAACAGCCTCGCCCACCGCCCGCCTCACAGACTGCTCGCCGACACGAGCAACCAGGGAGGTAGCGGTTATGGATCGTCCGAATCAGCCAGGCGGCAACGAAACCGGTTCCGATCGCCTGTTCGAGGAAAGCTGGCGTGCCGCGCAGGCTGGCCTGCGCAAACGCGCGCAACGCCTTGCGCGCGGCAACAGCCATCGGGCCGAAGAATGGCTGTCGAGCACCGCGGTCAAGGCGATGCTGTTCCTGCGCCAGTCACCGGAGCGGGTACGCGACCCCCAGGGCTTCCTGTTCCTGGTCCTGGAACACGTCTACCTGGACAGCGCGCGCCACCAGATCCGCGAGGACCGCCTCATCGACCGCGGCATCGACCTGCACGATGGCCAGTTGGAGCGCTTCGCCGCCGTCGGCTCGCCGCTGGAACGCCTGGAGCAGCTGGAACGTCTCGACCAGGTGGACAAGGCCCTGGCCTCGCTGTCGCGCCAACAGCAGCAGCTCTTCGAGCTGCGCTTCATCGAAGAACTGCCCTATGCCGACATCGCCAGCCAACTCGGCATCGCCCCGCCGCTGGTGCGCAAGCGCGTGCAGTTGCTGCGCTCGCGGCTGAGCGCCGACTTTTTCGCCGGCGACGTTTCACAAGACAGACGCAGCCGCGTTCATTCCTGACAAGCGAGTCGAGGCCCGTGCGACCGGCCCCCCTGCCCGACGAGCACCTGCCCATTCAAGGAGAGTCCCATGGCTGACCCCACGGCTGTGAATGCCCAGATCACCGATGCCGTCACCCAGACCAACGTCAAGGTGGTCGCCGAAGCCCCGGCCCAGGCCATCGCCGCGCTCTACCAGATCGCCAGCCATTCCGCCGGCCTGTCCCTGCAGAACGCAGTCTACAGCCAGCAGGCCCTGAACCAGATCTCCACCGCGGTGGTTTCCAAGGCGGTGTCGATGATCATGGCGATAGAAGACAAGAAAGGTATCTGACCCGCCCCTTGATCCCAGGAGTGCCCAGACATGTTCGGCTTCGGCAAGAAATCCGCGCCCGCGCCCGCGCCATCCGGCGACAGCGAGCAAGCCGCCGCCCCTGGCGAGGCCGGCCGGCAGACGCCAGCCAGCGGCGGCAGGGCGTCCGCCAACGGCGACGTGAAGCTGCCGTCGCGCCCTTCGCCGCTGGCCGGCATGAGCGAGCGCCTGCTCAAGCAGACCGAGGCGCCGCCACCGGACACCAGCGCCCTGAACAGTCAAGTCGTGCAGGCGGTGCAGATGAGCAACAGCGAAACCGCCGGCTATGCGCCGTCGCAGATCGCCATCGCGCCGAACATGATGATCAGCCAGGCCTCCGGGCTGGTGGCGCAATCCGCCGCCAGCTACTTCGACGGAGTCAGCAAGATCGCCCTGGCCAGCCAGGCGATCCTGCTCCGGCAGATGACCCAGAACATCGCCGAAAACAAGCTGGCCCAGGCTGCCGAGGACGCGCTCGGCGCCCTTGCCACCGACCTGCTGATGGGCGCTGCCGCCGCGGTAGCCGCGGCGGCCGGGGCGATCGAGGCGGAATCGGCCAGCTTCGCCATCGACAAGATCGACCAGAGCATCGCCAAGTACAGCGAGACCCTCGCCAGTCGCGGCGGCAAGGACACCCAATCGTAGCCACCACCGACGGGGCCGGCGGCGCCCGGCCCTGGCACAGGAGAGCCGTCATGGCCTATTTCAAGCTGGAAGAACCGGTCAGGTTCCATCGCTATCCCTTCGACTTCCATAGTCACTTCGCCGGCATCCTGCCGGTGGAAAGCAACAGCCGCTGGACGCGCGACCGCCGGGTCTTCCGCGTCGGCGAGCGGCAGGTGAGCCTGGAGAAAGGCCAGGAGCTTTCCCTGATCGGGCTGCTGATGAGTGCCCGCGGCGTCGCCCCGGACGTCGACGGCAAGGCGCTGGAGGAGGCTCGCCAGGCCGCGCACTATGAGCTGTTCGAACTGGCTCTGCAGCGGATGGTCAGGCGCAATCCGTTCGCCGCGACCGACCGTCAGGGCTACCTGCGCGGCGAATGCGCGGCGGAGAACATCTATCTCGCCTGCCTCATCCTGGCACAACGTTTTGGCCGGACCTCGCCGCCAGCGACCATCGACCAGCCGGCGATCTACCTCGGCACCCTGGAACTGCTCGGTGCGAGCGCGGTTCGCGACAGCGAGACGGACCAGTTCGTCCGCTACTTCAACCGCAAGATCTGGAGCGGCAACAAGTACACGCCGTTCGACGACGCCTACTGGGCCCGCGGCGCCATCCGCGATCGCCATCCGGGCGAATTCGCCTGCCTGACGCTGGGGTTCCTCCTCCACGAAGGAATCAGCCATACCCAGACGGCGACGGGGGAAGACGAGGTGGCCGTCCTCGATTCCCTGTTCGAACAATTCAACGCCTCCGAGAAGACCGCCTACCGCCTGCTCGCCCACACCGCGCATGGCTATGCCAGCGAAGCCGCCTTCGATGCCGAGCTGCACAGGATCCTCCGTCATTTCGAAATACAGCAGGGGCAGCCACCGCAGGCCCGGCTGGTCGGCATCGACCTGCTCGGCATGGAGACCGCTACCGGCCTGTACCGACAGTTCTTCGACTTCCTCCTCGAACAGGCCGCGGTGTTTCGCCGCTACCTGGACGGCAAGCCGGAAACCCGCAAGGTGGTCCTGCACATCCATTGTGGAGAGGGGACCGGGGTGTCCGACGACAACCGGTCGCTGTGCGGTTACTTCCTGCGCAACGCCAACGCGCTGGACGATTTCTACGCAGCGCTCTCCGCCTATGCCTGGAAGTGCTATGGCAACACCATCCGCCAGGGCAAGGCGCGGCTACGCGAACGGGAGAACCTGCAGGACCGTGACAAGGCGCCCAGCGCCCTCGCCGGCCTTTTCGACGAACTGTTTTTCGGCAACAGCCTGACCTCCTCCGGCCTGCGGCTACGCCGCTTCGACATCACCAGCGGGACTACCCAGGCCCTGGTCGCCTACTACGCCCGCACCAACGTCGTGAACCTCTGCCAGGCGCTGGCCAGCCGCGACGCCGACGGCAACAGCTACTACCGCCGCCTGCTGGAGAGCGATCTGTTCAGCCTGCGCACCGGCCATGCCTACTACTACCGCAACTATCTGGCCAGCAAGTTCCCCGAGCTGTGCTTCGACACCAACCTGGGAAGCAATTTCATTACCGGCGCCTCCGGCCTCTTCGACTCGCTGCAGGAATACCGCCTGAACCGTGGCCTGCGCCATCTCGACGGATACGTCGGCACCGACCAGCTCAAGGAACTCAGCCTGGCCATCGCCTACCAGGGCGAACAGCGCCTGGACCCACAACAGATGCAGTACGTCCATGCCCTGGCGGAAAGCCAGAGCGGCTTCGACGAACTGGGCGAACACCTCCCGGGTACACCCGGCTGGGCGAAACCCGCGCTGGAACAGTTCTTCGTAAGTCAGTGCGCGCTCTACCGCTCCGAGGAGGATCGCTACTTCCAGTTCGAAGCCTACCGGCGCCTCTTCGCCCAGGTCCTCAACTGGCGCTCCTATCTGCTGGGCGCCGACGGCCAGGGTGTCGAGCACTCCAACGTACAGGACGAAGCGATCCGCATGGCGCTCCTGCTCAACTATGCCGCCGCGGACCGCCACGGCCGGGTACCGGTCGCTTCGCTGGAGAATGCCCAACGCCTGCTGGTGCAACTGGGCAGCGCCTACTGGGAGGAAACCATCGGCGCCGTCGACCTGGCCGGCGCGCCCCATCGGGACCGAGAGCTGCAGCGCTTCGAAGGGTTCGCCGCCCCCGCCTCGGTCGTGCGCATCTCCACCCGCAGCAGTTGAGGAGCGACCGATGAGCGCCTACGCACGCTACATCAGACGCCGCGCGCTCGCCGCCGCGGACCGCCCGGCGCAGCGTTCGCCGGACGCCAGCGAGGAGACACGGGACCAACCGCCCCCCAGCAGGCCGGCGAGCGGAAAGCGCCTGCTGGAAATATCGGACAGCGATGCGGCCAAGCTCTTGGCCGTGCTGAAACTGCTCGGATGAGCACCCACCCCAGGAGAAGCGTCATGAAAGAAGAACTCGAAACCCTCGTCACCCAGGTCAAGGCACTCCTCACCGAATGCCTGCAAGGCTGGCTCCAGGCCCTGTCCCAGGGAGACAGCGTGGACGACCCGGCCAGCCTTGGACAGTTGGCGGTGCAGTTGAGCACCGCCTACAGCACCCTGCAGGCCGCTGCCGCCGCCTACCCCGGCGATACCGGCGGCAGCGCGCAGGCCCCCTCGGCGGACGGCACGCAGCAGTACTGAAGCCTCGCCACGACACCCCGCGCACCGCGCGTCTATCGCAGAGGAGTCCGCGCATGTCGATCTCGGAAGAATTGGGGAGGAATCTGGTCCAGCTGGCGCAACTCTGGCTGAAACGCCCCCTCACCAGCGAAGAACACGAGCAGTTGAGACAGTTCCAGCTCGGCCTCGGCAACGACGCCAGCAGCGATCCGGCCGTGCACGCGCGACAGCAGGCCGAACAGGTGATCGAGAACGGCCGGCAGCGTTCCGAAGGCTCCATCCGCCAGATCCTGCAGAACGTCCAGCAGGCCTCGACCCAGGCCCTCCGCGCCCAGGACAGCGGCGAGCAGGCGATTCTTGAGGCGGTCAATGCCGCCGGCAGCCTGGCCGAACTGCGTCCCGGCCACCTGCAGAGCGGCCAGGCAAGCGCCAACCAGTTGGTGATGTCGCAGATTGCCGACCGCCTGGCCAACCTAGTGAAGAGCGAGGTACGCCTGTGCTTCGAGCAGAACTTCGGCTCGCTCAAGCAGCAACTGGAGAACGCTATCGCCATCTTCAACCAGAGCAACCACAACACGTCCGCACCGCCGCCGGACAAGCCCGACCCGCCCGCCGCATGAGACCGCACCGACAAGCGCCCCGCCTCGCGGGGCGCTTGCATTTTCGCCGCCCGCCAGGCCTGGCGCCGACGGATTCACAACTCCCTGGCTGGAGCGTTCATCAAGACAGCACGACATGAGCCGTGCCGTTCACTCACAGGGAGTCACATCATGAGTTTTCCGACCGCAGTCAACGACCAGATCACCGATGCCGTCACCCAGTCCAACGTCAAGGTCGTCGGTGAGGCGCCAGCCATGGCGCTGGGCACCATCTACCAGACCATGGCCCACTCCACCGGGATTCTCTTCGAGAACGCGGTGAGCGCCCAGCAACAGCAGAACGCCCTGGCCCTGGCCGCCTCCAACATGGGCGTGATGCAGATCTACAGCCTCGACACCGCCGCCGATGCCGGAGCCACCGAGAAAGTCGGCCAGTTGGGCGTGGCCGACAACCTCACCAGCCTGCTGACCGTACTGAAATCCTTCACCTGAGCCTGACCCGCCGGGTCCAAGCAATCGCCGTACATCCTTCGCAATGATTCAGGAGAATCACCATGAGCTTCCCAACCGCAGTAAACAACCAGATCACCGATGCCGTCACCCAGTCCAACGTCAAGGTGATCGGTGAAGCCCCGGCCATGGCGCTGGGCTCGATCTTCCAGACCATGGCCCACTCCACCGGCATCCTGTTCGAGAATTCGGTAGCTGCCCAGCAACAGCAGAACGCCCTGGCCCTGGCCGCTTCCAACATGGGCGTGATGCAGATCTACAGTCTGGATACCAGCGCCGCCGGCGGCGCCACCGAGAAGATCGGCCAGCTGGGCGTGGCCGACAACCTCACCAGCCTGCTGACGGTGCTCAAAGCGCTGCCCTGATCGCCGCCGTCGCTCCACCAGAGAAGGCCACTCCACGAGTGGCCTTTTTCGTCTCGACGATCGAGCGAGCAGATGCGGCGGGACAGCGGCCTGCCGAGGGGAACATGGGGGGAATCGGGAAAAGCACCAGGGCGGTGCGGATCGCAGAAACGAAAAAAGGGCCCGAAGGCCCTTTTCTCTTCGACCCAGGCCGAAACCTGGATCATGTTTGGAGCGGGAAACGAGACTCGAACTCGCGACCCCGACCTTGGCAAGGTCGTGCTCTACCAACTGAGCTATTCCCGCGTTACAACTTGTTGCCCGTTCGGCCGAAACCGAACCTTTGACGCCTAACTTTCACCAACCCCGCCGAAGCCAGGTTGTAGAATTTGGAGCGGGAAACGAGACTCGAACTCGCGACCCCGACCTTGGCAAGGTCGTGCTCTACCAACTGAGCTATTCCCGCAATGGCGTCCCCTAGGGGACTCGAACCCCTGTTACCGCCGTGAAAGGGCGGTGTCCTAGGCCACTAGACGAAGGGGACGCGGCCCGGAACTTACAACAGATCTTTCCGGCTTCCAGTGTTTCGCGTTTGGCTTCACGCTGGAAGTGGCGCGCATTTTATGGAGCGTCCGGGGAGGCGTCAACCCTTCTGAGAAAATTTTTTTAAATCAAAGACTTCTGTGCAAATAATGAGCTGCTGCTATCAGTGGTAGCACCAAGACATTAGACTGAGAAAATTCTTACAGCGGAGTCCCAAGGTGTCGCCACTCCTCATTACCGCCCTCATCATCGGCGGGATCGCCCTCCTCATCGCCATTGGCTATATCAACCACGTGGTGGAAAACAGCAAGCTGGAGAAAGCGCGCCTGAAGGCCGAACTCAACGACCGGGTCCGGCGCTGCGCGCAGATTTCCGAGAGCCTTCCCGGCCAGTTCGTCAGCCCGTCGCTGAAGCTGTTGATGAGCCAGATCGAGCTCAGCCTCAGCGAGCAGCAACTGGCGCTGGAGAAGAAAGCCGATGCCGGGCTCAAGGCTCGTATAGAAGAGTTGCGCGCGCTGGTCGCCAAGGGCGAGTCGATCCCGGTGCGCAATCCGCCCCAGGCGATCCTGACCGAGGACAAGGCCAAGGAAGTCCGCTTCCTCTTCGAAGCCCTGCATGCCCAGCTCACCCGTTTCACCCAGGACGGCCACCTGCCGCGCAGCGAGGCGCAGATCTGGGTCAAGGAGATTCGCCACCTCCTGGTGCGCCTGCATATCGAGTTCTTCGGCAATCTCGGCCAGCAGGCCCTGCAGCAGAACGAACCGCGCCAGGCGCGCCTGGCCTTCGAACGCGGCGCCCAGTACCTGCGCAAGCAGCCCGAGCTGGCGCGCTACCAGGCGGAGCTGCAGCAGATGGAAGCGCAGCTGGCCCGCGCCAACGCGATGGTGCTGAACAACAGCCAGCCGGCGAGCGAGGAGCCCAGCGAACTCAACGAGGGATTGAAGGCCCTCGATGCAGACGACCTGTGGAAGAAGAAGAACGTCTACGACTGATTCCGGCCTGCCTACGGCAGCCGTGCTATAACCCAGGCTCATATCGACCGAGGAAATCGTTATGAGCCTGACACTCTACGGAGCCCCGCTGTCTCCGTTCGTCCGCAAGGTCCGCCTGCTCCTGGCCGAAAAGGGCCTCGACTACCAGTTGGAAGCGATCGCCCCGTTCGGCCAGCCGGCCTGGTATCGCGAGATCAGTCCGCTGGGCCGCATCCCGGCGTTGCGCGACGGCGACCTGGCCCTCGCCGACTCCAGCGTGATCTGCCAGTACCTGGAAGAACGCTATCCCGAACCGCCGAATCTCCAGGGCGACGCCCCCGCCAGCCGCGCAGCGGTGCGCTGGCTGGAAAAATACGCCGACTACGAGATCGCTCCCCTGGCCACGCTGACGATCTTCCGCAACCGGATACTCAAGCCGGCGATGGGCCAGGCCTGCGAGGAGAACGACGTGCGTCGCGCGCTGGAGGAAAAGCTGCCAGCGCACTTCGATTACCTGGAAAACCATCTCGACGGCCGGGCCTTCTTCGTCGGCGAGCGACTGACCCTCGCCGACCTGGCGATCGCCAGCCAGTTGGTCAACCTGCGTCACGCCGGCGAAAACCTGGACGAGCAACGCTGGCCGGCCCTCGCCGCGCATTTCGCGCGGATGCTCGAACGCCCGGCGATGCAAGCGCTGCTGCCGGGGGAACGACGGACCCTCGACAAGCTCGCAGCGAAAGCCTGAACGCGTCGCTCAGCAGTCCGTCAGGCGCAGGAATATCTCCACCAGGCCTTCGATCCCGGCCTGGTCCTCGGCGCTGAAGCGTCCCACGCTCGGGCTGTCCAGATCGAGCACAGCGACCAGGCGGCCGTCCTTGAGCAGGGGCACCACCAGTTCGCTGCTGGAAGCGCTGTCGCAGGCGATGTGGCCGGGAAACGCGTGGACGTCGTCGACCCGCTGGGTCAGCCGGGTACGCGCCGCGGCGCCGCAGACGCCCTTGGAGAAGGGGATGCGGACGCAGGCGACCTTGCCCTGGAACGGTCCCAGGACCAGCTCCTCGTTGCGGTTCAGATAGAAGCCGGCCCAGTTCAGGTCGCCCAGCTCATGGAAGAGAAAGGCGGAGAACTGCGCGGCGTTGGCAATGAAATCGCGCTCGTCGGCGAACAGCGCCTCGGCCTGCGCCGCCAGCAGGGCGTAGCCGGCCAGCCCGGCGCCAGATTGCTGCAGATCGATCATGCCTGGCGCTCCAGCAGTTGCTTGCCCACCCAGTAGCGGGAGAACTGATAGGCGCAACGGCCGTTGCGGTTGCCGCGGCCAAGCGCCCAGCGGATCGCTTCCTTCTCCAGTTCCTCGCTCCAGCTCCAGGCCAGCCCGGCCTTCTCCGCGAGCACGTCCACCCAGTGGCGAACCACGCTGAGGAAATGCTCCTGGGTGAAGGGATAGAACGACAGCCACAGGCCGAAACGGTCGGACAAGGCGATCTTGTCCTCCACCGCTTCGTTGGGATGCAGCTCGCCGTCCACCATCTTCCAGTTCTCGTTGTCGCTCTGCTTCTCCGAAACCAGGTGCCGGCGGTTGGAGGTGGCGTAGAGCAGCACATTCTCCGGCGCCTGTTCCAGCGAGCCGTCGAGCACGCTCTTGAGTACCCGGTAGTCGCCTTCCCCGGCATCGAACGAGAGGTCGTCGCAGAACAGCACGAAGCGCTGTGGCAGGCCTTGCAGTTGCTCCACCACGCGCGGCAGGTCGGCCAGGTGGTCGCGCTCGATCTCGATCAGGCGCAGCCCGGCGCCGGCCAGCTCGGCCAGCAGCGCACGAACCAGGGAGGACTTGCCGGTCCCGCGGGCCCCCCAGAGCAAGGCGTGGTTGGCCGGCTGGCCGGCGACGAACTGGCGGGTGTTGCGTTCCAGTTGCTCGCGCTGCCGCTCTACGCCCAGCAGGTCGGCCAGGCGCAGGTCGAGGCTGACCTCCAGCGGCTGCAGGTAGCCGCTACGGCCGTCGCGGTGCCAGCGCGCCGCCAGGCTGCGCTCCCAGTCGACGGCTTCGCGTACGGCCGGCAGCAGCGGCTCCAGGCGCGCGAGCACGCTTTCGGCGCGGGCAAGAAAATCGCTCAATCGGGAATCCACTCTGTTCTCCTCGGATCGGACTGACGTCACGGATCGATCATCGGTTGCGCCCAGGAACCCCGACAGACGGTCGGGATGGGCTATGCTAGGCGGCAGAACCTCGCCAAGGCTGATCCCCGCCCCCATGGATATAGCGCTGACCCATCGCCTGTCGTTCAAACAGGCCAGCCTCACCGTGCTGGTGGCCTTTATCCTGGGAACCCTGCTCAGCCTGATTCAGGTTGGCGTCGATTATGCCAGCCAGGACGCATCCATCAATCGCGAAGTGCGCGCGCTGCTGGACGTCAGCCACAACCCCGCCGCGCGAATCGCCTACAACATCGATGCGGAGCTGGCCCAGGAGCTGGTCCTCGGCCTGCTCCGTTCGCCCGCCGTGGTCCGCGCGGAAATCATCGACACCTCCGGCCTGCCGCTGGCCAGCGCCTCGCGCGAATCCGCCGAAAGCCGCCTGCGGCCGCTCAGCGACTTCCTCTTCGGCCACAAGCGGGTCTACGAGGACCCGTTGCATGTCGACCATGCGCCGGGCGAGGCCCTCGGCGTACTGCACCTGGAAATCGACACCTTCGTGTTCGGCAACGACTTCCTCCGTCGCGCCGGCATCACCCTGCTCTCCGGCTTCGTGCGCAGCCTGCTGCTGTCGCTGATCCTGCTGGTGCTCTTCTATACCCTGCTGACCAAGCCCCTGGTCAGCCTGATCCAGGCCCTCAGCGGACACGATCCACGCTCGCCGGCACGCATGCGCCTGCCCTGCCCCAAGGGCCACGAACGCGACGAGATCGGCGTGCTGGTGGAAGTCATCAACCGCCAGCTCGGGCGCATCTCGGTAGAGATCGAACAGCGCCGGGAGGCGGAGAACCGCCTGACCCAGTACCTGGAGGAGCTGGAAAGCATCGTCGCCGCCCGTACCGCCGAGCTGAAGGCCGCCAACGCGCGCCTGACGCTATCCAACCAGGAACTCGAAGAAGCCCGCCAGACCGCTCTCGATATGGCCCAGGCCCGCGCCAGCTTCCTGGCCAACATGAGCCACGAGATCCGCACGCCGCTGAACGGCCTGCTCGGCATGCTCTCGCTGAGCCTCGACGGCCCGCTCACCCCGGAACAGCGCCAGCAACTGTCGATCGCCCACGACTCCGGCAAGGTGCTGGTGGAATTGCTCAACGACGTGCTCGACCTCTCCAAGTTCGAGGCCGGGCAACTGGTCCTGGAACAGATCCCGTTCGACCTGGGCGTCCTGGTGGAAGACACCGCCAGCCTCCTCTCGCAGAACGCCGCGGCCGGCGTGGAGTTGACCTGCCTGGTCGACCCCGCCCTGCCCGCCCAGGTTTCCGGCGACCCGACGCGGATTCGCCAGGTCGTCAGCAACCTGCTGTCCAACGCGCTGAAGTTCACCCGCCTGGGGCGGGTCGACGTTCGCGTGGAAGCCACCGCCGAGGGTGTGCGCATCAGTGTGCGCGACACTGGCATCGGTATCGCCCAGGAGGCGCTGGATCGCATCTTCCAACCGTTCACCCAGGCCGACGCGGGTATCACCCGCCAATACGGCGGCACTGGCCTCGGCCTGGCCCTCACGCGCAAGCTGTGCGAGGCCATGCAGGGCGAGCTGACGGTGGAGTCCACGGTCGGCCTGGGCAGCCTGTTCAGCGTCGGCCTGCCGCTGGCGCCGGTCAGCCCTCCGCTGCAGGCGCTGCCGCTGCGCGGCCGGGTGATCGCGCAATGCTCGGCCAACAGCGGGCTGGCGCAGCTGCTGCAAACCTGGCTGCCGCGCTGGGGCCTGGAGTACAAGCGTCTGGAGACCGACGACAGCCTGCTCGGCCACTCGCTCGACGTACTGATATCGGATTGCCCGGACTGTCTGATGGGACTGCGTCCGAGCATCGGTACACCGATCCTGCTGGTCACCGCCTACGGCAGTTTCCTCGAACCGGAGCTGGCCCGCCGCCTGTCGCCGCTGCGCCAACTGGCCAGGCCGCTGAGTCGCAACCAGTTGTACCAGGCCCTGAAACACGTGCTCGAACACACTGCCATAGCCCCGTCGAGCGCCTCGGACACCACGGGAGAACAGCGCAACACCCGGGTCCTGCTGGTGGAGGACAACCCGGTCAACCAGTTGGTCGCCAAGGGCCTGCTGCACAAGCTCGGCTGCCAGGTATGGATCGCCGAACACGGGCTGAATGCCCTGAAGATGCTGGAGGAGCATCCCATCGACCTGGTCCTGATGGACTGCAACATGCCGGTGATGGACGGCTACGAAGCGACCCGGCAGATCCGCGACAGCGGACGCTGGGGCGGCCTGCCGATCATCGCACTGACCGCCAACGCCCTGCCGGACGAGCGCGAACGTTGTCGTGCCGCCGGCATGGACGACTACCTGGCCAAGCCTTTCCACCGCGATGAACTGAAAGCCATCCTCGACCGTTGGTGCCCGCTCACCGCGAGCGACTAGCCGGCCTCGCGACGACGGCTAGCCTCCTACCACCAGACGGAAGCGCGACAGCAATCCGCCCAGGCGCTGGTGCAGGTCGAACATCTCGTTGAGGTCGAAACCGGTGCTGCAGATCAGCTGCTGGCGCAGCGGAATGACCCGTTCGCGCAAGGTGATCCCCGGCACCGTCAGCGTCAGGTGCACTTCCCGCTCATCGTGACTGGCGCGACGGCGATCCACCAGGCCGAGCTGTTCGAGACGCTTGAGCAAGGGCGTCAGGGTTCCGGAGTCGAGCAGCAGGCGGTCGCCCAGGGCCTTCACCGTCGGCTGCTCCGGCGGGCTCGCATGCCACTCCCAGAGCACCAGCATGACCAGGTACTGCGGGTAGGTCAGGCCGATCTGTTCGAGCAGCGGCCGATAGCCGCGGATCACCGCGCGCGAGGCGGCGTACAGCTTGAAACACAGCTGGTTGTCGAGCAGCAGCGATTCTTCGACGCCATCCGGCCTGGCGACTTTTCCCCGGGTGCTCATTCAAGCAGCGCCTCGATCGCCGAGCTCAGCTCCTCCGGCTTGGTGGTCGGCGCATAGCGCTTCACCACCTGGCCATCGCGGCCGATCAGGAACTTGGTGAAGTTCCACTTGATGCCCTGGCTGCCGAGCAGGCCCGGCGCGCGCTTCTTCAGGCTGACGAACAACGGGTGGGCGCCGGCGCCGTTGACCTCGATCTTCCTGAACAGCGGGAAGCTCACCCCGTAGTTCAGTTCGCAGAACTGCGAAATCTCGCCCTCGTCACCCGGTTCCTGCTTGCCGAACTGGTTGCAGGGGAACCCGAGCACCACCAGTCCGCGCTCACGGTATTTTTCCCACAAGGCCTCCAGCCCCTGGTACTGCGGGGTGAAGCCGCACTTGCTGGCGGTGTTCACCACCAGCAGCGCCTTGCCGCCGAAATCGGCCAGGGTCTTCTGTTCGCCCTTGATGGTGGTGCAGGGAATGCTCAGCAGCGAATCGCTCATGGCTTGTCTTCCTTGTTGAGGGTGGGTCTCGAAACAAAGTAGCTCGCAATTCAATTGCACACAAATTGATTGAATGAAAAACGACCCGAACCAAAGACGGGTCGTCGCTCTCTAGCTCTCCCGCGGCACCAGCTTCAGCGAGGCCGAGTTGATGCAGTAACGCAACCCGGTGGGCCGGGGGCCATCCGGGAAGACGTGCCCCAGGTGGGCATCGCAGCGACCGCAGCGGACTTCGATGCGATGCATGCCGTGGCTGAAGTCGTCCAGTTCGCGGACCGCCTCGGCGTCCACCGGCTGGAAATAGCTCGGCCAACCGCTGCCGGAGTCGTACTTGGCGTCGGAGTCGAACAACGCCGTGCCGCAGCAGGTGCAATGATAGATCCCGGGGGTCTTGGTGGCGTGGTATTCGCCACTGAAGGCGCGTTCGGTACCGCCCAGGCGACAGATGTGGAACTGCTCTTCGGTCAACTCCTCGCGCCAGGAGTCCAGGGGTTTGTCGATCTTGCTCATCGGCTCTACCTCGCGATCTGAAAAATGCCCGGCGCTCCCTTTTCCGGGGGACGGGCCGCACGTATCATGCGTGCTCCTTATAGACGCCAGTCTGTCATCCGCGTTACAGCCTGCCAAGCCGCGATCCAGCGGGCTTTTCGCAGCCTGTTCCACGGTGTTCGCTCACTTCGGGACTCGACACATCATGCAGGTCAGCAAATCGAACAAGCTCGCCAACGTCTGCTATGACATTCGCGGGCCGGTGCTCAAGCACGCCAAACGCCTAGAGGAAGAGGGTCACCGCATCCTCAAGCTGAATATCGGCAACCCGGCGCCGTTCGGTTTCGAAGCTCCCGAGGAAATTCTCCAGGACGTCATCCGCAACCTGCCGACCGCCCAGGGCTACAGCGACTCCAAGGGCCTGTTCAGCGCGCGCAAGGCAGTGATGCAGTATTACCAGCAGAAGCAGGTGGAAGGCGTCGGCATCGAGGACATCTACCTCGGCAACGGCGTGTCGGAACTGATCGTGATGTCCATGCAGGCGCTGCTGAACAACGGCGACGAGGTGCTGATCCCCGCTCCCGACTACCCGCTGTGGACCGCCGCCGTCAGCCTCGCCGGCGGCAAGCCGGTGCACTACCTGTGCGACGAGCAGGCCAACTGGTGGCCGGACCTGGAAGACATCAAGGCGAAGATCACGCCGAACACCAGGGCGATGGTGATCATCAACCCGAACAACCCCACCGGCGCGGTGTATTCCAGGGAAGTGCTGGAAGGCATGGTCGAACTGGCCCGCCAGCACAACCTGGTGCTGTTCTCCGACGAGATCTACGACAAGATCCTCTACGACGGCGCCGTCCACGTCTCCACCGCCTCGCTGGCGCCGGACGTGCTCTGCCTGACCTTCAACGGCCTGTCCAAATCCTACCGGGTGGCCGGCTTCCGCTCCGGCTGGGTGGCGATCTCCGGGCCCAAGCAGCGGGCGCAGAGCTATATCGAAGGTCTCGACATCCTCGCCAACATGCGCCTGTGCGCCAACGTCCCGGCGCAGCACGCGATCCAGACCGCCCTGGGCGGCTACCAGAGCATCAACGATCTGGTCCTGCCGCCGGGGCGCCTGCTGGAGCAGCGCAACCGCGCCTGGGAACTGCTCAACGACATCCCCGGCGTCAGCTGCGTGAAGCCGATGGGCGCGCTGTACGCCTTCCCGCGGATCGATCCGAAGGTCTGCCCGATCCACAACGACGAAAAGTTCGTCCTCGACCTGCTGCTCTCGGAAAAACTGCTGATCGTCCAGGGCACCGCCTTCAACTGGCCGTGGCCCGACCACTTCCGGGTGGTCACCCTGCCCCGCGTCGACGACCTGGAGCAGGCGATCCTGCGCATCGGCAGCTTCCTCAAGGGCTACCAGCAGTAACCCCCCCGCTCCCGCGGCGCCGCTGGCGCCGCCCTGCCCGGCGACCCATCCATGGACCTGCAGATCGACGACTTCCACAAGGACGCCGCTGGCGGCCTCCTGCTTCTCTACCAGGCGTTTCCGCGCAAGACCGCGCTCTACGTCGAAGACCTGATCGGCCGCGAGGCGCCGGACGAGTTCGGCCTGCCGAGCAAACGTCACCAAAGTTGTCTGGGCGCGTTGCTCTGGCTCGCCGAGGAAGGCTACCTGCGCTTCGCCAACACCATTCATTACGAGGCTCTCGACCAGGCGGTGCTCAGCGAAAAGGCCTTCCTAAGACTTACCCGTATCGTCCCCCGGGCCTCGGCGGCGCTGGCCGAGGCGCCGGCCAGCGTGCGCCGCGAACAGGCCAGCCTGGCCAACCAGTTGCGCCAGGCGCTGGCGCAGGGCGACGGCGAACGCCTGGCCGGGCTGACCCGCCTGCTGTTCGAGGGCAATCTGGGCGCGCAAGGCGACACAGTTTGAAATAGTCCCTCGATTGAATCGCCATGGACCGCCCCTTATATAACCCCGCATGATTATCAGGAGCCCGTTCGCCCGCCCCGGCGGCCTGCGAACCGCGCTCCGTGCCTTCAGCCGTGAGGAGAAGCTTTACACCATGATGCGCATCCTGTTGTTCCTGGCCACCAACCTGGCAGTCCTGGTGATTGCCAGCATCACCCTGAAACTGCTCGGGGTGGACCGCTTCACCGGCCAGAATTACGGCAGCCTGCTGGTCTTCTGCGCCGTGTTCGGTTTCGCCGGTTCGCTGGTCTCGCTGTTCATCTCCAAGTGGATGGCGAAGATGAGCACCGGTACCGAAGTCATCAGCCAGCCGCGCACCCGTCACGAACAGTGGCTGCTGCAAACCGTCGAAGAGCTGTCCCGCGAAGCCGGCATCAAGATGCCGGAGGTCGGCATCTTCCCCGCCTACGAGGCCAACGCCTTCGCCACCGGCTGGAACAAGAACGACGCGCTGGTCGCGGTCAGCCAGGGCCTGCTCGAACGTTTCTCGCCCGATGAGGTGAAAGCCGTCCTCGCCCACGAGATCGGTCACGTCGCCAACGGCGACATGGTCACCCTGGCATTGATCCAGGGCGTGGTGAACACCTTCGTGATGTTCTTCGCGCGGATCTTCGGCAACTTCGTCGACAAGGCCATCCTGAAGAACGAGGACGGCCCGGGCATCGGCTACTTCGTCGCGACCATCTTCGCCGAACTGGTGCTCGGCATCCTCGCCAGCATCATCGTCATGTGGTTCTCGCGCCGCCGCGAGTTCCGCGCCGACGCCGCCGGCGCCCACCTGGCCGGCACCGGCGCGATGATCGCCGCGCTGCAACGCCTGCGTTCGGAACAGGGCGTGCCGGTGCAGATGCCCGACACCCTGAACGCCTTCGGCATCAATGGCGGCCTCAAGCACGGCCTGGCCGGCCTGCTGATGAGCCACCCGCCGCTGGAAGATCGTATCGAAGCGCTGCGCGCCAGCGCACGCTGATCCGCTTTCACACTTGGGACAGGGCGACCATCGGTCGCCCTTTTTTTATGCCCGGGAAAGCCACCTATCCATGGTCGCTTTGACAGCCGCGAGCCAGCCCCGGAACATGCGGGTCCGTGATTTCGCCCGATGAGGTTCCCATGCAGATCCGCGCCGATTTCGACAGCGGCAACATCCAGGTCATCGATGCCAGCGATCCCCGCCGGATCCGCCTGGCGATCCGTCCCGACCTGGCCAGCCAGCATTTCCAGTGGTTCCACTTCAAGGTCGAGGGCATGGCTGCCGCCACCGAGCACCGCTTCACCCTGGTCAACGCCGGCCAGTCGGCCTACAGCCATGCCTGGAGCGGCTACCAGGCAGTCGCCTCGTACGATGGCGAACGCTGGTTCCGCGTACCGTCGCAATACGACGCCGACGGCCTGCATTTCCAGCTGGAACCGGAGGAAAGCGAAGTCCGCTTCGCCTACTTCGAGCCCTACAGCCGCGAACGGCATGCCCGCCTGGTCGAACGTGCGCTCGGCATCGAGGGCGTCGAACGGCTCGCCGTCGGCACCAGTGTGCAAGGCCGCGACATCGAATTGCTGCGGGTCAGGCGCCATCCCGGCAGCCACCTGAAGCTGTGGGTCATCGCCCAGCAGCATCCCGGCGAACACATGGCCGAATGGTTCATGGAAGGCCTGATCGAGCGCCTGCAGCGGCCGGATGATACGGAAATGCAGCGCCTGCTGGAAAAGGCCGACCTGTACCTGGTGCCGAACATGAACCCGGACGGCGCGTTCCACGGCAACCTGCGCACCAACGCCGCCGGCCAGGATCTCAACCGGGCCTGGCTGGAGCCGAGCGCCGAGCGCAGCCCGGAAGTCTGGTTCGTCCAGCAGGAGATGAAGCGCCATGGCGTCGACCTGTTCCTCGACATCCACGGCGACGAGGAAATCCCCCACGTATTCGCCGCCGGCTGCGAGGGCAACCCGGGCTATACGCCCCGCCTGGAACGGCTCGAGCAACGCTTCCGCGAGGAACTGATGGCGCGCGGCGAATTCCAGATCCGCCATGGCTACCCACGCAGTGCGCCGGGCCAGGCCAACCTGGCGCTGGCCTGCAACTTCGTCGGGCAGACCTACGACTGCCTGGCGTTCACCATCGAGATGCCGTTCAAGGACCACGACGACAACCCGGAGCCCGGGACCGGCTGGTCCGGCGCCCGCTCCAAGCGGCTCGGCCAGGACGTCCTGAGCACCCTTGCGGTGCTGGTCGACGAACTCCGCTGAAAATGGACGGGGCGCCGCGCGGCGCCCCGTTTCAGCCTCTCTCCAGCAGGTAGACGGCCTCGTCCAGCCAGGACACCCCGCGCTCGAGGAATTTCCAGTTGACGCCGAGCACGTCGCCGCGCTCCAGTTCCTCGATCCGCCAACCGCCAGCGTAGTAGCCACGCACCTCCTCGTCGGGCACGGCGAACGGCGGACCGGCCATCTCCGCCTGCGGGTAGTCGATGGTGACCAGCAAGCCGAGGCTGCGCGTCGGCAGGACCGCCTGGAGATGCCCGGCATAGCGCTCGCGCATCTCCGGCGGCAGGGCGATCAGCGCGGCGCGGTCGTAGAACGCCCTGCACTGCGCCAGGTGCTCTGCCTGCAAGGCGAAGAAATCACCCTGCAGCAGGGTGATGCCGGCGACCCGGTAGCGGCGGAAACCACCCAGTTGATCGATCTCGGGGCGCAGGTCGTGCTCCTCGAAGAAGTCGCTCACGGCCTTTTCCGAAAGCTCCACCCCCAGCACCTCCAGTCCCTGGGCGGCCAGCCAGGCCAGGTCCAGGGTCTTGCCGCACAACGGCACCAGGATCCGTTCGCCCGCTTGCAGTCGCAGCCGCGACAGGTGGCGCATCAGGTAGGGATTGATCTCGTCCAGGTGGAAGCCGATCTGGTTGTTCGCCCAGCGGGCGTGCCAAAAATCCGCCTGCATCCTGTCCTCCGCATTCGTGGGAAAAACCGCAAGGTGGCGACAATCGGCCGGCAGGTCAACTCCCCTGCGCATCTCCCTCGCGCACTTCCACCAGCACCGGACACGGCGCCTCGCGGATCACCCGGTCGCCGACCGAAGGATCGAGCAGGCGCTCCAGCCGTCCCAGGTGCCGATGGCCGATGACGATCAGCTCGCAGCCCAGGCGCCGCGCCTCGCCCAGGATCACCTGCACCGGGTCGCCGGCGCGCAGCTCGGCCCGTACCTCCAGCTCGCACCCGGCTAGCAGCGCACAAGCCTCGTCGAGCACCTGCCGGGCCTCTTCGCACTCGTGCGCGGCGGGCGGATAGTCGAGCAGCGTCGGCCGGCCCGGCAACGCATAGCCGGCGTCCACCGCGCACAGCAGGTGGACCCGCGCGCCCGGCGCGGCGGCCTGCCGCGCCAGCTCGGCAATGCGACGGGTCTGCGGGCCGCCGTCGATGGCGACCAGGAGCGTATGGAACATCGGCAAATCCTCGGATAGAGCGTGCACCGGCATTCTTCGGCAGCCACCGGTGCGCGTAAAGGCACCGCGAACGCAATCCAGCAATGCAGCGAACGCACGCCTGGGAGAACGAAAGACTGCACCCTGCGCATGCCAGCGTGCTTATACTTCCACTCCATGCATCTTCCCGATCTGAATCTCTTGGTCGCCCTCAACGTTCTTCTCGAAGAGGGCAGCGTGGTCGGAGCCGCGCGCCGCATGCACCTCAGCCCACCGGCGATGAGCCGTACCCTGTCACGGATCCGCGAGGCGGTAGGCGACCCGATCATGGTCCGCGCCGGCCGCAAGCTGGTGCCCACGCCCCGTGCCCTGGAACTGCAGGAGCAGGTCCGGCAACTGGTGGACCAGGCCCGCGACCTGTTCAACACTCGCGAGACCATCCAACTGGACAAGCTGGAGCGCTGCTTCACCCTGCGTTCCAACAACACCCTGGTCGGCGGTCTGTCGATACGCCTGCTGGAGATCTTCGCCGAGGAGGCGCCGCGCTGCACCCTGCGCTTCGTGCAGGAGTCGGACATCGACGACGAGGCACTGCGGCAGAACCGCATCGACCTCTACATCGGCGCCTCGTCCTGGATGGAACCCGAGGTCAAGACCCAGCAGTTGCTCACCACCCGCTTCGTCGGCCTGGCCCGCCAGGGGCACCCGATCTTCGACGGCGAGATCACTCCGCAGCGCTTCGTCGCTTTTCCGCATATCGCCGTCTCGCGTCGTGGCCTCAACCATGGACCGCTGGACCAGGCCCTGGGAGAACTCGGCCTGAAGCGCGACGTCAAGCTGATCAGCCCGACCTTCCACTCGGCGATCTTCGCCCTGCCCGGCTCCGACCTGCTGCTGCCGATCGCCGAGCATTCCCTGTGGCGGGCCAACCGACTGGGCCTGGGCCTGCGCCAGTTCGACATCCCGGTGCCGTTGAAGACCGTGATGGTGGTCCAGGCCTGGCATCCACGCTTCGACAACGATCCCGCGCACCGCTGGTTCCGGCAAACGATCAAGCGGATTTGCGAGGAAGTGCAGAGCGATCCCCATCCGCTGCTTGGCTCCAACTGAAACAGATGCACAAAATGCACTGATTCATTTCGATCATTTCAATTTTCACACTACCGGGACGCTCCTAGACTGCGGCGGAAATCAGAAGAGTTTCCGCCCATGCCTTGTTTCCCCACCCTCGCCGTAGCGAGGTCGCGATGACTTCGCTCGCCACCCCGCTCGGCCAGCCGACGCCAACCGCAGCCCCCGCCGCCCAGCCTTTCGGCACGCGCATCGTGGTAGGCCTGCTCGGCGTGCTGCTCGCCTCGCTCACCGCCGGTCTCAATGGTCATGTCACCGAGATCGCCATGACCGATGTGCGCGGCGCACTCGCCATTGGCCATGACGAAGGCACCTGGCTGACCGTGCTCTACGAAGCCACCCAGGTCGCCGCCATGGCATTCGCGCCCTGGTGTTCGGTGACCTTTTCCCTGCGCCGCTTCACGCTCTTCGCCATCGGCGGCTTCGCCCTGCTGGCCCTGCTCTGTCCGTTCGCGCCGAACCTCGAGAGCCTGCTGGTCCTGCGCACCCTGCAAGGGCTGATGGCCGGCTGCCTGCCGCCGATGCTGATGACCGTGGCGCTACGCTTCCTGCCACCCGGGATAAAGCTCTATGGCCTGGGCGCCTATGCCCTCACCGCGACCTTCGGGCCCAACCTGGGCCTGCCACTGGCGGCGTTCTGGTTCGAATACGTCGGCTGGCAGTGGGTGTTCTGGCAGGTCATTCCACTGTGCCTGGTGGCGATGGCCGCGGTGTCCCATGGCATCCCCCAGGACCCGGTGCGCCTGGAACGCTTCCGCCAGTTCGACGGCATCGGCCTGCTCACCGGCTTCCCGGCGATCTGCGCCCTGGTGATCGGTCTGCTGCAAGGCGAACGCCTGGACTGGTTCGAGTCGCCGCTGATCTGCCTGCTGCTGGGCAGCGGCAGCCTCCTGCTGGGGCTGTTCCTGGTCAACGAATGGAGCCACCCGCTGCCGTTCTTCCGCCTGCAGTTGCTGAAGCGCCGTAACCTGACCTTCGCCCTGATCACCCTGGCCGGCGTGCTGGTGGTGCTCGGCGCGAGCATGGGCGTGCCGACCGAATTCCTCGCCGAGATCCGCGGCTACCGCCCCCTGCAGAGCGTACCCATGGTGTTGCTGGTGGCCCTTCCGCAGCTCGTCGCGCTGCCGCTGGTGGCGGCCCTCTGCAACATCCCGCGGGTCGACTGCCGCTGGGTGCTGGCCTGCGGCCTGTGCCTGTGCGCCGGTGCCTGCCTGAGCTTCAGCCAACTGACGGCGGACTGGGTGCGCGAGGACTTCTACCTGCCGATGCTGTTACTGGTGGTCGGCCAGCCGATGGCGGTGATTCCGCTGCTGATGCTCTCCACCAGCGTCATCGCGCCCATCGAGGGACCCTTCGCCTCGGCCTGGTTCAACACCGTCCGCGGCTTCTCCGGGGTAGTCGCCACCGCGGTGATCGGCGCCCTCGGCACCGCCCGCGAGCACTACCACTCCAACCGCCTGGTGGATCACCTGGGCAATGCGCCCCAGGCCGTCGAACTGCGCCTGCAACAGATCGCCGGCCTGCAACCGGGCGCCGACTCCGGCGCGCACTGGCAGCACCTGGCCGAACAGGCCCGCCAACAGGCCCAGGTGCTGGGCAACGCCGACGTGCTGCTGGCAATGGCCGGCCTGGCCTGCGCCCTGCTGATCCTGATTCCGATCCTGCCGCAACGGGCCTACCCGCCCCGCCCGGTCGCTCCCACACACTGAAAGGTCGCTGTATGTCGTTCATCACTTCGCGCAAGGGCAGCCTGCTGCTCGCCGCCCTGCTGGTCCTGACCCTACTGGTCTACCTGCTGTTCCACCTGCTCGCCCCACGGGTCGTGCAGAGCACCGACGACGCCTATGTGCACGCCGATTTCACCCTGGTCGCGCCGAAAGTCGCCGGCTTCGTCCAGGACGTTCTGGTCGAGGACAACCAGCCGGTCAAGGCCGGCCAGTTGCTCGCCCGCCTCGACGACCGCGACTTCCGCACCGCCCTGGCCGCCGCCGAAGCCGACGTGCTCGGTGCCGAGGCCAACCTGGCCAATGCCGAGGCCAACCTGCAACGCCAGCAGGCGCTGATCGAACAGGCGCGGGCCAAGGTCCGCGCCGAGCAGGCCGAGCTGGTCTTCGCCCGTCACGAGCAAAGCCGCTACCAGACCCTCGCCAGCAAGGGCGCCGGCAGCCTGCAGAACGCCCAGCAGGCGCAATCGCGGATCGATACCGCCAGCGCCCGGCTGGCCGAGGGCCAGGCCGCAGTGGATGCCACGCGCAAGCAGGTGAGCGTCCTCGAAGCCCGCGTCGGCCAGGCCCGTGGCGACCTGCAACGCATGCAGGCGCGACGCGACCAGGCCCGCCTGGACCTCTCCTACTGCGAACTCCGCGCGCCCTTCGACGGCCAGGTCGGCCGCCGCCAACTGCGCGTCGGCGCCTATGTCACGCCGGGCAGCGCGCTGCTGGCGGTGGTGCCACTGCAGCAGGCCTACGTGGTCGGCAATTTCCAGGAAACCCAACTGACCCACGTCTCTCCCGGACAGGCCGTGGAGATCCGCGTCGATACCTTCCCCGGCGAGGTTCTGCGCGGCCATGTCGACAGCATCGCACCGGCCACCGGCCTGAGCTTCGCGCCGATCGCCCCGGACAACGCCACCGGCAACTTCACCAAGGTGGTCCAGCGGATCCCGGTGAAGATCGTTCTCGAGCCGCGCCAGGCCATGGCGGGCAAGTTGCGTGTGGGCATGTCGGTGGAAGCACGGATCGACACCGCGACCGGCACCCGCTCCGCCGAGGTCGCCCAGCAATGAAAGGCACTCCGCTCCTGCTTATTGCCAGCCTTGCGCTCGGCGCCTGCAGCCTCGGCCCCGACTTCACCCGCCCGGACCGCCCTGCGCCCGGCGAATGGTCGCTCCAGGCCGCTGCCGGCAACCCCAGCCACCTCGCCGCCGCGCCGCTCGCAGCCCAATGGTGGACGCTGTTCGACGACGCGCAATTGAACGCCCTGCTGCAACGGATCCAGCGTGCCAACCTCGACCTGCGCAGCGCCGCGGCGCGCCTGCAGCAGAGCCGCGCGATCCGTCGCAGCCTCGGCGGCGACGCCCTGCCCTCGGTGGACGCCAGCGGCAACTACCAGCGCCAGCGGACCACCAGCGCCGGCCTGTTCGATCCTTCCGGCAAGGCCGGCAAAGGCAACTACAACCACGCCCTGGCCGGCTTCGACGCCTCCTGGGAGCTGGACTTCTGGGGCCGCGTGCGACGCGAGCTGGAAGCCGCCGACGCGACGGTGGAAGCCAGCGAGAACGAACTGCGCGACGTGCAGGTCTCGGTGCTGGCGGAAGCCGCGCGCGACTATATCCAGTTGCGTGGCGAACAGAACCGTGCGGCGATCATCCGCGACAACCTCGAGACTGCACGGCGCAGCCTGGAACTCACCCGCACGCGCCTGGCCAACGGCGTCGCTACCGACCTCGAGGTAGCCCAGGCGCTGGCCCAGGTGGCCAGCATGGAGGCACGCCTGCCCGAGGTGGAAAAGAACCAGGCGCACCTGGTCAACGCCCTCGGCTACCTGGTCGGCGCCAGCCCCGGCAGCCTGCTCGCCGAACTCGGCCCGGCGCGGGCGATTCCGCGTCCGCCGGGCAGCGTGCCGGTCGGCCTGCCGTCCGAACTGGCCCAGCGCCGCCCCGACATCCGCCGTGCCGAAGCGCGCCTGCACGCGGCTACCGCCAGCATCGGCGTGGCCAAGGCGGACTTCTATCCGCGCATCACGCTCAACGGCAACTTCGGTTTCGAATCCCTGCAACTGTCCAGCCTGGGCGACTGGGACCATCGCCAGTTCGCCATCGGCCCGGCGTTCAGCCTGCCGATCTTCGAAGGCGGACGCCTGCGCGGACGCCTGGAGCTACGCGAGGCACAGCAGCAGGAAGCCGCCATCGACTACCAGCGCACCGTGCTGCGTGCCTGGCAGGAAGTCGACGACGCGATGCACGACTACGCCGCCAACCAGCGCCGCCAGGAGCGCCTCGGCGAAGCCGTGGCGCAGAACCGCCGCGCCCTGCAGAGCGCCCGCGAGCAATACCGCGCCGGCGCGGTGGACTTCCTCAGCGTGCTCGACAGCCAGCGGCAACTGCTGGACAACCAGGAACAGCAGGTCGCCAGCGACGAAGCGGTGTCGCTGACCCTGGTCAACCTCTACAAGGCGCTGGGCGGCGGCTGGAGCCCAACGTCCGATCCGGCGTCGGGCTGAGATGACGCCGGGCGCGGACCGGCGAAGGAGTTGGAAATGGACCTGCTGCAAGGTATCCGGACCTTCGTCCGCGTGGTGGAGCACGGCAGCTTCACCCAGGCCGCCCAGGCGCTGGGCACCTCTCCGGCGACCGTTTCGCGCCAGGTCGCCGGGCTCGAACAGGCGCTCTCGGCGCGCCTGCTGCAACGCAATACGCGCAGCGTCGTGGTGACGGAAAGCGGTCTGCGCTACTACGAGCATTGCAAGCAGATCCTGCGTACGGTCGCCGCCGCCGCGGCGGACGTCGAAGACAGCCAGTCCCACGCCAGTGGTCGCCTGCGCCTCCACGCGGTGACCGAACTGGGCCTCGAGCACCTGATGCCGCTACTGGTGGACTACCTGGACGGCCACCCGGACGTCTCCGTCGACCTCACGCTGGCCCAGGGCACCCCGGCCCTGCTCGAGGAAGGCCTGGACGTGCTGATCACCCTCGGCCGAACCTTGCCGGACTCGACCCTGGTCGCCCGCGATCTCGGCCAGGTGTTCAGCGTGGTCTGTGCCGCGCCGGAATACCTGGCACGGCATGGCGTGCCGCGCACGCCGGAGGACCTGCTGCGGCATCGCTGCCTGAACGTGGCCGCGCCGTCCTGCCCGCAGGGCTGGGCCTTCGTCGGCGAACGCGGCGAAACGCTGCTCGATCTCGATGAGGCGCTCAAGGTCAACCTCCCCGAGGCCGCCTGCGCCGCCGCCGCGGCCGGGCTCGGCGTCTGCCTGCTGCCCGGCTTCGTCGCCGCCCGCGCGCTGCAGGAAGGCAGCCTGTTGCGGCTACTGCCGGGCCATCGACTGCATGTCCGCGAGGTGTTCGTGCTGTACTCCTCGCGGCGCTACCTGGACGCCAAGATCCGCACCTGGGTGGACTTCCTCAGGGAACGCCTGCCCCTGGCGTTCGAGCGTGACCGGGCGATTCTCGACGATCGGCGCTACTGGGCGGAAAGCCCAACCGGCGTAGCGCGCGAGACCGCGACCTAACGTCTGGATCGATAGGTATCCTCAAAAACATATACTGGTTTTCGATTGATCGAGGGAGGAACATGGCTCATCCGAGTCATGAGGTGAATCATGCTACCGACTCTCTATATTTCCCACGGCTCACCGATGCTCGCCCTCGAACCGGGCGCCAGCGGCGTACAACTGCGCCGCCTGGCTACAGAGCTGCCGCGGCCGAAGGCGATCCTGGTGGTTTCCGCGCACTGGGAAAGCGACGACCTGCGAGTAACCGGCGCCGCGGCGCCGGATATCTGGCACGACTTCTACGGCTTTCCGCCGCCCCTCTACGCCGTGCGCTACCCGGCCAAGGGCGCGCCGGCGCTGGCGCAGCGGACGATCGAACTGCTCCAGGCCGCCGGCCTGCCGGCCCAGGCCGACCCACAGCGACCATTCGACCACGGCACCTGGGTGCCGCTGAGCCTGATGTATCCGCAGGCGGACATCCCGGTGCTCCAGCTGTCCCTGCCGAGCCGCCTCGGTCCGGCCCTGCAGAGCCGCGTCGGCCAGGCCCTGCGCCAACTGCGCGGGGAAGGCGTGCTGCTGATCGGTTCCGGCAGCATCACCCACAACCTGGGCGAACTGGACTGGCACGCCGGACCGGAAGCCATCGCGCCCTGGGCGCGGGAGTTCCGTGACTGGATGGTGGAAAAGCTCCAGGCCGACGACGAGGCCGCGCTTCACGACTACCGCCGGCAGGCGCCCTGGGCGGCGCGCAACCACCCCAGCGACGAGCACCTGCTGCCGCTGTTCTTCGCCCGCGGCGCGGGCGGCGGCGGGATGCGCGTCGAGCACAGCGGCTTTACCCTGGGCTCGTTGGGGATGGATATCTATCGCTTCGATTGACAGAGCTTCTCGTGGGACTGGCGGAGAGCATTGGCTTCCCGCCGCAAGCTGGGTGGACTCGGCTGGCAGCCAGGAAATCGCGAGCGATATAGTCCTGTAGCGCGGATAACGCCATAGGCGTTATCCGCGATGTCATGGATAGGCGGCAGATCAGGGCTTCGGTATGTGCAGGTCTGGCATGCACGACGTGGTGCCTGCCCTGGCGGCTGGGCGAGTCTTTTGTTTCCTTTAGACGCTTGCCCGAGGGGCTCGCCCGGGGTGACGAAACGAGAAGCCGGGGCAGGCGCGAAAAACAGCCCGGCCAGCAAACATCAAGCCCATGAAAAAGCCCCGCCGAAGCGGGGCTTTTGTTCATCGCGCTGGACCTCAGTCCTCGCGATAGCGGCGCAGGCGCAGGGCCTTGCCGGCGACGCGGGTGTCCTTGAGCTTGGTCAGCAGGCGCTCGAGGTTGGCCTCGGGCAGTTCGATCAGGCTGAAGGTATCGCGAATCTGGATGCGACCGATGTCCTCGCGGGACAGGCCGCCCTCGTTGAGGATCGCGCCCAGCAGGTTCTTCGCCGCAACCCCGTCGCGCGCGCCGAGGGCAGTGCGGCAGCGGGCACGGCCTTCGCTCGGCGGCGCCATCGGACGACGCTCGCCGCTGCGCTCCGGACGCTCGCCGCGTTCGCCACGGTCGGCACGCTCGCGCGGTGCCGATGGGGTCAGCGGCTGTTCGCGGCGCACCGACTCCAGGTCCAGCGCCTTGCCGGCGGTCAGGCGTGCCAGCAATGCGGCGGCCAGGGTCTCGGCATCGCAGCCGAGGCGACGGCACAGCTCGTCGCGCACCGCGCCGCGCTGCTCGACGGCGCTGTCGAGCAAGGGCGTCAGGCTCGCGGCCAGGCGCGCCAGGCGGGCCTCCAGCACGGTCTCGGCATCCGGCAGGCGGACTTCGCCGACCTTCTGCCCGGTGACCCGCTCGATCACCTGCAGCATGCGCCGCTCGCGCGGAGTCACCAGCAACAGCGCGCGCCCTTCCCGGCCGGCACGGCCGGTACGGCCGATGCGGTGCACGTAGGACTCGGGGTCGTAGGGCATGTCGATGTTCAGCACGTGGGTGATGCGCGGTACGTCCAGGCCCCGGGCGGCAACGTCGGTGGCGATGACGATGTCCAGCGAACCGTCCTTCAGCGACTCGATGACCCGCTCGCGCTGGGCCTGCGGCATGTCGCCGTTGAGCGCGGCGGCGCGGTAGCCCTGGCGCTCGAGCAATTCGGCGTAGTCGAGGGTGGCCTGCTTGGTGCGGACGAAGGCGATCAGCGCGTCGAACTGCTCGACTTCCAGCAGACGCTGGATCGAACCGGCCTTCTGGTCGGCATGGACCATCAGGTGGACCTGCTCGATGCGCGCCACGGTCTGGGTCTTGGCGGCGATCTTGACGTGCTTGGGCTGCTTCAGGTGGCGCTCGGCGATGCCACGGATGGACGCCGGCAGGGTCGCCGAGAAGAGCACGGTCTGGCGCGATTCGGGAAGCGCCTCGAAGATCACTTCCAGGTCGTCCATGAAGCCGAGCTTGAGCATCTCGTCGGCTTCGTCGAGCACCAGGCGCTGGACGGTGGCCAGCAGCTTCTCGTCGCGGCGCAGGTGGTCGCACAGGCGGCCGGGGGTAGCGACGAGGATCTGTGCGCCCTGGCGCAGGGCCTTCAGCTGCGGCCCCATGGGCGCGCCGCCGTAGACGGCGACCACGCCGACGCCCGGCAATTGCTTGGAATAGGTTTCGCAGGCGGTGGCGACCTGCAGGGCCAGCTCGCGGGTCGGCACCAGCACCAGCATCTGCGGCTCGCGGCGGCTCGGGTCGATGCGCGACAGCAGCGGCAGGGCGAACGCGGCGGTCTTGCCGGTACCGGTCTGCGCCTGGCCGATCATGTCGTGGCCTTCGAGGATCAGCGGAATCGATTGAGCCTGGATAGGCGAAGGCTCTTCGTAGCCTACGGCGACGATTGCCGCGAGCACATTGGGGTGAATACCGAGCGCGGCGAAGCCGACGGTTTCCTGAGTCATGGGTTTGCCTCGTATACATCCGCAAAGACCCATGACCCATGGCTGCTCATGCCCTGTACGGCCGAAACGGCCACCCAGGCAGCTGGGGCGGGGATTTGCGAGATTGCTTTTGAATTAGAAGATTACGTAAAGGAAATCCGCAGAGCGGATACACAGCCAGAGCACAGCGCTCCGAAAAATGCAGGTCCTGAACGGGGTCAGTTTTGACCGGCGCGCATCATACCGGAATTTTGACGTTTGTGTGCGTTTTTTCCGACATGCGTCATCGGAGAGACTGACAATGGACATCCCGATTCCAGACGTCTATACCGACGTTGCCCGCCCCCCGCCAGGAAACCGCCGCATGAACGACACCCTCCCAGGACGCATCAGCCGCGAACGGCGCGGCCACCTGCTGCTGCTCGGCCTCGACCGCGTGGCCAAGCGCAACGCCTTCGACCTGCCGATGCTCGACGACCTGGTCGCCGCGCTCGGCGAATACGAGGCCGACGACCAGTTGCGCTGTGCCCTGCTCTTCGCCCACGGCGAGCATTTCACCGCCGGGCTGGACCTGGCCAATGTCGGCGAGACCTTCCGCCAGGGCTGGAAACTTCCCGAAGGCGCCGTCGATCCCTGGGGCACCTTCGGCGGCCGGCGTCCAAGCAAGCCGCTGGTGGTGGCCGTGCAAGGCTACTGCTACACCATCGGCATCGAACTGATGCTGGCGGCCGACATCAACCTCTGCGCCAGCAACGCGCGCTTCGCCCAGCTCGAAGTGCAGCGCGGAATCCTCCCGTTCGGTGGCGCGACACTGCGCATGCACCAGGTCGCCGGCTGGGGCAACGCCATGCGCTGGCTGCTCACCGGCGACGAATTCGACGCCCACGAAGCCTATCGTCTCGGCCTGGTGCAGGAAGTCACCGCCCCGGAGGACCTCCTCGACCACGCCATCGCCCTCGCCGAACGGGTCGCGGCCCAGGCGCCGCTGGGCGTGCGCGCCACCCTCGGCTCGGCGCGCCAGGCCCTGCTGGAAGGCGAAGCGGTCGCCGCCGCTGCGTTGCCGGAAGCCGCCAGGCGCCTGCTCGACAGCGAGGACGCCAAGGAAGGCCTGCGCGCTCTCCAGGAACGCCGCCCGGGACGCTTCGAAGGACGCTAGCCGGGCCCTTGTCCGCGCGCCCTGGCTACTGGGCCGGGCGCAGGCTGTCGATATAGCCCTGCAACGAATAGCCGAGTTGCGGCTCCAGCGCCGCGGCACGCGTCCGCAGGGCTTCCTGGTCGAGTTCGAGGGCCAGGTTCGCCGGCACCAGCATCACCACGTTGCCCTCGGCCACCGGACACTCCCAGTAATGATGGTGATAGCGCCCGCGCAGCAGCGGCGCGCCCAGCGGCTTGCCATCGGTGCCGCTCCACTGGTTGATCACCAGCCAGCCATCCTCGGCGAGGCGCTCCTGGCAGGCACCGAGGAAATTCCAGGCCAGGTGCGCGGCCGACGGGCCGGTATCGGTATAGAGGTCGAGGAAGATCAGGTCGGCCTCCGCGCATTCGCCCAGGCTCTCCAGTGCGTCGCCGATGCGCAATCGCAGGCGCGGGTCGTCGCGCAGCCCCAGATGCTCGCGGGCCAGGCGCGGAATCGCCGGGCGCAGCTCGATGGCCTCGGCCTCCTCCAGCGGCAGGTGGCGCAGGCAGGCCTGGGTCAGGCTGCCGGCACCGAAACCGAGGAACAACGCGCGACGCGGTTGCGAATGGCAGAGCCCGCCGAGCAGCATGGCGCGGGTGTAGTCGTATTCCAGCCAGGCTGGATCGGGCATGAACACGCAGCTCTGCTCGACACCGTCGCCGAACTCGAGGAAGCGATAGTCGCCGGACTCGATGACCCGGATGACCCCGTATTCGTCGCGCTCCTCGACCAGCAGACGTTCTTCGCTCACCACTCACCTCCCCCGCCGCTTCGCCGGCTATCGCCAGGCGCTCCGGCAAAAGCACCACAGCATAGCAAAGCCGGCCCGACGATGGATTTCCGCTATTGCAACGATCGCTGGCGGCGCTGCGGCGAGCTGCTCTACCATGCCGCAATCCGCTTTCCCGAGCATTGCCAAGAGTCGTAGATGAGCCAGTCCTGGAGCCCCGAGAGCTGGAGGGCCAAGCCGATCCAGCAACAACCCGAGTACCCCGATGCCGCGCACCTGGCCAGGGTCGAGCAGACCCTCGCCGGATACCCGCCGCTGGTCTTCGCCGGCGAGGCTCGCGAGCTGCGCCGGCAGTTCGCCGAAGTCACCGCCGGACGCGCCTTCTTGCTCCAGGGCGGGGATTGCGCGGAAAGCTTCGCCGAATTTTCCGCGGCGAAGATCCGCGATACCTTCAAGGTACTGTTGCAGATGGCGGTGGTAATGACCTTCGCCGCCGGCTGCCCGGTAGTGAAGGTCGGGCGCATGGCCGGCCAGTTCGCCAAGCCGCGCTCCTCCGGCGACGAAACGCAGAACGGCGTGACCCTGCCCGCCTATCGCGGCGACATCGTCAACGGCATCGGCTTCGACGAGAAGAGCCGCGTGCCGGACCCGGAGCGCCTGTTGCAGGCCTACCACCAGTCCACCGCCAGCCTCAACCTGTTGCGCGCCTTCGCCCAGGGCGGCTTCGCCGACCTGCACCAGGTGCACCGCTGGAACCTCGATTTCATCGCCAACTCGGCGCTGGCCGAGCGCTACCAGCAACTCGCCGACCGCATCGACGAGACCCTCGCCTTCATGCGCGCCTGCGGCCTGGACAGCGCGCCGCAGCTCCGCGAAACAAGCTTCTTCACCGCCCACGAAGCGCTCCTGCTGAACTACGAGGAAGCCCTGACCCGCCGCGACAGCCTGACCGGCGAGTGGTACGACTGCTCGGCGCACATGCTCTGGATCGGCGACCGCACCCGCCAGATCGACGGCGCTCATGTCGAGATGCTGCGCGGCGTGGGCAATCCGATCGGGGTCAAGGTCGGGCCGAGCATGGACAGCGAGGAGCTGATCCGCCTGATCGATATTCTCAACCCGGACAACGATCCGGGCCGCCTCAACCTGATCGTGCGGATGGGTGCCGACAAGGTCGGCGACCACCTGCCGCGCCTGATCCAGGCCATCCAGCGCGAGGGCCGCCAGGTGCTGTGGAGTTCCGATCCGATGCACGGCAATACCATCAAGGCCTCCAGCGGCTACAAGACCCGCGACTTCGCCTGCGTGCTCGCCGAAGTCCGCCAGTTCTTCGAAGTGCACCAGGCCGAAGGCAGCTACGCCGGCGGCATCCACATCGAGATGACCGGGCAGAACGTCACCGAGTGCATCGGCGGTTCGCGACCGATCACTGAAGACGGCCTCAGCGACCGCTACCACACCCACTGCGACCCGCGGCTGAACGCCGACCAGTCGCTGGAGCTGGCCTTCCTGATCGCCGAAACCCTGAAGCAGGTGCGCCGCTGAGCGCGCCGCGGCCGCTCCCGCCGCCCGGCGGGAGCGTTCGCTAGAGCAGCACCCCGCGCAAGCGTACCGCCAACTCCCCACGCCCCTCGATCGCCACCGTCGCCAGGCCCAGCCAGGCGGCCATGCTGCGCAGCTGCTCGGCCAGCTCGTGCAGGGCGGCATCGTCCATGCCGTTCGCCTCGGCATGCAGCGCATGCACCGCCAGGCGCTCCCGCGCCCGCTCAGCGCGGAGGTCGACGCGGCCGACCAGACGGCCGTTGTACAGGAATGGCAGCACGTAGTAGCCGTACACGCGTTTTTCCTTCGGCGTGTAGATCTCCAGGCGATAGCGGAAATCGAACAGGCGCTCGGCCCGCGCCCGCTCCCAGACCAACGAGTCGAAGGGCGAGAGCAAGGCACTGGCGCCTAGCCGCCGCGGCACCTGCGGTTCGCCGGGGCAGTAGGCCGGCTGGCTCCAGCCCTCGACCCGGACCGGCAGCAGCTCGCCAGCCTCCACCAGTTCGGCGAGGCGCGCGCGGCTCTGCGCCGGGCTCAGCCGATAGTAGTCGCGCAGGTCCTTTTCGGTGGCCACGCCCAGGGCGCTCGCCGTCATCCGCAACAGCTCGCGCTGGGCCTGTGCCTCCGAAAGCTCGGGGCGCGCCAGCAATTCCGCGGGAAACACCCGCTCCGGCAGGTCATAGAGCCGCTCGAAGCCGCGCCGTCCGGCCACCGTCAGCTCGCCGGCGGCGAACAGCCATTCCAGCGCATGCTTTTCCGCGCTCCAGTCCCACCAGGGACCGGCCCGCTCCTGCCGCGTGCTCAGGCTGCCGGCACCTAGCGCACCTTGCTCGCGCACCGCCTGCAACACCTGGCGGATCAGTGGCTGCTGTTCCCGGCCGAAACGTGCCAGTTGCTGGTAGATGCCCTGGCCGTCGGCGGCCTGGCGCATCCGCCAGCGCATCAACGGGTAGTGTTCCAGCGGCAGCAGCGAGGCCTCGTGCCCCCAGTATTCGAACAACTGGCGGTGACGGCCGACACTCCAGGCCGCCTCGTCGAGCAGCGTCATGGAGTAGGGACCGAGACGGGAAAACAGCGGCAGGTAGTGCGAGCGCACCAGCGCATTCACCGAATCGATCTGCAACAGGCCAAGGCGCGCGAGCATTTCGCGCAGATGCCGCCGCTGCACGCTGCGGCGCGTCCGCCGGCCGTCGAAGCCCTGCGCGGCCAGGGCCAGGCGGCGGGCTTCGGCGAGGGAAAGCGAAAGACTCATGGAGCGCCCCAGTCGATGAAGGAGACTGCGAGTCTATCGCGCCTCCGCCGCCGTGCCAGCCTGGCGCGCCGCTGCGGTTCGCTCAATGCCGACGCAGCGGGTCGTCCCAGAAATGCCGCTCGCCCTCCTGGAAGATATCCGCCCGACTCAGGCCGAGGTCCTTCAGCGCTTCGTCGCTCATCCTCAGCAGTTCCCGGCGCTCGCGGGCCAACTGCAACCAGCGCCGCCAGCGACGCCACAACGACGGCGCAGCGGTCGAGGCGGGATGGGATGCAGCGTGGAAGTGACTGCCGAAATAATCCTGTTGACCTTTCATCGTCTTGCCCTCCGTTCGGGATAGGCACAGTGTCCCGCCAGGCATAGGATCAATCCAACGAATCATTTTTATGCAATGCATCTTGGAGATTGATGAATGAGCTACCAGCCCGGCATCGATACGGAATTGCTCCGCACCTTCGTCGCCATCGCCGAGCACGGTGGTTTCACCCGCGCCGCGGAGGCGGTGAATCGCACCCAGTCGGCGGTCAGCATGCAGATGAAGCGGCTCGAGGAGGACGTCCTGCAGCGCTCGCTGTTCGAGCGCGACGGAAGGCAGACCCGCCTCACCGCCGAAGGCCAGGTGCTGCTCGGCTATGCCCGGCGGATCCTCAAGCTGCACGGCGAGGTGTTCAACACCCTGCGCCGCCCGCACATGGTCGGTTCGGTGCGCATCGGCACCCCGGACGACTACGTGATGCGCTTCCTCCCGGCGATCCTGTCGCGCTTCGCCGAAGCCTATCCGCTGGTGCAGGTCGAGGTGCATTGCGACACCTCGCTCAACCTGCTGGCGCGCAACGACCTCGACCTGTCCATCGTCACCCGCGAGCCGGGCACCGAGATCGGCCAGTTGCTGCGCCAGGAGCCCTTCGTCTGGATGGCCGCCGAGGGCTTCTGCCCCCACGACCAGCGGCCGATCCCGCTGGCCATGTTCAACACCACCTGCTTTTGCCGGGCCTGGGCCTGCAACGCCCTGGAGGCGGCGGAACTGGACTACCGCATCGCCTACAGCAGCCCCAGCCTGTCGGCGCTGTTCGCGGTGGTCAGCGCCGGCCTCGCCGTGACCGTGCAACTGCGCAGCCTGCTCACCGGCAACCTGCGCATCCTCGACGAGAGCGAGGGCCTGCCCGCCCTGCCCTCGGCCAGCATCATGCTGATGCGCAACCCGCACAGCCAGTCACCGGTCACCGAGAAACTCGCCGAATACATCGGCGAGGGCTTCCGTCTCTGACTCAACCGCGCACCAGCAGGAGCACCGCGCACAATGCGAGGAAGGCGCAGAAGGCCATGCGCAGGCTGCGCTCGGGCAAGGCGTGGGCCAGCCTCACGCCCCAGGAAATGCTCAGCAGGCCGCCCAGCGCCAGGGGGATCCCCATCCGCCAGTCGACATGGCCGTGCATGGCGTAGGTCCCCAGCGCCACCGCCGTGCTCGGCGCGGCCAGGGCCAGCGCGAGGCCCTGGGCGACGACCTGGGCGAGGCCGAACACCGAAGTCAGCACCGGTGTCGCCAGCACCCCGCCACCGACCCCGAAAAGCCCGCCGAGCGAGCCCGCGCCAAGGCCCAGCACGCCCATCCAGGGCAAACCGTAGCGCGGCGTCGCGCCGCCCTGCGGCGGGCGCCGGAACAGGCGCCAGAACATGTAGCCGGCCAGCGCCAGGAGGAAGATCACGAACGCTTCGCGCATCCGCGCCGCATCGATCCGCGCGGCCACGCTGGACGCCAGGAACGCGCAAAGCAGGCCGGTCAGGGCAAGGACTCCGGCCTGGCGCGGATCGATGCGGTTGCGCTGGTGGTAGCGCCACAACGCCAGCACCACGTTCGGTACCACCATCACCAGCGCGGTACCCTGCGCCAGTTGCTGGTCGAGACCGAAGATCACCCCCAGCGCCGGGATCGCCAGCAAGCCGCCGCCTATCCCGAACAGACCGCCCAGGCAACCGAGCACCATCCCCAGCAGGAAATCGAGAAATACATCCAGCATGTCAGCCCCTCTTCGACGCCTCCATGCTAGGCAAGCGTGGCTGGATGGGAAACGCACAAGAAAGCACAATGGCTATGCCAATTACGCAAAGGCATGAGCATGTTGCCCGATACCCTCAGCGAACAGTTCGTTCTCTACCTCGATGTCCTCGATGGCGGCAGCTTCTCCGCCGCTGCGCGCAAGCACCCGCTCACCCCGTCCGCCGTGGCGCGCCGGATGGACGCCCTGGAACGCGCCGTCGGCAGCACTCTGCTGGTGCGCACCACCCATGCGGTGCGCGCTACTCCGGCCGGCCTGGCCTTCGCCGACCGCGCCCGGCGGATCGTCACCGAACTGCGCCTGGCCCGTGCCGAAGCGGTGTCCCTGAGCACCGCGCCGCAGGGCCTGATCCGTATCGATGCGCCGGTGCCCTTCGGCCGCCGCCACCTGGCCCCGGCGGTCGCCGACTTCCTCAAGGCCAACCCCGGCCTCGACGTGCAATTGCGCCTGATCGGCAGCTTCATCGACCTGCAGGGCGAACATCTCGGCGAGGTCGACCTGGTGTTGCGCGCCGGCCCGCTACCCGACAGCCGCCTGGTGGCCACCTCGCTGGCGCCGATGGTGCGGGTGGTCTGCGCCAGCCCGGAATACCTGCGCGAACACGGCGTTCCCGCATCCCCAGGCGAACTGCCGGAGCATGCCGGCATCGATTGGGACAACCTGTCGCCACCCTATGCCTGGCGCTTCCAGCACGACGGCAAGCTCCAGCAGCTGCGGCCGAAACGGGCGCGGCTGGCCACCAATAACGCCGAAGCGATGGTCGACGCGGCGCTGGCCGGCCTCGGCATCGCCCACCTGCCGACCTGGTTGTGCAGCGAGTACCTGCTGCGCGGCGAACTGCAGGCGCTGTTCTGCGACGACGGCTTGCCCGCCGCCGAGCCCACCTGCATCTATGCCCTGCGCCTGGAACGCGAAGCCAGTTCGCGAACCCGTCTGCTGCTGGCTTTCCTCCGCGAGCGCTTCGGCTTTCCGCCGCCCTGGGACCAGGCCCTGCAGCAGCGTCTCGGCGAGCGCTGAGGACACCACCCGGCGGGAAACCTGGAAAGCCAATAGCCACTACGCTAAATTCATGCACAGTGCCCTACTTACTTGGAAGACAGCCATGTCCCGACTGCCCACCACCCCTTGCGAGCAGCTCAAGCTGGACAACCAGCTGTGCTTCGCCCTGTATTCCACCTCGCTGCAGATGACCAAGGTCTACAAGCCCCTGCTGCAAGCGCTCGGCCTCACCTATCCGCAGTACATCGCCATGCTGGTGCTGTGGGAACGCGACGGCCTGACCGTGGGCGAAATCAGCGCACGCATGCTTACCGACCCGGGATCGCTCACGCCTCTGCTCAAGCGCCTGGAGGGCGAAGGTCTGATTACCCGCACTCGCAGCAGCGAAGACGAGCGGGTAGTCCTGCTGCGCCTGACCGACAAGGGCCGCGCCCTGCAGCGACAGGCCGAGAGCATTCCCGCCTGCATCCTGGAGAGTACCGGCCTCGACTTGCCACAACTGGTCGCCCTAAAGGATGAGCTGCTGGCCCTGCGCGGCAACCTGCAAGCACCGGATTGAGGGGCTTATACCTACCTGTCTGGTTTTTATCGCCAAATCTTCCAACGAATTATCTTGCGCACAAAATAACATGACGATAAATTTCGCTTCACGCACTTACTTAGCGCGCAAGAACTTAACGTACAAATCAGACAGGTGACCCTCATGCAAACCATCAAGGCTCTCTACACCGCAACCGCAACCGCCACCGGAGGCCGTGACGGCCGTGCGGTATCCTCGGACGGCGTGCTCGACGTGAAACTCAGCACTCCGCGCGAACTGGGCGGCCAGGGCGGCGCGGCCACCAACCCGGAACAACTGTTCGCCGCCGGCTACTCCGCCTGCTTCATCGGAGCCCTGAAGTTCGTTGCCGGCCAGCGCAAGCAGACCCTTCCCGCCGACGCCTCGATAACCGGCAAGGTCGGCATCGGCCAGATTCCCGGCGGCTTCGGCCTGGAGGTCGAACTGCACATCAACCTGCCGGGCCTGGAGCGCGAAGCCGCCGAAGCGCTGGTAGCCGCCGCCCACCAGGTCTGCCCCTACTCCAACGCTACCCGCGGCAATATCGACGTACGCCTGAACGTGTCGGTCTGAAGCTTCCGACTCTCCGCGCCGCGGCGGCGGACAGCGGAAACGAAAAAGCCCGGCGAATGCCGGGCTTTTTCTCGTCGCACGAAAGGATCAGGCCTTGACGCGGGACTTGTACTCGCCGGTGCGGGTATCGATCTCGATCGAGTCGCCGATTTCGCAGAACGCGGAAACCTGCAGCTCGGCGCCGTTGTTCAGGCGCGCGGTCTTCATCACCTTGCCCGAGGTGTCGCCGCGGACGGCCGGCTCGGTGTAGGCGATCTGGCGAACGATGGTGGTCGGCAGCTCTACCGAGATCACCTTGTCGTTGTAGAACACGGCTTCGCAGATGTCGGTCATGCCGTCTTCGATGAAGGTCAGCACGCCTTCCAGATCGTCTTTCTCGATCTCGTACTGGTTGAACTCGCTGTCCATGAAGACGTACAGCGGGTCGGCGAAGTAGGAGTAGGTCACTTCCTTGCGATCGAGGATGATCGGCTCCAGCTTGTCGTCGGCCTTGAACACGGTCTCGGTACCGGCGCCGGTCAGCAGGTTCTTCAGCTTCATCTTGACGACGGCAGCGTTACGGCCGGACTTGTTGAACTCGGCCTTCTGGATGACCCAGGGAGCGCCATTGATGTTGGCAACCTGGCCGGCGCGGAACTCTTGAGCGGTTTTCATACGAATATCCGATGGATGAAAGACAAAAAATCAGGCCGCGTATCATAGCCAATCTGCGTAAAATTGCACCAGCCTTGCCGCAAGATCCGGACGCATGCCCTGTTCGTCGGCCCAGCGCTGCGCTTCCCGACGCCACTCGGGCAGTTGCCTCTCCAGCCCCTCCCAGGCCCCGGCAAGTCCACCGCCGGCGTTCCACGCCAGCCAGAAGGTGCGCAGGTTTTCCGCCAGGTCGGCGGGCAGGCCGGCGCAATAGAGTTCGAGGAATGCCTCGAGCTTCGCCAGGTGCGCCTCCTCTTCCTGTCTATAGATGTGCCAGAGCAGCGGCCGTCCCGCCCACTGCGCGCGAACGAAGGAATCCTCGCCGCGCACCGCGTTCAGGTCGCAGCACCACAACAGGCGATCGTAGTCGTCCTGCGCCATGAACGGCAGCACCTGGACCCGCAACGCGTCGCGCACGTGGACGTCCCCGACGGCCAGGGTAGCCACCCGCAGCCAATCGGCGACATCCGCCAGCACCCGCCCTTCCGGCACCAGCAGCAGGCTCGGCTGGCGGGCGTCGCGCAGTTGTTCCAGCCAGCCAGGCAGCGCCGGGTTTTCGTAGGCAAACAGCGAAATCAGTCGCTCGCCAACCTTCCGCCGCACGCCGAGAGAGGCGAGAAACTCATCCTGCTCCGAGACGGAGGCCTGGAAACGGCGCCGACGTTCCAGCAGGCCGGCCTCGCGCAACAGGCCGCCACTGGGCTCGCGGAACCCGGGAAAGAAGAAGTACTTGGAAAGCCCGCACGCCTGCAGCGACGGCAATGCGTGGCAACTGCCGATCCATTCCTCGGCACTCAGGTACTCCAGGTTCAGCCACAGGGACGGCCGCTTGCGCTCGCGCATGGCCTGCCGGTGCGCCTCCGGCAGTTCGCAGGCGAAGGCCTCTATCACCACATCGGCGGCCGCCACCGGTGCCCACGGTCGGCCCCAGGCACGCACTTCGACCCCATCCAGGCACTGCACGTGCGCCGCCGGGTCCGCCCGCGGACAGATCCGGGCGAAGGCCTGCGGCTCGTCCACCCACAGGCGCACGGCCTGACCGTGCTCGGCGGCCAGTTGGCGAGCCAGGCGCCAGGTGACGCCGATGTCGCCATAGTTGTCGACCACGCTACAGAAAATCTCCCAGCTCGCCATCCGCCTCTCCTCTTCGTGCCCGGCAGTCTACCAAGGCACCCCGCGGACTTTCCTCCGACGACCTAAGCCGATGAAAAAGTTAAAAAAATATTTGCCAAGCGGGAAATGTTCGAGTACATTGCGCGCCTCGACAGACACGGCGCTGTCGAGAACCTGGTGAGGTGTCCGAGTGGTTGAAGGAGCACGCCTGGAAAGTGTGTATACGGGAAACCGTATCGAGGGTTCGAATCCCTCCCTCACCGCCAGATCGCAAGAAGGCCCGGCTAATCAAGTTAGCCGGGCCTTTTTCATTTCCGCACCAATACTTACGGCATTTCCGGCAACATGCTGGCAACTTAGTTGTTACTTGCCACTCCCCGCCAAGTCGATAAGCGCCAGCCACTCCGGCGGAACATTCTCGACAACCCGGCAGCCCTCATCCCCCGCCTCTTGCAGCAACTCTAGCCAAGGTCCGGGAAATTGCTTACTTGCGCCGCACGCTGGATATTTTTTGAACAAACGACACTCCAACTACTGCTAAAGTCGGGGGGACTAAAAAAAAAGTTGCTCGGCTTGCGCTTGGTCAGTTTACTTACTACAAGTAATGGGTAGTATGTAGCCGGCTAATTTCCCCGGCTGGGGAGATTGCTGTTATGGAAATGTCCACCTTAAGGGGAACACGATGAACAACGTTCTGAAATTCTCTGCTCTGGCTCTGGCTGCTGTTCTGGCCACCGGTTGCAGCAGCCACTCCAAAGAAACCGAAGCTCGTCTGACCGCTACCGAAGACGCAGCTGCTCGTGCTCAGGCTCGCGCTGACGAAGCCTATCGCAAGGCTGACGAAGCTCTGGGCGCTGCTCAGAAAGCTCAGCAGACTGCTGACGAGGCTAACGAGCGTGCCCTGCGCATGCTGGAAAAAGCCAGCCGCAAGTAATAGGTCTCACGACCTGTTGAAAACCGGTCCCTCGGGGCCGGTTTTTTTATGCCTGCGTTTCGCCGGGCATGAAAAAACCCGCGTCCCTTGCGGGTACGCGGGCCTCTGCCTCGACGCTCTCCGTCAGGGCGTAAGCTGGGTAGGATCGCTATCCACCGTCGCGGTCATCGCCGGCGCCGATTCCTGGGCGATTTCCACCGGCACGCCATCCTCCGAGGCCACCACTTCGCGGACCACGTCCCAGTTCAACTGGATACGCTTGGCCAGGTCGTCGCGCTTGAGCAGGGTGTTGATCACCGCGGTGTGCTTGTCCACCACCGACGGGTCGCCATGGTCGTTCAGCGGCGTATGCGCCTCCAGGTAGACCTTGCCGTTGCTCACGCCGAACTTGTAGGGCTCGTTGATGATACGCACGCTGGTGCCGACGCTGATCATCGAGAACAGGTGGGTCACGTCGGCGTTGTACATGCGGAAGCAGCCATGGCTGGTGCGGGTGCCGATGCCGAACTTCTTGTTCGAACCATGGATCAGGTAGCCCGGCACGCCCAGGGTCAGCTTGTACGGCCCCAGCGGATTGTCCGGGCCCGGCGGCACCACGGTCGGCAGCGGATCGCCATCGGCGGCGTGCTCGGCGCGGATCGAGGCCGGCGGATACCAGGCCGGGTCCTTGGTCTTGGCGGTGATGCGGGTGTTCGCGATCGGCGAACCCCAGCCCTCGCGGCCGATGCCCAGCGGATAGGTGTGCACCACGTTCTGCCCTTTCGGGTAGTAGTACAGGCGGTATTCGGCCAGGTTGATCACCACGCCTTCGCGCGGGCCAGGCGGCAGCACGAAGCGGGTAGGGATGATCACCTCGGTGCCGACGCCCGGCAGCCAGGGATCGACACCGGGGTTGGCGGCGACCATTTCACTGTAGCCCAGGTTGTACTGCTCGCCGAGGTCGGCGAAAGTGTCCTCGTACTTGGCCTTGATCACCTGGACCTGGCCGACGACGTCCTCGCCCGGAGGCGGGAGCTGCAGTTCCAGGGCCGATGCGGAGCCGGCCGAAAGCAGCGCGGCGAAAGACAGTGAGACAACGGGTACGCGCGACAACATTCCGGAGAATCCTTGGCGAGTGCGATGAAGGAGTAGGAAAGACAGTGTAACACCCCGCCAGGTTTCACCGGGAGGGCTCAGACCAACCAGGACAGGCGCTCCCCGCGCTTTTCCGCCTCCAGTTGTTTCCGGCAATCGGGACACAGCAGCCGGTCGCGCAGACGCGCCCGTTCCAGCTGCTGCCAGCGCGGCTGGGCCGGCAGCAGCTTGCCGCAAAGCGTGCGGTCCGCCGGGGTATCCAGCTCCAGCTGACGCGCCACCACATGCACCCGGACCTCGCGACAGGCGAACAGGTCCAGCTGATCGTCGGGCTCGATCAGTTGATAGGCGTAGAGGGTCCAGGCGGGACGCGGCATGGGGGGCTCCTGAGGGGTGCGCAACCTTAGCCGAAAGCGGTTTCCCGGGGAAGTCTCAAAGCAGCGGTTTCAGCGTCGGCCAGACATTTTCCAGGAGCCTCGGCTGGGCGGCGAGCGCCGGATGGATGCCATCCGCCTGCATCATCCCCTGGACCCCGCCGACCCCTTCGAGGAAAAACGGCACCAGGGCGGTCTTTTCCTGCGCCGCGACCGCGCCGTAGACCCTGGAAAAGGCCTCGATGTAGCGCGGGCCGTAGTTCGGTGGCAACTGGATACCCAGCAGCAGCACCTTCGCTCCTTCCGCCCGGGCCTTTTGCGCCATGCTGGCAAGATTCTGTTGCAATTGCGCCGGTGCCATTCCGCGCAGCCCGTCGTTGCCTCCCAGCTCGATCACCACCAGCGCCGGCTTCTCCTCGGCAAGCAGCGCCGGCAGGCGCGCCAGGCCGCCCGCGGAGGTGTCGCCGCTGATCGAGGCGTTCACCACCCGGTAGTCGTAACCTTCGTCGGCGAGGCGCTTCTGCAACAGGGCAACCCAGCCCTGGCTGGTATCCAGTCCCAAAGCGGCGCTGATACTATCGCCCACGACCAACAGCGTCTGCGCCGCGGCCTGCTGGGTCAGCAGGACCAGGGCCAGGCAGCCGCTCAACAGCAATGCACGCATCGGAACCTCCATGAGCGCCAGCATTCTCAACGCGCAGAACCTTAGCAAGGTTGTCGGTAGCGCGGAAGGCAAGTTGACCATCCTCCACGACCTCTCCCTCGACCTCGCCCGCGGCGACAGCCTGGCGATCGTCGGCAGCTCCGGCTCCGGCAAGTCGACCCTGCTCGGCCTGCTCGCCGGGCTCGACCAGCCCAGCGGCGGCGAGGTCCGTCTCGCCGGGCACGCCCTCGGCGACCTCGACGAGGACCAGCGGGCGCGCGTCCGCGCGGCCCATGTAGGCTTCGTGTTCCAGTCGTTCCAGTTGCTCGACAGCCTCGATGCGCTGGAGAACGTGATGCTGCCCCTGGAGCTGGAAGGCCGCGCCGACGCTCGCCAGCGCGCCAGAGAACTGCTCGAGCGAGTCGGCCTCGGCCAACGCCTGGGCCACTATCCGCGCCAGCTCTCCGGCGGCGAGCAGCAACGGGTCGCCATTGCCCGTGCCTTCGCGGCGGAGCCGGACGTGCTGTTCGCCGACGAACCCACCGGCAACCTCGACAGCGCCACCGGCGAGCGGATCAGCGACCTGCTCTTCGAACTCAACCGCGAACGCGGTACCACCCTGGTCCTGGTTACCCACGACGAGCGTCTGGCGCATCGCTGCCGGCGCCTGATCCGTCTGGAAAGCGGTCGCCTGATCGACCGGGTCGAACCCTGATGAAGCCGGTGCCCCTCTCCCGCCTGCTGAGCCTCGCCGGTCGCCAATTGTTCCGCGAGTCGCGCAGCGGCGAGCTGCGCGTGCTGTTCTTCGCCCTGCTGATCGCGGTCGCCTCGAGCACCGCCATCGGCTATTTCAGCGCCCGCCTGAACGGCGCCATGCTCGCCCGCGCCGCCGAGTTCCTCGGCGCCGATCTGGTGCTCAACGGTACCCAGCCGGCAAGCGCCGAACAGATCGAACGCGGCACCCGTCTGGGCCTGCGCCACGCCGACAGCGTCGAGTTTTCCAGCGTGATCGCCACCGACCAGGGCATCCAGCTCAGCAGCATCAAGGCGGTCGGCGACCGCTACCCCCTGCGCGGCCAGCTCAAGAGCGCTGCCGCGCCGTTCGCCGCCGAGCAGGCCGGCGGTCGTCCGCAGGCGGGCGAGGTATGGGTCGAATCGCGCTTGCTGGTCAGCCTCGACCTGAAGGTCGGCGACAGCATCGAGATCGGCCGCAAGCCGCTGCGCATCGCGCGCATCCTTACCTACGAGCCGGACCGCGCCGGCGACTTCTACAGCCTGACGCCCCGCGCCATGATGAGCCTGGCCGACCTCGATGCCACCGGGGTGGTCCAGCCGGGCAGCCGGGTGCGTTACCGCGATCTGTGGGAAGGCCCGCCGGAAGCCCTCCAGGCCTATCGCCAGCAGGTCAAGGGCAGCCTCGCCGCCAACCAGCGCCTGCAGGATGCCCGCGACGGCAACCGCCAGGTGGGCGATGCCCTCGGCCGTGCCGAGCGCTACCTGAACCTGGCCAGCCTGGCCGCGGTGCTGCTCGCCGGCGTCGCCGTGGCGCTGTCCGCCGCCCGTTTCGCTGCACGGCGCTACGACGCCAGCGCGCTGCTGCGCTGCCTCGGTCTGTCGCGCAGCGAAACCCTGCTCCTCTACGCGCTGCAACTGTTGCTGCTGGGCCTGCTCGCCAGCGCCATCGGCGCCCTGCTCGGCTGGTTGGCGCAGCTCGGCCTGTTCCGCCTGCTCGCCACGCTGCTGCCGCCGGACGTACCAGCCGGCGGCCTGTTCCCCGCCTTCGCCGGGATCGCCACCGGCCTGGTAGCGCTGGCCGGCTTCGCCCTGCCGCCGCTGGCAGCCCTGGGCCGGGTACCGCCGTTGCGGGTCCTGCGCAGCGACCTGCTGCCGGTGCCGATGCGCACCTGGATGGCCTACGCCTGCGCCCTGCTCGCCCTGGGCCTGATCATGTGGCGGTTGAGTCTCGACCTGAAGCTGACCCTCGCCCTGCTCGGCGGCGGCCTGGTCGCCACGCTGGTGCTCGGCGCTCTCCTGCTGCTCGGCCTGAACGGCCTGCGCCGGGCACTGGCGCGTGCCAGCCTGCCATGGCGGCTGGGACTCGGCCAGTTGTTGCGGCACCCACTGGCCGCCGCCGGACAGAGCCTGGCCTTCGGCCTGATCCTGCTGGCCATGGCCCTGATCGCCCTGCTTCGCGGCGAACTGCTGGATACCTGGCAGGCCCAGTTGCCGCCGGACGCCCCCAACCATTTCGCCCTGAACATCCTGCCGACGGAAAAGGACGCCTTCGAACGTCGCGTGCAAAAGCTCTCCCCCGGCGCCGAGCCGCTGTTCCCCATGGTTCCCGGGCGCCTGGTAGCGGTGAACGGCAAGCCGGTCCAGGCGCTCGACGAAGACGTGCGCAGCGAGCGTGCCCTGCAGCGCGACCTCGGCCTGACCTGGTCGGAGCGACTGCCCTCCGGCAACCAGCTCACCGCCGGACGCTGGTGGAGCGCGCCGCAGCCGGGGGCCCTGCCGGGCGTGTCGGTGGAAGAGAAGCTGGCCGCCAACCTGCGCATCCAGGTCGGCGACCGGCTCACCTTCAGCGTCGCCGGGCAGAATCGCGAGGTCCAGGTCCAGAGCCTGCGCAAGGTGAAGTGGGACAATTTCCAGCCGAACTTCTTCATGGTCTTCCAGCCCGGCACCCTGACCGACCTGCCGGTGACCTACCTGACCAGCTTCTACCTGCCGGCCAGCCAGGAACGCGACCTGGTCGAACTGGCCCGCGCCTTCCCCACCGTCACCCTGCTGCCGGTAGACGCCCTGCTGAGCCAGCTGCGGAGCATCCTCGACCAGGTCACCCTGGCCGTGGAGTACGTGCTGGTGTTCGTTCTCGCGGCGGGTTTCGTGGTGCTCTTCGCCGGTCTCCAGGCGACCCTCGACGAGCGCGTGCGCCAGGGTGCCCTGCTGCGCGCGCTGGGTGCCGAGCGCGAGTTGCTGCAACGTACCCGGCGGGTGGAGTTCGCCCTGCTCGGCGCAGTCAGCGGCCTGCTCGCGGCGCTCGGCTGCGAGGCGGTCAGCCTGCTGCTCTACCGACTGGTCTTCGACCTGCCGTGGCAAGCGCATCCCTGGTTGCTCGCACTGCCTCTGGTGGGCGCCGTGCTGGTAGGCGGCGCCGGCCTGCTAGGCACCCGTCGCGCCCTCAACAGCAGCCCGCTGCGGGTCCTGCGCGAGGGCTGATCGGATACACTGGCAGGCTTTAATCCGTTCATTTGTGGAACCACCCGAACCATGAGTCGCTATCGTCCACCGCGCACCGCCGGCACCCCGCTGATCACTCCGGAGGGCGCCGCGCGGTTACGCGCAGAGCTGCATGAACTCTGGCACGTGCGCCGTCCCCAGGTGACCCAGGCGGTCAGCGAAGCCGCCGCCCTCGGCGATCGCTCGGAAAACGCCGAATACATCTACGGCAAGAAGATGCTGCGCGAGATCGACAGCCGCGTGCGCTTCCTGCGCAAGCGCCTGGAGAACCTGAAAGTGGTCGGCGAGCGGCCGGCGGATCCGAACCGGGTGTACTTCGGCGCCTGGGTGACCCTGGAAGACGAAGACGGCGAGCAGGCCCGCTATCGCATCGTCGGCCCCGACGAACTGGACCTGCGCAACAACCAGATCAGCATCGACTCGCCGCTCGCCCGCGCACTGGTCGGCAAGGAGCTTGACGCCGAGGTGCTGGTGCGCACCCCGGCCGGGGAAAAGCTCTGGTTCGTCGTCGAGATCGAGTATCCGCCGGCGCCCTGAGGGGTCACGCGCTCAGCGCAGGATACGGCGGGTGATCAGGCCCTGGCGGGCGACCCGGATCAGTTGCCGGACCACCAGGTCCAGCTCTTCCGCCTCGGGGGCCTGGACCACGGCGAAGTCGAACGCGTCGCTGGGGAAGCGCGCTAGGTCCTTGCCGTCCTGGGCGAACTGGATAAGGAAGGTACGCGAACCGTTCCAGCGCTTCGGCCAGCCTTCGAGGTAACGGACGAGGGTCGGCTGGTGTGGGCCGCTGAGGAGAATCCTCGGGTTCCGCCGGACCAGGCCGGTGGTGATGGGTGCCAGGCGCAATTGCGTGCTGGGACAGGTCATGACGTCATGTCTCCGCCTCTTCGGTCCCGCTGGACAGCGGTGAGAGGCAACACCGAGCCAGCGCTTTAGCGGTATTTCGGCTGCTGCCGGGCGCCCCGCAAGTTGCTGTTTAAATCGGCGCACGCGCATCCTAGAAAAGCCGCATGGAGACTGTCAAGAAACACGCGGAGGCGCCCATGCCCGATCGCTCTCTTCGCCTGTTCTTCGCCCTGCCCTGTCCACCTCCCCTCGCCGAGCGGGTCGGCCGGTGGCGCGATGGCCGGCCACTGCCCGGACGCCAGGTGGCGACGGCGAACCTGCACCTGACCCTGGCCTTCCTCGGGCAGGTCCCGTCCGCTCGGCTCGAGGCCCTGCTGGACATGGCCGCGGCCATCGAGGCCGCGCCCTTCGACCTGTGTCTCGACCGCCTGCTGCGCTGGAGGAACGGCATCCTGCTGCTGGCACCCAGCCAACCGCCCGGCGCCCTCCTGCGCCTGCGCCGTGCCCTGCGCTCCGGCCTTGCCGAACTGGAGCTGCCCGTGGAAACCCGCCCATTCAGCGCCCATCTGACCCTGGCTCGCGATGCCGCGCCGCTGGAGGACGCCCCGCTACCCCCAACCTTCGTATGGCAGGTCGACCATTTCAGCCTGTTTTGCTCGCAAAACGACGCCGCGGGCGTGCGCTACCGCACACTCGGTCGCTGGGCGTTGTGCGGGGAAGATTCAAACGAGCGTTTCGCGCCGTAACAACCCGCCTCTTCCGCTCTGCCACGCAGGTTATGACCGGCCGCCAGGAAGCCGCGGATTTCCTGGCCTGGAGGAAAAAAGCCGAAGCTGGCACGGTTCCTGCGCAAGGGACAGCGAAGCGGTTCTCCCGGAAGGATTCGGGCGATGGCTGGCAGGACGCGCCCCTCGGCCCCATCAACCTGAGATGAGAACAACATGAAGAAGAAGTCTCTGCTCCCCCTCGGCCTGGCCATCGGCCTCGCCTCTCTCGCTGCCAGCCCGCTGATCCAGGCCAGCACCTACACCCAGACCAAATACCCCATCGTGCTGGCCCACGGCATGCTCGGCTTCGACAACATCCTCGGGGTCGACTACTGGTTCGGCATTCCCAGCGCCTTGCGCCGTGACGGTGCCCAGGTCTACGTCACCGAAGTCAGCCAGTTGGACACCTCGGAAGTCCGCGGCGAGCAGTTGCTGCAACAGGTGGAGGAAATCGTCGCCCTCAGCGGCCAGCCCAAGGTCAACCTGATCGGCCACAGCCACGGCGGGCCGACCATCCGCTACGTCGCCGCCGTACGTCCCGACCTGATCGCTTCCGCCACCAGCGTCGGCGCCCCGCACAAGGGTTCGGACACCGCCGACTTCCTGCGCCAGATCCCACCGGGTTCGGCCGGCGAGGCAGTCCTCTCCGGGCTGGTCAACAGCCTCGGCGCGCTGATCAGCTTCCTTTCCAGCGGCAGCACCGGTACGCAGAATTCACTGGGCTCGCTGGAGTCGCTGAACAGCGAGGGGGCCGCGCGCTTCAACGCCAAGTACCCGCAGGGCATCCCCACCTCGGCCTGCGGCGAAGGCGCCTACAAGGTCAACGGCGTGAGCTATTACTCCTGGAGCGGTTCCTCGCCGCTGACCAACTTCCTCGATCCGAGCGACGCCTTCCTCGGCGCCTCGTCGCTGACCTTCAAGAACGGCACCGCCAACGACGGCCTGGTCGGCACCTGCAGTTCACACCTGGGCATGGTGATCCGCGACAACTACCGGATGAACCACCTGGACGAGGTGAACCAGGTCTTCGGCCTCACCAGCCTGTTCGAGACCAGCCCGGTCAGCGTCTACCGCCAGCACGCCAACCGCCTGAAGAACGCCAGCCTGTAGGACCCCGGCCGGGGCCTCGGCCCCGGCCCTTTCCCGGAAGCCCCCTCGCGTGAAGAAAATCCTCCTGCTGATTCCACTGGCGTTCGCCGCCAGCCTGGCCTGGTTCGTCTGGCTGGAACCTTCCCCCGCCCCCGAGACGGCGCCCCCGGCCAGCCCGCAGGCGGGCGCAGACCGCGCCCCGCCAGCAGCCTCCGCGGGAGAAGCGGTGCCGGCCCCCCAGGTCATGCCGGCCAAGGTCGCGCCGCTGCCAACCTCCTTCAGGGGCACCAGCGTCGATGGCAGTTTCAGTGTCGACGCCAGCGGCAACCTGCTGATCACCCGCGACATCCGCAACCTGTTCGACTACTTCCTCAGCGCCGTCGGCGAAGAGCCCCTGCAGCAAAGCCTGGACCGCCTGCGCGCCTACATCGCCGCCGAACTCCAGGAGCCGGCGCGCGGCCAGGCGTTGGCGCTGATGCAGCAATACATCGACTACAAGAAGGAACTGGTGCTGCTCGAACGCGACCTGCCGCGCCTGGCCGACCTCGACGCCCTGCGCCAGCGGGAAGCCGCGGTGAAAGCCCTGCGCGCGCGGATCTTCAGCAACGAAGCGCACGTGGCGTTCTTCGCCGACGAGGAAACCTACAACCAGTTCACCCTGGAGCGCCTGGCGATCCGCCAGGACGGCAAGCTCAGCGCCGAGGAAAAGGCCGCCGCCATCGACCGCCTGCGCGCCAGCCTGCCGGAAGACCAGCAGGAAAGCGTGCTGCCGCAACTGCAAAGCGAACTGCAGCAGCAGACCGCCGCCCTCCAGGCCGCTGGCGCCGGCCCGGAAGCCATCCGCCAGATGCGTCAGCAACTGGTGGGCGCCGAAGCCACCACCCGCCTGGAGCAACTCGATCGGCAACGCTCGGCCTGGAAGGGCCGGCTGGACGACTATTTCGCCGAGAAGAGCCGGATCGAAGGCAATGCCGGGCTGAGCGAAGCCGACCGCCGCGCGGCGGTCGAACGCCTGGCCGAGGAGCGCTTCAGCGAACAGGAACGCTTGCGCCTGGGCGCGCTGGAACAGATGCGCCAGGCCGAGCAGCGCTGACCGGCACGGAAACGCCGAGAACGCGGCGAAGGGCGCTTCGGCGGATAACGCTACCCTCAGGGGTGCAGCCCTGGCGTGGCCGGCGAGGCGGAAACCTGTGCTGCGCGCCGCAACGAAAAAGGGCGGCCACCCGAAGGTGTCCGCCCTTTTTCGTCGCCAGCCCGGTTCAGCGGGACAGCTTGCCGTCCAGCGAGAACTTGCCGGCGCCATCGATCAGCAGCGCCACGCTGATCATCAGCAGGGTCAGGGCATATTCATAGCCGTTGTCGGTGATGAAGAAGCCATTGCCGATGTGCACGCTGAAGATCGCCACGATCATGGTGAAGCCCACCACCACCGACGCCGGACGCACCAGCAGGCCGATCACCAGCGCCAGGCCGCCGAAGAACTCGGCGCTGCCGGCCAGGGTCGCCAGCAGGTAGCCAGGGGTCAGGCCGATGGATTCGAACCACTGCGCCATGCCGTTCAGGCCGGCGCCGCCGAACATGCCGAAGAGCTTTTGCGAACCGTGGGACATCAGGGTAAGACCGGTGACGATACGCAGGATGGCCAGGCCGGCACCGGCGTTGGTCGACAGGATGGTCTTGATCAGTGGATTCATGGTGCGTCCTCAGGTGTGGGATAAGATGGGCACACTATAGGCAAGATAATTCGATATTAAAACCGTAAAAAACGCGTTATCAATATCGAATTTATAGATTATTTTTGAGCCGTCGCCGTCTTCGCACGCACCCCGGGCTCCAGGCGAACCCGTTCGCGCTCATATGCAAGGTAGTACTTGTTGACGCTGCTGACATAACTCACCACACCCATGCCTATCTCTTCCGCAGCCACCCGCTCGACCTGGAAGAACCAGCGATTCGGATCGAGCCCCCGGCGACGCGCCTGGGTGCGCAGGTTCTGTACCCGCTCCGGCCCCATGTTGTAGGCCGCCAGGGTGAACGCCAGGCGCTCGCGTTCGTCGAGGTGCTTGCTGGAGAAGAACTGCTTGCGGATCTTGGTCAGGTAGCGACTGGCGGCCAGCACGTTGCTGTCCTTGTCGTGCACATTGCCGACCCCGACGCTGCGCGCCGCCGCCGGGGTGATCTGCATCAGCCCGCTGGCGCCGCCGGAACCGCGCGCCTTCGGGTTCAGGTGCGACTCCTTGTAGGCCACCGCCGCCAGCGCCAGCCAGTCCATGCTGCTCTGCCGCGCGTAGCGCTGCAGCAGTGGACGGACCGCTTCCAGGCGCTTGCGGTCCGCCGCGCCGAGGGGGTTGCGGACCTTGTAGGCGCGCCGGTAGACGCGCTGGAAAGCCACGTCCTGGTCGGCCGGCGCGCGGTAGTCGGCGAGGAAGCGGTCGATGGTCGCGCGCAGGGTGCTGGCATCGCGGCGCACGTACCAGGCCATGTCGGCGCGATTGTCCAGCACCAGGTGGCGGTCGACGCGCAGCTTCGGCAGCACCTTGGCCCAGCGTTCGGCGATGGGCTGCTCGACCACGGTGAAGCCGAGGATGCCTGCCTGGACCATTTCCATCACATCCTCGACGGCCAGGGAAGCGTCCAGCTTTTCGATCCGGATCGGTGCCATGCGGCGTTGCGCCAGGCGCTGGTTGACCAGTTCGATGGCGCCCTCGGCGGCGCTGCCGGCCGGCAGCGGGATGGTCCGCCCGGACAACTGCTCCAGGCGCGTGTAGCGCCGGTTGCCCTTGCGCGCCACCAGCACCAGCGGCACATCGGCGCGCACCGGCGCGCTCGGGCTGACCTGCAGGCCGTCGTGCGCCGGCAGCAGTTCGCCGGGGGCGACCAGGTCGCCTTCGCCACGCTGCAGGGCGGCAAGCAACTGGTCCTTGGGCTTGGGTATGAGCTTGAGGGTGAGGTTCCGCGCGGACGGCGAACGGCTGTTGAGGTATTGCTCGAAGGCGCGCAGGCGACGGTACTCGACGCCGATCGGCTCGCCCTTCACCTCGCCCGAGCTGTTGCGGCTCTGGTTGACCAGCACCTTGAGCACGCCAGCGCGGCGGATGCTCGCCAGGTCGCGGGTCTCCGGCTGTTCCCTGTGCCAGTTGTCCGGCTGGCCGGTGATGCGCGCAGCCGCCGGCAAGGGTGCGAGCACCAGCAGGCAAAGCGAAAGCAGCAACAGACGCGTCATCCAGGTCTCCAGAGGCCAGGCTCGATGTCCCTCTCCGGGGGACCGGATCAATCAGAGCATGGCAGTCTTGGCAAGTTCCTCTCCGACAGCGGCTGCAAACGGAGGCATTGGGTAGATAATCCGGGCGCCGAAGAACCCGATCTGCGATTATAACGGATTGTTCTACAAGCGGTTTGCCACCCATCTCCCGGCGGGTCCGGCGCGATCGAGGGGGCGCCGCCTCGCTGCGAACTCCAGGAAGGCACCATGCAACTCATCGATATCGGCGTCAATCTGACCCACGCCAGCTTCGCCCCGGAACGTGAAGCACTGCTCGCCCGCGCGCGCGCCGCCGGGGTGGTACAGATGGTGATCACCGGCACCAGCCTGGCCGACAGCGAACAGGCGCTGCAGCTCTGCGGCGAACTCGACGAGGGCGGCCGGCTGTTTACCACCGCCGGCGTCCACCCCCACGAGGCCAGCCACTGGAACGCCGACACCGCTCGCGGCCTGCGCGCCCTGTTCGACGACCCGCGGGTACGCGCGGTGGGCGAATGCGGCCTCGACTTCAATCGCGACTTCTCTCCCCGTCCGGCCCAGGAAAAGGCCCTCGAGGAACAACTGGCACTGGCCGTCGAGCTACAGCGTCCGGTGTTCCTCCACGAACGCGACGCCAGCGAGCGCCTGCTGGCGATCCTGCGCGACTTCCGCGATCGCCTGCCGGCCGCCGTCGTACATTGTTTCACCGGCGAGCGCCGGGCGCTGTATGGCTACCTCGACCTCGACCTGCACATCGGCATCACCGGCTGGATCAACGACGAGCGCCGCGGCACCCACCTGCATGATCTGGTAGGCGAGATCCCGGTCGGCCGTCTCATGCTGGAAAGCGACGCGCCCTACCTGCTGCCGCGCAGCCTGCGGCCGAAGCCGAAGAACGGGCGCAACGAGCCGGCCTACCTGGTCGAGGTGCTCGACTGCGTGGCCCGCCATCGCGGCGAGAGCTCAGAGCGCCTGGCCGCTCACACCAGCGCCGCGGCGCGGGCGTTCTTCGGCCTGCCGACGATCGACTGAGATCGCCCTCAAGCTCCCGGCGGATCGGCCGCTAAGCTGACGAACGGTCTCGTTGACCCGCATCAACGATTGCCCCTTACTCAGCTTTCAAGATAATGGCGCCTTGCCATTAGCTTGCCGATAAGAAGAAATCCCCCTATGGGCACCTGGATCAGCGACATTCCACTGAAATACAAGTTCTGGGCCGTCAACGCGGTGGCCTTCTTCACCACCCTGCTGCTGGTGTTGTTCGCCATGCAGCAGGAAGCCGCCGGGCGCAACGCTTCCGCCCAGCGCGCCGCCGCCGCCGAGGGCGAGCTGGTTCAGAGCTGGCCAGCCGGCAGCGCCCTGCCCGCCCGCAGCAACCTGCTGCCGCTGGAACAGGCCGCGAGCCTGGGCGGCACCGCTGCCCAGGCGCTGGGCAAGGGGCAGGGTTGGATCGAGTTGTCCGGCGCGCGCCAGGGCGATACCCCGCTGCTCGGCGCCTGGGTCGGCCAGACCGGCTCCGGCCAGCGCTTCGCCGTGCTCGCCCCGGCCAGCGACCTGTGGCAGGTCTTCGCCGACCGGGCCGGCGCCTACGCCGTCGCCGTGCTGGTGCTGATGCTGGCGCTGCTGGCGGCCTCGCAACTGCTGATCCGCTTCATCCTCACCCACCTGCATACCCTCAAGGACGTGATGCTGCACGTCGAGAAGAGCGGCGACCTGTCCGCTCGCGTACCGCTGCAGGGACGCGACGAAGTCGGCCAGATGGCCAGTGCCTTCAACGCCATGCAGGCCGGCTACCAGCGCATCGTCGGCACCGTCGCCGCGGCCGCTACCAAGCTCGACGAAGGCGCCCAGGCGCTGGCCCGCAGCATGGGCCAGGTACGCCAGGGCATGCTCGGCCAGCAGAGCGAGACCGACCAGACCGCCACCGCGATCAACGAGATGTCCACCACGGTCTTCCATATCGCCCAGCACGCCGCCGACACCCGTGACCAGTCGCAGGAAGCCGACCGCCTGGCCGGCGCCGGCCAGCAGGCGGTGAGCCGGGTCAGCGCGTCGATCGCCGGGTTGTCCCAGGGCGTCCAGGACACCGCCGAGATGATCCAGAAGCTGGCCGAGGACAGCCAGAAGATCAGCGGCGTGGTCAACGTGATCCACGGCATCGCCGAACAGACCAACCTGCTTGCCCTCAACGCCGCCATCGAGGCCGCGCGGGCCGGGGAAATGGGCCGCGGCTTCGCCGTGGTGGCCGATGAGGTGCGCAACCTCGCCCGTCGCGTGCAGGACTCCACCGACGAGATCACCCAGATGATCCTCGCCCTGCAGTCGGGTACCCGCGACGCCGTGGAGTTCATGCAGGAAAGCTCGCTCAAGGCCGACGGTTGCGTCAGCCAGGCCGGCGACGCCGGCGAGGCGCTGGCGGCGATCGCCAACGCGGTGGCGCAGATGCGTGAAAGCAACACGCAGATCGCCGTCGCCGCGGAACAGCAGAGCCAGGTCGCGGAAGAGATGACCCGTTCGGTGGTGGGCATCCGCGACGTCACCGAACTCACCGTGCAGCAGACCGTCGAGTCGGCGGCCACCAGTCAGCAACTGGTCGACCTGGCGGGCGATCTGACCCGCGCCATCGGCCAGCTACGCCTCTGATCCGCAGGCGCACCTGCCTATCGCCCGGATAGGCAGGAATCATTCGCCGCGCTGCCGCACCCCGCCTAGACTCGACGACATGCAAGGATCCGCCCCGCGGGTCGCCGTCACGGAGTACCGAGAACATGGGCAAACGTCATCCCAACCTGCTCGCCTGGCAATGGCGCGGCTATGCCGCCAACCACCGCAACCCGACCAACCTGGTCCTGCACCTGATCGCCGTGCCGCTGTTCATCGTCGCTGCGATCCTGCTGCTCGGCGGCCTGTTCGGCCTGGACCTGCTGCAGGTGGTGCTCGGTGTCATCGGCATCGGCGCCGGCCTGGCGATCCAGGCCAAGGGACACGCGCTGGAGGAACAGGCACCCGAGCCATTCAGCGATCGGCGCGACGCTGTCAGTCGCCTGCTCGTCGAGCAGTTCGTCACCTTCCCCCGCTTCGTCCTCAGCGGCACCTGGTGGCGGGCTTGGCGCGAACGGCATAAGTGACAGTTCGTCCGGGATTTTGCACAGCCCTTCAGTTTTAGCGCGACGCTGCCGATATAATCGACGGAATCCTGTCGTGGACCGACAACATGCCGTCAACGCGTCAATTAATCGTCTTTCTCTGTTGCCTGGGGCTGCCTCTTGCCCAGGCCGCGGAGCCCGTGCCGCTGGGCGGACGTCCGATCGTCACCCTGCAGCGGTCCGGCGACGCTCCCGTACGGCTGACCCTGTCCGACCTCGAAGCCCTGCCCAGCGAGACCCTGGAAGCCCAGCTCCCCGGCGAGGCCAACGCCCGCTGGCAAGGCGTGCGCCTCAGCCTGTTGCTGCGCCACCTGGACCTGGCGCCGCCCACGCGCCTGCGCGTGCTGGCGCTGAACGACTACTCGGCGATCATCCCGTACAGCGACCTCGACAGCTACCAGCCCATCCTCGCCTATCGCCGCAACGGCGCCTACATGGCGATCCGCGAACGCGGACCGCTTTTCATCATCTACCCGATGGCCCGCTATCCTGAGTTGAGAAACCAGGTCTACTACAACCGTACCGTCTGGCAGGTCAGCTCCATCACTCTTGAGTAAGTAACGGACATGACTGTGCCGCTGCTCGATCCGACAAAGCTGCGCCGGCAACGCCAGATCATGGGGCTGTTGCTCGGCCTGGTGCTGCTCATGGCGCTGATCGCCGGGGCTGCGCTGTGGCTGGCGGTGCGCCAGGCCCAGCAACTGGCCCAGCCGAACCTGCACAACGAGCTGTGGCAGACCTACTCGCTGCGCGCCGAACTGGATCGCACGCTGGACGCCGCGCGGCACACCGAGAGCGGCGAAGGCCAAGCCGACGACCTGGCGATCCGTCTCGAAGTCCTCGCCAGCCTGATCGCGCCGCTGCGCCGCCAGTCGTTGTTCAGGCATCTCGCCGAACCGCGTCCGGAGGTACAGGCCACCCTGCAACGCCTGATCGAGCTCAGCGATCGCTGGTCGAACCAGGCCCCCTGGGGCGATCCCGTCGCCGCGCGCCGCCTGGCCGCGGAGATCGTCCAGCAGGTTCCGCCCTTGCTCGAACCGACCCACCAGATCGTCGTCGCCAGCAACATCGCCCTGACCAACCAGTTGGACGTCGACCGCAAGCGCCTGCACCGGGCGTTCTACGCGTTGTTCTGGGCGCTGCTCGGGATCGGTGCCGGCGGTGCCCTGCTGGTGCTGCGCCTGGTCACCGACTTCAAACGCGCACAGCAACTGGCCGGGCATCTGATCGAGCTTAACGCCACCCTGGAGAAACGCGTCGGCGAGCGCACCCGCCAGCTCAGCGAAGGCAAGGCGCTGCTGCATTTCATCCTCGAGGCCAGCCCGAGCGACGTGGTCCTGCTCAGCGCCTGCGGCGCCAGCATCCATTACGTCAGCCCACGCCTGCTCAAGCGCCTGGGTTGCCAGGCCCAGGACGACTTCAACCTGCCCCGGCTGTTCGCCAGCACCAGCGAATACAGCCGCCTGCAGAACGCCCTGGAGGCGCGCGGCCAGGTGGATGGCTGGGAAGCCCAGCTATGCGGGGAAACGCCTTGCTGGGCGGTGATCTGCGCGCGCCACCTGGAAATCGACGGCGAGCCGGCGACCCTGATCTGGTGCTACGACATCAGCCGGCGCAAGGCCATGGAGCAGGAACTGCGCCTGCTGGCCAGCACCGATACCCTGACCGGCCTGCACAACCGCCACTCGTTCCTGCACCAGGCGGAACTCATGCTCAAGGCCGCCGAACGCTTCCGCCACCCCTGCGTGGCGCTGATGCTGGACATCGACCACTTCAAGAACATCAACGACAGCCACGGCCACCTGACCGGCGACCGCGCCCTGCAACGTGTCGCCGAGACCCTGCGCCAGGGCCTGCGCGAGGTGGACCTGCTCGGTCGCCTGGGCGGCGAGGAATTCGCCGCGCTGCTTCCAGAGGTCAGCCTGGACCAGGCGCTGGACGTCGCCGAACGGCTGCGCGCCGGCGTCGAGGCGCTACGGGTGAGCAATCCCGACGGCGAACCGCTGCGGATGACCGTGAGCATCGGCGTCGCCCTGCGCAGGGACGCCGGGGACGACCTGGAAAGCCTGCTGGTGCGCGCCGACAGCGCGCTCTACCAGGCCAAGAGCGGCGGGCGCAACCGCACCGAGTACGCGCCCGCCTGACATGCGCCTCAGCCGAACACCGTGACCATCTGCCGGCTGATCGCCAGCAACTGGCCGTCGGCGCTCCACATCCGCGCCGCCACGTGACCGTAGCCGTCGCGCGCCTCCTCGATCTCCGCCAGGTAACGGCACCAGTCGCCGCTGCCCTGCTGCGGCAGCGGCTGGAGGAACTCGGCGGTCCAGGTCAGCGAGCTGGCCATCGCCGGGGTGCCCAGGTGCGGCAACAGCGCCGGCGGCCAGGAGTCGAGCAGCGCCAGCAGGTGGGAAACCTCCATGGGCTCTCCCTCGGGTTCGTCGCGGAAACGCATCCAGCCGCCCATCTGGCGCGACTTGTTCGAAGAGAACGGCAGGCCGCCCACTGCCCAGCGCATGGCGATGTAGCGAGTGAACTCCGGGGTCACGTTACGGATATAGGGCAGCTCCTGGCTCTCTTCGGGGCCCTTCATCCCGGCCGCCGGCAACGCTTCCACCGCCACCGCCGACGCGCGGGCGACGCCGAAACTGGCCTGGACCAGCGTCACCACCTGCTCGCCCTGACGGACCTCGACCTGTACCTGGCTCACCGCCTTGCCCTCGCGCAACAACCGGGCGCTGAAGCTCGCCGGCTGCTCGGGGGCCAGCGGTCCGACGAAGCTGACGCCAATGGAGCGCAACGGACGCCCCGCCTCGACCACCGCAAGCATGGCCTCGTAGGCCAACGCCACCACCAGGCCACCGAAGGTGGCGCGGCCCTGGCCCCAACTGGCCGGTACTACCACCGAGGAAGGGTCGCGGCGGACCGCCTGGATCAATTCGGAAAAATTCATGTGTGCCTCGCGAGGGGATTCGAGGGCCCATCTTAGGCGAGGCGATCCTTGGGAAAAAGCCGATCGGAATACCGGCGGCCTCAGTGCCCGGCAAGCGCCTGCTGCAATGTCGACAGGGCCCGTCCGGCACGCTCCCGGGCCAGTTCGAAGCGTGCCGTCCAGACCTCGCGCACGGGCGCCAGGTCCGGCTCGCGCTGGCATCGCAACAGCCACTGTTCGAGGTCGTGCCAATCGCCCAGCGCCGACTGGGCCGCCTTGAGCGGCGCCAGCAGCGAGCCGGGAATGCTGCAATCGTGCGGATAGGCCTCCAGCCCGTAGCGCACGCGCTTGATCCGCAGCCGTAGCGGGTGCCAGTGCTCGTAGGTGGTGTCCGCCAGCTCGGCGCGCAGGGTCTTCCATTGCCGGCGCAGGCGCTTGCGCACCCGGCCGTGCAGGCCATCCAGCACGGCATGCCGCTGGGCCGTACGCAACAGGGCCGGCCAGACGTCCAGGCAAAGCTGCAGGCGGTGCAGCGGCTGGCTGGCGAGAACCGCCACGTAGCCGGACTCCAGCACCGGCCGGCGCACCGCCAGCGCATCCCGCAGCCCTTCGGCGGCGAGCGCCGGCAGCAGCACCTCCAGGTCGCGGATCGGCCCGCTGAGCCGCCCGACCTCGGCGGCGGCATGCTCCAGCTCCTCGACGCCGGGGACTCCGCGGATCGGCCGCAGCAGGCTGCGCAGACGGCGCAGGGCGATGCGCAGGTCGTGCAGTGCCTCGCCATCCGTGCGCGCCTCCAGGCGGGCGACCGCCGACATCAACGCCACCTGCTGGCCGATCACCTCGGCCAGCAGTTCATCGATGAACCCCGTCATGCCTGCTCCTCTCCCCGGCCATCCCGCGTGGGCGTGCGCACCAGGCGCCAGGGCAGCGCCCGGCGCAATGCGCGCAGACGCAACCCTGGATCATCGGCACCGCCGTGTCCATAGCGTTGCGCTTCGAACGCGCCGACGAAGGCCGCGATGGCTGGCGCCTGCGCCGGCAGGACGCGGGCGGCGCGCTCGCCGTAGGAGCGTAGCCCTTCGCCGGGGGAACGGCGCAGGCCATGCATCTCCAGCAGGCGTTCGAAGCGGCGCAGTTGGCGGCTGCGCAGATCGTCACGGCCTTGCCAGGGCTTGAGCAGGAACAGCGCGAGCAGACCGACCGACAATATCGCCGCGGCACCGAGCAACAGGCCCAGTCGGGTCGGATCGAGCCCGCCGAACCAGCGCTGCAGGAAGGCGCCCTGCTGCTCACCCTGGTAGGCCAGGACCCAGCGTTGCCAGCCGTAGTTCAGGCTGTCCCAGGCCAGACGCATGTCGTTGAGCCAGGGCAGGCCACGGTAGCGCAACGGCGACAGCGGCGCGTCGGCGAGGTACTCGCTGTCCCCGGCCAGGGCCTGCTCCAGCCCCTGTTCGATCCGTTCGGGCGCCACCTGGTAGGTCGGGTCGACGCTCAGCCAGCCCTGCTCCGGCTGCCAATACTCGACCCAGGCGTGGGCGTCGAACTGATGCACCAGCAGGTAGTTGCCCGCCGGATTCAGCTCGCCGCCCTGGTAACCGGCCACCACTCGCGCAGGAATGCCCGCGGCGCGCAGGACGAAAGCCATCGCCCCGGCGTAATGCGCGCAGAAGCCGCTGCGCGTGTCGAACAGGAAATCGTCCACCCCGTCGGCGCCGGTCGCTGGCGGTTTCAGGGTGTAGGCGAAGGGCTCGTGGTTGAAGCGCTGCAACAGGGCCGCGACCAGCGCCTGCGGTTGCGCATGGGCCTGGCGCAACTCGTCGGCCAGCGCTCGCGCGCGCGGATTGCCGTGCATCGGCAACTGCAGGTTGCGCCAGCGCGTGCGCGGATCGATGCTGGACTCGCGCAGCGCCTGTGGCCAGGAACTGACTCGGTAGAACAGACGTTGCTCGACCGGCTGCCGCCGCTGCAGGTGGAAATCGCTCATCAGGCGCGTGTCGGTCTGGTCGGTCTGCGCCACGTCGAGGGCGAACAGCCAGGGCTGCGAACTGGGCTGCATGATCACGTCGTAGCGCAGCTCGGGGCCACGCTTCTGCCAGTGCAGAGCATCCTCGCCCGGCCATTGCGGCGCCTGAGCCCAACGTCGTCCGTCGAAACGCTCCATGGTCAAGGCGCGCCAGTAGAGCTGCTCGCGCGGCGGCGGTGCGCCCTCGAAGCGGACCCGGAACGCCAGTTCGGCGGAGCGCCCAAGCTCGGCGATATCCCCTGGCGCCATGCTCTCCGAGAGTCCGGTGACCCCCTTGTTGCCGGGCATCGGCAACGACCACAGCGGCCCCAGGCGGGGGAAGAACAGGAACAGCAGGAGCATCAGCGGCAGCGCCTGCAGCAACAGCCCGCCGGCCAGCCGCAGGGTCGGCCAGGGCCGGCTGGCGAAAGCGCTCTGCTGCAAGCCGATCAGCGCCGCCAGCAACGCGGTCACCGGCAGCAGGCTGTACAGCGCGGCGAGGAAACCGTCGTCGAACAGGTAGCCCACCACCACTGCGAAGAAACCGAGGAACACCAGTACCAGCGCATCGCGGCGGGTCTTCATTTCCACCAGCTTGAGGATGAACGCGGCGATCAGCAGCACCGCCCCCGCGTCCAGGCCCACCAGGCTGCCGCGCGACAACCAGACCCCGGCCCCGGCGAGCAGCGCCAGGGCCAGCTTGACCCAGGCGCGCGGATAGCCGGCACGCATGCGGAAGACCTGCACCCGCCAGGCCGCGCAACCGAGCCACATGGCCGCGATCCACAGCGGCATGTAGGCCAGGTGCGGCAGGATCACCAGTACCTGCGCCACCAGCAGCCAGACCAGCGCGACCCGCGGAATCGCGTTCATCGCGCCGCTCCGAACAACGCTAGCGCACGCAGGCAGGCCTCGCGCTGGGCCTCGCCGCTGGCCGGTTGCAGGCGTGTGCCGGGCAGCGCCAGGCCATAGGGCTGCTGCCGCGCGGAGAGTTCCAGGACTGCATGGCACAAGCGGCCCAGGCGACTTTCGAGATCCCCGCCGAGGCGCTCGAATTCCAGCCACAAGTCTTCCCCACCGAGCGCGGCGAAGTCCTTCACCAGCAGCCCCTGGCCACGGGAAAACGCCTTCCAATGCAGGCGCCGCCGCGAGTCGCCCGGCTGGTAGGCGCGCAGTCCCTGGTAGTCGTCGACGCCCGCGCTCGCCAGCGCGCGCCCCTGGTCCTCGGCATCCTCCGCGCCCGGCGCGAGGAACGGCTCGCCGGCCTGCGGCCGAGGGTAGACCAGCGCCTGCTGGCGCAGGTCGACCCAGCTCCAGGCCACCAGCAGGCCGAGGGGAAAGCGACTCTCCACCCGCAGGCGCCCCGGCCGCAGCCAGCCGCGTCGCTCGGTCGGGTGGAACAGCAGCACCTCGGCAGCCGCGTCGCCTGCCAGGTCGGCGTATTCCAGCGGCCGCTCCGGCCAGCCGACGGCGATGGCCTGGCGCGCCCGCCGCGGGCTTTCCAGGCGCACCCGGAAACCGGCGCGCTCGCCGGCGAACACCGGGTCCGCTCCCAACACGGTGAGGCGCAGGCCGGCAAGGTTGCGATAGGTATGGAGGATGGTCACCACGCCCAGGGACAGCAGCAGGAAGGTCAACCCGTAGGCCAGGCTGTTCTGGTAGTTGATCGCCGCCAGCAGCATCACCAGCAGCGCCAGGCCGAAAGCGCCGCCCTGGCGGGTCGGCAGGATGAATACGCGGCGCTGGTTCAGCTCGACGCTGCTCGCCGGCGGTATCCGCCGGTTCAGCCAGCGCTGCCAGCGCGGCCAGTTGCGCAGGCGCATCAGAGCGCCGGGACTTCGCGCAACAGCCATTGCACCAGCGCGCCGCCACCGTGCCCGGTGGGGTCCGCCTGGTCGCGCAGGCGATGCCCGGCGACCGCCGGCAACACCGCCTGGACGTCTTCCGGAATCACATAGTCGCGTCCCGCCAGCAGCGCCCAGGCACGCGCCGCGGCGAGCAACGCCAGGCTACCGCGCGGCGACAGGCCGAGGGCGAAGGCCGGCTGCGTGCGGGTCGCTTCGACCAGGCGCAGCACGTAGTCCACCAGCGCATCGCTGGCGCGGACCTTCGGCACTTCGGCCTGGAAAGCGGCCAGCGCCGCGTGGTCGAGCAAGGGTTCCAGGCGCGGCAGCAGATCGCGCCGGGCTTCGCCGAGCAACAGCGAGCGTTCCGCCGCGCGTCCGGGGTAGCCCAGCGACAGGCGCATCAGGAAGCGATCCAGCTGCGATTCCGGCAGGGAGAAGGTGCCGCCCTGGCTGGCCGGGTTCTGCGTGGCGATGACGAAGAACGGTTCCGGCAAGGGCCGGGTGGCGCCCTCGATGGTCACCTGGCCTTCTTCCATCGCCTCGAGCAAGGCGCTCTGGCTTTTCGGCGTGGCGCGGTTGATCTCGTCGGCAAGCACCAGTTCGGCGAAGATCGGCCCGGGATGGAAGACGAATTGCCCGCTGTCCTTGTCGAACACCGAGGTACCGAGGATATCGCCCGGCAGCAGGTCCGAGGTGAACTGGATGCGCTGGAAACTGAGCCCGAGCACCCGCGCCAGGGCATGGCTGAGGGTGGTCTTGCCCATCCCCGGCAGGTCTTCGATCAACAGGTGCCCACGGGCCAGCAGGCAGGCCAGGGCCAGGCGCACCTGGCGGTCCTTGCCCAGGAGAATCTCATCGACCGCCTTCAGGCAGGCTTCCAGGGTGTTCAGCATCCCGACCTCGCGTTTCCGGGGAAAACAGCGATCCTACTGGCCTGGGGCCAGCCGGCAAGGCACTTGCAATTTTTCCTCACGAAACTGTGAAACCGTTGCCACCGGTACTTGCCGGAGTGCCCGCTACAAGCCTAGACGCTGGGGAGGGACAGGCGCCCCCCTGGGCGCCGGCGCGGATGATGCCTGCGCCAGTCCGGCTCGACACGGCGCGCGACGGTCGCCGACGGCAGGCGTGGGGGAAGCCGCCTCAGCCCAGTTCGGCGACGATCGCCGCCAGCGCCTTGGCCGGGTCGGCGGCCTGGCTGATCGGCCGGCCGATCACCAGGTAATCGGAGCCGGCGTCCAGGGCCTGGCGCGGGGTGAGGATGCGCCGCTGGTCGTCCTGGGCGCTGCCGGCCGGGCGGATGCCCGGCGTGACCAGTTGCAGGCCCGGATGGGCGGCCTTCAGCGCCGGCGCTTCCTGGGCCGAGCAGACCAGGCCGTCCATGCCGGCCTTCTGCGCCAGGGCGGCGAGGCGCAACACCTGCTCCTGGGGCTCGATGTCGAGGCCGATGCCCGCCAGGTCCTCGCGCTCCATGCTGGTCAACACGGTCACGCCGATGAGCAACGGCCTGGGCCCGCTGAAGGCCTCCAGCGTCTCGCGGCAGGCGGCCATCATGCGCAGGCCGCCGGAGCAGTGCACGTTGACCATCCACACGCCCATCTCGGCGGCGGCCTTCACCGCCATCGCCGTGGTGTTCGGGATGTCGTGGAATTTCAGGTCGAGGAACACCTCGAAGCCCTTGCCACGCAAGGTCTCGACTATACCCGCGGCACAACTGGTGAAGAGTTCCTTGCCGACCTTCACCCGGCACAGTTTCGGGTCCAGCTGATCGGCCAGCGCCAGGGCGGCCTCACGGGTGGGGAAATCCAGGGCGACGATGATGGGGGACTGGCAGGCGGACATGGGCTCTCTCGCGGCGAATCGAAAACGGCGCGCATTGTCGCAGAATCCGGCCGTTTGCCGTAGCCCGGAACGCGCCGGGGAGATGAACGTCGTGGACTAGAGGCGGGCGCGGAGCAGTTGCTCCAGCCAGTCGACGAATGCCCTGACCCGCCGCGACAGATGCCGCCGGTGCGGATACAGGGCGTACGCCGGCATCGCTTCGGCCCGCCACTGCGGCAGCACCTCGCGCAGCTCGCCGCGTTGGAGGTGCTCGCGCACGTCGTAGGCAGGGATCTGGATCAGGCCCAGTCCGGACAGGCAGCAGGCGATGTAGCTTTCCGCGTTGTTCACCGTGACCCGGCTGCGCAACGCGCGGGTCAGGGTGCGCCCATCCTCGCGGTACTCCCAGGGCAACACCCGGCCGCTGCTGGGCGAGGCATAGTTGACCGCCCAGTGCCGGTCGAGGTCGGCTGGCGTCCGTGGCTCGCCATGCTCTTCCAGGTAGGCGGGACTGGCGCAATTGATCAGTTGCATCTCGCCGAGGCGTCGCGCCACCAGGCTGCTGTTGCCCAACTGGCCGACCCGCAGGACGCAGTCGACGCCCTCCTGCACCAGGTCCACCGAACGGTCGCTGGAGCCCAGTTCCAGTTCGATGTCCGGATGCTGGCGGAAGAATTCCGGCAGCGCCGGGGCGATCAGCAGTCGCGCCACCCGGCTCGGCACGTCGACCTTGAGCCGGCCGCTGGCGCGGCTGCCGTCGTGGAACAGGCTCTCCAGCTCCTCCATGTCTTCCAGCAGGTGGCGGCAACGCTCCAGCACCACGCTGCCGTCGTGGGTCAGCTGGACCTGCCGGGTGGTGCGATGCAGCAGCCGGCTGCCGAGTTGCGCTTCGAGCTGCTGGACCGCCGCCGAGACCGTCGCCCGCGGCATGTCCAGCAGGTCCGCGGCCTTGGTGAAGCTGCCGGTTTCGGCAACGCGCAGGAACACGCGCATGCTGTCCAGACGATCCATGGGCAGGCCCCTTCTCTCTATTCGGGATGGCTGGACAGTCTATCCATGCCACCTACGTTTATCCAAAGAACCCGGACCAATAGCCTGGAGTCCCTACTCTCCTTCCTGGATCCGCAGATGCCCCATGCAGCGCTTTTGCTTCCTCCCAGCGCGTCCCCGCTGCCGGAAGTGGTCGGTTTCTGGCGCGATGCCGGCCCTACCCTCTGGTTCGCCAGGAACGCCGATTTCGACCGGCGCTTCCGCGAGCGCTTCGCCCACCTCTACGAGCTTGCCTGCGCCAACGCGCTGCGCCCGGCTGCCGATGAAGCCGAGGACCATCTCGGCCTGCTGTTGCTGCTCGACCAGTACCCGCGCAACGCCTTCCGTGGAACCCCGCGCATGTACGCCAGCGACGCCCAAGCGCGGCGCTGGGCGGAGCGGGCTCTGGGACAAGGCCTCGACCGCCAGGTCGGGGACGCGCTGCGGCTGTTCTTCTACCTGCCGTTCGCCCATGCCGAGAACCTTGCCGACCAGGATCGCTCGGTAACGCTGAACCACGGACTCGGCCAGCCCTTCCTCGCCCACGCTCGTGAGCATCGCGAGATCATCCGCCGCTTCGGGCGCTTTCCCCATCGCAATCCGATCCTCGGTCGCCCGTCCAGCGCCGAGGAACTCGCCTTCCTCGCCGCCGGCGGCTTCGCCGGCTGAACCGGGGCTCAGCCGGCCCTCCCTAGATAGGCAGGTCGCGATCCAGCAAGCGGTCCAGCAACCAGTTGGCCGCCGGTCCCAACGGCCGCTGCCGCGACCAGACCACGTCCACCGCCTGGCTGCGCGGCCAGCCGGACACCGGCAACTCCTTCAGCCGTCCGTTGGCGTAGCCGCTGACCAGCCAGCGCGGCAGCTCGGCCCAACCGAAGCCGTGGGTGGCCATTTCCAGCAGCAACAGGTAGTTGGGCGCCGACCAGCAGCGCCCGCCGCTGGACGGCAGGCCGTCGCTGATCGCCGCGCCGGTCTCGCTATAGGTGTTCAGGCGCAGCAGACGCCATTCGGAAAGGTCGCGCTCGCTGACCCGCTCCAGACCCGCCAGCGGATGGTCGACGGCGGCGAACAGGCCGAACTCGGCACGCTCGGCGACCGCCGCCACGCCCAGCTCCGGCGGGTAGTGCGGCTGCGCGGCGAGCAGGCCGAGGGTGGCGCGGCCGCGGCTGACCTGGGCGATCACGTCCTGGTCCTCGGCGATCAGGCATTCGAACTCCAGCTCAGGGTAACGCTCGTCCAGTTCGGCCAGGCGCGCCTCGTAGCGCGCCGAATGGTAGGTGTCGGATAGCGCCAGGGTCACCCGTGGCTCCGAGCCGCCGGCGAGCAGCGCGGCGACCCGGCGCAGGCGGTCGGATGCGCCGAGGACCTCCTCGACCCGTCCCAGCAGGGTGCGTCCGGCCTCGGTCAGTTGCGGCTGGCGGCCACTGCGATCGAAGAGTTCCAGGCCGAGGTCGATCTCCAGCCGGGCAATGGCCTCGCTGACGGTCGACTGGCTCTTGCCCAGCTTGCGCGCGGCGGCGCTGAAGGAGCCGAGGGAAACGGCCTGGACGAAGGCCTCGAGGGATTCGGGCGACAAATGCATATCGGTTTTTCCGATGGTATCCAACTTAACCCTATCCCAAAGACCGATGACAATACAGCCCGACTTCAACGACGAACCGGGAGCGTTCGCCATGACCCACACCCACACCGCCCTCGACAAGACTCTCAAGGAGCGGATCTTCCACGCCCTGGCCTTCGAGGGCCTGGCCGTCCTCCTCACCGCGCCGGTGCTGTCGCTGGTGATGAACAAGCCCCTGGCGCACATGGGTGCGCTGACGCTGATGTTCTCCACCGTGGCGATGCTCTGGAACATGCTCTTCAACAGCCTCTTCGACCGCGCCCAGCGGCGCATGGGCTTCCAGCGCACCCTGCTGGTCCGGGTGCTGCATGCGATGCTCTTCGAGCTGGGCCTGATCGTGGTGCTGGTACCGCTGGCCGCCTGGTGGCTGTCGATCGGACTGGTCGAGGCGTTCCTCCTCGACATGGGCCTGATCCTGTTCTTCCTGCCCTACACCATGGCCTTCAACTGGAGCTACGACGTCCTCCGCGCACGCCTGGTGGAAAGCCGCCAGGCCAAGGCCGCCGGTTGCGACGCCGGCTAGGCCGGCGTTCAGGCCGTCAGCCGCTCGCGCAGGCGGCCGAGCATGCCGAGCAGGCTGCCGACCCGTTCCTTCTCGCGCTCGTCGCGCGGCACCTCGGCCAGCCGGTCGACCTCCGGCAGGCTTCGCCCGCGCCACAGCAAGGCCTGCTCGGCGGCCGCCTTCAGGCCTTTCTCGAACAATCCCCTGCGGATCGGCTTGGGCAGGTAGCGGAATATCTGCGCCTGGTTGATCAGTTCGAGCAGGGCCTGGGTGTCGCGGAACGGCGTAACCACCAGGCTGAGCAGGCGCGGATGGGCCTGGGCCAGGGATTTCAGCAGCGGCGCGGTATGCTCCCCGGCCAGCTTCAGGTCGCTGACCAGCACCTCCACCGGTTCGGTGTTCAGCCACACCAGCGCCTCGGCCAGGTTGCGCGCGCGCAGCAGGCGATGCCCGCCGGCATGGCAGAAGGCCCCGACGCAGTCCAGGGTTTCCGGGTCGTCGTCGAGCAGCAGCACGCTCAGCGGCGCCGCCAGCGTGGCCGCGGGCGGCGCCGGCAGGCCCTGGCGGCTGGCGATCTCCGCCGCCTGGCGCAGGGTGAAGGCCATTTCCTGGGGATTCCAGGGCTTGGTCAGGTAGCGGAAGATGCCACCGTCGTTGAGCGCGTCGACGGCGGCATCGAGGTCGGAATAGCCGGTGAGGAGAATCCGCAGGGTCTCCGGATAGCGCTCGCGAGCCTGCGCCAGCAGTTCGGCGCCGCTCATCTGCGGCATGCGCTGGTCGCTGACCAGCACCTGTATCCGTTCCGTCTTCAGGCGCTCCAGGGCGCGCCGCGGGTCGCTCTCGGTGAGCACCTCGTAATGGCGGCGGAACTGCATGGCCAGGCTGCGCAGGATGCGCTCCTCGTCATCGACGAAGAGAATGCGGACGGGAGATGGGCTCATGTCAGGCGCTCCGTTTCAGTTCGCGGGCCTGCTCTCGCGGCAGGCTGATGAGGAAGCGGGTTCCGCGGCCCGGTTCGGAGGCCACGCGGATGGTCCCGCCATGTTGCTGGATGATCTTGTAGCTGATCGACAGGCCGAGCCCGGTGCCCTGCCCCACCGGCTTGGTGGTGAAGAACGGGTCGAAGATCCGGCCGAGGACCTCGGCGGGCATGCCCTTGCCGTTGTCCTGCACGGAGAGGAACACCTGGCGCTCGTCGGCCCAGCTCTTCAGCAGGATGCGGCCGAAACGCTCCATGGCCTGCGCGGCGTTGGTCAGCAGGTTCAGCAGCACCTGGTTGATCTGCGACGGCGCGCAGGCGATAAGCGGCAGCTCGCCGAGCTGGCTGCTGATCTCGGCCTTGTCCTTGATGGCGGTGCGGGCGATCAGCACGGCGTTGCGCACGCAGTCGTTGAGGTCGACCTCCTCGCTGAAGGCGCGGTCCAGGCGGGCGAAGTCCTTGAGCCCGGAAACCAGCTCGCCGATCTGGCCGAGGCCGTAGCGGGTATCGACGAACAACTGCCGCAGGTCCTCGCGCAACTGTTCGACGGCGGCTTCACGGCGCACCGCGTCGGCCGCCTGCAGCACCTGCGCCAGGCGCGCTTCGTCGCACTGCGGGTCGCCCAGGCAGTCGACCAGCGCCGCCTGGGCATCGGCCAGGCGCAACAAGGGATCGCTCAGCTCCTCCAGCAGCGCCAGGTTGTTGCCGACGTAGCCGAGCGGCGTGTTCAGCTCGTGTGCGACCCCGGCCACCATCTGCCCGAGCGAAGCCATCTTTTCCGACTGCACCAGTTGCGCCTGGGACTCCTTGAGGTCCACCAGCGCTTTGCGCAGCACCCGGTTGCGCTGGGCGATGCGCGCCTCCATGGCCTTCAGCAGGTCGAGCACGGTGCCCAGGCCACGGTAGCGGCCCTCTTCGTCGACCAGGGCGAAGTCCTCGGTGATCGGATACTGCAGGCGACCGGTGACCTGCTGCGCCGCCTCTTCCAGGCTGGCGCCGAGGGAGACGCTGAGGGGCGCCCGGTTCATGACGTCGCGCACCGGATGGCGGCCCCAGAGGTCGCGGCCGAAACGCTGCATGAAGATGTCCTGGAGGGTGTAGCGGCTGACCAGGCCGAGGACCCGGCGCTCGTCGTCGACCACCGGCAGCGAGAGGAAGGCACGGTGCTCCGGCATCAGCAGGCGGTCGGCGACGTCGCTGATGCTCATCGCCGGAGTCAGGGGTTCCACCGGGCGCAACAGACGGGACAACGCGCTCGGAGACATCGGCAACCTCTCGCTGGCAGGCCCGGACGGGGCAATGAAGGGATACCCGCCAGTTAAGCAATGTCAGATTGCCAACATGTGACAGGCATCACGCCGGCCAGGCTCAGCGTTTTCTCCGCCCGCAACTTCCGAGCGCCGCCGGGAGTCTCAACCACAGGGCCTCGCGCCGGAGCGTTGTCTGACAGAAAGGCAAACCCGGCGTATGGTGAACATTCATATCGATGAGGGAGAACAACATGCCCTGGTACGCCTGGTTGATCATCGTCCTCGCCCTGGGCTCCATCGTCGGCGGACTCCTGCTGCTGCGCGACTCGGCGAAGAAGCTGCCGTTGAGCGAGGAACAGCTCAAACGCATCCATGAACGCAACGCCGAGCTGGACGCGCAGGAGGCGAAGGACCGCTGAACCTATTGGCCTGCCGGCGGGTCACTAGGTCTCGTAGGAAAACCCCGGCGGGCGAAAAACCGGCGAGGCGAAGGCTCGCGGGGCGGAGTCATGCGGGCCGCGCGTGGTTTTTCCTGCGCAACCTGGGGTTCGTTCCCCGTGTGTTTCCCTCTGGCAGAAGGTTCGTTCCTTGCGCTTTTCCCATCCGCGGGTCGAAATGCCTTTAGAATCCCTCCTTTAAACGGGAGGCTGCATGCTCGGGCGTCTGATACCGCTTCTACCCATTCTGTTCCTGCTCGGGGGCTTCTTCACCGGGCACATCGCGCTGCTGACGGCGGTCATCGTCCTGCTCTACATCATCTGGGTGACCTACGCCGAGCGCTGGCTGCCGACCCTGCTCTGGTGGCCGGTGAGCCTCGCCGCCAGCGCCCTGATCGCCATCCACTACCTGCCCGGCTTCATTCCCCTGCGCCTGTTCCCCTGGGACCTTGCCAGCGCCAGCCCGCCGATCCAGATGATCTGGCTGCCCTGGGACAAGGCCCTGGTCGCCCTTACCCTGCTCGCCTGGTGGCTACGCCGGCCGAAGCAGCCGCTGGTGTCGCTGGATATCACCGCGCTGGCCTTCTGCCTGACCTTCTTCGTGGTGCCGCTGCTGTCGATCATGACCAATGCCGCGAGCTGGCAGCCGAAGTGGCCGGATGCCTTCTGGTGGTGGCTGGTACTGAACGTCGGGGTGGTCTCGCTGGCCGAGGAGGCTTTCTTCCGCGGCCTGCTGCAAAGCCAGTTGATCCGCTGGTTCGGCGCCTGGCCGGGAATCATCGTCGCGACCCTCGCCTACGCCGCGCTGCACCTGCTGGTGAACCCGGTGTATGCGCTACTGGCCGGGATCGCCGGGCTGGGCTACGGCATGGTCCTGCACTTCAGCGGGCGGCTGTCGCTGGCGGTGCTGCTGCACGCCTCGATCAACACCCTGCACTTCCTCCTGCTGAGCTACCCGTTCCGCCTGATCTCCGAGTGATCAGGCGTCCTTGATCACCAGCGCCAGGGCCTCCTCGGCGAGCTGGTCGAGACTCATCGGTCCTTCCGGACGGAACCAGGTGGTGGTCCAGGACAGCGCGCCGGTGAGGAAGCGCCGCAGGATGAACGGATCGCCCTGGCAGTAGCCGGCCAGCCGCGCCTCCCCCAGCACGTCCAGCCACATCTGCTCGTAGATGTCGCGCAGGCCGAGGATGTACGCCTGGCCTTCGGCGGACAGCGAGCGCCACTCGTAGACCAGCACCGCCATCGCCTCGCCGGTACCGCCCATGATCGATTGCAGCTCGCAGCGGATCAGTCCCAGCACCCGCTCGCGCAGGTCCTCGGCGTCGGCCAGGGCGGCGCGCATCAGCGCGGTGTTGTAGAGGATGGTCTCTTCCATCACCGAGCGCAGGATCTCGTCCTTGCTCTTGAAGTGATGGAAGATGCTGCCCGACTGGATGCCCACCGCGCTGGCCAGGTCGCGCACCGTGGTGCGTTCGTAGCCTTTGCTGCGGAACAGGTGGGCGGCGGTCTGCAGCAGCTTGCCGCGGGCGCTTTCCGGATCGGTGAGCTGTCCGGTAGCCACCAGCTCCAGCATCACTTCCCGGGCTTTCTGATCGTCCAACGCTGAGTACCCCTTTTCCGGATCGTCGGCGGCTCGGTGCCGCTCATCCGCGCGCCCGGCCGCTCCGTATTTGCCGACCGGCCTCGGGATTGCCCCGCAAGTGCTTGTCGGCATTCATGAAATGTATGCCTGCGAAGACGACCGAGCAAGCGCTTGGGTAACAGCCGAGAACGGATTTGTTTCCGCCCTCTTCTCAACCAAGCGCTTGCTTGGTAATGTCGCCCCACACTTCCGCCGTCACGGGTCAAGAACAATGCAAAAGACCGTACGCATCGGCTGCGCCTCGGCCTTCTGGGGCGACACCTGCACCGCGGCCGCCCAGTTGGTGCGCGGCGCGCCGCTGGACTACCTGGTGTTCGACTACCTGGCCGAGATCACCATGTCGATCATGGCCGGCGCCCGCCTGAAACAGCCGGACGCCGGCTACGCCACCGACTTCGTCGAGGTCCTCGCACCACTGCTGGGCGAGATCGCCGAGAAGAAGATCCGCGTCATCAGCAACGCTGGCGGGATCAATCCGCAGGCCTGTGCCGCCGCCCTCGCCGCGGCCTGCGAGAAGGCCGGGGTGCAGCTGAAGATCGCCGTGCTCCATGGCGACAACCTGCAAGCGCGCCAGGCCGAACTGGCCAAGGCCGGCATCCGCGAGATGTTCAGCGACGCGCCTTTCCCGCCGATGTGCGTCTCGCTCAACGCCTACCTCGGCGCGCCGGGCATCGTCGAGGCCCTGCGCCTGGACGCGGATATCGTGATCACCGGCCGGGTGGTCGACAGCGCGGTGGTCAGCGCCGCCCTGGTGCACGAGTTCGGCTGGGCCTGGGACGACTACGACCGACTGGCCCAGGCAGCCCTCGCCGGGCACATCGTCGAATGCGGCGCGCAATGCACCGGCGGCAATTTCACCGACTGGGAGCAGGTGCCGGACTATGAGCACATCGGTTTCCCCATCGTCGAGGTCGAGGCCGACGGGCGCTTCGTGGTGACCAAGGCGCCCGGCACCGGTGGCCTGGTCAGCGAACTGAGCGTCGGCGAACAGATGCTCTACGAGATCGGCGACCCACGCGCCTACCTGCTGCCCGACGTGGTCTGCGACTTCACCGAGGTGCGCCTGCGCCAGGTCGGACCCGACCGGGTCGCGGTGGAAGGCGCGCGCGGCCTGCCGCCCACCGACCGGTACAAGGTCAGCGCCACCTATCCGGACGGTTTCCGCTGCACCGCCAGTTGCCTAATCGCCGGCATCGATGCGCTGAAGAAGGCCGAGCGGGTCAGCCAGGCGATCATCGCCAGGACCGAGGAAATCTTCGCCGAGCGCGGCTGGGAGCCCTACCGCGAGGTCAATGTCGAACTGCTCGGCAGCGAAGCCACCTATGGTCCCCATGGGCGACGGCAGGACAGCCGCGAAGTGGTGGTCAAGCTGGCCGTCCGGCATCCGCGCAAGGAAGCCCTGGTGCTGTTCTCCCGCGAGATCGCCCAGGCCGCCACCGGGATGGCGCCCGGCCTGACCGGCATCGTCGGCGGCCGGCCGACGGTGTATCCGGTGATCCGCCTGTTCTCTTTCCTGATCGACAAGGCGCAATGCGCGTTGAGCGTAGAGATCGACGGCCAGCGCCATCCGCTGGAACTGCCGGTCCTCGAAGCCTTCGACCCGGCACGATTGGCCGAGGCGCGCCAGCCGCCACGCCCGGAGCAGCCCGCCAGCGCCAGCGTGCCGCTGGTGAAGCTGGCGGTGGCGCGCTCCGGCGACAAAGGCAACCACAGCAACATCGGGGTCATGGCGCGGCGCCCGGAGTACCTGCCGTGGATCGCCGAGGCGCTGGAGGAAGGCGCGGTGGTGGACTGGATGCAGCATGTGCTCGACCCGCAGACCGGCCGGGTCGGCCGCTGGTACCTGCCGGGCAGCCACAGCCTGAACTTCCTGCTGGAGAACGCCCTCGGCGGCGGCGGCGTCGCCAGCCTGCGCATCGACCCGCAGGGCAAGGCCTTTGCCCAGCAGTTGCTGGAGTTCCCGGTGGCGGTGCCGCAGGCGCTCGCCGACGCGCTGGAAACGCAAGGCAGATAACCACAACCAGGAACGGCGAATGCGGCGTTCCGCTGCCCCTCTACGGGATTCATCGGAGTCACCAGAACAATGAGCTACGACTCGATCTTCCGACCTGGCCTGTTCGACGGCCAGACCATCATCGTCACCGGCGGCGGCAGCGGCATCGGCCGCTGCACCGCCCACGAGCTGGCGGCCCTCGGCGCCCACGTGGTGCTGGTCGGACGCAAGGCGGAAAAGCTGGAGAAGACCGCCGGCGAGATCGTCGAGGACGGCGGCAGCGTCAGCTGGCACGCCTGCGACATCCGCGAGGAGGAAGCGGTGAAGACGCTGGTGGCGAATATCCTGGCCGAACGCGGAACCATCCATCACCTCGTCAACAACGCCGGCGGCCAGTATCCCTCGCCCCTCGCCTCGATCAGCCAGAAGGGCTTCGAGACCGTGCTCCGCACCAACCTGGTCGGCGGCTTCCTGGTCGCCCGCGAAGTGTTCAACCAGTCGATGAGCAAGACCGGCGGCAGCATCGTCAACATGCTCGCCGACATGTGGGGCGGCATGCCCGGCATGGGTCACTCCGGCGCCGCACGCTCGGGCATGGAGAATTTCACCAGGACCGCCGCCGTCGAGTGGGGCCATGCCGGCGTGCGGGTCAACGCGGTGGCGCCGGGCTGGATCGCGTCCAGCGGCATGGATACCTACGAAGGCGCGTTCAAGGCGGTGATCCCGACCCTGCGCGAGCACGTGCCGCTCAAGCGCATCGGCAGCGAGTCGGAAGTCGCCGCCGCCATCGTCTTCCTGCTCTCCCCCGGCGCCGCCTTCGTCAGCGGCAACACGATCCGCATCGACGGCGCCGCCAGCCAGGGCAGCCGCGCCTTCCCGCTATTCAAGGGCAAGCCGGGACAGAGCCGCGCGTACAACGGCTTCCACCGCGCCTACCTGCCCGACGTACTGAAGGACCAGGAGGACTGACATGCCCGCGATCCAGTCGGAACTCGACGTCAACGGCGAGGACTTCGCCCGCAACCGCGAGGCCATGCTCGCCGCCGTGGCCGGCTTCCGCGAGTTGGAGCAGAAGGTCCTGGACAAGGCCGCCGAGGCCAGGCCGAAGTTCGAGAAACGCGGCCAGCTGCTGCCGCGCGAACGCCTGGCGCTGCTGCTCGACCCGGGCGCGCCGTTCCTCGAACTGTCCTCGCTGGCCGGCTACAAGCTGCACGACGACAAGGACGGCACCCAGGCCGGCGGCGGGATCATCGCCGGGATCGGCTACATCGCCGGGGTGCGCTGCCTGGTCAGTGCCAGCAACAGCGCGATCAAGGGCGGCACCATCTCCCCGACCGGGCTGAAGAAGACCCTGCGCCTGCAGCAGATCGCCATGGAGAACAAGCTGCCGGTGGTGACCCTCACCGAAAGCGGTGGCGCCAACCTCAACTACGCGGCGGAGATCTTCGTCGAAGGTGCGCGCGGCTTCGCCAACCAGGCGCGGATCTCCGCCATGGGCATTCCCCAGGTCACCGTGGTGCATGGTTCCAGCACCGCCGGCGGTGCCTACCAGCCGGGGCTGTCGGACTACGTGGTGGTGGTGCGCGGCAAGGCCAAGATGTTCCTCGCCGGGCCGCCGTTGCTCAAGGCCGCCACCGGCGAGATCGCCAGCGACGAGGAGCTCGGCGGAGCCGAACTGCACGCGCAGGTCGCCGGCACCGCGGAATACCTGGCGGAAAACGACGCCGACGGCGTGCGCCTGGCCCGCGAGATCGTCGGCATGTTGCCGTGGAACGCACAACTGCCGGCGCGCCCGGCGCGTTCCTGGCGTGAACCGCTGTACCCGGTGGAGGAGCTGCTCGGGGTGGTTCCGGCCGACCCGAAGAAGCCCTACGACGTCCGCGAGATCGTCGCGCGCATCGCCGACGGCTCCGAGTTCCTCGACTTCAAGAACGAGTTCGACGGCCAGACCGTCTGCGGCCACCTGCGCATCGAGGGCCACGCCTGCGGCCTGATCGGCAACAACGGACCGATCACCCCGCAGGGCGCGGCCAAGGCGGCGCAGTTCATCCAGCTCTGCGAACAGAGCAACACGCCGCTGCTGTTCCTGCACAACACCACCGGCTTCATGGTCGGCACCGAGTCGGAGCGCCAGGGCGTGATCAAGCACGGCTCGAAGATGATCCAGGCGGTGGCCAACGCCCGCGTGCCCAAGCTGACCCTGGTGGTCGGCGGCTCCTACGGCGCCGGCAACTACGCGATGTGCGGACGCGGCCTCGACCCGCGCTTCATCTTCGCCTGGCCGAACAGTCGCACCGCGGTGATGGGCGGTGCCCAGGCCGGCAAGGTGCTGCGCATCGTCACCGAGGAGAAACACGCCAAGGAAGGCAAGGAAGCCGATCCGAAGATGCTCGAGATGCTGGAAACCGTCACCGCGCAGAAGCTCGACAGCCAGTCCACCGCGCTCTACGGCACCGCCAGCCTGTGGGACGACGGCCTGGTCGACCCGCGCGACAGCCGCAGGCTGCTCGGCTACCTGCTGGATATCTGCGCGGAAGCCGAGGCGCGGCCGCTGAAGGGCAACAGCTTCGGGGTCGCGAGGTTCTGACTGCAACAGGCGAGCCGGCGACAGCCCCTCTCCCCGCTCTCCCTGAAGGAAGAGGGTTGGGAGAGAGCAAGCGGATCCTGCCGGAAAACAATGATGCCCAGGAGGAAAGACAACCCATGATCTTCACCCAGGAACACGAGGAACTCCGCCGCACCGTTCGCAGCTTCGTCGAGCGGGAAATCAACCCCAACGTCGACCAGTGGGAAAAGGACGGCCGCTTCCCGATCCACGAGATATTCCGCAAGGCCGGCGAACTCGGCCTGCTGGGCATCTCCAAGCCGGAGAAGTTCGGCGGCATGGGCCTGGACTACAGCTACTCGATCGTCGCCGCCGAGGAATTCGGCAGCATCACCTGCGGCGGCATCCCGATGGCCATCGGCGTGCAGACCGACATGTGCACCCCGGCCCTGGCCCGCTTCGGTTCCGACGAGTTGCGCGAGGAGTTCCTCCGCCCGGCCATCGCCGGCGAGATGGTCGGCTGCATCGGCGTCTCCGAGGTCGGCGCCGGCTCCGACGTCGCCGGCCTGAAGACCACCGCGCGCAAGGACGGCGACGACTATGTGATCAACGGCAGCAAGATGTGGATCACCAACTCGCCGTCGGCCGACTTCATGTGCCTGCTCGCCAATACCTCCGACGACAAGCCGCACGTCAACAAGTCGCTGATCGTGGTCCCGATGAAGACCCCGGGCATTACCCTCAGCCCGCACCTGGACAAGCTCGGCATGCGCAGTTCGGAGACCGCCCAGGTGTTCTTCGATAACGTCCGCGTACCGCAGCGCAACCGCATCGGCGCGGAAGGCGCCGGCTTCATGATGCAGATGCTGCAGTTCCAGGAAGAACGGCTGTTCGGCGCGGCCAACATGATCAAGGGCCTGGAGCACTGCATCGACGTCACCATCGAGTATTGCAAGGAGCGCAGGACCTTCGGCCAGCCGCTGATCGACAACCAGGTCATCCACTTCCGCATGGCCGAGATGATGACCGAGGTCGAGGCGCTGCGCGCCCTGGTCTACCAGGCCACCGAGCTGTACGTGAAAGGCAGGGACGTGACGCGCCTGGCTTCCATGGCCAAGCTCAAGGCCGGCCGCCTCGGCCGCGAGGTCAGCGACGCCTGCCTGCAGTACTGGGGCGGCATGGGCTTCATGTGGGACAACCCGGTCTCCCGCGCCTACCGCGACTCCCGCCTGGTATCCATCGGCGGCGGTGCCGACGAGATCATGCTCGGCATCATCTGCAAGCTGATGGGCATCCTGCCGGGCAAGAAGAAAGGCTGACGTTCCAGGAGGAAACCGGCATGAGCCTGCCGCATTGCGAGACCCTGCTGCTGGAACCCGTCGAGGGCGTCCTGCGGATCACCCTGAACCGCCCGCAAAGCCGCAACGCCATGAGCCTGGCGATGGTCGGCGAACTGCGCGCGGTGCTCGCCGCCGTGCGCGACGACCGTAGCGTGCGGGCGCTGGTGCTGCGCGGCGCCGACGGGCACTTCTGCGCCGGCGGCGACATCAAGGACATGGCCGGTGCCCGCGCCGCCGGGGCGGAAGCCTACCGCACGCTGAACCGCGCCTTCGGCAGCCTGCTGGAGGAAGCCCAGGCCGCCCCGCAACTGCTGGTGGCGCTGGTGGAAGGCGCGGTGCTCGGCGGCGGTTTCGGCCTGGCCTGCGTGTCGGACGTAGCGATCGCCGCCGCCGATGCGCAGTTCGGCCTGCCGGAAACCAGCCTCGGCATTCTCCCGGCGCAGATCGCGCCTTTCGTGGTCCGCCGCATCGGCCTGACCCAGGCCCGCCGCCTGGCCCTCACCGCCGCCCGCTTCGACGGCCGCGAGGCGCTGCGCCTGGGCCTGGTGCATTTCTGCGAGGCCGACGCCGATGCCCTCGAACAGCGCCTGGAGGAAACCCTCGAGCAACTGCGCCGCTGCGCGCCGAACGCCAACGCCGCCACCAAGGCCCTGCTGCTGGCCAGCGAAAGCGGCGAACTCGGCGCCCTGCTGGACGATGCGGCGCGCCAGTTCGCCGAAGCGGTGGGCGGCGCCGAAGGCAGCGAAGGCACCCTGGCCTTCGTACAGAAACGCAAGCCGGTCTGGGCCCAGTGAGCCACGACCGCGAAACAGGGCAACAGCCTCCAGGAGCCGAACGACATGCCCAGCTTCAACAAGATCCTCGTCGCCAACCGCGGTGAAATCGCCTGCCGGGTGCTGCGCACCGCCCATGAACTGGGCTACCGCAGCGTCGCCGTGTACAGCGAGGCGGACGCCGACGCCCGCCATGTGCAACTGGCCGACGAGGCCGTGTGCATCGGCCCGGCAGCGGTGGCGCAGTCCTACCTGAACCTCGAGGCGATCCTCGACGCCGCCCGTCGCAGCGGCGCCGAGGCGATCCACCCCGGCTACGGCTTCCTCTCCGAGAACGCCGAATTCGCCCGTGCCTGCGAAGCCGCCGGGATCGTCTTCATCGGCCCGGATGCGGAAGCCATCCACCTGATGGGCAGCAAGCGCCTGTCGAAGATCGCCATGCTCGCCGCCGGGGTGCCGTGCATCCCCGGCTACGAAGGCGCCGAACAGGACGACGCGACCCTGCGGCGCGAGGCCGAACGCATCGGCTACCCACTGATGATCAAGGCCAGCGCCGGCGGCGGCGGCCGCGGCATGCGCCTGGTGGAGGAACCCGACCAACTGCTGGAGCAGTTGCGCACCGCACGCTCGGAAGCGCTGGGCGCCTTCGGCAGCGCCGAACTGATCCTGGAGAAGGCCGTGCTGCGCCCGCGCCATGTGGAGATCCAGGTGTTCGGCGACCGCCACGGCAACCTGCTCTACCTCGGCGAACGCGACTGCTCGGTGCAGCGCCGCCACCAGAAGGTCATCGAGGAAGCTCCCTGCCCGGTGCTCGATGCCGACCTGCGTCGCGCCATGGGCGAGGCGGCGGTGAAGGCCGCGGCTTCGGTCAACTACGTGGGCGCCGGCACCGTCGAGTTTCTTCTCGGCGAGGATGGCCGCTTCTACTTCCTGGAGATGAATACCCGCCTGCAGGTCGAACACCCGGTCACCGAACTGGTCACCGGCCAGGACCTGGTGGCCTGGCAGATCCGCGTCGCCGAGGGCCATCCGCTGCCGCTGCGGCAGGAACAGGTGGAACTGCGCGGGCATGCCATCGAGGTCCGCCTCTACGCCGAGGACGCCGGTCGCGGCTTCCTGCCGCAGACCGGCACGGTGCTGCGCTGGGACCCGGAACTGCTGCCCGGCGTACGCATCGACCATGGCCTGGTCGAGGGGCAGGCGGTGACGCCCTTCTACGACCCGATGCTGGCCAAGCTGATCGCCTACGGGGCGACCCGCGACGAAGCCCGGCGCAAGCTGATCCGCGCGCTGGAGCGCTGCGTGCTGCTGGGGGTCGACGGCAACCAGCGGTTCCTCGCCAACCTCCTGGCGCATCCGGACTTCGCCGCCGGCGAGGCGACCACCGCCTTCATCGGCGAACGCTTCGCCGAAGACCCCAGCCTGCAACCGCGCCAGCCGGGCGCCGAGGAACTGGCCCTGGCCGCCGCCCTGCTCTACCAGGCCGGCGCCGAGGCCAGTGCGCACCAGCCCGGCCTGGCCGGCTGGCGCAGCGCCGCCGGGGCACCGTGGAAGATCGTCCTGAAGCACGCCGAACAGCGCCTGGAGATCGGCCTGGACGTCCTCGAAAGCGGTCGCCGGCCGCGACTGCTGGCGCGCCTGGAGCGACGCGAGATCGCCGTGCGCCTGCTCGACTGCGACGGACGCTGGGCCAGCGCCGAACTCGACGGCATTCGCCGCCGCCACGCCTACCACCTGGACGGCGGGCGCCTCTGGCTATACGGCCACGGCGGCAACCTCGAACTGCTCGACGTCACCCACGCCGGCGCCAGCGCCCAGGTCGGCGCCAGTTCCGGCACGCTCAAGGCGCCGATGGACGGCGCCATCGTCGAGGTGCTGGTCGGCGAGGGCGAACGGGTCGGCAAGGGCCAACTGCTGCTGGTGCTGGAGGCAATGAAGATGGAACACCCGCTGAAGGCCGGAGTCGACGGCGTGGTCCGCCGCGTCCAGGTCGGCCGTGGCGAGCAGGTGCGCAACCGGCAGGTGCTGGTCGAGGTGGAAGCCGACGCCTGAGACACCCCGCCGCTCATCCGCAACGACAACGACAACGACAAGAAAACGGAGACGCCCATGTCACTGCACGGCAAGACCCTGTTCATCACCGGCGCCAGCCGCGGCATCGGCCGGGAGATAGCCCTGCGCGCCGCGCGCGATGGCGCCAACCTGGTGATCGCGGCGAAGAGCGCCGAGCCGCATCCGAAGCTGGAAGGCACCATCTTCAGCGTCGCCGCCGAGGTCGAGGCCGCCGGCGGCCAGGCCCTGCCGCTGCAACTCGACGTGCGCGACGAGCAGGCCGTGGCGGCGGCCATGGCCCGCGCCGCCGAACGTTTCGGCGGGATCGACGCGCTGGTCAACAACGCCGGGGCGATCCGCCTGGTCGGGGTGGAGAAGCTGGAGCCCAAGCGCTTCGACCTGATGTACCAGATCAACACCCGCGCGGTGCTGGTCTGCAGCCAGGCCGCCCTGCCCTACCTGCGCAGGAGCGCCAACGGCCACATCCTCAGCCTGTCGCCGCCGATCAACCTGGCCGGCAGGTGGTTCGCCCAGCACGGCCCCTACACGGTCACCAAGTACGGCATGAGCATGCTTACCCTGGGGATGCACGAGGAGTTTGGGAAATACGCCATCAGCGTCAACGCGCTGTGGCCGAAGACCATGATCGCCACCGCCGCCATCGAGTTCGAGCTGGGCAGCCGTGACGCCTTCCGCCGCGCGCGCACCCCGGCGATCATGGCCGACGCCGCGCACGCCATTCTCACCAGCGAGGGGCGCAGCCTCAGCGGGCGCCTGCTGGTCGACGAGGAATTGCTGCGCGAGCGCGGCCAGAGCGATTTCGAGCAGTACCGCTACGACCCGGAGGGTGGCGCGCTGGTGCCTGACCTGTTCCTCGACTGAGGTCTCCGACGAAAGGCGCGCGGCGCTCTGCGGCGGGCTTCCGGGCTATTTGCCGAAGTGCCCCGGGGCGACCGCGCAACGGTCATAGCCGAGGCGGCGGCTGCGGTCTAGAGTCGCGGGAGCGTCCTACGCCCCGCACAACAACGACAAGCGCGAGAGCCATGACCCACGCCGACCTGATCACTTTCAACCGTTTCGTTGCCCGCCTGCCTGCCACCTTCGGCCGCGTGCCGCGCATGCTGCGCGGCCTGTACTACACCGCGATCCGTAACCGCGAGAAGAGCCTGTCCCTGGGCTGGGCGCTGGAGCGCGCGGCACGCCTGTACCCGGACAACCCGGCGGTGCTCGACGGCCAGCGGCGGATCAGCTACGCCCTGTTCAACGGCTGGGCCAATCGCCTGGCGCGCGCCTTCAAGGCCGAGGGCGTAGGCCACGGCAGCGTGGTCGCGGTGATGCTGGAAAACCGCGTCGAGCTGCTGGCGATCCTCGCCGCCCTGGCCAAGCTCGGCGCCATCGGCGCACTGGTCAACACCACCCAGCGCGGCAAGGTCCTGGTGCACAGCCTGAACCTGGTGAAGCCCGGCCACTTCGTGGTCGGCGAAGAGTTGCGCGAGGTGTTCGAGGAAGTCCGCCAGGAGGTGCTCGGCAACGCCGGCCATTGCTACTGGGTCGACGACGGCGACACCCTCGGCGATCCCGGCTCGCCGCCGATGGGCTGGCGCAACCTGATGCGCCTGGCCCAGGGACAGACCTCGGAGAACCTCGAGGACACCGGCAGGGTGCGGCTCAAGGACTCCTGCTTCTACATCTACACCTCCGGCACCACCGGCCTGCCGAAAGCCTCGATCATGAGCCACGGCAAGTGGATCAAGGCCTACGGCGGCTTCGGCCATTCCGGCCTGGGCCTGGGCCGCGACGACGTGCTCTACCTGACCCTGCCCTGCTACCACAACAACGCCGTGACCGTCTGCTGGAGCGCGGCGCTCGCCGGCGGCGCGGCCATGGCCCTGCGCCGCAAGTTCTCCGCCAGCGGTTTCTGGAAGGACGTGCAACACTACCGGGCGACCTGCTTCGGCTACATCGGCGAGCTCTGCCGCTACCTGCTGAACCAGCCACCGTGCGCCGAGGAACGCGGCAATAGCCTGACCTGCATGATCGGCAACGGCCTGCGCCCGTCGATCTGGGCCGAGTTCAAGCAACGCTTCGAGATCCAGCGGATCACCGAGTTCTACGCTTCCAGCGAAGGCAACATCGGCTTCACCAATGTATTCAATTTCGACAATACGGTGGGCTTCTCCCCAGCCACCTACGCCATCGTCCGCTACGACCTGGAGAACGACCATCCGGTGCGCGACGCCAAGGGCTTCATGGAGAAGGTCGGCAAGGGCGAGGTCGGCCTGCTGATCAGCGAGATCAGTGCGAAGTGGCCGTTCGACGGCTACACCGATCCGGCCAAGAGCGAAGCGGTGATCCTCCGCGACGTGTTCAAGAAGGGCGACGCCTGGTTCAACACCGGCGACCTGATGCGCGACATCGGTTTCAAGCACACCCAGTTCGTCGACCGTCTCGGCGACACCTTCCGCTGGAAGGGCGAGAACGTTTCCACCACCGAGGTGGAAAACGCCCTCGGCGCCTTCGACGGGGTCGAGGATGCGGTGGTCTACGGCGTGGAGATTCCCGGCACCAACGGCCGCTGCGGGATGGCCGCGCTGCGCCTGGCCGATGGCGTCGAACTGGACCGCGACGCTCTCGCCGCGCACCTCGACCGCGAGTTGCCGGCCTATGCCACACCGGTGTTCCTGCGCCTGCTGCGCGAAGTCGAGACCACCGGCACCTTCAAGTACAAGAAGACCGACCTCAAGCGCGACGCCTACGATCCCGCGCGGGTCAGCGACAAACTCTTCGTCAGGTTGCCCGGCAGCGCCGGCTACCAGCCGCTGGACGCGGAGCTGTACCAGGCGTTGCAGGAGCAGCGCTACCGCTTCTGAGCACCGTGGCGGCCTACTGGCGGAACTCGAACTGCAACTCGGCCCCTTCCAGGGGCCGCGACACGCCCAGTTCGCGGTCGCGATAGAGCAACTGGCCGTTGAGGCGGAAGTCGCTGTCGTCCTTTTCCTCGAACATCGGCGGCAACAGCGGCTTGGGCTTATGGGTCTCTTCCGTGCCGGGCGGCGCCATCTTCTGCACCAGTTCCTTCGGCAGGCGCAGGTCCAGCTTGGCGCTCGGCAGCGGCTTGCGTACCTCGGGGTCGAGACGAGCGGTGGAAGCGCGCTTCGCCGGCGCCGGCTTGTCCTTGGCGACCGGCCTGCTGGCCGGCTTCGGCGGCGCAGCCGCAGGCTTCGGCTTGGCCGGCGGCTTGGGTTCGGCAACCTGCTCCGCGGCTGGCGCGACCTTCTTCGAAGCTGTTTTCGGCGCGGCAGGCACGGCAGGCGCTGGCTCCGCTCGTGCAGGCTTCACTGGCTTGGCAGGGGCGCGCTGCTCCTGCGGCGGTGCTTCCGGGGCTTTCTTTTCCGGTGCCTTGGAGCCGTCATCGCAGGCCGCCAGGAAGCAACCGAAAAGAACAACGACGCAAATTCGGCAAAGACGTTTCATAGTCACGCAGGTATGGCCAATTGCGGCAATGCTGACGGCAGACAGCAACCAAGGCAAGGGGTCACTATCGTCATCCTGGCACTCTCTCTGTTGTTCGCCCCATGTCTAACCTGTCATGCGCGGATAACCGCTTGATGTCAGCCCGCGACGCCGCCGCCGCGTCGCGGGCCATGGTCGTCACGGCCGTTTCCTGGCGCTCGCGGCTATCGTCGCGAGGCGTTCCAGTCGTTCCACCAGGTTCTCTCCGGGGAAACGTTTCTGCAGCTCGGCCAACTGGGTCGCGGCCTGCTCCGTCTTGCCCTGCTCACGCAGGGCAAGGACCGCCCCGAGCGCCTCGTCGAGCACCTCCGGCTTCACCGCAACCGCCTTGCCCCTGGCCTGGGCGACGAAGTCGCCGGCCAGCGCCGCCTGGACCTTCGCCTGCTGCGCGGCCTGGGCCGGCGGTCGGTCGGCCAGGGCAGCCGGAGCCGCCGGCGCGGCCTCGGCCATCAGTTGCGGCGCCTCCCCGGACGATGCGTAGCTGGCCAGCAAGGCCGGGGGCTCCGACATCTCGCCGGACAGCGGAGCCGGCGCCGCCGGCGCGCGCATGGCCCGCTTCGCCGCAGCGGCCCCGGCGACTCCGTCGCGCAGGGGCACATCGCTGAACGCCACTTCGGGGCGGGCCTGGCGCTCGGCGTCGTCCAGCACGTTGTGGCTGACCAGCCCCAGCACCAGCGCCACGCCCAGCAGGCTGGCGAAAGCCGCCTGCCAACGCGGCCTGCGGGAGGCTTCCAGCCAGCGCCGCCACCAGGACCGGGCGGGTTCGACATGCGCCGCCTGGCGTCGCGCGGCGGCGAGGATCGCCTGATCCAGCGCCGGCGCCGGCTGCTGCGGCGCGTGGGCGCGGAAATGCGCCAGCATCTGCTCTTCGGCGACGCTCGCGGAATGCTTCTGTGGGTTCATACCGCCACCTCCTCGGCCAGCAGCCGGCGCAGCTTCTGCACCGCGTAGCGGAAACGGCTCTTCACCGTCTCCAGCGGCGACTGGGTGAGCGTGGCGATCTCGGCCAGTTCCAGTTCGCCGTGGGCGCGCATCAGGAATACCTCGCGCTGTTCCTCGGGCAGGGTCTCCAGCGCGCTCTGCAAGCGCTCGCCGTCGCGGCTCAGGCTGAGCTGCTGCTCGGGGCCGGCGCCCTGGTCGGGTTGCGCGTGCAACTGTTCGTCGTAGCTGTCCTGCAACGGCTGGCGCTGGCCATGCTTGCGCCAATGATCGATCAGGCGGTTGCGGGCGATCTGGTAGAGCCAGGTGCGGAAGCTCGCCCGGCCCTGCGGCTGGCTCTCGCTGCGGATCAGGCTGAGCCAGGTTTCCTGGTAAATCTCGTCGGCCAGTTCGGTCTGTCCGGCCAGGCCGCAGAGAAAACGGTAGAGACCCTGCCGATGGCGCTGGTAGAGCACCTCGAAGGCCGCGCTGTCGCCCTTGCGGTAACGCGCCAGCAGCGTTTCGTCGCTGCCGGCGGCCGTCGTGGCGCTGGTGGAGGCATGCATGCCGCTGGTCGACTCCTGTCCTGTGTCAAAGGCGACCGAGAGCAGGCTCATCGGCCACATCCTTCGCGGCACGCATCGGCGTCGCCACGAAACGCCCGGGCCGTCGCCAGAAGCGCGGCCGGAGCGGCTATCGGTAGACATTTTCCAGCGTCGGACAGTTCGGCGAAAGTGCCGGTCCGGATGGAAGCCGGGAAAAACATCGAGACGACCTCGTCGTGCAGCGGAGATACCCGCTGAGACGAAGCTGTCGGTGGATTCGGGTTAATCCCCGGGAAAATTCTTCGCGGACTGTCGCGGGGCGCCCCTCAGCCAGGGGAGCGCCTCGCGCTCAGGCGGCGATAAGGCCTTCCTGGCAAAGCTGCCCGGCAAGCATGCCGAGGGTCATGATCGCCCGCTCCGCCTCGCGGTTCCAGGGAATCCCGCAGGTCAGCCGCAGGCAGTTGTTGAACTGCTCGGTGTTGCTGAAGATCAGCCCCGGGGCGATGCTGATGCCCTGCTCCAGGGCCCGCACGTGGAGTTCCTTGGTGTTGACCTTGGCCGGCAGGCTGACCCAGAGGATGAAGCCGCCCTTGGGCCGGGTCATCTGCGTACCTTCCGGGAAGTACTGCTGCACCGCCAACTGGTAGGCGGTCATGTTCTTCCGGTACTCCTGGCGGATGTAGCGCAGGTGGCGGTCGTAGCCGCCGTTCTCCAGGTAGGCGGCGACGCCCATCTGGGTCACGGTGCAGGCCGAATGGGTGGTGAAGGTCTGCAAGCGACGGATCTCCTCCTGGTAGCGCTCGGCGATGATCCAGCCGATGCGTACGCCGGGCGAGATGGTCTTGGAGAAACTCGAGCAGTAGATCACCCGGCCGTCGCGGTCGTGGGACTTGAGCGAGCGCGCCTGGCCCTGGTCGAACATCAGTTCGCCGTAGATGTCGTCCTCGACCACCCCGATGTTGTGTTCGGCGGTCAGTTTCAGCAGTTGCTTCTGGCGATCCTCGGGAATCGTCCCGCCGAAGGGATTGCTCAGCCGCGCGGTCAGCACCAAGGCCTTGATCGACCACTGGTTGGCCGCCAGTTGCAGCGCTTCAAGGCTGATCCCGGTGCGCGGGTCGCTGGGGATCTCGATGACCTTCAGGCCCAGCACGTCGGCCAGTTGCAGCAGGCCGTAGTAGCTCGGCGACTCGGTGGCGATCAGGTCGCCGGGACGGGTCAGCACCCGCAGGGCCATGTGGATCGCATCCACGCAGCCGTGGGTGATGGTCACCTGCGACGGGTCGACCACCACGCCGGCGTCGCGCATGCGGATCGCCACCTGCCGCCGCAGCGGCTCGAAACCGGGGCTGAACATGTAGCTGAACGCCCGTGGGCTCTGGAAGCGGGTGACCTTGGCCAGTTGCTGGTGCAAGGCGCGCACCGGCAGGTAGTCCACGTGCGGCACCGCCGCGCCGAGCGGGAATACCCCTTCGCGGCGGGACTCGGCGAGCACCTGGTTGATGATGCTGCTGCGGGTGACCAGGCCGGGACGCTCGACCCGCGCGATATCCGGGGTCGGCGCGGTCAGCGCCGGGGTGCGGTGGACGTAGAAGCCGGATTGCGGACGGGCGCGGATCAGTCCCTGGTCCTCGAGGGTGGCGTAGGCCTGCAGCACGGTGGCGTGGCTGACGTTCAACTGGGTACTGAGCTTGCGTACCGACGGTACCCGCTCGCCCGGCTGGTAGACGCCACGGCGAATGTCCTCGGCCAACTGCTGGGCGATGCGTTGGTAAAGCAGCAGATTGGTCATGGCGGGTTTTCCTCGGCGATTGAACCGAAACAGTAGCTCAATTCGTGAAACTGCTCCAGAACAGTTCGGCCGACAACCAGGCATACAGTCGCAAAACTGTACGGGTCGGTCGCAGAGACGGCGCGTTCGCGAGAAAAAGAAAACCCGGTCGGTCGCCACCGGCCGGGTGCGGGCGGGAAACAGTCCGCCAAGAGCCGCCTGGGGAGCGGCCATAGGGAAAGTCAGAAACGCAACGCGTCCGCCGCCGCGCTCTCGCCGGTCAACGCTTGCCAGGCGAAGGGGCTTGGCGCCAGGCCGAGATCGCCGAACAGGCGGTAGTCCGGGACGGCGGCGGGCTGGCGGGCGGCCGGGGAAAAATCATCGCGGCCGAGGCGGGTGACCAGAACCCGGGCCTGCACCTGCAACGCCACCAGGCTGAGGCTTTCCCGCGCCGTGCAGCCCGCCTCGCCGCACGCCACCGGCGAGTCCTCCAGCAGGAGTTCCTGGCGGCGTGCTTCGGCAACCGCGCGGAGTTCGGCGGCGAAGGACGGCTGGCACAGGCTCAGCAACAACGGCAGGACGAAACGGGCAAAGCGGGGCTGGCGGATCATGCGGATTCCTCGGCTGCGGCGGGATGGCTCCCGGGGGCTGGCGAGGATTGTTCCGCAACTGGCGGTCGAGATGTTTCGAACCCGGTCAGGCGAGTTCGTGGAGCCAGTTCATCACGCCCAGGGCGATCAGTTCGGCGTCACTGTTGAGGCCTATCTTGACCATCGCGTTCTTCTTGTGGGTGCTGATGGTCGACACGCTGCGCATGGTCCGCTGGGCGATCTCGCTGACCGTGTCGCCACGCGCCAGGCGCCGGAGGATGTCCACCTCGGTGGGGCTCAGCGGCTTGCCGGTATGCCGCTGCGGGTGCAGGCCGGGGTCGAGGAAGGTCTGTCCGAGCGCCATGCACTCCAGCGCCGCCTTCAACGTCTCCAGCGGGCTGCGCTTGCTGATGTAGGCCGAGGCGCCGCTGCGCAGGACCGCCTTGGCCAGCAACGGCGCGCTGAACACCGAGTAGACCATCACCTTCATTTGCGGGCAGTGCCGGGTCAGCCATTCCACCAGGTGGATACCGTCGCGGCTGCGCTGGCCAGGCAAGCCCAGCTCGGTGATCAGGATGCTTTCCGGCGGCAGGTCGGCCAGGCGCTCCACCAGGCTGTCGCTATCGCCGACCACCGCCAGCACCTGGCGTCCGCACTCCTCGCTGAGGTAGCGCTGCAGCGCCCACTGCATGACCGGGAAGGAATCGGCGATCACCAGCCCCGGCAGGGTTTCGTTCGAACTCATTGCGCCTCTCTACTCGTTATAACGAAATACAAGGTGCTTATGCTGCACGGATTGCTGCTCGAACTAGTTCGATCCCGATGATAGCCCGCTCTTGCGCAAGTTCTGACAGAGAAATCCGGCGCCACCCGGTTCGCCAGGCGAAAAAAGCCCCGGACCCTTTGGGGTACCGGGGCTCCCTGCGGCGGCGCGGGGCTCAGCGCGGCGCGCTGAGCTGGCCCTTGTCGTTGGAGAAGACGATCTCCACCCGGCGGTTCTGCGCCCGCCCCCGGTTGGAGGCGTTGTCGGTGACCGGGAAGGCTTCGCCGTAGCCGACCACCTGCATGCGCGCGGGATCCACGCCGAGATCGGCGAGCACGTCGGCCACCGCCTGGGCGCGCTCGCGCGACAGGTCGAGGTTGGCCTGCCTGTCGCCGACGCTGTCGGTATAGCCTTCGATGCGGATCACCCGCCGCGGATTGAGCTGGAGGAACTGCACCAGCTTCAGCGCGGTGCGGTTGGCCGCCGGCTTGAGTTCGGCGCGGTTGAAGTCGAACAGCACGTCGCCAAGGGTGAGCACCAGGCCACGCTCGGTTTCCTCGGTGCTGAGACTGGCGATCTCCTCGCTCAGGCGCTGGCCCTGCTCCTGCACGCTGAGCAGCTTGGCTTCGCGCAGGGCCAGTTGCAGGCGCTCGCGCTCCAGTTGCAGGCGGGTCAGGCGCTCCTGGTTGAGGTTGAGCAAGGCGTGCTGGCGAGCGATCTCGCTGTAGCGCTGGCTCAGGTAGGCATACTGGATCACGTCGCTGCTGCTGCCCCAGTAGCTGGACAGGCGTTCGGCGCGGGCCAGCGATTCGCCGGCGCGGATCACATCCTTGGGCGCCGCGCGGAGCACGTCGGAATCTTCCTTGACCTGGTCGAACTCGCTCTGCGCCTTGGCCAGCGACTGTTCGCTGAGCTTGTGGTCGGCGCAGCCAGCCAGCGCGGCGCAGGCCAGCAGGGTGGCGAAGAGAGTCGCTTTGCCCGGCATCAGTCGGTCTCCCCCAGTTGCTTGCGCAGACGTTTCAGGCTCTTGTCCAGCTCGCCGAGCTGGTCCTTGCTCTTCTGCGTCAGCACCTTGGACTCGGCGAGGCGTGCGTCCAGCTCGGCCTGCTCGGCCAACAGGCGCGCCTTCTTGTAGGACTCCGCGGTCATCGCGATCTGCGCCGCGGCGTACTTGTCCTGGGCCAGTTTCAGCTCGGCCACGTCGTCGGTGGCACCCACCGCCTTGGCCTGCTCCAGCGCCTGTTCGGTCAGGCGCATCTGCTCCAGCGGAGCCGGGTCGTTGCTCGCACAACCGCTCAGGGTCAGCGCGGCGAGGCCTGCGGCCATCATCCATCGAATGCTCACAAGTCACTTTCCTGCGTAGTCGAACTGGCGCCGGAAGCCGGCAATTGCTGGGCTTTCCAGCGTTCGAGATTGTCCTGCAAGAGCGTTACGGGAACGCCGGCAGCCGACAATTCTGTCATCTTTTTCGCCAGTTGTCCGCGCAGCCACGGATCGTTGCAGGCGGAGTTGTGCGACAGCGTCAGGTACAGCCCCTCGCTGCTCAGCACCGGTTCCAGCGCCTCCAGGTCGTCGGCCATGCCCAGCGCCTCGACCTGGGCCTGCCCGGGCAACGCCTGGTAGAGGAGGAACTCGCTGCGCTTGAGCATCAGGTCCTGCAAGCCCTGGGTCAGGCTCGGCACCGGCTTCAGGTCGAGACTGGCCTTGGCGAAGCGGTCGAACTCCTCGCCCAGGCTGCTGCCGGCCAGCACGCTGCCCTTGTGCCCGATCAGGTCGTCGCGGCCGATGAACGGGAACGCGGCGTCCTTGTTCACCCAGACCACCCCGCTGGTCATCAGGAACGGCGGATGTACATAGTCCATGCTGCCGAGCCGTGCCAGGGTCAGGTAGGCCCCGGCGAGCAGGTCGGCGCGACCGCTGGTCACCTCTTCCTGGGCCTCCTCCCAGGAGCCGCTGTAGAGCACGTCGATGCGCACGCCGAGCTCCTTGCCCAGGCGCTGCAACAGGTCGGCATTGGCTCCGATCAGGCGCTTCGGATCCTGCGGGTCGCGCCACAGGTAGGGTGGGTACTCCGGGTTGCCGGTGGCCACCAGGCGCTCGCAGGAGCCGGCCGCCGCGGCCAGCCCCGGAACGAACAGCGCCGCCAGCAGGATGCCGGCCAGGCGGCACGGGGAACAGCGAAAGGACATGGATTCAGGCTCCGCGGTACAGGGATGCGCGCAGCAGTCTGCCACATTTCCGCGCGCGCTCCCGCCCCGCTATTCCGATGGGTACCAGCGCGGCGTGTAGACCCAGGCTTCGCCGTCGGCGCGCGGGAAGCTGCGGGTAGTGGACGAGCCGATGATCACCAGGGTGCGCATGTCCACCTGCTCCGCACGCAGCTCGCCCAGGGTGGTGCGCAGCAGGCGCTCACCGGGCCGCCCGATGTCGCGACCGAGCACCACCAGGGTCTGCGGCGAACGATGGCGGGCGACGATCTCCAGCGCCCGTCCCAGTTGCCAGGGCCGCGCCCGCGAGATCGGATTGTAGAAAGCCATCGCCAGGTCGGCGGCGCCGGCCAGGTCCAGGCGCCGCTCGATCACCTCCCAGGGCTTGAGGTTGTCGGACAGCGACAGCACGCAGAAATCGTGGCCCAGAGGCGCCCCCGCCCTGGCCGCGGTGGCCAGGGCCGCCGAGACGCCAGGGAAGATCCGCAGCTCGACCGCGTCCCAGGCCGGCTCGCCAGCGCCATGCAGGGCTTCCAGCACCGCGGCGGCCATGGCGAACACGCCGGGGTCGCCGGACGATACCAGCACCACCGCCCTGCCCGTCGCCGCCAGTTCGAAGGCATGCCGGGCGCGCTGCAATTCCTCGCGGTTGTCGCTGCCATGCAGCACCTGTCCGGCGCGGAAGGGTCCGGCCATGTCGACGTAGGTCTGGTAGCCGAGGATGTCCTCGGCCTCGTCCAGTGCCCGCCGCGCCGCAGGCACCATCAGCTCGGCGCAGCCGGGCCCCAGGCCGATCACTGTGAGTCGGCCGCGACGCTGGCCGATGCGGTCCATCGCCAAGGGCGCGGCGGCCACCGCCAGTCGGTCGCCGACCTGCTCGGCGGCGGGCAAGGCCTGGCGCAGGCGCGCAGCGGGATCGGTCTGCGGCAGGAAGCGCAGCGGTACGCCGAGCGCATCGGCGGCGGCCTGCAGGCGCGGATCGGCCATCCGCGCGCTGTCGGCCAGCAAGCCGCCGAGCGCCGCCGCGGCCAGGCCGGCATCGACCAGCGCCTGGCGCACCGCGTCCGCCGCCGCGTCGGCAGGTTCGAGCGCCGCCAGCACGCAGCGCGGATGGATCAGCAGTTCCTCGGCCCGCGGCGCACGCGCCGAGGGCGTCACGTGAATCGCCAGCGCTGCCTCCGGGTCGCGCGGCAAACGGGCCGCGTCGAGCCAGTCGGCGGCACCCTCGACGCGCACCGGCTGGCCACCGAGCAAATCGGCAACGAAGCGCTTGCCCTGCTCCAGGTCGGCCAGGACATAACCGGCGGGCGGGTTGAGCACGCAGGTGCCGAAGCGCAGCTCGCCGCTGGTGGTGATCGCCGGCGCCACGGCCAGCACCTCGCCGATTTCCCGCGCCAGCCGGTTGACCCCGGCCAGCCCGCCGAGCAGCGGCACCACCGCGCTGCCGTCCTCGGCCAGGGCCAGCACCGGCGGCTCCGCTCCCTTGCGTTGCAACAACGGCGCCAGGCTGCGAATGACGATGCCGGCGGCGCACAGGGCGACGATCGGGCGGTCGGCGCAATACAGTTCGCGCAGGGTGTCGCCGAAGTCCGTATAGGAACGGTCGGCCTCGACCCGCCCGGCGAGCCCGTGGACCAGCGCCCCGGGATAGCGCGCCTGGACCCGCCGCGCGGTATCCAGCGCGCCCTGGCCGAGGATGACGATGGCCGGAACCTGCTGGGCGTCACTCACCACCGGCCCCTCCCTGCCACTTGTCGCCGGGAACGACGATCAGCGAGAAGTACGGCGAGGCCATCGGCTCCACCCGTTCCAACGGCACGATCCGCTGGTTGGCCATGGTCGCCCGCTCGACGTACAGCGCGCGGCGCTCGAGGCCAAGCTCGACCAGCACGCGGCGGACCTTGTCGAAATTGCGGCCGAGCTTCATCACCACCGCCGCGTCGGCATCCGCCAGGCGCCGGCGCAACTCCTCCTCGGGCAGCACTCCGGAGAGCACCGAGAGGCTCTGGTTGCGGTACACCAGCGGCGCACCGAGCACCGCCGCGCCGCCGAGCATCGAGCAGACGCCAGGCACCACTTCGCTTTCGTAGCGCGTCGCCAGGCGGTCGTGCAGGTACATGTAGGAACCGTAGAAGAACGGGTCGCCCTCGCAGATCACCGCCACGTCGCGGCCGGCGTCCAGGTGCGCGGCCAGCTGTTCGGCGGCGGTGTCGTAGAAATCGCTGATGATGGTCTCGTAGCACAGCGGCGGTTCCAGCTTCTCGGTGGTCACCGGATAGACCAGCGGCAGGCGCACCTGGGCCTGGTCCAGGTGCGCCTCGATGATGCCGAAGGCGTTGCCCTTCTTGCCCTTGGCCACGAAATAGCCGACCACCGGCGCCGCGCGCAGCAGGCGCAGGGCCTTGAGGGTGATCAGTTCGGGATCGCCGGGCCCGACGCCCAGGCCCAGCAGGCGGCCCTTCACGACACTCATCATTCGCGCTCCGTGGCCAGGGCGTTCACCGCCGCGGCGGCCATGGCGCTGCCGCCACGGCGACCGCGGACGATCACGTAGGGCACCCCGCGGCTATCGGCGGCGAGCATCTCCTTGGATTCCGCGGCGCCGACGAAGCCGACCGGGAAGCCCAGGATCAGCGCCGGTTTCGGCGCGCCGGCGTCGAGCATTTCCAGCAGGTAGAACAGCGCGGTCGGCGCGTTGCCGATCACCACCACGCTGCCCTCCAGGTGCTCGCGCCAGTGCTCCAGGGCCACCGCCGAGCGGGTATTGCCGAGTTCCGTGGCGAGCGCCGGCACGTCCGCTTCGTTGAGGGTGCAGATCACCCGGTTGGCGGCGGGCAGCCGCGAGCGGGTCACTCCTTCGGCGACCATCCGCGCGTCGCAGAGGATCGCCGCGCCGGCGGTCAGCGCGGCGCGGCCGGCGGCGCCGGCGCCGGGCGAGAAGCGCAGGTCGTCGACCACGTCGACCATGCCGCAGGCGTGGATCACCCTGACCGCGAGCTTTTCAAGGTCGGCCGGGATGCCGGCGAGGTTCGCTTCAGCGCGGATGGTGGCGAACGACTGGCGATAGATCGCCTGGCCATCGCGGATGTAGTCAATCATGCGGGTTTTCCGGAAGTGGGCTGGGAAGGCAGGGCCGCCAGGTAGTCGGCGGCCGTGGCGAAAGTCAGGCGGCTGGCCAGCAACTGGCCGAATCCGGGGTGGCATGGGTCGTGCCGGTACAGGTCGTAGAACCCGCCGCTGCGCGCCAGCAGGGTGAGCGGCGCGCGGTGGGCGGCGGCGCAGGACCGTTCGCAGCCGCACAGGTGCAGTTGCGGCAGGTCGCTGCGCGGGCCGAGGCGTTCGGCCAGGCGCAAGGCGTCGCCCTTGGTGTCGGCCAGGCCCCTGGCGCAGGCGCTGGAACCGCTGCAGGCGATCAGCCGCGCCAACGGCGCATCGGGCTCGGTCAGCAGGCCGAGTCCGCGCAGGCCGAGCAGCGCCTGGTCGGCCTCGGCATGCGCCAGGTTCGGCAGGAGCACGCCTTGCCAGGGGGTCAGGCGCAGGCTGCCGTCGCCATGGCGTTCGACCAGCTCGGCCAGGCCTTCCAGGCAAGCGCTGTCGAGCCGGCCGAGCGGCGCCGCCGCGCCGACCATCACCAGGCCCGGCTGGCGTTGCGGCTGGACGCCGAGATGACTCCACGGACGCCCCGGCGAACGCCGCCAGGCCGCCACCCGCTCGTCACGCCGCAGAGGGAAATCCAGGCGCGCCTGCAAGGCCTCCAGCAAGGGTTCTCCGGCCAGCTCCTGCAACAGGTGGCGCATTCGCGTCTGTTGCGGCTGGGCGCGCTCGAGGAACAGGTCGAGCAGCGCCAGCACCAGGGACTCGCCCCGCTCCGCCGGCAACGCCGCCAGGGGGCGGTCGCGGGCCGGGCAGCCGGCGAGTCCGAAGACCAGCGTCGCGGTCGGCGCCGCGGGCATCGGCGAGAGCCAGATGTCATGGGGATGTTCGAGCATCGCCAGGTCTTCGCCGCCGTCCAGCTGGATGGCGAACTTGGCCGACAGCGCGTGGTAGCGGCTGTCCGCCTGGAGCCGCAGCAACAGCCGAGCGGCCAGCGGGCGCACGTCCAGCGACAGGTGCGGATCGAGCCCGGCGGCCGGGCTGAGCATCAGGTTGCGCACGTCGTCGGCGCCGGCCAGGGACCCATGCCGGGGACCGAGGCCGGCGTCCAGCAGGCGGCGGACAAGCCGCTCTTCCTCGCCGCGACGGACGCCGCGCAATTGCAGGTTGGAACGGTTGGTCGCCTCGATCACGCCGCTGGCGCAATCCCGCGCCGCGGCCGCCACGGCGCGTGCCTGGGCGGCGTCCAGGCGGCCGGCGTCGAGCTTGATGCGGCAGATGCCGCCGTCCAGCGCCTGGACGATACGCAGCAGGCCGGGACAGGGCGACGGACGTGGTACGGGCAGGGGCGCCGGGGTCTGGTCGTCGTTCAAAAACGCTACTCGAATCGGCGTCGCGGCGACCGCACCGCTGTCCCCCAGGGACAGACCACGGCATCGGTACACCCCGCCCGATGTTGGCACTCGCGACTGGTTTCGGCGGCAGGTCTCCTGGCTCGCAGCCCGGCGTTCCACCCGGGGGAGGAACCTCCGCTTCGCGCCGCCTTCCCGGTAATCCAGTGGCGAATGGCGCGAATACAGGCTGCATACAGTTGCGGGGGCAGCCACGGCTAGGCCCGGGCTTCGAAAAGACCGCGGCTCCGTGTTCCCTCTTCGGCCCTCGTTGGCCCCGCGCTAACGCGAAAGGGCCGGGCACCGACGAACGCGCTATTATGCCGCCCAGCCCGGGGCCGGGAAAACCCATTCCGTCCGGAAGCCGTCGCGGGCCCTTCACAGACGCATTTCAGGAGTATCGGAACCGTGTCATCGGCAGACTCGACGCCGCCCTGGCTGACCCTGGTGGGCATCGGCGAGGACGGTTATCCCGGCCTCGGCAAGCAGGCCCGGCGTGCCCTGCTGCAAGCCAGCCGGATCGTCGGCGCGGCGCGCCAGCTGGAACTGCTGCCGCCGTGCATCGGCGCCGCCCGCGAAACCTGGCCGACGCCGTTCTCCCTGGAACCATTACTGGCCCGGCGCGGCCAGCCGACCTGCGTGCTGGCCAGCGGCGACCCGATGCTGTTCGGCGTCGGCGCCAGTCTCGCCCGGCAACTGCCGGCGACCGAACTGCGGGTCCTGCCGGCGCCCTCCTCCCTCTCGCTGGCCGCCGCCCGCCTCGGCTGGGCCCTGCAGGAGGTCGCCTGCCTGTCGCTGGTGGCGCGCCCGCTGGCGGCGCTGCAGGCACAGGTCCACGACGGCCGGCGCCTGCTGGTCCTCAGCAACGACGGCGACAGCCCGGCCGCCATCGCCCGCCTGTTGAACGCCCGTGGCTTCGGCGCCAGTCGCCTGAGCGTGCTGGAACACCTCGGCGGGCCGCTCGAGCGCCGTCTCGACGGCCTCGCCGGCGACTGGTCGCTGCCGCGCGCCGCCGATCTCAACCTGGTGGCGGTGGAATGCCGCGCCGGCGCCGGCGCCGTGCGCCTGCCGCTGACCCCGGGCCTGGCCGACGAGGCCTATCGCCACGACGGCCAGTTGACCAAGCGCGACGTCCGCGCCGTGACCCTGGCGCGCCTGGCGCCCTGCCCAGGCGAGCTGCTCTGGGACGTCGGCGCCGGTTGCGGCTCCATCGGCATCGAATGGATGCGCGCGCACCCCAGTTGCCGGGCGATCGCCATCGAAGCCAACGACGAGCGCCAGGAACATATCCGCCACAACCGCGACGCCCTCGGCGTACCGACCCTACACCTGGTCGCCGGCAGCGCCCCGGAGGCGCTGCTGGAACTGCCCGAGCCGGACGCCATCTTCATCGGCGGCGGGGTCACCGCCGAGGGCGTGCTGGAAACCTGCTGGGAGCGCCTGCGGCCCGGCGGCCGCCTGCTCGCCAACGCGGTCACCCTGCAGAGCGAACGGGTGCTGCTCGACTGGCAGCAACGCCTGGGTGGCGACCTCACCCGCCTCGGCGTCGCCCACGCGCGACCGCTGGGCGGTTTCGACACCTGGCGCCAGGCCTTGCCGATCACCCTGCTGGAATTGCGCAAGCCCGCCGCCAGGAAGCCTCCCCGCGATGCGTGAGGAAACCCCCGAGCAGCCCGCGCCGTTGCGCAGCGGCTACACCACCGGCAGTTGCGCCACCGCCACCAGCCTGGCGGCGGCGCGCCTGCTGCTGGGCGGCACGATCAGCGACGCGGTGCAGATCGTCCTGCCCAAGGGCCAGCAGGTGCTGATGCGCCTGGAATTCTGCCGCGCCTGGGAAAACGGCGCGGAAGCCGGCACCCTCAAGGATGCCGGCGACGATCCCGACGTCACCCATGGCGCCCTGGTGTTCGCCCGGGTGCGCCTGAGCGCCGAGCCTGGCGTGCGCTTCCATGCCGGCCCCGGGGTCGGTACGGTGACCCGCCCGGGGCTGACCCTGGCGGTCGGCGAGCCGGCGATCAATCCGGTGCCGCGACAGATGATCGAACGCCACCTCGCCCAGCTCGCCGCCGAACGGGGCTACGCCGGCGGCTTCGAGGTCGCCATCGGCGTGGAGGGCGGCGCCGAGCTGGCGCTGAAGACCATGAACCCGCGCCTGGGCATCCTCGGCGGGCTGTCGATCCTCGGCACCAGCGGCATCGTCCGGCCGTTCTCCTGCTCGGCCTATATCGCCTCGATCCATCAGGGCATCGATGTCGCTCGCGCCAACGGCGTCCGTCACATCGCCGCCTGTACCGGCAACGCCAGCGAGGACGCCATGCGCCGGCGCTATGCGCTGCCGGAGATCGCCCTGATCGAGATGGGCGACTTCGCCGGCGCGGTGCTCAAGCACCTGCGCAGGGCGCCGGTGGAAAAGCTCAGCCTGTGCGGCGGCTTCGGCAAGATCAGCAAGCTCGCCGGCGGCCACCTCGACCTGCACAGCCGCCATTCCAGCATCGACCTGCCGCAATTGGCCGGCTGGGCCGCCGCGCTCGGTGCCAGCACCGCGCTACAGGACAGCATGCGCGCCGCCAACACCAGCCAGCAGGCGCTGGCCCAGGCACACGCTGAAGGCGTGGCCCTGGGCGATGCGGTCTGCGCCCACGCCCTGCGCTTCGCCCGCGGCATCGTGCCCACCGAGGTGGCGCTGGAAGTCTTCGCCATCGACCGCCAGGGCAACCTGGTCGGCCAGGCCTGCGAGGAGCGCCGATGAAGCGCCTGTTGCTGCTCGGCGGGATCGGTGAGGCCCTGGCCCTCGCCCGCCGGCTCGGTCCGGCGCATCTCTACAGCCTCGCCGGGCTGGGCAAGGTGCCCGGCGACCTGGCCTGCCGGGTCCGGGTCGGCGGCTACGGCGGCGCCGAAGGGCTGGCGGCGTTCATCGACGAGCAGGGCTTCGACCTGCTGGTGGACGCCACCCACCCCTACGCCGCACGGATCAGCCAGAACGCCGTGCGCGCCGCGCGACTGGCCGGAGTACCCTGCTGGGCGCTGCGCCGGCCCGGCTGGCAGGCCGGGCCCGGCGACGACTGGCGCGAGGTAGCCGACTGGCGCGAGCTGATCGCCGCCCTCGCACCCTTCCGCCGTCCGCTGTTCACCCTCGGCCGCGAACCGCTGGAGCATCTCGGCCAGGTCCCGCCGCACCAGCACTGGACCGTGCGCTGCCTGCAAGGCCAGCCGGCCGCGCCGCGCGCCGAGGTGATCGGCGCGCGCGGGCCGTTCAGCCTGGATGGCGAACGGGCGTTGTTCGAGCGCCTCGCCTGCGACGTGCTGGTGAGCAAGAACAGCGGTAGCCAGGCCACCGAGCCGAAGCTCCAGGTGGCGCGGGAAATGGGCCTGCCGGTGCTGGTCCTGGCACGTCCGGCGCTGCCGCCGGCGGACCGCGAGTTCGCCGACGGCGAGGCGCTGCTGGCGGCAATCCGCGATTGGGAAAGCGCCTGAAGCGAACGCCCACCCACTCGCCGCGACCTGTCCCGCCCCGTCTCCGATGCCGCTCACGCCGCGCTGAGATGCTCGTAGAGAATGGTCGCACCGACCAGGATCAGCACCACCCCGCCGACCATCTCCGCGCGCTTGCCGGTCACTGCGCCGAGCGCCCGGCCGAGCATGGTGCCGAGGGTGACCATGGTCATGGTGGCCAGGCCAATGGCACCGGCGGCGAGGAAGATGTTGACATCGACGAAGGCCAGGCCGACGCCCACCGCCAGCGCGTCGATGCTGGTGGCCAGCGCCGTCACCGCGAGAATCCAGAACGAATGCTGGCCGGGCTTTTCCTGTTCCGTCGCATGATCCGCGCGCAGGCCGTTGTGGATCATGTGCAGGCCGAGCAGCACCAGCAGGACGAAGGCGATCCAGTGGTCCCAGTCGGCGACGAACTGGCTGGCGGCCTGGCCAAGCAGCCAGCCGACCAGAGGGGTGATGGCCTCGATCACGCCGAAGATTATCCCGGTGCGCAGCGCCTCCGACAGGCGCGGCCGATCCAGGCTGGAGCCCTTGCCGATGGCCGCGGCGAAGGCATCGGTGGACATGGCGAAGGCGAGGAAGATCAGGGAAACGGGATTCACGCGGATACTCCAGCCGGGCATGAGTCAACGACATGACCCCGCGGCCCGGCTTTGGCGCAGGAATGTCGTTGGTCTCACCAATCCGGTTGGATGCGCTGGCCATGGCAGGTTGCCAAGAATGTTGACCAGCGCGCCGTCAACGGGTGACGGCAGGCTACTCCCCAAGGAAGGCCGGCAGCATAGCAGACCGGCGTGAAGAAAATGTGATGACCCGGGAAGCTGCGCCAGGGCGTGGGGTCCGGCGAAGAAAGACTGCACAAGCGAATTGTTATAGTATAACATTTTATTCAATCCAGATCGTTCAAGGCTTGACTGGAAACGGTGCGGATGTTCCCATCCGGCCCGTTCCAGGTGCCTCCTGCCGCCGCGCAGGAGGTGAAACGGGAAGCCGGTGCGTCACTTCAGTGATCAGTCCGGCGCTGCCCCCGCAACGGTAAGCGAGCGAAATCCTCTTCAGGCCACTGTGCTCCAGCATGGGAAGGCGAGGATTTCACGACCCTCGCAAGCCCGGAGACCGGCCTGCAACGCCCTGTTGGCACACCCGCGGTGGGCGGGAGCGAGCCGGTTGTTCGAGGCGCTGTCGCGCCTGCGATTTCCTGCGCGTTCCGTCCTGCCCGGTCATGAGATGGAACGCCCATGCCCCGCTTCAGCCGTTTGCGCACCGAGCCTTTCGCCCTCGGCCTCTCCACCAGCCTGCTGCTGGTACCGCCCGCCCTCGCCGAAACCGAGGAAGCCGCCCTCGCCCTGCCCAGCCAGTTGGTCAGCGTTCGCCAGGATCCCGCCGAACTCGACCACATCGACCTCGCCACTCCGGTCAGTGCCGGTTCGCGCCTGGGCCTCAGCGCCCTGGACACCCCGGCGAGCACCAGCAGCATCAGCGGCGAGGAAGTTCGCCGACGCAACAACCCCAGCGTCCAGGCCGCCGTTACCCGCAGTCCCGGCATCAGCTTCATCGGCACCCCCGGAGATGGCGGTACCGGCCTCTCGGCGCGCGGCTTCAGCGGCCATGCATCGGTGATGCAACTGTTCGACGGCACGCGCCTGTACACCGGCATGGGCACGGTGAACTTCCCCAGCGATCCGTGGATGGTCGAGCGCATCGACGTGATCCGCGGCCCGGCCTCGGTGCTGTACGGCGAAGGCGCCACCGGCGCGGTGATCAACGTGGTGCCGAAGAAGCCTTTCGCCGGCGAGATCCGCAACCACCTGCGCCTCGGCTACGGCTCCTACGACAACCGCCAGTTGGCCCTGGACAGCGGCGGCTCGCTGACCGACAGCCTCAGCTACCGGCTCAACCTGAACCAGCAGCAGAGCCACGGCTGGATCGACCGTGGCGACTCGCGCAACCTGGGCATCAGCGCGGCGTTGCGCTGGCAGGCCAGCGACGATCTGGCCTTCACCCTCGCCCACGACTATGGCGACCAGGAGCCGATGAACGACTTCGGCACCCCGCTGGTCGGCGGCAAGTACCACAAGCGCCTGCGCGAGAAGAACTACAACGTGCGCAACGACGTGCAGCGCTACAACGACCAGTGGACCCGCCTGACCAGCGACTGGAGCCTTTCCGACAGCGTCACCGCGAGCAACCAGTTGTACTACATCAAGGCCCGCCGCCACTGGCGCAACGCCGAAACCTACGAATGGGACGTCCCGCGCGAAGAGCTGTTGCGCAGGGACTACCTGCGCATCAGCCACGAGCAGGAGCAGATCGGCGACCGCCAGACCTTCGCCTTCCAGCACGCCCTGTTCGGCCTCGACAGCCGCACCCTGGTCGGCGCCGAGTACAACCGCATCCGCTTCCGCCTGAGCAACAACTCGCCCTATACCGATGTCGGCGGCGACTACATCGACCCCTGGCATCCCGCGCCCGGCTACTTCGAAAGCCGCTCGCCCTACCGGCCGCACTCGCGCAGCCAGACCCGCACCTTCGCCCTGTTCGCCGAGAACCGCCTGCAGCTCAACGAGCGCCTGTCGCTGGTGACCGGGGTGCGCCGCGACCAGAACCATATCGACCGCGACGACCTGCGCGCCGGCACCCGCAGCGACCGCAGCCTGCAGGGCGGCAACTGGCGCGCCGGGATGGTCTTCGCGCTGACCCCGGAACTGTCGCTGTACGGCCAGTACTCCACCAGCGAGGACGGTGTGAGCAACCTGATCACCCTCAACGCGGCCCAGCAGCAGATGGACCTGACCCACTCGAAGCAGACCGAGGTCGGCCTCAAGCAGCTGTTCCCGGACGGTCGCGGCGAATGGACCCTGGCCGCCTACCATATCGTCAAGAAGAAGCTGCTCAGCGCCAACCCGCTGCCGCCGCACGACGCGCAGCAGGTCGGCCAGCAGAGTTCGGACGGCCTGGAGGCCAGCCTGGAACTGAACCTGGCCCAGGACTGGCGGCTGTCGGCGAACGCCGCGCTGGTGCGTGCCGAATACGACGACTTCGACGAAACGATCGACGGGCAGACCTACTCGCGCAACGGCAACCGCCCCAGGAACGTGCCACGGCGCACCGCCAACCTCTGGCTGGACAAGTCCTTCGCCGAGACCCTGCGCGTCGGCGCCGGGCTGCGCTACGTCGACCGGCGCTACGCCGACGCCGCCAACCAGGCCAGCCTGCCCGGCTACACGGTGGTCGACGCCAACCTGGGCTGGCGGGTACGGCCGGACCTGACCCTCGGCCTTGAGCTGTACAACCTGTTCGACCGCCAGTACGCCCTGGCTGACAACAACAACGGCCAGCAATGGATCATGGGCCAGCCACGCTCGTTCAACGTCACCGCCGACTTCAGTTTCTGAAGCCGGCGCCGCGGCAATCGTCTCTGCTGAACCACCGGACCTGCGAGTAGCCATGTCGTCCCTTCACCTCGATGCCCTGCACTGGTCGCCCGACGCCTCCACCGAGTTGCTGCGCGGCGTGCATCTGGAAGTCCCGGCCGGCAGTTTCGTCGGCCTGATCGGCCCCAACGGCAGCGGCAAGACCAGCCTGCTGCGCTGCGCCTTCCGCTATGCGCGACCGCAGCGCGGCCGGGTGGTGCTCGACGGCGACGACCTCTGGCGCCAGCCGCCGCGCTGGGCCGCCCGGCGTATCGCGGTGGTGTTGCAGGAGTTCCCCGAGGACTTCGGCCTTGCCGTCGAGGACGTGGTCGCCATGGGCCGCACGCCGCACAAGGGCCTGTTCGACGGCCACGGCGCGGACGACCGCCAGCGAGTCCGCCAGGCGCTGCTCCAGGTCGGTCTCGAAGGGCGTGCCGCGAGCCCCTTCGCCAGCCTCTCCGGTGGCGAGAAGCAGCGCGCCCTGCTGGCTCGCGCGCTGGTTCAGGAGCCGCGCCTGCTGATCCTCGACGAACCGACCAACCACCTCGACCCGCGCTACCAGCTGGAGCTTCTGCGCCTGCTGCGCAGCCTCGGCCTGAGCACCCTGGCGAGCTTCCACGACCTCAACCTGGCGGCGGCCTTCTGCGACCGCCTCTACGTGCTCGACGGCGGCCGCATCGTCGCCCAGGGCACGCCGACCGAGGTGCTCGACGCCGACCTGCTGTGGCGGGTGTTCGGCGTCCGCGCCTTGGTCGACCGCCACCCCCTCGCCGACCACCCGCGCCTGACCTGGATTACCCAAGCATGAAGCACCCGATCCTGCACCACCTGCTGCTCGGCGCCCTGCTCGCCTGCGCCGATGCCGCGCTGGCCGAGCGCTACCCGCTCAGCGTGCGCAGCTGCGAGCGCGAAGTGACGTTCGAGCGCGCGCCGTCGCGCGCAGTCAGCCACGACATCAACCTCACCGAGATGATGGTCGCCCTCGGTCTGCAGACGCGCATGGTCGGCTATACCGGCATCAGCGGCTGGTGGAAGAATGCCGATCCCGGATTGATCGCCGCGCTCAAGCCGCTGCCCGAGCTGGTGGCGCGCTACCCCACGGCGGAAACCCTGCTCGATGTCGACGCCGACTTCTTCTTCGCCGGTTGGGGCTACGGCATGCGCGTCGGCGGCGACCTCACTCCGGCCAGCCTGGAGCCGCTGGGGGTGAAGGTCTACGAGCTGAGCGAATCCTGCGCGCAGATCGGCGAGCCGCGCCGCGCCAGCCTCGACGAGCTGTACCGCGACCTGCGCAACCTGGGACGGATCTTCGACGTCGAACCGCGCGCCGAGCGCCTGGTCGCCAGCCTCCAGGCACGCATCGAGCGCGCCCGCGCCGGCATCCCGGCGAACGCCGAGGCGCCGCGGGTGTTCCTCTACGACAGCGGCGAGGACCGCCCCTTCACCTCTGGCCGCCTGGGCATGCCGCAGGCGCTGATCGAGGCCGCCGGCGGTCGCAGCGTGACCGACGACGTGGCGGCCAGCTGGACCCAGGTCAACTGGGAAAGCGTGGTCGCCCGCGATCCGCAGGTCATCATCATCGTCGACTACGGCGAGACCAGCGCCGCGCAGAAGCAGCGCTTCCTCGAAGAGAACCCGGCGCTGCGCAGCCTGACCGCGATCCGCGAGCGACGCTTCATCGTCCTGCCCTATAACCAGGCCACGCCAGGCATCGGCAACGCCGCGGCGATAGAAACCCTGGTCGCCGGCCTCCACCCTCGGGCGCCACGTCCATGACCCTGTTCCGCAGCCCTCGCGCCTATTGCCTGTTGCTGGGCGGCCTGGTCATGTTGCTCGGCCTGTCCTGCGTGGTCGCCCTCGGCTTCGGTCCGGCGCGACTGGACAGCGGCCTGGTCGGCCGCATCGTCCTCCAGCGCCTGTTCGGCGTGGCGGCGGAGGCCGGTGCCTGGAGCGCCGGCCAGGAGCACATCGTCTGGCTGATCCGCGCCCCACGGGTACTGCTCGGCGCCTGCGTCGGCGCCGGCCTGGCGCTGGTGGGAGCGGCCCTGCAGGCGGTCACGCGCAATCCGCTGGCCGATCCGCACCTGCTCGGCGCCACCTCCGGCGCGACCCTCGGCGCGGTGTTGGTGGTGCTCTACATCGGCGAGGTGATCGGCCTGCTGACCCTGCCGCTGGCGGCCTTCCTCGGCGCCCTCGGCAGCATGCTGCTGGTGCTCGGCGTGGCCAGTCGCGGCGGCCGCCTGGGCAGCGACCGGCTGTTGCTGGCGGGGGTCGCGGTGTCGTTCGTGCTCCTGGCGCTGGCCAACCTGCTGCTGTTCCTCGGCGACCACCGCGCCGCCTCCTCTGTGCTGTTCTGGATGCTCGGCGGCCTCGGCCTGGCGCGCTGGTCGTTGATCTGGCTGCCGGCGCTGTGCGTGGCCGGCGGCCTGCTGGTACTGCTCGGGCTGGGCCGTGCGCTGAACGCGCTGATGGCCGGCGAACAGACCGCCGTGACCCTCGGCCTGGACGCCCGTCGCGTACGCCTGTGGGTCTTCGTCTGCTGCTCGCTGCTGACCGGCGTGCTGGTCTCGGTGAGCGGCGCCATCGGCTTCGTCGGTCTCATGCTGCCGCACGCCGCGCGCCTGCTGGTGGGTGCCGAGCACCGCCGACTGCTGCCGGTGTGCGCCCTGCTCGGCGCGCTGTTCCTGGTCTGGATGGATGTCGCCGCGCGCACCCTGATCGCCCCCCAGGACCTGCCCATCGGCATCGCCACCGCGGCCATCGGCGGGCTGTTCTTCATTCTCCTGCTGCGTCGCCGCAGCTGATCAGAACAGATCCAGCGGGATCTTCAGGTAACGCACCCCGTTGCCTTCCACCGGCGGCAGGTTGCCGCCGCGCATGTTGACCTGGATCGCCGGCAGCATCAGGGTTGGCATGCCGAGGGTGGCATCGCGCTGCTGGCGCATGGCGACGAACGCCTCCTCGTCGACGCCTTCGCGGACGTGCACGTTGTGCCGGCGCTGCTCGCCGACGCTGGTTTCGCAGCGGTGCTCGTCGCGGCCGGGAGCCGTGTAGTCGTGGCACATGAACAGGCGGGTCGCGTCGGGTAGCGCGAACAGGCGCTGGATCGAGCGATACAGCTGGCGCGCGTCGCCGCCGGGAAAATCGCAGCGGGCGGTGCCGTAGTCGGGCATGAACAGGGTATCGCCGACGAAGGCGCTGTCGCCGACCAGGTAGGTCATGCACGCCGGGGTATGCCCCGGGGTATGCAGCGCGCGGCATTCCAGGGCGCCGATGCGGAACGACTCGCCGTCCTCGAACAGGTGCTCGAACTGGCGGCCGTCCACCGGGAACGCCTCGCCGAGGTTGAACAGGCCGGAGAATTTCGCCTGCACCTGGGTGATTCGCGCGCCGATGGCCAGGCACCCGCCCAGTTCGCGCTGCAGGAAGATGGCCGCCGACAGGTGGTCGGCGTGCACGTGGGTCTCCAGCAACCATTCCACCTGCAGGTCGTGCTGGCGAACATGGGCGATCAGGCGTTCGGCGCTGGCATGGCTGGTGCGCCCGGCGGCCGGGTCGTAGTCGAGCACCGGGTCGACGATGGCGCAGGCGCGGCTGGACGGGTCGCGCACCACGTAGCTGTAGGTGGAGGTGGCCGGGTCGAAGAAGGCAGTGATGTCGGGTTTCAACATGGAGGTTCCTTGCGCGGCGTGCTGACGGCGACCGCGCCATGGCTACGGATCGTCCCACCATAGCCAACCCGGGCCCGGCGTACCAACCCACAGGTTTGTCAGGAAGCTACCGGACCGCCTCAGAGCAGCAGGGCGGCCCAGGCCGATGCCAGCAACAACAGCGCCATGCCCTGGTTGAAGCGTTTCATCAGCGACGGCGAGCGCAGCAGCCGCGCGCTGCCGACGCCGAGCAAGGCCCAACTGGCCAGGCACGGCAGCGAAACCAGGAAGAACAGCAATGCCAGCAGGCCGATCCGCCCGGCCTGTCCGGCGCCTTCCCCGGCGAACAGTGCCAGCGCGGCGAGGGCCATCATCCAGGCCTTGGGATTGACCAGTTGCAACGCCGCGCCGCCGAGCACGCCGAGGCGCCGCGGCGGCTCCGCGCCGTCGATGCCGCCCGCGCTGCGGAACAGGCTCCAGGCCAGGTAGCTGAGCCAGCCGACGCCGAGCCAGGCGAGCCCCTGCTGGAGCAGCGGATGGCGTCGCAGCAACTCGCCCAGGCCGAGCCCGAGCAGCAGGATCAGCGCCGCCACCGCCGCGCAGGCGCCGAGCACGATCGGCCAGGCGGCGGCCAGGCCGTGGCGCTGGCTGTTGCTCAGGACCAGGATGTTGGTCGGTCCGGGGGTGATCGAGGCGACGACGGCGAACAGCAGGAAGGGCACGAGGGATTGCATGGACGGGCTCCTGTGGCGGGGGAGCCTTCATCCTGGCGACGCGCCGGGCCTCAGTCTGGAAGCTGGGTGCACTGCCGGCGGTAGGCCGCCGGGGTCATCCCGTAGGCGCGCCGGAACCAGCGGCCGAGATGGCTCTGGTCGGCGAAACCGAGAGCGCTGGCGAGGTCCGCCGGTTGCCCGCCGACAGCGAGCATCTGCCGCGCCTTGGCCAGGCGCAACTGGACCAGGTAGGCGTAGGGTGGCAAGCCGTAGGCGGCCTTGAATGCACGGTTCAGGCGGAAGCGGTCGGTGCCGCAGGCGCTGGCCAGCTCGTCCAGGCCGATGTCCTCGTAGAAGTGCGCATGCAGGTAGTCGCGGGCTTTCTGCGCCACCAGCGGCAGGCGCGGATCGAATGGCTTCGCCTCGCGCCAGCCGAGGTGCACGCGCAGCCGCTCCAGCACCAGCTCCAGGGCGGTCTGCCGCAGCAGTCGCAGCTCGCGGCCATGCAGGACGCGGAAGGCCTGGGCGATGGCCAGGGTCAGGCGCGGGTCTTCGGTGAGGTTGGCGTGGAAGCCGGGGTCGCGGTCGCTGGGCGCATCGTCGAAGGTCGCCCGCAGTTCGCGCCGCAGCCAGTCCGGCTGCAGGTACAGCATCGAGTAGGTGAAGCCGCCGGCGATCGGCGCGCGACCGTCGTGGATCTCCCCCGGTTCGACCAGGAATACCTGGCCGGCGGTGCTGTCGTGTCGGCGTCGGCGGCAGTTGAATTGCTGCACGCCGATCTCGGTGTAGCCGATCAGGTAGCTGTCGTGCCAGTGCGGATCGTAGGCGTGGCCCTCGAAATGGGCGCGCAGGGTCTCGATCCCGGTCTCGGCGTCGCGGGCCAGGTCGATCCAGTCTCGGCTCCCCATCGTGCGTCAGGTCTTCCCACTCGTTGGTTTCGTCGCCGCGACTATAACGCGCCCGTCCCGGGGTTCTAGAAGATTCGTGCAGGCGGCTGCGCTCCTCCGGAGGCGGGAATTGATCGGCGTTTCTGGACAATCTATCCAGGCCGCCGCGATTACTCCGCAAGGCCGCCCTCCCTAGACTGGGTTCTCCACTCACCGCAGGAGAAACACCCCATGGTCGACCACTCCATCAAAGGCAAGACCGTCCTCATCACCGGCGGCGCCAAGAACCTGGGCGGGCTGATCGCCCGTGATCTCGCCGCCCACGGCGCGAAGGCGATCGCCATCCACTACAACAGCGCCGCGAGCAAGGCCGATGCCGACGCCACCGTCGCCGCGCTGCAGGCAGCCGGAGCCAAGGCGGTAGCGCTGCAGGGCGATCTCACCAGCGCCGCGGCCATGGAAAAGCTGTTCGCCGACGCCATCGCCGCGGTGGGCAAGCCGGACATCGCCATCAACACCGTCGGCAAGGTGCTGAAGAAACCCATCACCGAGATCAGCGAGACCGAATACGACGAGATGAGCGCGGTCAATTCCAAGTCTGCGTTCTTCTTCCTGCGCGAAGCCGGCAAGCACGTCAACGACAACGGCAAGATCTGCACCCTGGTGACCTCCCTGCTTGGCGCCTATACCCCGTACTACGCCGCCTATGCCGGCACCAAGGCGCCGGTGGAGCACTTCACCCGTGCCGCTTCCAAGGAGTTCGGCGCGCGCGGCATCTCGGTCACCGCGGTCGGCCCGGGCCCCATGGACACGCCCTTCTTCTACCCCGCCGAAGGTGCCGATGCGGTGGACTACCTGAAGAACGCCGCGGCCTTGTCGCCGTTCTCCAAAACCGGCCTGACCGACATCGACGACGTGGTGCCGTTCATCCGCCACCTGGTCAGCGAAGGTTGGTGGATCACCGGCCAGACCATCCTCATCAACGGCGGCTTCTCCACCAAGTGAGCCACGCAGCGGCCGCCACGGCGGTCGCTGCCTGCCTGCGGAAACCCTTCATGCACGTGACCCTGGTAATCGCCGGCGGCATCGTCCTGCTCGGTCTGTTCCTGCTCTTCGGCAAACTCTGGGATGCCGGGCCGGCGCTCGCTGCCGGCCTGTTCCTGCCGACCTGGCTGGCCGTCGCGCTGGTCAACCTGTGGGTCGGCGTCCAGCACGCCGGCTACGGCTTGCGCGAAGAACTGCCGATCCTGCTGCTGGTCTTCCTGGTCCCGGCGGCACTGGCCGGCGTGGCGATCTGGCTGGCGCCGCGCTAGGCGGCGGCGCTTCAGACGCGGAAACGGCCGACCAGCCGCGCCAGTTCCGAGGACAGCTCGGACAGCCGGCGGCTGGCCCCGGTACCCTGCTCCGAATGTTCCGCCGCCTGGGCGGAAAGCTCGCGCACCTCGCTGATGTTGCGGGCGATTTCGTCGATTACCCGGCTCTGCTCCTCGCAGGCCGAGGCGATCTGCGCGGCGAGGTCGTTGATCCGCCCCACCGCGTCGCCGGTGGCGGCCAGCACGCCGTCGACCCCGGCGGCGCGCTCGACGCTGTCGCGCGCCTTGAGGCTGCCCGACTGCATGGCCCGCACGGCGTTCTGCACCCCGGCCTGGAGGCGCTCGATGCGCGCCTGGATGTCCTTGGTCGAATCCTGGGTGCGCGCCGCCAGCGCCCGCACCTCGTCGGCCACCACGGCGAAACCGCGACCCTGCTCGCCGGCCCGCGCGGCTTCGATGGCGGCGTTGAGGGCGAGCAGGTTGGTCTGTTCGGCGATGCCCTTGATCACCGTCAGCACCGCGTCGATGCTGGCGGTTTCCTGGGCCAGTTGCTGGATGCTCTCGGAACTGCTCTCCACTTCCTGCGCCAACTGGCGGATCACCTCGATGGTCGCTTCCACCACGTTGGCGCCCTCGCGCGCCTGCCGGCGGGCGTCATCGGCCACCTGCGCGGCGCTCTGGGCATTGCGCGCCACCTCGTGGACGGCGCTGCTCATCTGCGTCGCGGCGGTGCTGACCTGGTCCACCGATGCGTGCTCGCTGTTGATCAGACGATCGTTGGCGGCGGTCATGCCGGCCAGCGAACCGGCTGAATCGGCGACCTCGCCGGTGACCCGGCCGACCTCGCGGATCAGCGGCTGCAACTTGTCGAGGAAGGCGTTGAAGGCGCTGCCGAGGCGGCCGGGTTCGTCGCGCGAAGTGACCTCCAGGCGCACGCGCAGGTCGCCATCGCCGTTGGCGATCTCTTCCAGGCGTTGCAGCAGACGCTGCAACGGACGGGTCACCAGGCCGGGGAACACCAGCACCAGCGACAGGCACACCAGCAGGCCGAACGCCACCAGCGCCACCTGCTGCCAGCGGTGGCGCTCGCCCAGCGCGGAGGACGCCTCGCCGTCGGCGGCCGCGGCCGCCTCTTCCATCTCGTCGAGCTGGTTGATCACCTCGCGCATCGCCCCGAACTGGCGATCGCTGTCACCGTAGCTGAGCTGCGCCGCGGCGCTCGGATCGCTGGCCGCCAGGCTCAGCACCCGCGCCGAGGTCGCGCTCCAGAGGGCATAGCCGCGCTCGAACTCGGCGACCTTGGCCAGTTCCGCCTCGCCCGGCTGCATCGCCGCGTACTGGCGCACCCGATCCAGGGCCTGCTGCAGGTTTTCCGCGTGATCGTTCCTCAGGCCGGCGATCTGCTCGGCGCTCAGGTGGCCCTCGAGCAGGCTGCGCTCGGCGACGAAGGCCTGGTAGAGATCACGGTCGGCGTTGAGCAGCAGGGCGATGCCGGGGAGAAAACGCTTGCCCAGGCGCTGGTTGGATTCGTTCAGCTGGGCGATGCCATGCACGCCGAGCGCGCCCACCAGCAGCAGAAGCACCGCCAGCAGGAGGATCGGCAGGGCGATTTTCCTGCGGAACGACAGGTTAGCGAACCATTGCAGCATGCCGGCATCCTCGCTCGTGGCTTTCCAGGCTATCGGTCGCAGCACGACCGATCTTGAGCGACCGTACGTCCGTGCCAGTAGGAATCAGACTAGCAGGCGCAGGGTTTCGAACAGGCGCCGGTCATCCTTCTTCGCCGAGCGGGCGTGGCGGCGGATCGCCTGCAGCAGGCACTCGACGAAGCATTGCGCCGGATTGCTGAGGGCTCCGCCGCGCCGGGTGATGATGCCCAGCCGTCGTGGCTCGAAGGTTTCCCGCAGCGCCAGCGGCACCACCCGGCCGAGCAACGGCGGGGCGGCGCCGATGATCGCCGGCACCCAGGTGCACATGTCGGCCTGCTCCACCAGGGTCTGCAGGATCGCCACGGAGTGCGCGCGGACGATGCGCCGCTCGTCGATCAAGGCGCCGTGGCGCCAGAACAACTCGCGCATCAGGGCGTCGTGGCCGTCGCCGGTGTAGTTCAACGCCCAGTCCTGTTCCAGCAGCTCGTGGATCGAGCCGCAACCCGCCAGCGGATGCCCCTGGCGGACCAGCACCGCGGTGTCGTAGTCGAGCAGCTTCTCGCAGGCGAATTCCTGGGCCGCCTGGGCGCCGTGCAGCGGGCCGATGGCGAAATCCATGCTGCCGTCGCGAAGCAATGGCTGGGCCACCGCCATCAGGCTTTCGAAAAGCTCCAGGCGCACCTCCGGCATGCGCTCGCGGAACGCCTGCACCGCCTCCGAGAGGAAGGTCAGCGCCACCCAAGGCGTCACCCCGATGCACAGCCGGCCGCTGGCCTGGCCACGCAGGTGGTCGAGTTCGACCTGCGCGTGCTCCAGTTGCTTGAGCACCAGCCGGGCGTGGATCAGCAGCGCCTTGCCGTATTCGGTGAAGGTCAGGCCGCTGGGCGTGCGGACGAACAGCGGCAGATGCTGTTCGGTTTCCAGTTCGCGCAGCGCGCGGGTCACGGCCGCCTGGGAAATCCCCAGGACGCGGGCGGCGGCGCGGATGCCGCCGGCGTCGGCACTGGCGACCAGGGCTTGCAACTGGTGGAGTTTCACGGGCTTACCGAGGTGACAACGAAAGGTTGTCATCATAGCCAAAGCGAGCCTCCCCGCCAGTCCCCCGCTTGCCTACCATCGGCTTCGACAACGCCCCGCCGCCCACCGGTCGGAGCCCTTGAGGAGAACAAGAAGAATGACCGAGCCTGCCGTCCTGCCCGCCATCGCGGCGCTGCGGGAAGAGATGGTTACCTTGCGCCGCCATATCCATGCCCACCCGGAGTTGGGTTTCGAGGAACGGCGAACCGCCGCGCTGGTCGCCGAATGCCTGGAGGCCTGGGGCTACCAGGTCAGCCGTGGAGTGGGTCGCACCGGCGTGGTCGGCACCCTGTGCCGCGGCGAGGGCCCAGCGCTGGGCCTGCGCGCCGACATGGACGCGCTACCGATCCAGGAAGCCACCGGCCTGCCCTACGCCAGCCAGGTGGACGGCGTGATGCACGCCTGCGGCCACGACGGCCACACCGCGATGCTCCTCGCCGCAGCCAGGCACCTGGTCGAGTCGCCGCACTGGCGCGGCACCCTGCAACTGATCTTCCAGCCTGCCGAAGAGGGCCTCGGCGGTGCCCGCGCGATGCTCGACGACGGGCTGCTGGAGCGCTTCCCCTGCGACGCCATCTTCGCCATGCACAACGTCCCGGGATACCCCGTCGGCCACCTCGGCTTCCATCCCGGCCCCTTCATGGCCTCGGCCGATACCGTGGTCATCCGCGTGATCGGCAGTGGCGGCCACGGCGCGGTGCCGCAGCGCACCGTCGACCCGGTGGTGGTCTGCTCCGCCATCGTGCTGGCCTTGCAGAGCATCGTCTCGCGCAACGTCGACCCGCAGGACACCGCGATCGTCAGCGTCGGCGCGATCCATGCCGGGACGGTCTCCAACGTGATCCCGGCCAGCGCCGAAATGATCCTCAGCGTCCGGGCCCTGACCGCGGAAACCCGTGCCCTGCTGGAGCGCCGCATCGGCGAACTGGCCCGCGGCCAGGCCGCCAGCTTCGGCGCGCGGGCGGAGGTCGACTACCGGCATTGCCATCCGGTGCTGGTCAACCATCCCGGGCAGACCGCGTTCGCCCGCGAGGTGGCCCGCGACTGGCTGGGCGAGGAATGCCTGATCGACGGACTGCGGCCGTTCACCGCCAGCGAGGATTTCGCCTTCATCCTCGAACGCTGTCCCGGCAGTTACCTGGTGATCGGCAATGGCCAGGGCGAGAGCGGCTGCCAGTTGCACAACCCCGGCTACGACTTCAACGACGACTGCCTGGCCGTCGGCGCCAGCTACTGGGTGCGACTGGCCGAGCGCTTCCTGGCCTGAGCCAGGGTTTTCAACGGGCGCGCGGCCTGGCGCGCGCGGATCGACAGAGGACAACCACAATGACAAGAACCCTCGGCAGCATCGCCCTCTCCCTCCTCCTCGCCGCACCGGCCGGCGCCGCCGACTGGACAGGCAAGGTCCTGCGCCTGGGCGTCGACCCGACCTACCCGCCGCTCGAATACAAGCAGCCGGACGGCCGCCTGGCAGGCTTCGGCATCGAGATCGGCGAAGCCCTCTGCGCGGAGCTGCGAGCCCGCTGCGAATGGGTCGAAAGCAACTGGGACGGCATCATCCCGGCGCTGCTGTCGCGCAAGATCGACGCCATCGTCTCGTCGATGACCATCACGCCGAAACGCGCACAGCACATCGCCTTCACCGACCGCGTCTCCAACGCGCCGAGCCGCCTGGTGGTACGCCGTGGCTCGGCGCTCCTGCCCGACGCCGAGAGCCTGCGCGGCAAGCGCGTGGGGGTCGGCCAGGGCTCCAACCAGGAGGCCTACGCCAAGGCCGAATGGGCCGCCAAGGGGGTACGGGTCGTCTCCTACCAGAACCAGGACCAGGTCTACGCCGACCTCGTCATGGGCCGCCTCGACGCCTCGCTGCAAGGCGCGGTGCAGGCCAGCTACGGCTTCCTCGACAAGCCGGTCGGCAAGGATTTCGAACTGGCCGGAGCGGTGCTGGACGACCCTCGCTACTTCGGGGTCGGCGACGGCATCGGCCTGCGCAAGGAGGACGTGGCGCTGCGCGAGGACCTGAACAAGGCGCTGGCGACGATCCGCGCCAACGGAACCTACGCGCGAATCAACGCCCGCTACTTCGACTTCGACCTCTACGGCACGCCCTGAACGGCGTCCGGCCGCTTTTCACCTCGACCGACAACAACAAGCAATGGAGAGTGAAATGTTCCTCGACGGCTTCGGCCCGCAGATACTCGCCGGCACCCTGGTGACCCTGAAGCTGGCGCTGGGCTCCCTGCTCGGCGCCGTGCTCATCGGCCTCCTCGGCGCCAGCGCCAAGCTCGCCGCCAACCGCCCGCTGCGCGCCCTGGCCAGCGGCTATACGACGCTGATCCGCAGCGTCCCCGACCTGGTCATCATGCTGTTGCTGTTCTTCAGCCTGCAGATCCTCCTCAACCGCGTCACCGACGCCCTCGGCATCGGCCAGGTCGACATCGACCCGTTCGCCGCCGGCTGCGTCACCCTGGCGTTCATCTATGGCGCCTACTTCACGGAAACCTTCCGCGGCGCCTTCCAGGCGGTCCCGGCCGGCCAGGTCGAAGCCGCGCAAGCCTACGGCATGGGGCGCTGGCGAGTGTTCCGCCGGGTACTCCTGCCGCAGATGCTGCGCTACGCCCTGCCGGGCATCGGCAACAACTGGCAGGTGCTGGTCAAGTCCACCGCGCTGGTCTCGATCATCGGCCTCGGCGACCTGGTCAAGGCCACCCAGGACGCTGGCAAGGGCACCCTGCAGTTCTTCCACTTCACCCTGGTCTGCGGGCTGATCTACCTGGCCATCACCGCAATCTCCAACGCCGCGCTGCTGTGGCTGGAGCGGCGCAGCTCGCTGGGCGTCAGGAGGCCGCTGCCATGAACGCGGTACTCGACGAATACTGGCAGGCCTACCTGTGGACCGACGGCCTGCAACTGACCGGACTGGCGATGACCCTGTGGCTGCTGATCCTCGCCGTGGCGCTTGGCTTCCTGCTGGCCATCCCGCTGGCGGTGGCGCGGACCTGCGGCAACCCGCTGCTGCGCTACCCGGTCTGGCTCTACACCTACGTGTTCCGCGGCACCCCGCTGTACATCCAGTTGCTGTTCTTCTACACCGGCGTCTACAGCCTGAATGCCATACGCGCCCAGGACTTTCTCAACGCGTTCTTCCGCGACGGCTTCAACTGCACGGTACTGGCCTTCGTCCTCAACACCTGCGCCTACATGACGGAAATCTTCGCCGGCGCGATCAGGAACACGCCCCACGGCGAAGTGGAAGCGGCGCGCGCCTACGGCATGGGCGGCTTCACCCTCTACCGGCGCATCGTCCTGCCCTCGGCGCTGCGCCGGGCACTGCCGTACTTCAGCAACGAAGTGATCCTGATGCTGCATTCCACCTCGGTGGCGTTCACCGCCACCGTACCGGACCTGCTCAAGGTGGCCCGCGACGTCAATTCCGCCACCTATGCGCCGTTCCTGTCCTTCGGCATCGCCGGCGCGCTCTACGCCGGCACCGCCTTCCTGCTGATCTGGCTGTTCCGCCGCGGCGAGCTGCGCTGGCTGGCCTACCTCAGACCGCAAACCCACTGACCTCTCCCGGAGACACGCGCATGTACAGCCTGCAGGTCGAAGACATCCACAAGCGCTACGGCAGCCATGAGGTGCTCAGGGGCGTTTCGCTCAGGGCCGGCAAGGGAGACGTGATCAGCATCATCGGCTCCTCCGGCTCGGGCAAGAGCACCTTCCTGCGCTGCGTCAACTTCCTGGAAAAGCCCTGTGCCGGGCGCATCCGCGTCGGCGACGAGGAACTGCGCACCCGTCCCGGCGCCCTGGGCGAGCTGCGCGCCGCCGATCCCCGGCAGTTGCAGAGGATCCGCAGCCGGCTGGCGATGGTCTTCCAGCATTTCAACCTGTGGAGCCACCTGACGGTGCTGGAGAACGTGGTCGAGTGCCCGGTCAACGTCCTGAGAATGAACCGCGACGACGCCGTGGCCCGCGCGCGCCACTACCTGGCCAAGGTCGGCCTGGCGGAGAAGGTCGAACGGCAGTATCCCTGCGAACTCTCCGGCGGCCAGCAACAGCGCGTGGCGATCGCCCGCGCCCTGGCCATGGAGCCGCAGGTGATGCTGTTCGACGAACCGACCTCGGCGCTCGATCCGGAACTGGTCGGCGAAGTGCTGAAAGTCATGCAGCAGTTGGCCGAGGAAGGTCGCACCATGGTCCTGGTCACCCACGAGATGGCCTTCGCCCGCCAGGTTTCCAGCCATGTGATCTTCCTCCACCAGGGCGTGATCGAAGAGCAAGGGACGCCGGACCAGGTGTTCGGCGCGCCGCGCAGCGAGCGCCTGCGCCAGTTCCTCGCCGGCAACCTGAAATGAGCCCGGGACTCAGCGCGACGGCGCGAGGAAACGCACGAAGACCAGCTCCGGATCGCCTTCGTCGAGGTTGTCGATCACCCCGCTCGGCTGGAATCCCTCGCGCTCCAGCAGGCGCCGCATCGGCAGGTTGGAGCGGTTGCAGGAAGTGAACAGGCGGTCGCCGCGACAGTCGTCCCGCGCCTGCCGCAGCAACGCGCTGGCGATGCCGCGCCGGCGGCAGTCGGGGGCGACCGCCGCATCCTAGACGTTTTCACAGGTCAGGGCACGTCGCAGCGGCGCATGATCTATAGTCGCCCGGATCAGCCCCAGAGGATGCCGGACATGCCCCGTTCGATCGTCATCGTCCACGGCTGGAGCGACGATTCGAAGTCGTTCCGCCGCCTCGCCGAGCAGCTGGAAGCCTGGTTCGGCAGCGCGCCGACGCAGATCCGCCTCGCCGACTGGATCTCCCTGCAGGACGACGTCACCTACGCCGACCTCGCCGCCGCCCTGGATCGCGCCTGGACCGCCCAGGGACTGTCGCGGGCACCGCGCACGGTGGACGTGGTGGTGCACAGCACCGGCGCCCTGGTGCTGCGCGACTGGCTGACCCGCCACTTCGACCCCGCCAGCGCGCCGGTCAAGCGCTTCCTGATGCTCGCCCCGGCCAACTTCGGCTCGCCGCTGGCGCACAAGGGACGCTCCTTCATCGGTCGCGTACTGAAAGGCTGGAACCGCTTCGTCGGGCAGACCGGCACCCAGGTGCTGAAGGGACTGGAGCTGGGCTCGCCGTACTCCTGGCAACTCGCCGAGCGCGACCTGTTCGGCGCCGAGGCCTGGTACGGCGCCGGCCGCCTGCTCGCCACGGTGCTGGTGGGCAATGCCGGCTACAGCGGCGTCGAAGCCATCGCCAACGAAGCCGGCGGCGACGGCACGGTGCGGATCGCCACGGCGAACCTCAACGCCTGCCGCCTGAGCCTCGAACTGGATGTCCGCCAGCGCGCCAGGCCCGGCTGGCGCCTGGAAGAATCGCGCGGCGAGATCGCCTTCGCCATCGTCGACGGCGAGAACCACGCCAGCGTGGCGCTGAAGGACCGCGGACCGAAGAACCCGCATACCCTGGAGCTGATCCGCGCCGCGCTGGAGGTCGAGGACGCCGATTACCGGAGCAGCGGCGCAAGCTTCCCCTGGCAGCGCCGCATCGATCAGCTCGACCCCGGCATCGAGCGCCGCTCGCCGCGCTACCTGAACCTGGTCAGCCACGTCTGCGACGACCTCGACCAGGAGGTGCGCGACTACTTCATCCAGTTCTTCCGCAAGCTGAACAGCGACCGGCGTTTCGAACAGCGCTTCTACGAGCAGGTCATCGCCGACGTCCATCCCTACGAGGACAACCCCGCCTACCGCTCGCTGTACCTGTCGATCGAGTCCCTCGACGACCTGCTCGCCGGCTTCGCCGTGGACACCCTGTCGCTCAGCGTGTCGGCCCAGCCGCCGTTCGATCCGCCGCGCCAGCCGGTCGGCTATACCGCGGTGGGCCCCGGCGACAGCGAAGGCCTGGCAATTCCGCTGGCGCAGGTGCCGCGCTTCCTCGCAGCCCACCGCACCCTGCTGCTGCGCATCCGCCTGACGCGCCTGGTGGACAGCGGCGTATTCGTCTTCAGGAACCCCTGAATCGGCGCCCGGCCCCCCGCCCCGCTGGGCAGACACCCAGGCTGGGCGCAGGCGATCACGGTTGGCCTTCGGGCCACTCGACCCGCTGCAATGGCGCGCCGCCGCGCCCGAGGCGATGGACGATGCCGCTGCCCCGGCGCAGATCGACCCGCACCAACCGCCCGCCTTCCTCTCCACGGCCGCTGAGAAGCAGGTTGTGGGCATCCAGGCGGAACAGCCGCTCGGGACGCTCGATGGGCAGCTCCAGGGTCCAGAGCAAGCTGCCGTCGCCAGACACCGAGCTGAGCAGCAGCTCGCTACGCTCGGCCAGGCTGCGCCGGTGCAGCACCAGCCAGTTGCCGTCGACTCGCCAGGGACGGCGCGCCAACCTGGAATCGCCGCCCGGCAGCGCCGAGGCATAGCGACGGTACAACGCCTCCTCGCGCGTCTGCTCGTCGCGCCGGCGACGGTACTCGGCATCCGCCGCCGCCTCCAGGTCGGCGACCCGTTCCCGCCAGGCATCGTGCGCGGCAATCCAGCGTCGCCGTTCCTGGCGGTAGGCGTCACGCGCCGCAAGGAACGCACGGGTACTGGGAAAACGCTCCACGCGCTCGTCGAACTCTTCCGGCGGCTGCGGCTCGGGCGGCAGCGACGGATGCTGGCGCTGCCGCTCGGACGGTCGCTCGAGCAGCCGCTGCGGCTCTTCGGCAGCGGCTGGATCGGGCAGCAGGCCAGCCTGCAGGAAGGCCGCGTCGAGCAGCGGACGCAGTCGATTCTCCGCCGGCGACCGCCAATCCAGGGTGCCCAGTGACAGGCGCTGGCGTCGCGCCCGTTGGTTCGCTGCCGGCAGCGCCTCGCCACGCTCCAGCGCTCGGGCCTCGTGATCGCTGGCGAGGATCAGCAGGCGTCCGTCGGGCAGGCGCGTCAGGCCCGGCGCCTGCCAGTCGATCCCGGCATTCGCCGGCGGCGGCGGGTCGCCCTGGAAATACCGCGCGGCATCGACTTCCGGGGCTTCGCGCAGGGCCAGGCTGTCGCCGTCGAGGAACCAGACGCGGCCGTCCAGGGCAAGCATCAGCAATCCGCCCCGGCCTTCGTCGTAGCGATAGGCGTCCTTCCCCCAGGGCGCCGACTTCAACGGCAGGCCGCCAGTGCGCCGCTCCAGCTCGTCGAACGCCAGCGCAGGGGCGGCGTCGCGCCGGTCGAGTACGTAGAGTTCGTTGCGCAGGAAGAACAGGTAGCGCGACGACTGGCCCAGCAGTTCGCCGGAACCCCAGTCGTCGCCGCGCTCGTTGTCGGCATCCAGGCGCGCGCTCCAGCGCAGGCTGCCGTCCTCCAGGTCGACCACCTGGGCATAGCTGCGGCTGCTGCCATGCACTACGCCGTTGTCCACTTCGTTGGCGCGATAGTCGTCGAGGGTGAACGCCAGGTAGGAATGGCCCTGTTCCTCGAAGACCAGTTGCGGCCCGCTGAACCCGGCCTCGTCGTACTGGCCGAGAATGAAATGGATGGCCACCGGCAAACCGACCAGCAGGCCCAGGCCGAGTACCGCCCAGAGGACGGCGAAAAGCGTCGCTCCCTTCTTCATGCAACTCCCATGCGTCCCGCGATCCTGGGACCGTCCCTCAACTGGCGACGGCATGAACGGCGCATTCTAGGGAGCCGCCGGCCTCGCTTCAAAGGCGGCAAGCGGCCATCAGTGGTCCATGCTCATGGGCTTTTCGCCCCCAGCAGGACGCCGAAACCGACCAGCAGGGCGCCAAAGAACTGGTCGATGCGCCGGCGGAAACGCAGGAGTCGGCCGCGCACCGCCGGGCTCGAGAGAAAGCAGGCGACCAGGCCGAACCAGGCCACGTGGGCGAGCGCGATGAAGGCCCCGTAGCCCAGTTGCGCCGGCAACGCGGTATGCGGATCGATCACCTGCATGAACAGGCTGACCACGAACAGGCAGGTCTTCGGATTGAGCGCATTGGTCAGGAAGCCGCTGCGCAACATCGCCCAGGACGAAACCCCGGCGCCGCCCGCCGCCTCCTCCGCCACCGTGTCCTCTCGCGCCAGCAGCATGCGCAGGCCGAGGAACACCAGGTAGGCGGCGCCCGCCATCTTCAGCGCGGTGAACAGCGCCAGCGACTCGCGCACCAGCACGCCGACGCCGAGGATGCTGTAGCCGACATGTACCGTCACCCCCGCGCCGATGCCCAGCGCGGTGAGCAGGCCGGCGCGGCGGGAATACAGCAGGCTGTTGCGCGAGACCATGGCGAAATCGGCGCCGGGGCTGATCACCGCAAGCACGGTGATGGTCAGGAAAGCTATCAACTCTGTCATGCCTGGAAGGCTCCAAGGTAGAATGTATGGCACAATCTACCGGTCTCCAGCGCCGAGCGAGAACGATGAATACTGACAATCATGGTGAGGAAAACTCACCATTCAGGCGCCGTCGCCTGCCCTCGCTGAACGCCCTGCGCTGCTTCGAGGCCGCCGCCCGCCTGGAGAACTTTTCCCGTGCCGCCGAGGCCCTGTGCCTGACCCACGGTGCCATCAGCCGCGCCGTGCGGACCCTGGAGGAGGAACTCGGTTGTGCGCTCTTCGAACGCCGCGGCCAGCGGGTTTTCCTCAGCGAGGCCGGCAGGCGCCTGCTCGCCGGCACCGGCCCGGCCCTCGACCTGATCGAGCGCACCGGCGAGGCCCTGCGCGCGGAGGCCGGCCCCACCGCGCTGGTGCTGTCCTGCGAACCGACCTTGCTGATGCGCTGGCTGATCCCGCGGATCGCCGGATTCATGCAGGAACAGCCACGACTGTCGATCCAGCTGGTCGCCGGCGGCGGGCCGTTCGCCTTCGGCCGCGGCATCGACCTGGCGATCCGCCGCAACGACTTCCCCTGGCCGCCCGGCAGCCATGCCCACTGGCTGTTCGACGAGCAGGTCGGCCCGGTCTGCCGGGCGAGCGACGTCGAACGGCATTTCCACCTCGATGCAGGCCCGCCCGGGCTTCGCGCCGTCGCACCGCGCCTGCACACGGCGACCCGCCCGCAAGCCTGGAACACCTGGACCCGTCTCGCCGGACAGGCGCCGGCGACGACCGAAGGGCAGCGCTTCGAGCACTTCTACCTGAGCCTGCAGGCGGCCGGCGCCGGACTCGGCGTGGCCATCGGTCCCTGGCAACTGGTGCGCGACGATCTGGCCGCCGGCCTGCTGGCGGCGCCACTGGGATTCCTCGCCGACGGCAGCAGCTATCACCTGCTGACCCCGCGACCGTTGCAGGCCGGAGAGCCTGCCACGCTGCTGCTGGAATGGCTGCGCCGCAGCGCGGCGGCCTGATGCGGCCCGCTCAGGGCCACGCGCGCAGCGCCCGTTCGACCACCGCCAGCAGGCGCTCGCAAGGAACCCGGTCCTTGGCCTGCACGCTGAGGCCGAACAGCACGGTGGCATAGAAGGTCGCCAACTCCTCCACGTCGGTGTCCGCCGCCAGGTCGCCGTCAGCGATGCCGCGCCGCATGCGCTCACGGAACAGGCGGATCGACTCGCCGCGCTCGGCGCTCAACGCGTCCCGCACCGCCTCGCTTTCCGGGGTTCCGGTCAGCGCCGCGAGCACCACCAGGCAACCGCGCGGGAACTCGTCGGAACAGAAGCGCGCGACGGTCTCGCGGAGCAGCTCGGCCACGCCCTCGCGGGCGCTCGGCGCGCCATCGAGGACATCCCGGCGATAGCGGCCGTGCTGGCCGAGATAGTGGGCCAGGGCTTCGCGGAACAGCCCTTCCTTGCTACCGAAGGCGGCGTACAGGCTGGGCGGCCTGATTTCCATCGCCTCGGTCAGGGCCGCCAGCGAAGCGCCTTCGTAGCCACGCACCCAGAACACGTCCATGGCTCGCTGCAGGGCGGTGTCCCTGTCGAATGCCCGTGGCCTGCCTCGCGTTGCCATCCTGACCTCCATTATTTGTATCGATCACTATAAATTTACTTGACGAGCGTTGCCATCGCCATATTATTTAGCGACCGATACAGATATTCAAGCCATCTCCCTGCCGCCTTCGAAAGGAAAAGACCATGTCCAACCTGCTCCTCTCCCCGCTCGCCGTAGGCAACCTGGCCTTGCGCAACCGCATCGTCATGGCGCCGATGACCCGCTCCCGGGCGCAACAGCCGGGCGACGTGCCGACCGCCCTGAACGCTCTCTACTATGCGCAGCGCGCCGGCGCCGGGCTGATCGTCAGCGAGGGCACGCAGATTTCCCGCCTCGGCCAGGGCTACGCCTACACCCCCGGTATCTACAGCGAGGCGCAACTGGCCGGCTGGCGCCAGGTCACCGAGGCGGTGCACGCCGCCGGCGGACTGATCGCCGCGCAGCTCTGGCATGTCGGGCGCATGTCGCATCGCTCGCTGCAGGCCGGCGGCGAGGCGCCGATCGCGCCCTCGCCGATCCAGGCCAAGGCCCAGGTGTTCATCGCCGATGGCCAGGGCGGTGGATCCATGGCGCCGGCCGACGCGCCGCGGGAAATGACCCTGGAAGACATCCGCCGGGTCCGCGACGAATTCGTCCGCGCCGCGCGCAACGCGCTCGACGCCGGCTTCGACCTGGTCGAGCTGCATGGCGCCAATGGCTACCTGATCGACCAGTTCCTCGCCAGCGCCAGCAACCGGCGCAGCGATGCCTACGGCGGTAGCCTGGAGAACCGCGCGCGGTTCCTGCTGGAGAACGTCGACGCGCTGGTCGCCGCGGTCGGTGCCGAGCGCGTCGGCCTGCGCCTGTCGCCCTGGGGCACGATCAACGACATGCACGACGACGAGCCGGAAGCGATGACCCTTTACCTTGCCGAAGCCCTGCAGCGACGCGGCATCGCCTACCTGCACCTGGCCGAGTGGGAATGGAGCGGCGGCCCGGCCTACCCGCAAGGCTTCCGCGAGCGCCTGCGCGAACGCTTCCGCGCGCCGCTGATCGTCTGCGGCAACTACGACGCCGAGCGTGCCGAAGCGATACTCCAGGCCGGACTGGCCGACGCGGTGGCGATCGGCCGGCCGTTCATCGCCAACCCCGACCTGGTCGAGCGGATCCGTCTCGGCGCGCCGCTGGCCGAGGCCAACCAGGCGCGGTTCTACGGTGGCGACGCTGCCGGCTACACCGATTACCCGACCCTCGGCCAGTCCGCTACGGCCTGATTCCCTTCCCTCCCATGCATCGTTCCCGGGCGCGGCCACGGCTGCGCTCGCGGAGGAGTCTTGCCGTGCTATTGCCGATCCTCCTGCTGGCCGCCGCCGGCTTCACCATCCTGACCACCGAGTTCGTCATCGTCGGCCTGCTCCCGGCGCTTGCCGCAGACCTCCAGGTCAGCGTCGCCCAGGCCGGCCTGCTGGTCAGCCTGTTCGCCTTCAGCGTCGCCGCCTTCGGTCCGTTCCTCACCGCCGCGCTGGCGGGCGTCGAACGCAAGCGGCTGTTCGTCGCCTGCCTGCTGCTGTTCGCCGCGGCCAATGCGCTGGCCGCCGTGGCCGGCGATATCTGGACGATGGCCGTGGCGCGCTTCGTCCCGGCCCTGGCGCTCCCGGTGTTCTGGGCCATGGCCAGCGAAACCGCCGCGCACCTGGCCGGCCCCTCGCGCGAAGGGCGCGCCGTGGCGCTGGTGTTCTTCGGCATCGTCGCCGCCACCGTGCTTGGCATTCCCATCGGCACGCTGATCGCCGACGCCTGGGGTTGGCGCCTGGCATTCGCCGCACTCGCCGCGCTGGCCCTGGCCAAGGCGCTGCTGCTGGCCGCCTGGCTGCCGCGCATTCCCGGACGACCGGGCGTCTCGCTGCGCAGCCAGGCGAGCGTGTTGCGCCAACCGCTGGTGCTCGGCCACCTGTTGCTGTCGCTGCTGGTCTTCACCGGCATGTTCACCCCCTACACCTACCTGGCCGACATCCTCCAGCGCCTGGCCGGCTTCAGCGGTTCGCTGGTCGGCTGGACGCTGATGGGCTTCGGCGCGGTAGGCCTGCTCGGCAACTGGCTCGGCGGGCGCCTGGTGGATCGCAGCCCGCTGGGCGCAACCCTGCTGTTCGTCCTGCTGATGGCGCTGGGCATGCTCGCCCTGGTGCCGACCCTCGGCAACGCCTGGCTGCTCGCCGCCACCCTGGCGACCTGGGGCGTGGCCCAGGCAGCACTGTTCATCGTCGGCCAGGTGCGGGTGATGAAGTCCGCGCCGCGGGCCCCGGCGTTCGCCGCCTCGCTGAACATCTCCGCCTGCAACGCCGGGATCGGCATCGGCGCCCTCGCGGGCAGCCGGGTGATCGACGGCAGCGGCCTGGCGCCGCTCGGCGAGGTCGGCGCGCTGGTCTGCCTGGCGGCGATGGCCGTGGCCCTGCTGCTGATGCTGGCGCCACGCCAAGCTGCCACCGAGCCGTCCCTCGGCGGCCACATCCCTCACTGAGCCCACCAAGGAAGCACAACCATGATCCTCGATAGACTCTGCCGCGGCCTCCTGGCCGGCATCGCCCTGACCTTCTCCCTGGGCGGCTTCGCCGCCGAGGAATTCCCCGTCCCGAATGGCTTCGAAAGCGCCTACCGGGAAGTCGACGGCGTGAAGCTGCACTACGTGAAAGGCGGCCAGGGGCCGCTGGTGATGCTGGTACACGGTTTCGGCCAGACCTGGTACGAATGGCACCAACTGATGCCGGAACTGGCCAAGCGCTTCACCGTGATCGCGCCGGACCTGCCCGGCCTCGGCCAGTCCGAGCCGCCGAAGACCGGCTATAGCGGCGAACAGGTCGCCGTCTACCTGCACAAGCTGGCCCGGCAATTCAGCCCGGATCGCCCGTTCGACCTGGTGGCCCACGACATCGGTATCTGGAACACCTACCCGATGGTGGTGAAGAACCAGGCCGACATCGCCCGCCTGGTGTACATGGAAGCGCCGATCCCGGACGCGCGGATCTACCGCTTCCCGGCCTTCACCGCCCAGGGCGAGTCGCTGGTCTGGCACTTCAGTTTCTTCGCCGCCGACGACCGCCTGGCGGAAACCCTGATTGCCGGCAAGGAACGCTTCTTCCTCGAGCACTTCATCAAGTCCCATGCCAGCAACACCGAGGTGCTCAGCGAGCGCCTGCTGGATCTGTACGCCAGGTCGTACGCCAAGCCGCACAGCCTGAACGCCTCGTTCGAGTACTACCGCGCGTTGAACGAGAGCGTGCGGCAGAACGCCGAACTGGCGAAGACCCGCCTGCAGATGCCAACCATGACCCTCGCCGGCGGCGGCCACGGCGGCATGGGCACGTTCCAGCTGGAGCAGATGAAAGCCTATGCGGACGACGTCGAAGGCCATGTCCTGCCCGGCTGCGGCCACTGGCTGCCGGAAGAGTGCGCCGCGCCGATGAATCGCCTGGTGATCGACTTCCTCAGCCGCGGTCGCTGAGTCGTCCCGGTCCGGGCGATCAGAACTGCTCGCCCGGGCAGAACAGGCAGCGCAGCAGCAGGGTCATGAGCACGACAGCGCCGGAAACCAGCAGGTAAGGCAACGGGGAGAACAGGTCGTCCTGGTCCTTGCCATCGTGCTCACTACTCATGCTCTCACCTCGAGAATCGTCATGGCGGAAAAGACGCAGGATATGCACTTGCCGTCCTTGAAAGTGCACGGCGAAGTGTTCGAAGACTATAGAAACGAAGCGATCGAGTTCAATTACATCTGTGTCAGCTTGCTGTCGGCAAAACGTCAGCGGAAAGACAACGGAATATATTTCCCGATAATGCTTGAGGGTCAGCCGCGCCCCGCCCCAGGCTCTGCCGGCGTGGCGCGAGCGCCGGGGCGAAGGAAAAACCAACTTACAATGATCCCGACCCGGAATTATTCCGCCAAGTAGCTTCCGGTTCGGAAAAAAGCGACTCGCAGCACTGTTTCGGTGCAATAACGTCACATTTGAAAGTTTCGATTAAGTTTTCCGTTATCGATTATCCATAAATACGTTTGATCGCTCTCCGGACGTTTCATAGATTGCACGCCTTCACTCTCTGCGAGGCATTCCCGTGACGCATCCAGCGACCGTCTACAGCCTGTCCACCCGCCTGCTGCACTGGAGCATGGCGTTCTGTTTCATCGGCGCGATCGTGCTGGCCTATTTCGTCATCGGGGTGCTCGGCCACGACCACCCGCAGCGCCTGCCGGTACTCAACCTGCACTGGGTGCTGGGCCTGCTGGTCGGCCTGCTGCTGGTCCCTCGGATCGTCTCGCGGCTGCGCGGGCCGCGCCTGCCAGCGGTCCCCGGCACGCCGCTGGAGCACCGCCTGGCGCACTACGCGCACCTGTCGCTGTATGCCTTGATGCTGGTGATGCCGCTCACCGGCTACGTCGGCACCCGCCTGCCCACCGACTTCGGCCTGTTCGTGGTACCCAGCTTCAAGGACACCGCGCTGTTCGCCTGGATTTCGCAAACCTGGAACCTGAGCTGGGAGGCGTTCGAGAAGCCCTTCGACGCCGTTCACCGCGTGGTCGGCCTGTGGCTGAGCACCTCGGTGGTGCTGCTCCATGCGCTCGCCGCCGGCTACCACCAGTGGGTCCGCCGCGACGGCACCCTGGAGCGCATGCTCGGCCGTCGCCAGCGCCGCTGAGCGGGGCCCTTCGTCGGCTCTCGCGGCGGCTCGGCGACGATCTGCTATAGAGGTAGGGACACGCAGGGAAAACCTCGCCGCCCCGAGGCTCCTCCGTGGCAACCACAGGCGTCGCGCAGGTAGCCGGGTCGGCCTCCGACAGAGAGGAGCATGCCATGGCCAGCCTGCACTGCCAGCACCGCAGCTACACCATCACCGCCGACGTCGTCGAGCATCCGGGCATTCCCACGCCCTGGGCCGGCGGCTGCCACATCACCGATCCCGAAGGCCACACCAGCAAGCGCATCGCCCTGCCCGTGCGCTTCGCCTTCCTCGCCGACCTGGAAAACGCCCAGCGCGCCTCCATCGCCCACGGCAAATGGCTGGTGGACCAGCGCCTGGACCGCGGCAAGGCGCTGTTCTGAAGCGCACAACGAAAACGGCCCTCGCAAGGAGGGCCGTCGTTCATCGCGGCGCGGCTCAGGCGCTGCCGGCTTCAGCGGTTTCGCTGCGCCGTCGCGGCGGCGCGCCATGGCTGTCGTCGCCGGCCAGCGGCACTTCGTTGCCCTGGGCGTCGTACAGCTTGCCGTCGAGGAAATAGTCGCCTTCGTGCAGGGCGGCGATGTCCTGGTAGCGCAGGGTCCGCTCGCTGGCGGCGACGAACACCGACTGCTGGTCGGAGTTGCCGGCGGTGAAGTGGTTGAACGCCAGGTTGAGCAGGATCGCCATGATCGCCGAGGAACTGATGCCGGAATGGAAGATGGTGGCGAACCAACTGGGGAAGTGATCGTAGAAGGTCGGCGCGGCGATCGGGATCATACCGAAGCCGATCGAAGTGGCGACGATGATCAGGTTCATGTTGTTGCGGTAGTCCACCTTCGACAGGGTGCGGATGCCGCTGGCGGCGACCGTGCCGAACAACACGATGCCGGCGCCGCCGAGCACGGCGGTGGGCACCGCGGCGATCACCCGGCCCATCACCGGCAGCAGGCCGAGGATCACCAGGAACAACCCACCGGTGGCGACCACGTAGCGGCTCTTGATCCCGGTCACCGCCACCAGGCCGACGTTCTGGGCGAAGGCGCTCTGGGTGAAGGAGCCGAAGATCGGCGCCAGCATGCTGGAGAACATGTCCGCGCGCAGGCCGTTGCCCAGGCGCCGCGAGTCGACCTTGGTGTCGATGATCTCGCCTACCGCGAGGATGTCCGCCGAGGTTTCCACCAGGGTCACCATGATCACGATGCACATCGAGATGATCGCGGCGACCTGGAAGGTCGGCATGCCGAAGTGGAACGGCGTGGGAAACGCCACCAGCGGGCCTTCGGTGACCTTGGAGAAGTCGGCCATGCCGAGGAACACCGCGATGACGGTGCCGATGACCATCGCCAGGAGGATCGACAGGCGCGAGATCGAGGCGCTGCCGAGCTTGCTCAGCAGCAGCACGATGACCAGGGTGATCGCCGCCAGGCCGATGTTGGCCATGCTGCCGAAGTCCGGCGCGTGGCTGTTGCCGCCCATCGCCCAGCGCGCGGCGACCGGCATCAGGGTCAGGCCGATGGTGGTGATGACGATGCCGGTCACCAGCGGCGGGAAGAATTTGGTGATGCGCGAGAAGATCGGCGTGATCAGCAACCCGATCAGCGAGGCCGCCATCACCGCGCCGAGCACTGCGGGAATGCCGCCGCTGCCACCGCTGCCGATGATCGCCACCATGGTCGCCACGCCAGCGAAGGACACCCCCTGGACCAACGGCAACTGACAGCCGAAGAACGGCACGCCGAGGGTTTGCAACAGGGTCGCCAGGCCGCCGGCGAACAGCGAAGCGGCAATCAGCAGGCCGATGTCGCCGGGCGCGAGGCCGGCGGCCTGGCCGAGGATCAGGGGGACCGCGACGATACCGCCATACATGGTCAGCACATGTTGCAGGCCGTAGGCCATGTTGGCGCCGACACCGAGGTTCTCGTCTTCAGGCCGTGGAACGGGTGGGGTTCCGGAGGACGTCGTTTTCATGGTGCGCTGTTCTCGCTTTTATTGTTGTGCGCACACTGTAGACAATTCGATCCGAAAATATCCAGACAAATGTATACAAAATTTCCGACAAATCTGTGACAGCGCTGGTGCCAGCCACTTCCGCTCGCGCGCTTATCCGCGCGCCAGACGGTTTCCTTCCTGCTGCACCATCCTCCCAGCCCCGACCAACGGCCATGGGCCCGCGCCGAAGGGCATTAACGATAGAAAGCCGCCCTCCATCCCGCCAGCGAGCTATCAGCAATTCTTCTGCAAAAAGTTGATGAAATTCACATTTCAGGAATTACGCCAGGACAGCCCGGAAAGCGCTCCTAGTCTGGCAGTCAGGCCGTGCCCGAGGCGGCATTTCGGGCAATAGCGCCATGCCATCAACGGCTTATCGATCATCGCCTCACAAGGAACGGAGTCTCATGAGCAACAAGAACAATCTCAGATACGCACTCGGCGCCCTCGCCCTCTCGGTTTCCGCCGCATCCCTGGCGGCACCTTCGGAAGCGCAACAGTTCACCGAGTTCTGGACGCCCGGCAAACCCAACCCGTCGATCTGCAAATCGCCGTTGCTGGTCAGCACCCCGCTTGGCCTGCCGCGCTGCCTGCAAGCCAGCAACGTGGTCAAGCGCCTGCAGAAGCTGGAGGACATCGCCAGTCTCAACGACGGCAACCGCGCCGCCGCCACGCCGGGCTACCAGGCCTCTGTCGACTACGTGAAGCAGACCCTGCAGAAAGCCGGCTACAAGGTCAGCGTGCAGCCCTTCCCGTTCACCGCCTACTACCCGAAAGGCCCGGGTAGCCTGAGCGCCACCGTGCCGCAGCCGGTCACCTACGAATGGGAGAAGGATTTCACCTACCTGTCGCAGACCGAGGCAGGCGACGTCACCGCCAAGGTGGTCCCGGTGGATCTGTCCCTCGGCGCCGGCAACACCTCCACCAGCGGTTGCGAGGCGGAAGACTTCGCCAACTTCCCGGCCGGCTCGATCGCGCTGATCCAGCGCGGCACCTGCAACTTCGAGCAGAAGGCCGAGAACGCCGCGGCCGCCGGCGCCGCCGGGGTGATCATCTTCAACCAGGGCAACACCGACGACCGCAAGGGCCTGGAGAACGTCACCGTGGGCGAGTCCTACGAGGGCGGCATCCCGGTGATCTTCGCCACCTACGACAACGGCGTGGCCTGGTCGCAGACCCCGGACCTGCAGTTGCACCTGGTGGTCGACGTGGTACGCAAGAAGACCGAGACCTACAACGTGGTCGCCGAGACCCGTCGCGGCAACCCGAACAATGTGGTGATGGTCGGCGCGCACCTCGACTCGGTGTTCGAAGGCCCCGGTATCAACGACAACGGTTCGGGCAGCGCCGCCCAACTGGAGATGGCCGTGCTGCTGGCCAAGGCGCTGCCGGTCAACAAGGTGCGCTTCGCCTGGTGGGGCGCCGAGGAAGCCGGCCTGGTGGGCTCGACCCACTACGTGCAGAACCTCGCCCCGGAAGAGAAGAAGAAGATCAAGGCCTACCTGAACTTCGACATGATCGGCTCGCCGAACTTCGGCAACTTCATCTATGACGGCGACGGTTCCGACTTCGGCCTCCAGGGTCCGCCCGGCTCGGCCGCCATCGAGCGCCTGTTCGAAGCCTACTTCCGCCTGCGCGGCCAGCAATCGGAAGGCACCGAGATCGACTTCCGCTCCGACTACGCCGAGTTCTTCAACAGCGGCATCGCCTTCGGCGGCCTGTTCACCGGCGCCGAGGGCCTGAAGACCGAAGAGCAGGCGCAGAAGTACGGCGGCACCGCCGGCAAGGCCTACGACGAGTGCTACCACAGCAAGTGCGACGGCATCGCCAACATCAACCAGGACGCCCTGGAGATCCACAGCGACGCCATGGCCTTCGTGACCAGTTGGCTGTCGCTGTCGACCAAGGTGGTCGACGACGAGATCGCCGCCGCCGGCCAGAAAGCACAATCGCGGTCGCTGCAGATGCAGAAGAGCGCCAGCCAGATCGAACGCTGGGGTCACGACTTCATCAAGTAACCGCGACTACCCTGCGCCGGGCCGCCGGCGCAGGTTCCCCATCCAGGCCCGGCTCATCCACCGGGCCTTTTTTCATCGGCGCGCGATCACTCCACCGCTTCCAGCAGGGTCGCCACGCCCTGGCCGCCGGCGATGCACTGGGTGGCGATGGCATAGCGCCCGCCGGTGCGCCGCAGCAACGCAGCGGCCTTGCCGGTGATCCGCGCGCCGGTGGCGCCCAGCGGATGACCGATGGCCAGGGCGCCGCCATCCAGGTTGATCCTGTCCATGTCCAGCCCCAGTTCGCGGATGCAGGCGATGGATTGGCTGGCGAAGGCCTCGTTGATCTCCACCAGGTCGATGTCGGCGATGCCCAGCCCGGCCCGTTGCAGAACCTTGCGCGTCGCCTGCACCGGCCCCATGCCCATGATCTCCGGCGCACAACCGGCCACCGCCACCGCCTTGATCCGCGCCAGGATCGCCAGCCCGTGGCGGCGCGCGAAGTCCTCGCTACAGACCAGCAGCGCGGCGCTGCCATCGGTGAGCGGCGACGAGGTGGCGGCGGTGACGCTGCCGCCGAACGCCGGCTTCAACTGGGCCAGGCTCTCCAGGTTGGTACCCGGGCGGATGCAGCCATCCTCGGCGACCCGGCCGGCGGGGGTGTCGATGGCGACGATCTCCTCGCGCAGCAAGCCGGCCTCGCGCGCGGCGACTGCCTTGGCGTGGGAGCGTACGGCCATCTCTTCCTGCTCGACGCGGCTGACGGCGTAGCGCTCGGCGACATTCTCGGCGGTCTGCCCCATGCTCATGTATACCGCCGGATAGTCCTGCAGCAACGCGGGATTGGGCGACAGGTTGAAGCCGCCCATCGGCACCCGCGTCATCGACTCTACCCCGGCGGCGATGAAGGCTTCTCCGGCGCCCAGCAGGACTTGCCCGGCGGCGTAGTGGACGGCGCTCATGGACGAACCGCAGAAACGGTTGAGGGTCGCACCGCCGAGGCTCTGCGGGAAGCCGGCACGGAAACTGGCGATGCGCGCGATGTTCATGCCCTGTTCCGCCTCCGGATAGGCGCAGCCCATGACCACGTCCTCCAGCAGCGCAGGGTCGAGATCGAGTTTCTCCACCAGCCCCTTGAGCACCGCGGCGGTCAGGTCATCCGGGCGGATATCGACCAGCGCGCCTTTCCTGGCGAAGTGGAACGGCGAACGGGCGTAACCGGCGATAACGACTGAAATCGGCGACATGAGGATATCTCCGTGAGATGGATTGGCTGGATCGCAGGAAGATATTACGCACATAATATTTATTGAATTACAGTCGAAATACAATTTGACCGAAAAAGCCGCAGGACTCGCCGAAACGCCCTCAGACTTCGTTCAATTCACTGATATGCCGATACTCGGCCCCCAGTTCCCGGGCCAGGCGCTCGGCCTTGCCCAGGCGCAACGGGCCGCTTTCGAGGTCGACCAGCAGGCTCGGGCAGGCAGCCTCCGGCAGCGCCGGCCAGTCGCGCAGACGGCCGTCGGTAAGCACCAGCAGACGCTGATGCTCGGCGGGTTTCTGCCGCTGTCGGCGCGCCAGCCAGCCAGCGGCCTGGTGCAGGGCGTCGAGCAGCGGCGTACCGCCGCCGGCGCCCAGCTGGCGCAGCCAGTCCTGCAACTCCCGCGAGGCCTTCTGCCCCTGCCAGAGCCATTGCGCCTGCTGCCCGGTGGCATGCAGCACGGCCAGGCGGATGCGCTGTCGATAAGCCTCCTCGAACAGCGTCGCCAACACTCCCTTGGCCTGGGCCAGGGCGCCGTACCGGCGGGTGCTGGCGGAGGCATCGACGATCACCAGCCAGAGTTCGCCCGGGCGCCGGCTGCGCGGCTGGCGAAGCAGGTCGCGGCGCTGTCGGGGACGTCCGCGCAGCAGGGTCGGCAACCATTGGATGGCGCCCTCCGCACCCTGGCTCAGGGCGCCGCCAAGTCCGCCGCGCAGGGCTCCGGGTCTGCTCCTGGCATCCGCACCCATGACCGAGCGCGGGCGGATGCTCAGGGCTTTTTTGGCCAGCGCGGCAGCTCGCGGGCGGTCCCCATGGCCACCGGCCGAGCCGGCAATTCGCCCCACTGCCCTTCGCCGTCGCCAGTGCGCTCCGGGAGCGCGACAGGGGCCGCCGCGGGCGGTGGCGGTGGATTGGCCGCCGATGGTGGCGGGTTCGACTGGCGACGGCGATGCAGCAGGGCGAAATGTTCCACCGCATCGATGTCCTCCGCCTCGATCCGCTCGCCGCCGCGCCAGGCTGCATGGGCGCGCGCCGCGCGCAGCCAGACCAGGTCGGCGCGCAGGCCATCGACAGCCGCCTCGAAGCAGCGTCGAGCGATGCTGTCCAGCGCCGCATCGTCCAGGGGAATCCGCGCCAGCCGCCGGCGCGCCTCGGCGCAACGGCGGCGCAGGGTGTCCTGCTGGCCTTCCCAGCGTTCGACGAAGGCCTGCGGGTCGGCATCGAAGGCCAGCCGGCGACGGATGATCTCTGCCCGCTCGGCCGGCGGCGGCTGGGTATCGAGGCGCACGTTGAGGCCGAAACGGTCGAGCAGTTGCGGGCGCAGTTCGCCCTCTTCCGGGTTCATCGTGCCGATCAGCACGAAACGCGCCGGATGCCGGTGGGAAATGCCATCGCGCTCGACCAGGTTGACGCCGCTGGCGGCGACGTCGAGCAACAAATCCACCAGGTGGTCCGGCAGCAGGTTCACTTCGTCGACGTAGAGCACGCCGCCGTCGGCCTTGGCCAGCACGCCCGGGGAAAACCGCGCGCGACCTTCGCCGAGGGCGGCGTCCAGGTCGAGGCTGCCGACGATGCGCTCCTCGCTGGCGCCCAGCGGCAGGGTAACGAACTCGCCCGCCGGCAGCAGTTCGGCGACGCCCCGCGCCAGGGTCGACTTGGCCATTCCGCGCGGCCCCTCGATCAGTACCCCGCCGATCGCCGGATCGACCGCGGCCAGGCACAGCGCCAGCTTCAGTTCGTCGGCGGCGACCACGGCGGACAGGGGGTAATGCACGGTAGCGCTCATGGGGATTCCTGCGGCGGACGGACGGAAATACGGACCGCCAAGTCTATCAGGCCGGCGGCGCCGGTATCGAACCGTGAAACAGTCGTTGAACCGGCCGCCTCGCTTGCAGTAAGCTCGGGACTCGTTCACGGGAGAAACCCATGCCGCACACCCGCCATCCGCACCTGCATTCCAGTGCCTCGCGCCCTGGCTTGTCGTTGCGCGCGCGTGCGCCGCAGGCACCCCGTGCCGCGTATTTCTTCGGGTATTGGTTTAGCCACTCCGGCGCCTGATACCCCAACGGCGCCCACGGTATACGGGACGCCTACCCTGCACACGCAAACCCCCGGTCGGCTCCCCGACCGGGGGTTTTGTTTTTCCGGCCAGTTTTTCCGGCCCACAAGGCCACAACCACAGACCAACGCACAGGACATCGATCATGACCGCATACCGCTACCGCACTGGCTACCCGCTCAACACCTGGCGATTTAGCGACGGCCGCCAGCCGCTCGCCAACCCACGACATTGCCGAACACCTCGATAGGGCACGACGCGCGCGGGACGCCCGCCGCCAGCCCAGGAAGCCAGACCATGAACTCATCCGTATCCGCACTGACCACCCTTTCGCCGAACGTCCAGGCCGTCGCCCTGCCCAGCGCCACCGCCCGTACCGCCCTGGAACGCCTGCCCAGCCCGCTCGAACTCAAGGCCCGCCAGCCGTTGCCGCTGGAGCTGGCCAGCCAGGTCGCCGCCAGCCGCGACGCCATCCGCGCCATCCTCGACGGCGACGACCCGCGCCTGCTGGTGGTAGTCGGACCCTGTTCGATCCACGATCCCCGCTCCGCCCTCGAATACGCCGAACGCCTCGCGGCGCTGAGCGACGAACTCGACGGCCAGTTGCTCCTGGTGATGCGCGCCTACGTGGAAAAGCCACGCACCACGGTGGGCTGGAAGGGCCTCGCCTACGACCCGCACCTGGATGGCAGCGACGACATGGCCGCCGGCCTGGCGCTGTCCCGGCAACTGATGCTGGACATGCTGCGCCTCGGCCTGCCGCTGGCCACCGAACTCCTGCAACCTCTGGCCGCCGGCTACTTCGACGACCTGCTGAGCTGGGCGGCGATCGGCGCGCGCACCAGCGAATCGCAGATCCACCGCGAGCTGGTCAGCGGCCTCGGCCTGCCGGTGGGCTTCAAGAACGGCACCGACGGCGGCGTCGGCATCGCCTGCGACGCGATCCGTTCGGCGGCCCACGGCCACCGCCATTTCGGCCTCGACCCGCACGGTCACCCGGCGCTGATCGAGACCCGCGGCAATCCGGACACCCATGTGGTGCTGCGCGGCGGCCGCCACGGTTCGAACTACGGCCCCGAGCAGGTGCAGGCCGTGCGCCAGGCCCTGGAAAGCCAGGGCATCGCCACGCGGATGATGGTCGATTGCAGTCACGCCAACAGCGGCAAGAACCCGCTGAACCAGCCCGGCGTCCTCGCCAGCGTGCTGGACCAGCGCCTGGCCGGCGCCAGCGACCTGGTCGGGGTAATGCTGGAAAGCCACCTGTTCGACGGTTGCCAGGCGCTTGGCGGCGAACTGCGCTACGGCGTCTCGATCACCGACGGCTGCCTCGGCTGGGAAGGCACCGAGCGGATTCTCCGCGACGCCGCCCGGCGGCTCGCCGAGCGGCGCTGAAAGCGGCGCGAGCGGCCATGCCGCTCCGCTATTCCTCTTCGACGTCCAGCAGCAGGTTCTCCAGGGCCTCGCGATAGGCCCCCGGCTCCTGCCAGAGCCCGCGCCGCTGCGCCTCCACCAGGCGCTCGGCCATGTCGCGCAGGGCCTGCGGATTGTGCTGGCGGACGAACTCGCGGGTCTCCGCATCGAGCAGGTAGGCGTCGGCCAGCAGCGCGTACTGGTGGTCGTCGATCAACTCGCTGGTGGCATCGAAGGCGCACAGGTAGTCCACCGTCGCCGCCAGTTCGAAGGCGCCCTTGTAGCCGTGGCGCTTCATCCCGGCGATCCACTTCGGATTCACCGCCCGCGCCCGCACCACCCGGTTGAGCTCTTCCTTGAGCGTGCGGATGCGCGGGTTGTCCGGCTGGCTGTGGTCGCCGTGGTAACTGGCCACCGGCGCGCCGCGCAGGGTTTCCACCGCCGCCAGCATGCCGCCCTGGAACTGGTAGTAGTCGTTGGAATCGAGCAGGTCGTGCTCGCGGTTGTCCTGGTTGTGCAGCACCGCCTGCAGGCGTTCCAGGCGCTGGGCGAAGCGTTCCCGCGCCGGCGTGCCGTCGTCGGCGGCACCGTAGGCGTAGCCGCCCCAGTTCAGGTAGACCTCGGCAAGGTCGGCGCGGGTCTCCCACAGCCGCTCTTCGATTGCGCCCTGCACGCCGGCGCCGTAGGCACCCGGCTTGGCGCCGAAGATCCGCCAGCCGGCCTGCCGGCGCGCCTCCGCCGGCGCCGTGCCCTGCGCCTCGAGGCGCTGGCGCTCCAGGCGTACGCGAGCGGCCAGCGGGTTCAGCTCCTCCGCCTCGTCCAGCTCGGCGACCGCCTGCACCGCCGCATCGAACAGGCGGATCAGGTTGGCGAAGGCGTCGCGGAAGAACCCGGAGACCCGCAGCGTCACGTCGACCCGCGGGCGGTCCAGCAGGGAGACCGGGAGGATCTCGAAATCGGCGACGCGCTGGCTGCCGGCCTGCCAGACCGGTCGCACGCCGAGCAGGGCCAGGGCCTGGGCGATGTCGTCGCCGCCGGTGCGCATGGTCGCCGTGCCCCACACCGAGAGACCGAGCTGGCGCAGGTGATCGCCATGTTCCTGCAGGTGACGCTCGAGCAGCAGGTTGGCCGACTGGAAGCCGATGCGCCAGGCGGTCGGGGTCGGCAGGTTGCGCACGTCCACCGAGAAGAAGTTGCGTCCGGTGGGCAGCACGTCGAGTCGCCCGCGACTCGGCGCGCCGCTCGGACCGGCCGGTACGAAGCGCCCTTCGAGGGCTGCCAGCAGCCCGTCGATCTCGGCCCCGCCACAGGCGTCCAGGGTCGGTGCCACCTGTTCGCACAAGCCGCGCAACACCTCGCCGCTGGCACGCCAGGTGGCAGGCGGCGATTCGCCGCCCAGGCAGCGTTCTATCCAGTGCAACGCCAGCAATTCCAGGCGTTCGCGGGTATCCCCGAGAGTACGCCAGGGCTCCCCGCCCCGCTCTTCCAGGCAGGCCGGCCGCGCGCCCTGCCAGGCCTCGCCCATGTCGCAGGCCAGCGGATCGAAGCCCAGGCCAAGGTCGTCCGCCAGGCTCTTCAGCAACCCGGCGTTGGCGCCCTTGCCATCGCCGCGCGGAACCCGCAGCAGCGCCAGCAGGGTATCCAGGCGCAATCGCCCGCTCGGCGACTCGCCGAACACATGCAGGCCGTCGCGGATCTGCGACTCCTTCAGGTCGCAGAGATAGGCGTCCAGCTGCGGCAGCCAGCTGTCCGGATCGTCGCTGAGCTGCAAGCCGATCTCGCGGTCGAGACGGTTGTCGCGCAGGAGGACGAGAATCTCGCCGCGCAACTGTTCGGCGCGGCGCGGGTCGAGCAGCGAGGCATCGTAGAACTCGTCGGCCAGGCGCTCCAGGTCGCGCAGCGGGCCGTAGCTCTCGGCGCGGGTCAGCGGCGGCATCAGGTGGTCGATGATCACCGCCTGGGTGCGGCGCTTGGCCTGGGCGCCCTCCCCCGGATCGTTGACGATGAACGGATAGATGTTCGGCAGCGGACCGAGCAACGCGTCCGGCCAGCATTCGGCGGACAGGCCGACTCCCTTGCCCGGCAGCCATTCCAGGTTACCGTGCTTGCCGACGTGCAGCAGGGCATCGGCGCGGTAGGCGTGGCGCAGCCAGAAGTAGAACGCCAGGTAGCCGTGCGGCGGCACCAGGTCGGGATCGTGGTAGACCGCCGCCGGATCGAGCTGATAGCCGCGCGCCGGCTGGATGCCGACGAAGGTCAGGCCATAGCGCAGGCCGGCGACCATCATCCGTCCGTCGCGGAACATCGGGTCCTGTTGCGGCTCGCCCCAGCGCGCCAGCACCGCCTGGCGATTGCGCTCCGGCAGGCGTGCGAAGCAGGCCAGGTAGTCGTCCAGCGCCAGGCTCTGGGCGCAGGGCCGTAGGTCGAGATGCTCCAGGTCGTTGCTGACGCCGCCGAGCAACTGGCGGATCAGCTCGGTTCCGCTGGCGGGCAGTCCGTCGACCGGATAGCCCTGCTGGCGCAGGGCACGAAGGATGTTCAGCGCCGCCGCCGGGGTGTCCAGGCCGACGCCGTTGCCGATCCGGCCATCGCGGGTCGGGTAGTTGGCCAGCACCAGCGCCACCCGTTTTTCCGCGTTTGGCTTGCGCGCCAGCTCGGCCCAGCGCCGCGCCAGTTCGGCGACAAAATCCATGCGCTCGTCGTCGGCGAGATAGCAGACCACGTCGCTCTCGCTGCGTTCGCTGCGCCAGGCCAGGCCCTTGAAACTGATCGGCCGGGTGACGATGCGCCCGTCCAGCTCCGGCAGCGCCACGTGCATGGCCAGGTCGCGCGGCCCCAGGCCTTGCGGGTTGTCCAGCCAGAGCGGGCGGTTGTCCAGCGAGCAGATCGCCTGCAACACCGGCACGTCGCGACGGAACGGACGCAACTCGGGCGCCTCCGGATTGGACTGGGCGAAACCGGTGGTATTGACGATCAGCGCGGCGTCGCTGCGCTCCAGCCAGTCTTCCACCTGCGCCAGGCAGGTGCTTTCCTTGAGGCTGGCCAGCGCGATCGGCAACGGGTTGAGCCCCTGCGCCGCGAGGCGTTCGCAGAAGCGTGCGATGAAGGCGGTGTTGGCTGCCTGCAGGTGGGTGCGATAGAACAGCAACGCGACCACCGGACGCCCGGCCTGCCAGTCGGCACGCCAGTGTTCCAGGGTCGCCTCGGCATGCCGTGGATGGAACAGCGCCACCCGCGGCAGCGCCTGCGGTTCGCGCCAGGCGTAGTCGCGGCCGAGGCACTGGCTGGCCAGGCAGCGGTAGAACTGCCCGGCGTTCTCCAGGCCGCCCTGGCGCAAGTATTGCCAGAAGCGCTCGGCCTGCTCCGCCGGCAGGTTGCCGAGGGCGCTCAGCTCCGGGTCGGGGCGGTCGTCGCCGGGCACCGGGATCAGCAGCGCGCCGCGCTCGGCCAGCGCCACCAGTTGCTCCACGCCGTAGCGCCAGTAGCCGATGCCGCCGTGCAGCGAAAGCAGGATCACCCGCGCGTGCCGCAGCACTTCCTCGACGTAGAGGTCCACCGAGGCGTGGTTCTGCAACTGCATGGGGTTGGCCAGGCGCAGGCTCGGGTAGTCGTCCGGCAGCGCACGGGCGGCCTCGGCCAGCAATGCGAGGTGCGAATCGCCGCTGCAGAGGATCACCAGCTCGGCGGGAGTCTGGGCCAGGTGGGCGATGCCGTCGTCGGGAACGAAGCCGCCGGGTTGGGTGCGCAACAGGTGCATGGACGTTCTACCGGTAGGACGCAAGAAGCTGGGGCCGGCGAATCGCCATCGCCGGCCCCGGCCGGGGATCACGGATCAGGCAAGCGCTGTGCGCAGCTGGTTGGCAATGGCGGCCTGGTCCAGCTCCTGGCCGATCACCACCAGCCGGGTGCTGCGGGCTTCGTCGGCCAGCCACTTGCGGTCGAAATGCCTGTCGAAGCGCTTGCCGACGCCCTGTACCAACAGGCGCATGGGCTTGCCCGGAATGGCGGCGAAACCCTTGATGCGAAGTATGTCGTGACGCTCCACCAGCTCGCCGAGGGCCTCGAGCAGCGCAGCTTCCTCCACCTCGGGGAGATCGACGTGGAAGGAGTCGAACTCGTCGTGGTCGTGGTCCTCGTGGCCTTCGTGGTCGTGGTGGGTCGGCCGGCCGTCGATGTGCAGCTCGGCCTCGGCGTTGAGTCCCAGCAAGACCGGCAGCGGCAGCTCGCCCCGGCTCGCCTCGACGATCTTCACCGCCGCCGGCAGCTCCCCGGCGATCTCCGCGCGGACCCGCGCCAGGGCCTCGGTGTCGAGCTGGTCGGCCTTGTTCAGGATCACCAGGTCGGCGCTGGCCAACTGGTCCTCGAACAGTTCGTGCAGCGGCGATTCATGGTCGAGGTTGGGGTCCTGGCGGCGTTGCTGGTCCACCTGCTCGGGATGGGCGGCGAAGGTGCCGGCCGCCACCGCCGGGCTGTCGACCACGGTGATCACCGCGTCGACCGTGCAGGCGTTGCGGATTTCCGGCCACTGGAAAGCCTGCACCAGCGGCTTGGGCAGGGCCAGGCCGCTGGTCTCGATGAGGATCTGGTCAAGGTCGCCGCGGCGCGCCACCAGCTCGCGCATCACCGGGAAGAACTCTTCCTGCACGGTGCAGCACAGGCAACCGTTGGCCAGCTCGAAAACGCGGCCCTGCGCCTCTTCTTCGCTGCAGCCGATGGAACATTGCTTGAGGATCTCGCCGTCGATGCCGAGTTCGCCGAACTCGTTGACGATCACCGCGATGCGCCGGCCTTCGGCGTTGTCCAGCATGTGCCGGAGCAAGGTGGTCTTGCCGGCGCCGAGGAAGCCGGTGACGATGGTGACGGGGAGTTTCGCCAGGGTTTTCATGGGCAGCCCTTGTTCAGCTCGGCGGGCATGCGGACGAGTGGCGCGGACGCAGGGGCCGCGCAACGGATTCGCCACCGGATCACCCCGCCCGGTTGTATGGAAGTCTTGTCCCCGGGCATCGCGCCACGGGATCGACGAGGCAGGTCTCCTGGCTCACGGTCTGGCGTCTCCGCCGGTTCCCCGCCTTCCCGCGTCACGCAGTGGCATTGGGGAACGATCGCCGTTCACAGTTGCGGGGGCAGCCGCGGCATCGACCGCGTTCCCTCTTAGCCCCGCCGTCGCCGGCGAGGAACCTCGAACCGGCAAGGCTACGCAGTGCGCGGGCCAGGGTCAATCGGGCCGGTTGACGCCCGGCGGTCCTTCATGCTGTCCTAGGCGGGTTGTCCCAGGTGTCTCGTGCCGGCGCGCACGAGGTGAAACGGGAAGCCGGTGACGCTCTCCGAGCCAGTCCGGCGCTGCCCCCGCAACGGTAAGCGCATCGCGCGCGAGCCCGGAGACCGGCCTGGAACCTTTCGTTTGATTCACCCGCGGTGGGCGGGCGCAAGCGTGAAGCGGGCCGTCCGGGCCTGTTCCTCGTGCGTACTCCTCTGCCACGCCCATGCCAATCCAGAGGGAACGCACCATGTCCAGCAGCACCCTGGCGCACGCCAGCTCCACCACCTCCCTGTCGAAGCGACTGAGCCTGGCCATCGGCGCCGGCCTGCTCGGCGCGCTGCTGGTCTATTTCGCCGGTTTCTCGCACATCGACGCGGTACACAACGCCGCCCACGATACCCGGCACAGCTCCGGCTTCCCCTGCCACTGAGTCGCGAGGGAACCAGAATGATCAAGCGCATCGCCCAGACCGCCGGCTTCGCCGGCCTGCTCGCCGCCCTGCTGCTGACCCTGCTGCAGATTCTCTGGGTCACCCCGCTGATCCTCGAGGCGGAGACCTACGAGAAGAGCGAGCCGGTCGCGGCCCAGCCCCACGAACACACCCCCGGCGTCGCCGCCCATGTCCACGACGAGGAGGCCTGGGAGCCGGAGGACGGCTGGCAGCGTACCCTCTCCACCACCGGCGGCAACCTGGTGGTGGCGGTCGGCTTCGCCCTGATGCTCGCCGGCCTCTTCACCCTGCGCGCGCCGGGCCAGACCTGGCAGGGCCTGCTCTGGGGCCTGGCCGGCTACGCGGTGTTCTGCCTGGCGCCGTCGCTGGGCCTGCCGCCGGAGCTGCCGGGTACCGCCGCGGCCGACCTGGTGCAACGCCAGTACTGGTGGATCGCCACCGCCGCCGCCACCGCGGTGGGCCTGGCCCTGCTGGTGTTCGGCGGCAACTGGCCGCTGAAGCTGGTCGGCGCCGTCCTGCTGGCGCTGCCGCACCTGTTCGGCGCGCCGCAGCCCGAGGTCCATGCCAGCCTGGCGCCGGAAGCCCTGGCCCAGCGTTTCGTGGTCGCCTCGCTGGTCAGCAATGCGCTGTTCTGGGCCGCCCTCGGCCTGGCCGCTGCCTGGCTGTTCCGGCGCAACCGGGGCGGCGTCGACGCCTGACCGCCTGCCACCCGCGACCCTTGCCGGTCGCGGGTCCATAGGCCTCTCCTTCCATCTCCTCCGGTGCGCGCATGCCCCTGCCCATCCCCAGCCTGCTGATCGCCGGCATCGGCTGCCGCCGAGGCTGTAGCGCCGAGCATCTGCGCGCGCTGCTGGAGCGAACGCTGGGCGAACACGGGCGCAGCCTGGCCGAGCTGGACGCCCTCGCCAGCATCGACGGCAAACGCGACGAACCCGGCCTGCGGCAACTGGCCACGCTGCTCGAACGCCCCGTGCATTTCCTCGCACCCGCCGTCCTGCACGACTACGAGCCGCGCCTGCTCAGCCCCTCCGCCGTCGCGCTGCGCGAAACCGGCTGCTCCAGCGTCGCCGAGGCCGCCGCCCTGGCCCTGGCCGAACGCCTGGGTGGCGGTCGCGCCGATCTGCTCGGCGCGAAACGCAGCGACGATCGGGCGAGCATCGCCCTGGCACGTCTTCTCACCGAACGAGAACTCCCATGACCGTCTATTTCATCGGCGCCGGTCCCGGCGCCCCCGACCTGATCACCGTCAAGGGGCAGCGCCTGATCCGCCAGTGCCCGGTGATCCTCTACGCCGGCTCGCTGGTTCCGCAAGCGCTGCTCGAGGGGCACCAGGCCGGCCAGGTGGTGAACACCGCCGAGCTGGACCTCGAACAGATCGTCGAGCTACTCGCGCAAGCCCATCGCCGCGGCCTCGACGTAGCCCGCGTGCATTCCGGCGATCCCTCCCTGTACGGCGCCATCGGCGAGCAGATCCGCCACCTGCGCGAACTCGACATCCCCTATGAGATCGTCCCCGGGGTCACCGCCACCGCCGCCTGCGCCGCCCTGCTCGGCTGCGAGCTGACCCTACCCGAAGTGTCCCAGACGCTGATCCTGACCCGCTACGCCGCACGCACGAAGATGCCGGAAGGCGAGAGCCTGGGTGACCTGGCGCGGCACCGGGCGACCCTGGCGATCCACCTGGGCGTCGCCCACCTGGCGAAGATCGTCGAGGAACTGCTGCCGCACTACGGCGCCGACTGCCCGGTCGCGGTGATCCACCGGGCCAGTTGGCCCGACCAGGAACAGGTTCGCGGCACCCTCGGCGACATCCTGCCCAAGGTCGCCGCCAGGAATTTCCGCCGCACCGCGCTGATCCTGGTCGGCGAGGTGCTGGCCGCCGAAGGCTTCGCCGACTCTTCGCTGTACCGCGCCGAGCATCGACATCTCTATCGACCCGGCGAATGAACCGCCGTCCTTAGGTTCGGCGCCGACCACCGGCAGCACGCCTAGACTCGTCACAAGGCTTGCGACAGCGGGCCGGCACGGCTAGCGTTCAGCGCTGGCCCCTTTTTTCCTGAAGCCTTCGGACACCCATGAAACGATTCCTCCTCGGTCTGGTTCTGCTGCTGGCGGTCGCCGCCGGCGTCCTCTACTTCGTCCCGGCTACCCTCCTCGCCAGCGTACGCACCGTCGAGCGCGGTCTCGCCGGTCTCAGCGAGCACAGCGTGCAGGTCGACAACCTGGAGATCGCCTACCTGGAAGGTGGCTCGGAGAAGAACCCGACCCTGTTGCTGATCCACGGCTTCGGCGCCGACAAGGACAACTGGCTGCGCTTCGCCCGGCCGCTGACCGAGCGCTACCATGTGGTCGCCCTCGACCTGCCCGGCTTCGGCGACAGCAGCAAGCCGCAACAGGCCAGCTACGACGTCGGCACCCAGGCCGAGCGAGTCGCCAATTTCGCCGCCGCCATCGGCGTGCGCCGCCTGCACCTGGCCGGCAACTCCATGGGCGGGCACATCGCCGCGCTCTACGCGGCGCGCCATCCGGAACAGGTGCTATCGCTGGCGCTGATCGACAACGCCGGGGTGATGCCGGCGCGCAAGAGCGAACTGTTCGAGGACCTGGAGCGCGGCGAGAATCCCCTGGTGGTGCGCCAGCCGGAAGACTTCCAGAAGCTGCTCGACTTCGTGTTCGTCCAGCAACCGCCGCTGCCGGCGCCGCTCAAGCGCTACCTCGGCGAACGCGCGGTAGCCGCGTCGGCGTTCAACGCGCAGATATTCGAACAACTGCGCCAGCGCTACATCCCGCTGGAGCCGGAACTGCCGAAGATCGAGGCACCGACCCTGCTGCTGTGGGGCGACCGCGACCGCGTGCTGGACGTCTCCAGCATCGAGGTGATGCGTCCGCTGCTGAAGCGGCCCAGCGTGGTGATCATGGAAAACTGCGGACACGTGCCGATGGTCGAACGCCCGGAGGAAACCGCGCAGCACTACCAGGCCTTCCTCGACGGCGTACGGAACACCCAGGTGGCCGGTCGCTGAAAACGCGAACCGGCGCCTGGGCGCCGGTTCGGGGGAGCGGGAGCCGTCGCGAGGACGGCTCGGATACAGGCCTCAGGCCTGGATCAGGTTGGCGATCTGCACGTCCGGGTTGACGTCCTGCTCGTAGTCGACCCCAGCGACCTCGAAACCGAACAGGTTGAGGAACTCGCTCTTGTAGCCGGCGAAGTCGGTCAACTCGTAAAGGTTCTCGTTGGTTACCTTGTCCCACAGCTCCTCGACACGGGACTGCACTTCCGGCTGCAGTTCCTTGTAGTCGGCACGCAGGCGGCCTTCCTCGTCGAGGCGCGGCTCGGCGCCGTACAGGCTCTCCCGGTACAGGCCGTCGACCTGCTCGATGCAACCTTCGTGGGTGCCCTGCTCCTTCATCACCTTGAACAGCAGCGACAGGTACAGCGGCATCATCGGGATCGCCGAGCTGGCCTGGGTCACCACCGCCTTGAGCACCGACACGCGCGCGTCGCCGCCCAGCGGGGCGAGCTTGTCGCGGATACCGAGGACCTTCTGGTCGAGATCCTTCTTGGCCGCGCCGATGGAACCGTTCCAGTAGATGTCGTGGGTGATCTTCTCGCCCAGGTAGGTGAACGCGGTGGTCTTCGCGCCGTCGGCCAGCACGTCGGCCTCCAGCAGCGCGTCGATCCACATCTGCCAGTCCTCGCCGCCCATCACCGCAACGGTATCGGCGACCTCCTGGTCGCTGGCCGCCTCCAGGACCACGTCCTTGATCACTTCCTTGTCGGTGTCCAGGCCACGGAAGCTGACCGACTTGCCGATCGGCTTGAGGGTCGAGGAGAACACTTCGCCGCTCTTCGGATGGGTACGGCGCGGCGCGGCCAGGCTGTAGACCACCAGGTCGACCTTGCCGAGATCGCGCTTGATGGTCTCGATGGTCAGCCGCTTCACCTCGTCGGAGAAAGCGTCGCCATTGATGCTGCGGGCATACAGGCCTTTCTCGTGGGCGAACTTCTCGAAGGCCGCCGAGTTGTACCAGCCGGCGGTGCCCGGCTTGCTCTCGCTGCCCGGACGCTCGAAGAACACCCCGAGGGTATCGGCGCCGGAACCGAACGCGGCGGTGATGCGGGCAGCCAGGCCATAGCCGGTGGAGGAACCGATGACCAGGACCTTCTTCGGTCCGTTGACGACGGGGCCCTTGGCCTCGACGTAGTCGATCTGTTGCTTGACGTTGGCCTCGCAGCCTGCCGGATGGGTAGTGACGCAGATGAAGCCACGCACGCGCGGTTTGATGATCATGAAAACCTCGGTTGCTAGATGCCGGAAAAGCACATTCAGGAGCTAGAGACGTCGCGCATTGTAAATGAGACACCTCCGCTTGGGCGGACCGAAGGCAGGAATCGTGACCAAAGGGTCACGCGTCGCAGCCCGGACATAAAAAAACCCGCTCCGGGGAGCGGGTCTTGTCGGCTTGGAATCGGGCTCAGACGGCCTTTTCCAGCTCCGGTACGGCGTCGAACAGGTCGGCGACCAGGCCGTAGTCGGCGACCTGGAAGATCGGCGCCTCTTCGTCCTTGTTGATCGCGACGATCACCTTCGAGTCCTTCATGCCCGCCAGGTGCTGGATGGCACCGGAGATACCCACCGCGATGTACAGCTGCGGGGCGACGATCTTGCCGGTCTGGCCGACCTGCATGTCGTTCGGCACGAAACCGGCGTCGACCGCGGCGCGGGAAGCGCCGACTGCGGCACCCAGCTTGTCGGCCAGGGCGTAGAGGATCTTGAAGTTGTCGCCGTTCTGCATGCCGCGGCCGCCGGAGACCACGATCTTGGCAGCGGTCAGTTCCGGACGGTCGGACTTGGCCAGCTCTTCGCCGACGAAGGCGGACTTGCCGGCATCGGCCGGGCCGGAAACCTGCTCGACGGCAGCCGAACCGCCTTCGGCGGCGACGGCGTCGAAGCCGGTGGTACGCACGGTGATCACCTTGACCGCAGCCGAGGACTGCACGGTAGCGATGGCGTTACCGGCGTAGATCGGACGCTTGAAGGTGTCGGGGCTGACCACTTCGACGATCTCGGAGATCTGGTCGACGTCCAGCAGCGCGGCGACGCGCGGCAGGAAGTTCTTGCCGTTGGTGGTAGCCGGGGCCAGCACGTGGCTGTAGTTCTTGCCCAGCTCGGCGATCAGCGGTGCAACGTTTTCCGGCAGTTGGTGGGCGTAGGCGGCGTTGTCGGCGACCAGCACCTTGGAGACGCCCTCGACCTTGGCGGCGGCTTCGGCCACGGCGGCAACGTTCTGTCCGGCGACCAGCACGTGGATGTCGCCGCCAATGGCCTTGGCAGCGGCAACGGTGTTCAGGGTGGCAGCCGCCAGGGCCGCGTTGTTGTGCTCAGCGATAACCAGGATAGCCATTAGATTACCTTCGCCTCGTTCTTCAGTTTCTCTACCAGTTCAGCCACGGACTTGACCTTGATGCCAGCGGAGCGTGCAGCCGGCGCCTCGACCTTCAGGGTCTTCACGGTGGAAGCGGTGGAAACGCCCAGGGCGTCCGGGGTCACCACGTCCAGCGGCTTCTTCTTGGCTTTCATGATGTTCGGCAGCGACGCGTAGCGCGGCTCGTTCAGGCGCAGGTCGGTGGTGACGATGGCCGGCAGGTTCAGCGCGACGGTCTGCAGACCGCCATCGATCTCGCGGGTCACGTTGACCTTGTCGCCAGCGACCTCGACCTTGGAGGCGAAGGTGCCCTGGGCGTAGCCGGTCAGCGCGGCGAGCATCTGGCCGGTCTGGTTGTTGTCGCTGTCGATGGCCTGCTTGCCGAGGATCACCAGCTGCGGCTGCTCCTTGTCGACCACGGCCTTGAGCAGCTTGGCCACGGCCAGGGAGTTCAGCTCGTCGTTGCTCTCCACCAGGATCGCACGGTCAGCGCCCAGCGCCAGCGCGGTGCGCAGTTGCTCCTGGGCGGCGGTCGGGCCGACGGAGACAGCGACGATCTCGGTAGCCACGCCCTTCTCTTTCAGGCGCACGGCTTCTTCCACGGCGATTTCGCAGAAGGGGTTCATGGACATCTTGACGTTGGCGAGGTCGACGCCGGAGTTGTCCGCCTTGACGCGGACCTTGACGTTGTAGTCGACCACTCGTTTGACTGCTACAAGAACCTTCATGGATTCCTCGTTATTCTCCGGTGAATAAGGATGTCGCCAGACAGGCCTGGCCGGTGATGCTCGCCGGCCGGAAACCGACACTCTGCTAGACAGCGACCGCAAAACCGCCCGTATCTTGACCGGATCACCCTTTTCGGTCAATACGGCAAAAGGGTGGTTTCCCCCCCTCGAATGCCGATTCTATCAGGCTTCCAAAGAATTCAAACAAACGTTTGTATTGGACCTGCCCATGCAGCTATATATAATGCGCCCGCTCTGATCAGGGAAAGATCTCAGCCACCAATAAACAGATACCGTGAGCCTTGAGTAGGAGATCGATAGTGGAACGCGAATACATGGAATTCGACGTCGTCATCGTCGGCGCCGGCCCCGCCGGTCTGTCCGCCGCATGCCGACTGAAGCAGAAGGCCGCCGAAGCCGGTCAAGAGATCAGCGTCTGCGTGGTCGAGAAGGGTTCCGAAGTGGGCGCCCACATCCTCTCCGGCGCGGTGTTCGAGCCGCGCGCGCTGAACGAGCTGTTCCCCGACTGGAAGGAACTCGGCGCGCCGCTCAATACCCCGGTGACCGGCGACGACATCTACGTCCTGAAGAGCGCCGAGAGCGCTACCAAGGTGCCCAACTTCTTCGTGCCCAAGACCATGCACAACGAGGGCAACTATATCATCTCCCTGGGCAACCTCTGCCGCTGGCTGGCCCAGCAGGCCGAAGGACTGGGCGTGGAGATCTATCCGGGCTTCGCCGCCCAGGAAGCGCTGATCGACGAGAACGGCGTGGTCCGCGGCATCGTCACCGGCGACCTCGGCGTCGACCGCGAAGGCAACCCGAAAGAAGGCTACTACACCCCCGGCATGGAGCTGCGGGCCAAGTACACCCTGTTCGCCGAAGGCTGCCGCGGGCACATCGGCAAGCAACTGATCAAGAAATACAACCTGGACAGCGAGGCCGATGCCCAGCACTACGGTATCGGCATCAAGGAAATCTGGGACATCGACCCGTCCAAGCACAAGCCCGGCCTGGTGGTCCATACCGCCGGCTGGCCGCTGAACGACGAAAATACCGGCGGCTCGTTCCTCTACCACCTGGAGAACAACCAGGTGTTCGTCGGCCTGATCATCGACCTGTCCTACAGCAACCCGCACCTGTCGCCGTTCGACGAGTTCCAGCGCTACAAGCACCACCCGGTGGTCAAGCAGTACCTGGAAGGCGGCAAGCGCGTGGCCTACGGCGCCCGGGCCATCTGCAAGGGCGGCCTGAATTCGCTGCCGAAGATGGTCTTCCCCGGCGGCGCGCTGATCGGTTGCGACCTCGGCACCCTGAACTTCGCCAAGATCAAGGGCAGCCACACCGCGATGAAGTCCGGCATGCTCGCCGCCGACGCGATCGCCGAGGCCCTGGCCGCCGGCCGCGAAGGCGGCGACGAGCTGTCCAGCTACGTCGATGCGTTCAAGGCCAGCTGGTTGTACGACGAACTGTTCCGCAGCCGCAACTTCGGCGCGGCCATCCACAAGTTCGGCGCTATCGGCGGCGGCGCGTTCAACTTCATCGACCAGAACATCTTCGGCGGCAAGATCCCCGTCACCCTGCATGACGACAAGCCGGACTACGCCTGCCTGAAAAAGGCCAGCGAAGCGCCGAAGATCGACTACCCGAAGCCGGACGGCAAGCTCAGCTTCGACAAGCTGTCCTCGGTGTTCCTCTCCAATACCAACCACGAGGAAGACCAGCCGATCCACCTCAAGCTGGCCGATGCGAGCATTCCGATCGAGAAGAACCTGCCGCTCTACGACGAGCCGGCCCAGCGCTACTGCCCGGCAGGCGTGTACGAAGTGGTGGCCAACGACGACGGCAGCAAGCGCTTCCAGATCAACGCGCAGAACTGCGTGCACTGCAAGACCTGCGACATCAAGGACCCGGCGCAGAACATCACCTGGGTGGCGCCGGAAGGTACCGGCGGGCCGAACTACCCCAACATGTAAGGCAAACGAAAAAGGCTCCCTCGGGAGCCTTTTTTCATGCTGCGCCTGTCAGTCCGGCTGCGGGCCGATGGGAAAGAACTCGCCGTGGCTCCAGACGCCGAGCCATTCGATGCCGTCGATCCGGCGCGGCACCGCCAGCTCGACCAGCTGGTAGAACACGTTGCGATGCACCAGCGCCTCGAGGTTGTCGCGCACCCGCAGGTAGGGCGTGGGTTCCTGGGTGCGGGGGTCGATCTCGACGCGCAGCGGATGCCCGGCGTCCGCCTCGACCTCGTCCTCGACGTTGGTGGCGAAGCGCAGTACCTGCGCCCCGCCCTCGCCCTGCACCTGCAGGGTCACCGCGACGAAGGGCGCATCGTCGACGCGGATACCGACCTTTTCCACCGGAGTCACCAGGAAATAGTCGTCGCCGTCGCGGCGAATGATGCTGGAGAACAGCTTCACCATCGGCTTGCGTCCGATCGGCGTGCCCAGGTAGAACCAGGTGCCGTCGCGGGCTATGCGCATGTCGATGTCGCCGCAGAATGGCGGATTCCACAGGTGCACGGGCGGCAGGCCCTTCTTTTCGCCCCTGGGGATCTGCGCCAGCAGGTCGTTGGCCTTGCCGGTATCACTCATAGCCTGTTCCTCGACTGTTCAGGCCCAGCAATTCCTGGGCGTATTGCTCCAGCGGGGGACGCAGCAGGTCTTCCGGGGTGGCGTCGTAGAACGTCAGGAAACCGCCGCGGCTGCGGATGGTCGCGCTGTCCACCAGGAAACGGGTGCTGGTCTCGATCAGCATGACCTGGATGACACTGCGATCGCGCCCGACCCGGCCGAGTTCCTCTTCGTCTTCCCACTCCTCCCAGTTGCCGATCCTGTTGTCGCCCCGGGCGAAACGGCAGTACAGCAGGTAGTGAGCGCCGGCGGCACGCGCCTCGCGCATCGCGTCGTCCAGGCCGAGCGGCGCCTTGGCGCGGCGCACCAGCGGGAAATACTCGACGAAACCTTCGAAGGCCTGCTCGGCCACCACGTTCGGCCGCGCGTACCGGTAGCGCGGCGGCACGAACGGGCCCTGGCCGATGTAGATGAAGGAGTCGGCCTGGATCCGCCGGTTGTTGCTGCGCTGGCTGGCGCTGTGATCGAGCACCCCGGCGTCGCGCAGGTAGTAGTCGGCGCCGTCGGCCAGGTCGCTGGGCTTCATGCAGGCGGACAGGCTGCCCAGGAGGAGCATCGCCAGGGCGATACGGAACAGGTGCAACATCGGTCATCTCCCCTGCCGGCGTCGGAAAACCGGCGAATGACGAGCCGATGCAGCTTCCGCGCCATCACAGGCCACGCTGCCACTCCTGGCGCAGGGCAGCGTGCTGCGGCTGCTCGATGGCCTGGCGGACCTCGGCCAGCAGGCGCGCCTTATCGGCACCCAGTTCGCCCTTGAGCACCAGATAGTTGGAAGCGTGGTCGCTGCGAAATACCGTGTCTTCGAGCTCCAAACCCTGCAACAGGCGTTCGACCTCGACGAACAGGGCACGCCGATCCAGCGCCTCGAAATCGGCGAAGCCAGCACGGAAACGCTGCTCGCCGGTAGGGAAACTCACCACCAGGGTCGACAGGTACTCCGGCTGGGCGGCGTTCATCAGGCGCGCGGAGTTGTCCGCGTGCTGCGCGCTCAGGGTCATTCCGCCCAGACCGTTGAGGATCATCACCGAACGACTGATCCCCGCCTCGCCAAGCTTTTCCAGCGCATCCAGGGTAGAGGAATAGGTCTCGCCCTTGTTGACCCGTGCCAGCACTTCGTCGTCGCCGGACTCGGCGCCGACATAGGCCATTCGCAGCCCGGCGTCGGCCAGTTCGCGCAACTCGTCGACCGACTTCCTGCGCAGGTTGCGCGGCAGGCAGTAGCTGGATACCCGCTCCACCTCCGGCAAGTGCTCGCGAATCGCCTGCAGCACCGCGAGCAGCCGGCGGGTCGGCAATACCAGGGCGTCGCCATCGGCGAGAAACACCCGCTTGACGATCAGGCGCTCGCCGCAGCGGCGGATCTCCTCCAGTACCTCGTTCTCGTCGCGGGCGCGAAATTTCTTTTGCGGCTGGGTATACATCTCGCAAAAGCCGCATTTGTTCCAGGAACAGCCATTGGTCACCGGGAGGACCAGCGAATGCGCCTCGCTCGGGGGCCGGAACACCGGTTCGATGTAGTGGATGGGGAATTCACGGACACTCATCGGAGAACTCCTGAACGAACGTGGAGCCACCGGCGGATTCGCCGGAAATGGGCAGCCGACGTCCCGCCGGCGGATCGATGGGCGACGAGTATATCCCTGCCGGCAAAGAGTGCGCGGGGCGCAGTGACTGCGTCCCGGCACCACAGGTATCAGGCGCTGGGAGCGTCGCCTTCGCGCTTGCGCTTGTTGCCCATGCGCACGCCGATATCCATCAGGAAGTGGAAGAAACCTTCCTGGTCTTCCAGCACCTCGCGCCAGAACGGCGAGTGGTACAGCGCCACGGCGCCATGCACCAACGCCCAGGCAGCGCAATAATGGAAGTACGGCGGAACGTTCTCCAGCTTGCCGTCGGCGATACGCTCCTTGATCAGCTGGGTCAGGCGTTCGAAGTTGGAGGCGCGGATCTTGTGCAGCTCCTCGACCATCTCCGGCACCTGGCTGGTCTTCACCACCTTCTCTTCCAGGCGGTCGAACAGGCGGTAGCGCTGCGGATCGCGCATGCGGAACTCGAAGTAGGCGCGCGACAGGGCTTCCTTGTCGCGGGCTACGTCTTCGGAATGGAACAGGGCGGCGAGATCGCGCTCGTAGTCCAGCATCAGGCGCAGGTAGATCTCCGCCTTGGACTTGAAGTGCTTGTAGATCGTGCCTTTGCCGATGCCGACGGCATCCGCGATCATCTCGACCGTTACGCTGTCTTCCCCCTGTTCGAGGAACAGCTTGAGGGCGGTATCGAGAATCTCCTGTTCACGGCGACGAAATTCACGAACTTTGCGAGGCTCTTTCTGCATAAAAAGACTGTCAGGTCAAAATGAGTCAAAAATCGAAGCCGCGTATTATGCCTATTCAGCACGAAAATGCACGGAACATCCGACGATGAATTGTTACCAGGACGAATTCGACCAGACCAACGGTCTGCGCTACCTCAACCACGCAGCGGTCGCACCCTGGCCTAGACGCGCCGCCGACGCGGTGAGCGCCTTCGCCCGGGAGAACGTCGCCCACGGCGCCAGCGACTATCCGGAATGGCTGAAGATAGAACATCGCCTGCGCGAGCGCCTTGCCCGACTGCTCAATGCGCGCGCCGGCAGCGACCTCGCCCTGGTCAAGAACACCTCCGAGGCGCTTTCCTTCGTAGCCTTCGGCCTGGATTGGCGAGAGGGCGACCAGGTCGTCATCGGCAACGAGGAGTTCCCCTCCAATAGAGTGGTCTGGGAAGCCTTGCGCCCGCGCGGCGTCGAAGTGGTCGAGGTCGGTCTCGCCGGCGACGATCCCGAGAGCGCCCTGCTCGCCGCCTGCGGCCCGCGCACCCGCCTGCTGTCGATCAGCGCGGTGCAGTACGCCAGCGGCCTGCGCCTTGACCTGGAGCGCATCGGCGCGGGATGTCGCCGCCGCGGGGTGCTGTTCTGCATCGACGCGATCCAGCAGCTCGGCGCCCTGCCCTTCGACGTACAGGCCTACGATTGTGCCTTCGCCATGGCCGATGGGCACAAGTGGATGCTCGGCCCCGAAGGGCTGGGCGTCTTCTATTGCCATCCCGAGCAGCGCGAGCGCCTGGCGCTGCACGAATATGGCTGGCACATGCTGGAACATGCCCTCGATTACGAGCGTCGCGACTGGCGGCCGGCGCGCAGCGCCCGGCGCTTCGAATGCGGCAGCCCGAACATGCTCGGCGCGATGGCCCTGGAGGCCAGCCTGGGGCTGTTGGAGGAGGTCGGCATGGAGCGGGTCGGCAGAGACATCGCCGAGCGCGTCCAGTGGCTACAGGACGGTCTGTCGGGAATTCCCGGGGTACGCCTGCACAGCCCGCGGAACCCGAGCCGACGCGCGGGCATCCTGACCTTCAGCCTGGACGGCCAGGACAATCGGACACTCTTCGAAACGCTTCGCCAGGAACGGGTCATTTGCGCCCAGCGTGGCGGAGGTATCCGTTTTTCCCCGCACTTCTACACGAGTTCGACGGTGATCGACGATACCCTGGCGATCTTGCGCCAGGTCGCAGGCACCTAGGTACTCAAGGACCGCAAGGGTATTCCAAATCTGTTTAAAAAACCGCCAGCCCTGTCTGGACGCCCCACGAACATGACCAATACTGAAAGGTACTGGCGCGCGGTATCTCCCCCCAAGTACCCAGCCAGTGAAGGTACCGAGGAATGCGTACCTTTGTTCCACTCCTAATGGTCTTGACCCGGATTCATCCCCCAGAACCCGGGTTTTTTTTATCCGTGCGCCGGCCTAGCGGGCCAACGGAAACAGCCGATGGAAATTGGCGGTAGTCTGCTCCGCCAGGGTTTCCAGGCTGACGCCACGCAACGTCGCGAGGAATTCGGCGACATCGCGCACGTATTCCGGCAGGTTCGGCTTGCCGCGATGGGGAATCGGCGCCAGGTAGGGCGAGTCGGTCTCCACCAACAGCCGGTCGGCCGGTACCTGGCGAGCCACCTCGCGCAGGGCATCGGCATTGCGGAAGGTGACGATGCCGGACAGGGAAATGTAGAAGCCCAGGTCCAGCGCCGATCGCGCCATTTCCCAGTCCTCGGTGAAGCAATGCAGCACGCCGGCCTGCGGCAACGCCGCCTCGCGCAGCAGCGCCAGCGTGTCGGCGCGCGCCTCGCGGGTGTGCACGATCACTGGCTTGGCGGTGATCCGCGCGGCTTCCAGGTGCAGGCGAAACGCCTCCTGTTGCAACTCGGCGGCTTCCGGTTCGTAGTGGTAGTCGAGGCCGGTCTCGCCGATCGCCACCACCCGCGGATGCGCCAGCTCGCCCAGCAGCCAGTCCAGCGCTGGCGCGCTTCCGGGCTCCAGGTCCAGCGGGTGCACGCCCACCGAACAGTGCACGTCGGCATAGCGCTCGGCCAGGGCCTTCACCGCCTGGGCATTGTCGGCGCTGACGCCGATGCAGAGGAATTGACCGACGCCACGCGCTCGCGCGGCATCCAGCGCCGCATCGAGCGAGCCGCCATGGGCGGCCAGGTCGAGGCGATCGAGGTGGCAGTGGGAATCGACCAGCATGATCCTGTCTAGCGTTACATCGTGTGGGTCGGCCGGTCCGACTTCAGCGCCCCGGCCAGGTAGGTTTCGATCTTGTTGCGGGCGGTGTTGTCACCGTCGTTGAACTGCACGCCGATGCCAGCCGCACGGTTGCCCTGGGCGCCCTTCGGGGTGATCCAGACGACCTTGCCGGCCACCGGGATCTTCTCCGGCTCTTCCATCAGGTTGAGCAGCATGAAGACTTCGTCGCCGAGCTTGTAGTTCTTGTTGGTGGGAATGAACAGCCCGCCGTTCCTGATGAACGGCATGTAGGCGGCGTACAGCACGGACTTGTCCTTGATGGTCAAGGACAGGATGCCGTTACGCGGCCCCAGATTGGGTGGCAAACTCATGCAGGTTCCTGCCAGTCGAATATCAGCGGGATTCTAGCCCGGCCCGGGCAGGCTTGCCCACTGCACCAGCAGGGCTTCGAGAAGCAGGACACGGTTGAGGTTGGCCTTGTTCAACACTTTCTGCCGCTGTTGCAGCAGCCAGTCCTGCATGGCCAGCACCTTGGCCTGCCCGGATTTGTCGCCCAGGTACTGGATCACCTTGCGCATGTCGGCCAACCCCAGCCCCTCCTCGTCGTGGGTCAACTGGTAGCGCAGGATGCCCAGCGTCCAGTCGCAGAACCAGTCGAAGAGCAATGGCAACGGCACGCTGTTCCAGCTTTCGGCCAGTGGGCTGGCGGCGATCTGCTGCTTGAGCAGCTTCTTCACCCCCTCGACCACCTGCGCGCGCTGCTCGCGCACGCCCTGGCCGTGCAGGCGCTGGGCGGTGAGCGGCGAGCCGCCGGAAAGCGCCAACAGTTCCTCCAGGGCCTCGGCCGGCTCGTCGGGCAGGGCCCGCGCCAGCCATTCCAGACTCGCCGCCGCGCCCGGCAAAGGGCAGGCCTGCTGCACGCAGCGGCTCTTGATGGTCGGCAACAGGCGGCTGGGCTGGTGGCTGATCAGCAGCAGCACAGTATCGCCCGACGGCTCTTCAAGGCTTTTCAACAGGGCGTTGGCGGCGTTCACGTTCATCGCCTCGGCGGGTTCGAGCAACACGACCTTGCGCCCGCCCAGTTGCGCGGTCTGCACCACGAAGCCAACCAGGTCGCGGACCTGATCGACCCGGATCGGTTTCTCCGCCTCCTCCGGCTCCAGCACGAAGTAGTCCGGATGGGTACCGGCGGCCAGCAACTGGCAGGCCTTGCACTCGCCGCATGCGCCAGCGGCGGCAGGCCGCTGGCAGAGCAGTTGGGCGGCCCAATGCTCGGCCAGGGCACGCTTGCCGATCCCGGCGGGACCGTAGAGCAGATAGGCGTGGGCGTGCTGGGCGCGGCCGCCCAGTTGGCTCCAGAGCGCCTGCTGCCAGGGATAGATATCAGCCATTCAGACGCTCCAGCAGATTCGGCAGCAGCCGATCCAGGCCAGCCTGCACCTCGGCCAGCGGCAACCCGGCATCGAGCACCTGGTAACGCTCCGGGGCCTGCGCGGCGCGCTGCAGGTAGGTCTGACGCACGGCCTCGAAGAAGCGTCGGTCCTCCTGCTCGAAACGGTCGAGCCGGCCACGCGCCGCCGCCCGCGCCAGGCCGATTTCCACCGGCAGGTCGAAGACCAGCGTGAGGTCGGGCCGCAGGTCGCCCTGGACGAAGCTTTCCAGCGCGGCGATGCGCGCCTCCGGCAAGCCGCGCCCGCCGCCCTGGTAGGCATAGGTGGCATCGGTGAAGCGATCGCAGAGCACCACGGCCCCGCGCGCCAGTGCCGGACGGATGACCCCGGCGATATGCTGGGCCCGCGCGGCGAACATCAGCAACAGCTCGGTATCGGCGGCCATCGGCTCGTCGCTGGGCGCCAGCAGCAGCTCACGGATGCGCTCGGCGAGAGGCGTGCCGCCAGGCTCGCGGGTCAACTGCACCTCGATGCCGCGCTCGCGCAGGCGCTCGGCCAGGTAGTCGCGGTTGGTGCTCTTGCCGGCCCCTTCCGGGCCCTCCAGGGTGACGAACAGGCCGGTCACACGGCACTCCTTATCTTGGCTGCGCCGCTCATTGTGGCGGCGGGGTGATGGGCGCGGGGCTGGAGCGATAGTCCGAGCGACGCTTCAACTGATACTCGCGGACCGCCTTGTTGTGTTCGTCCAGGCTGCTGGAGAACACATGGCTGCCATCGCCGCGCGCCACGAAATACAGGGTCTCACCCTCGGCCGGATGCAGCGCGGCGCGAATCGCCTCGCGCCCGGCCAGGGCGATCGGGGTCGGCGGCATGCCCGGCACCACATAGGTATTGTAAGGGGTCGGTTCGCGCAGGTCGGCGCGGGTGATCTTGCCGTTGTAGCGCTCGCCCATGCCATAGATCACCGTCGGATCGGTCTGCAACAGCATGCCGCGCTGCAGGCGGCGGACGAAGACGCCGGCGATCTGCGAACGCTCTTCCGGCACGCCGGTTTCCTTTTCCACCAGCGAGGCCATGATCAGCGCCTGGTAGGCGTCGCGATAAGGCAGGTCCTGGCTGCGGCCATCCCATTCCTTGGCGAGGATGGTCTGCATGCGCTGGTAGGCCTTGCGCAGTATGTCGATGTCGCGCATGCCACGGGTGTAGCGGTAGGTATCGGGGAAGAAGCGCCCTTCGGCCACTTCGTCGGGCTTGCCGAGGCGTTGCATGATCTCGCCGTCGCTCAGGCCGGCCAGGGTCTGCTCCAGCTTGCCCTGCCTGGCGAGCGCTTCGCGCACCTGGCGGAAACTCCAGCCCTCGACCAGGGTCAGGCTGTACTGCACCACCTCGCCTTCACGCCAGAGTTCCAGCAGGTCGGCGCCCTTCATCCCCGGCAAGAGGCGGTATTCGCCGCTGTGCAGGGCCTGGCCCGGCAGGTTGAAACGCCAGTAGAGGCGCAGCCAGAACGCGCCATGGAGCACCTTTTCCTGCTCCAGACGCGCGAGCATGCCGCCCGGCGTGGAGCCCGAGGAAACGTCCAGCAGGCGCTCCTCGGTCAATTGCAGGGGCTGCTCCAGCGCCCGCTGCTGCTGCCATGCAGCCAGGCCGACGCAGAGGCCAACGAACAACAGGCCACTCTCCAGCAGCACCAGCAGTTTGCGCATCAAAGTCAGAAATCCAGGTCGTCGCGAAGTTGGTCTTGCAGTTTACGGGTCAGCTCGCCGACCGGCCAGACGTGCTCGTCCAATGCCCGGACCGGCCAGATGCCGAACTGGCTGTTGCACAGAAAGACCTCGTCGGCCGTCGCCAGTTCAGCCATGGAAACATCCCGTATCGCCAGCGGGACGCCGATTCCTTCGGCGCGCTCGAGCAATTCCGCGCGCATCACTCCAGCGACGCCGCAGCGCCGCAGGTCAGGCGCCACGAGGGTGCCGTCGAGAACCAGCAGCAGGTTGCTGAACACGCCCTCCACTACCCGCTCGTGCACGTCCAGCATGAGCCCTTCGGCATGCCCGGCGTCGCTCCACTCGGCACGGGCGAGGACCTGCTCCAGGCGATTGAGGTGCTTGAGGCCGGCCAGCAGGGGCTGCTCGGCCAGGCGCGTGCGGCAGGCGAACAGGCGCACGCCTTGCTGCCAGTGGCGCTCGGGATAGGCCGGACGCGGCGATCCGGAGAGGATTCGCCGCGGCGAGGCCTCGGCAGGCGGCGCGTAGCCACGCAAACCCTCGCCGCGGGTGACGATCAGCTTGGCGACACCGTCGCCCAGCGCCGCGCAGAACGCCAGCAACTCCTGGCGCAACGCCGCGGCGTCGAGAGGGATCGCCAGGCGTCGACACCCCTCTTCCAGGCGCGCCAGGTGGCGTTCCAGGAGACGCGGCGTGCCGGCGCGCACCGCCAGGGTCTCGAACAGCCCGTCGCCATAGGCCAGTCCGCGATCACGCACGGACAGCTCGGCGGCGGGCCGGCCGTCGACCCAGTCCAGCATCAGTCGGCGAACCTGCGGAACACCAGGGTGCCGTTGGTCCCGCCGAAACCGAACGAGTTCGACAGGGCCACGTCGATCTTGCGCGGCTTGGCTTCGTGGGCCACCAGGTCGAGGTCGCAACCTTCGTCCGGGTTGTCCAGGTTGATGGTCGGCGGGGCGACCTGGTCGCGCAGGGCCAGCACGCTGAAGATCGCCTCCACCGCACCGGCGGCACCCAACAGGTGGCCGGTCATCGACTTGGTCGAACTCATCGACAGCGCATGGGCATGCTCGCCGAACACGCTCTTCACCGCGGCGATCTCGGCGATGTCGCCGGCCGGGGTGGAGGTGCCATGGGCGTTGATGTAATCGACCTGGCGAGGATCCAGGCCGGCATCGCGCAGCGCGTTCTTCATGCAGCGGGCGGCACCGGCGCCGTCTTCCGGCGGCGCGGTCATGTGGAAGGCGTCGCCGCTCATGCCGAAGCCAACCAGCTCGGCATAGATCCGCGCGCCGCGGGCACGGGCGTGCTCCAGTTCTTCGAGCACCAGGGCGCCGGAACCGTCAGACAGGACGAAGCCGTCGCGATCCCGGTCCCACGGACGGCTGGCACGGGTCGGCTCGTCGTTGCGAGTGGAGAGCGCGCGAGCCGCGCCGAAACCACCCAGGCCGAGACCGCAGGCAGCCATTTCGGAACCGCCGGCGACCATCACGTCGGCCTCGCCATAGGCGATGTTGCGAGCAGCCATGCCGATGCTGTGGGTACCGGTGGTGCAGGCGGTGGTGAGGGCGTAGTTGGGCCCCTGCAGACCCAGGTGGATCGACAGGAAGCCGGAAACCATGTTGATGATCGAACCGGGCACGAAGAACGGCGAGATGCGCCGCGGCCCCTGCTCGAACAGGGATCGGCAGTTGTTCTCGATATTGGTCAGGCCGCCGATACCGGAACCCATGGATACGCCGATACGCTCACGATTGGCGTCGGTGACCTCCAGGCCGGAATCGCGAACGGCCTGGAAGCTGGCGGCGAGACCGTACTGGATGAACAGGTCGAGCTTGCGGGCTTCCTTGGCGGACAGGTATTCCTCGACATTGAAACCCTTGACCGAACCACCGAAGCGGGTGGAATAGGCGGACAGGTCCATATGCTCGATCGGGGCGATCCCGCTGCGACCGGCGAGAATACCTTCCCAACTGCTCGGGACATCCAGGCCCAGCGGCGACAGCATGCCCATGCCAGTAATGACGACGCGTCTACGCGACACTACGACTTCCTCTTTCTCATTTCACGGGGTTGCGCCGACAGACTACCAGAGTAGGTAAGGCGCTAAAGAAAAGCCGCACGCCCTTACAGGCTGTGCGGCTTTTCCACGTCGGAAAATCCGACGACTACTTATTGCTGGTGAGCAACGATGTAGTCGATGGCTTCCTGAACGGTGGTGATCTTTTCAGCTTTCTCGTCAGGGATTTCGGTCTCGAATTCCTCTTCCAGAGCCATCACCAGCTCGACGGTGTCAAGGGAGTCGGCGCCCAGGTCTTCGACGAAGGAAGCGCTGTTGGTGACTTCTTCTTCCTTCACGCCGAGTTGTTCAGCGACGATCTTCTTAACGCGTTCTTCGATGGTGCTCATACCTTGTTTTCACTCCTATGGAAAATCCGAGCAGCTGGGCTGCGGGTAAGTGTATAGAAAGGGTTTTCTGCTTTTCAAGCTGAACGCCTCACCTTCCCACGGCCACTTCGATAATTCTATCTAATAACCCGGCTGCAATTCCGCAACGAATTCTAGACAGCGCTTATGACAGACCCGAGAAAGGTAACGTCACATTCAGCTCATGTACATCCCACCATTGACCGGCACGGTGGCCCCGGTCACATAGGCTGCGCCGTCCGAAGCGAGGAAGCCGACCACCTTGGCGATCTCTTCCGCCTGCCCCAGGCGACCCAGCGGAATCTGGCCCAGCAGCGCTTCGCGCTGGGCTTCCGGCAGCTCGCGGGTCATGTCGGTGTCGATGAAGCCCGGCGCCACCGCATTCACGGTAATGGCACGCGAACCGACTTCCCGGGCCAGCGCACGGGTGAAGCCCTCCAGGCCGGCCTTCGCCGCGGCATAGTTGGTTTGCCCGGCATTGCCCATGGCGCCGACCACGGAACCGATGTTGATGATGCGCCCCCAGCGGGCCTTGGTCATACCGCGCAGAACGGCTTTCGACAGACGGTAGAGACTGTTCAGGTTGGTGTTGACCACATCGAACCACTCGTCGTCTTTCATGCGCACCAGCAGATTATCGCGGGTGATGCCGGCGTTATTGACCACGATCAGCGGTTGGCCGAGATGCTGCTGGATGTGCTCCAGGGTCGCGGCTACGGATTCGTCGCTGGAAACGTCCAGGACCAGGCCCGCACCCTCGACGCCATTGGCCTTGAGGGTTTCGGCGATCTTCTCGGCGCCGGACGCGCTGGTCGCGGTGCCGATGACCACGGCACCCAGGCGCCCCAGTTCCAGCGCAATCGCCTGGCCGATGCCACGGCTGGCGCCGGTTACCAATGCGACCTTACCTTGCAGACTCATGGGATTCTCTCCTTTCTCTCTCTCAGGCCAGGGCGGCGCGCGTGGCGGCGAACGCCTCGACGCCATCCAGGCCATGGGTATTGATGCCCTTCGCGCAGCGCCTGTTGAGGCCTGCCAGGACCTTGCCCGGCCCGCACTCGACCAGCTCGGTGACGCCCTTTTCCGCCAGCAGCTGGATGCTCTCCACCCAGCGAACCGGGCTGTACAGCTGTGCCAGCAGGTCGCGGCGCAGCGTATCGAGATCAGCCGGCACGGCGGCGCTGACGTTCTGCACCAGCGCAATCTTCGGCGCCTGCCACTGCAGGCTTTCGACCGAGGCGGCGAACTGCTCGGCGGCCGGACGCATCAGTTCGCAATGCGACGGCACGCTGACTGGCAGCGCCACCGCGCGCTTGGCGCCGCGTGCCTTGCATGCCTCGATGGCACGCTCAACGGCAGCCGCGGCACCGGCGATCACTACCTGCCCCGGCGCGTTGAAGTTGACCGCGCTGACCACCTCGCCCTGGGCCGCCTCGGCACAGGCCGCCAATACATCGGCGTCTTCCAGGCCAAGGATCGCGGCCATGCCGCCCTGCCCCGCCGGAACCGCCTGCTGCATCAGTTGGCCCCTACGCTCGACCAGCTTGACCGCATCGGCGAACGCCAGGCTTTCGGCCGCGACCAGCGCGGAATATTCGCCCAGGCTGTGCCCGGCGACGAACGCCGGGCGCGCACCGCCCTCGGCCAGCCAGAGGCGCCAGAGCGCGATCGAAACCGTGAGGATGGCCGGCTGGGTCTTGTCGGTCTGGTTCAGGTGCTCTTCAGGACCATTCTGGACCAGCGCCCAAAGGTCGTAACCGAGCGCCTCGGAGGCCTCGGCGAAGGTATCGCGCACCAGCGCCTGCTGGGCGCCCAGCTCGGCCAGCATGCCGAGGGATTGCGAACCCTGGCCGGGGAAGACGAATGCGAGGGATGCAGACATTGAATAGGTCCCTTGTGGTCTTTTGCTCGTCGGAGATAACGCGCCAGCCGCGACTGGCGCAGGAAACTGAGTGTTGGATGGCTGCCTGGACCGCCCGGTCACACATTAGAGCAGCAGATGCTCGAGACGGCCATGCAATCGTTGCGGCAGGTTTTCCCGGACTTCCAGTGCCGCGCGACGCAAGGCGCTGTGGAAACCCTCCTCGGCGGCAGACCCATGGCTTTTCACCACTATCCCCTGCAATCCGAGGAAACTGGCGCCGTTATAGCGTGCCGGAGCGATATCGCCGCGCAGCCGGCGCAGCAGCGGCAACGCCAGCGCACCGACCAGCTTCGCCGCCAGTCCATCGCGGAAGCGCTGTTCGATCCGCGCCGACACCATGGCAGCCAGGCCTTCGCTGGCTTTCAGCAGGATGTTGCCGACGAAACCGTCGCAGACCACCACGTCGGCCTCGCCGCGATACAGGCCATCGCCCTCTATATATCCGCTGAAATTCAACCCCTGCGCCTTCTGCAACAGACTCGCCGCCAGCTTGACCTGCTGGTTGCCCTTGATCTCCTCGGTCCCCACGTTGAGCAGGGCGACCCGGGGCGAGACGCAGCCCAAGGCCTCTGCCGCCACCGCGCCCATCACCGCGAACTGATAGAGATGCTCGGCACTGCAATCCACGTTGGCGCCGAGGTCGAGCAGATGACAATGCCCCTTCTCGGTCGGAACCGCCGTCACCATCGCAGGGCGGTCGATACCGGGCAGGGTCTTCAGCAGGTGCCGCGACAGCGCCATCAACGCCCCGGTATTGCCGGCGCTGACGCACGCGTGCGCCCGGCCGTCGCGGACCAGCTCCAGCGCCACGCGCATGGAAGCGTCCGGCTTGCCACGCAAGGCCTGGGAGGGACGTTCGTCTGAACCTATCACTTCGCTGGCCGCATGCACACGCAGGCGCTGCCGGTCGAGCGACGGATAGCGGGAAAGGAGTTCTTCGAGGAGGGCAGGCTGACCGACGAGGATCAGTTGCGAAGAGGAATTCTCGGCCAGGAAGGCAATAGAGGCCGGAACAACGCAGTGGGGACCGAAGTCCCCACCCATTGCATCAATCGCGATGATTGGTGCGGACAAGGATTACTCGTCGGAGCCCTTGTCTACTACCTTACGGCCGCGATAGAAGCCGTCCGGGGATACGTGGTGGCGCAGGTGGACTTCACCGGTGCTCTTTTCCACGGACAGAGCATTGGACTCGAGCGCATCGTGGGAACGACGCATGTCACGAGCGGAACGAGACTTTTTGTTCTGCTGAACAGCCATGATTGATTAACTCCTAAACGTTTGGGTCACGCTTCAACTGTGCCAGTACGCTGAACGGATTAGGACGCTTGTCCTCGACTTCGCTCGACTCCGGCTCGTCTTCGACGACGAATCCAGCCGGGTGCTGACATACTTCGGGGTCATGGGCCGGAACGATGGGTAAGGCGAGCAACAGCTCGTCCTCGACCAGCGCCAGCAGGTCCAGGGGTTCCTCCCCCACTTCCAGCGCATCGTACCCCTTCGGCAGACCGTCGGCGGACTGACCTTCCCGAAGAATGGCGTAGGTATATTCGCCATGCACGGGAATGGCCGCCGCATCCAGGCAGCGTTGGCATACCATGCTCACCTCGGTATCGAGCTGCATATGCATGACCGCCAGCTTCTGGTGGCCGCGCTCGAAGGAAACCTTCACGCGCACCTCACCGGCATCGCTGGTCAGTTGCTCGCATACACGCGGCATATCGGCGAGCGCGTACACACCCTCGAGGGTGGCGCCGCGGTCGACCAACTTGCGCGGATCGATATGAGGTGGAATCGGCCCATTCAACATAAGCGCGCCATTATAGGGACGTCCCCGCGCCTGTCAAAGGAAATTAGCCATAAACCGCTGTAAGGACGAGTCTTTTCGTTAAAATCGGCCGCTCGCCATGGAGAACCTCATGCCCGACCTGATCCTCGCCTCCAGCTCCCCCTACCGACGCGAACTCCTGACCCGCCTGCGCCTTCCCTTCGAAAGCGCCAGCCCCGATATCGACGAAAGCCATCGCCCCGAGGAAAGTGCCGAGGAACTGGTGCGCCGCCTTTCCGCCAGCAAGGCCGAAGCGCTGGCCGGACGCTATCCGCAACACCTGGTGATCGGCTCCGACCAGGTCGCCGTACTCGACGGCAACATCCTCGGCAAGCCGCACACCCCCGAACGCGCCATCCAGCAGCTACGGGACGCCAGCGGCAAGAGCGTGACCTTCCTCACCGGACTGGCCCTCCTCAACAGCGCCAGCCGACGCATCCAGGTGGCATGCGTGCCGTTCACCGTGCACTTCCGCCACCTCGACGAGAGCCGCATCTGCCGCTACGTCGAAGCGGAACGCCCGCTGGACTGCGCCGGCAGCTTCAAGGCGGAAGGCCTGGGCGTCAGCCTGTTCCGCTCCACCGAAGGAGAGGACGCCACCAGCCTGGTGGGACTGCCCCTGATCCGCCTGGTCGACATGCTCCTCGAGGAAGGCGTCGAAATTCCCTGAGCCGGCATTCCCATATCCGGCATTCCCATATCCGGCATTCCCATATCCGGCATTCCCATATAAAGAAGCCCGGCTTCAGCCGGGCTTCTTTATATAAGGAAGGGAAACGCTCTCAGCGCAGTACCGGCCCCTGCCAGCCCATCCACAGCGCGAGGCGCTCCGCCACACTGGCACCGAACTTCTTGGCGAAGCGATCGAAAGGCGACTCCTGCACGGTGTAGTCCTCGATCTTCTTCTCCTTCACCACTTCGCGCGCCACATAGCTGGCATTGCCCAGGCCGTCGATCAAACCCAGCTGCAATGCCTGTTCGCCGGACCAGACCAGACCCGAGAACAGCTCCGGATGCCCCTCGACCTTGAGCCGGTCGCCGCGCCCTTTTTTCACGCTGTCGATGAACTGCTTGTGGGTGGTATCCAGCACCTGCTGCCAGAACTGGGTCTCCTCGGGCTTTTGCGGCTGGAAAGGATCGAGGAACGACTTGTGCTCGCCGGAGGTATAGACGCGCCGCTCGACACCGAGCTTCTCCATGGTGCCGACGAAACCGAAGCTGGCCGCCGTCACGCCGATGGAGCCGACCAGGCTGGCCTTGTCGGCGTAGATCTGGTCGGCGGCGCTGGCGATGTAGTAGGCGCCGGAGGCACCCAGGTCGCTGATCACCGCATAGACCTTGACGTTCGGGTGCTCGCCGCGCAGGCGACGAATCTCGTCATAGATATAGCCCGACTGCACCGGACTGCCGCCCGGACTGTTGATCCGCAGGACGATCCCCTTGGTACCCTCATCCTTGAACGCCGCGCGCAGGGCCGTGACGATATTGTCGGCACTGGCCGGCTCATCGTCGGCGATCATGCCCTTCACCTCGATCAGTGCCGTGTGGCTACCGCTGCGCGAGGCCGATTTCTCCAGGCTGCCGAACGGACTGAAGGCCAGCAGCACGACAAAGAGATAGATGAAGGTCAGCGACTTGAAGAATATCCCCCAGCGCCGCGCCCGCCGCTGCTCCTGGACCCCGGCGAGGACCGCCTTTTCCAGCAGCTTCCAGCTCTTGTCGTCATTCGCCTTCGGCGTTTCCGACTTCCACTCGTCAGACATGCTCAACCACTCCTGAAACCGCCTCACGTCGAGCACCGCCCAACCAGGCGCGCAACTCGGTGAAATGCTCAACTTCCAGCCGCGGCGCATAAGGCCGCAACTGCTCCAGCGATTGGGCGCCATAGGCCACCGCAACCGAATCCATCCCCGCCCGTCGCGCCATTTCCAGGTCGAACGGCGAATCACCGATCATCAGCGCCCGCCCCGGCTCGACCCGGCAGTGCGCCAGGATCTCGTGGAGCATCAACGGGTCCGGCTTGCTGGCCGTTTCGTCGGCGCAGCGGGTGATATCGAAGAAATCGCTCCAGCCATGCCCCGCCAGCACCCGGTCCAGGCCGCGCCGACTCTTGCCGGTGGCGACCGCCAGGCGGAACCCGGCCTCGCGAAAATGCACCATGGCTTCGGCCACGCCGGGGAACAACCGCGACGGCTGCGCTTCCTGCGCCAGGTAATGCTCGCTGTAGGCACACCGGAAACGCTCGACCAGAGCAGGATCGCCAACCTCCGGATAGAGCGAAGCGATCGCCTCGGGCAAGCCGAGGCCGATGATGCCCTTGATCCGGGTATCGTCCCGCTCCGGCAGAGCGGTTTCCCGCGCCGCCGCCTTCATCGAATCGACGATGCGCGCGATCGAGTCGACCAGGGTGCCGTCCCAATCGAATACCAGCAACGCGTAGTCAGTCATTCAAACGCTCCAGCGAACGCTGCCACATCTCGTCCACCGGCGCCTCCAGCTCCAGCACCTGCCCGTCGGGCAGCGGCACGCGCAACTGCGCGGCATGCAGGAACAGGCGCTTGCCGCCCAGCTCGCGGATCTCGCGGGAGAAATCCTCGTCGCCATACTTCGGGTCGCCGGCGATGGCATGCCCGGCGTGCTTGGCATGCACGCGGATCTGATGGGTCCGCCCGGTGATCGGGCGCGCTTCCACCAGGGTGGCGAAATCGCCGAAGCGACGCAGCACCCGGAACTCGGTCAGCGCGTCCTTGCCCTCGACGTTCACCTCGACCATTCGCTCGCCCGAACGCAGATTGTTCTTCAGCAGCGGCGCGCGCACGTTCTTCTTGCCAGCCGGCCAGTGGCCACGGACCAGGGCGTGATAGCGCTTGTCGACGATCTTCTCGCCCCGCAGGGCCTCATGCAGGTGACGCAACATGCTGCGCTTCTTGGCGATCATCAGCAGGCCGGAGGTATCGCGATCGAGACGATGCACCAATTCGATATCCTTGGCATCGGGGCGCAACTGGCGAAACACCTCGATGACCCCGGCGCTCACGCCGCTGCCGCCATGCACGGCGATCCCGGCGGGCTTGTTGACCACGATCAGCGCCTTGTCCTCGTAGACGATCGCCGCCTCCATCCGCTCCAGCAGCCCCTGCGCCAGCGGCGCCGGCTCATCACGCTCGGCCAGGCGCAGCGGCGGCACGCGCACCTGGTCTCCGGCCTGGAGCCGATAGTCGGGCTTGATCCGCCCCTTGTTCACGCGCACTTCGCCCTTACGCAGGATGCGATAGATCAGGGTCTTGGGCGCACCCTTGAGACGGGCGATAAGGAAATTGTCGATACGTTGACCAGCCAGTTCCGGCGGCACATCGAGCAGCTGGACACCGGTGGTCGGAGAGGCGGGAGTAGTCATCCGTACATCATAACAATTTTTCATTCAATTGAAGCACTTAATCATTGCTGCTATAGTCGGGAAGCCGCCATAAGCGGCCTGGCCTGCGGATGATTGCCAACCTGCATTTCCCCCTCGCCTGCAAACACTTTGAACGGACGTCAGGCCGTCCTACAGAGGCGTTTCAGCGGAAATACGAAAATTTCCAACCCGCTAACGACTCGAAACCAAAGCCTTGAAACATGAGCCGCGACCACTTCGGTGAGCGCGAGATGCCAACCCGCTCCGGATACTGCGAGCGGCGCCCGATTCTTAAGGAACATGTGTAGGGTGGAGATGTACGGCTGTTGGACTGCGTAGCTTCTAGCTTGATCCAGACGCATTTTTCGTCCGCCTCCGACAGCCGATTCCTCCTCCTGACTCAAGTGCTTCTGAAACACAGGAAGCAGGAGACGTAGTCGCGGACCGGCACCCAGTGCCGAGCGCCGCTGGACACGGGAATGGCCCGCCATTCCTGAATACGCGCCCGAGCACCGACCGTGAGAGTCGTGTGTGCCGATCGCCGTTTCCGGTAGCCCCGGAAACCATTGGTACTACATGAAAAGAATGCTGATCAACGCGACTCAACCCGAGGAGTTGCGTGTTGCACTGGTCGACGGCCAACGCCTGTTCGACCTCGACATCGAGTCGGGCGCCCGCGAGCAGAAGAAGGCCAACATCTACAAAGGCCGCATCACTCGCGTCGAACCCAGCCTCGAAGCCGCCTTCGTCGACTTCGGCGCCGAACGCCACGGCTTCCTCCCCCTCAAAGAAATCTCCCGCGAATACTTCAAGAAATCCCCCGAAGGCCGGATCAACATCAAGGAAGTCCTGAGCGAAGGCCAGGAAGTCATCGTCCAGGTCGAGAAGGAAGAGCGCGGCAACAAGGGCGCCGCCCTGACCACCTTCATCAGCCTGGCCGGCCGTTACCTGGTGCTGATGCCGAACAACCCGCGCGCCGGCGGCATCTCCCGCCGTATCGAAGGCGAAGAACGCAACGAGCTGCGCGAGGCCCTGAACGGCCTCAACGCACCGGCCGACATGGGCCTGATCGTGCGCACCGCCGGCCTCGGCCGCAGCACCGAGGAACTGCAGTGGGACCTCGACTACCTGCTGCAACTGTGGAGCGCGATCAAGGAAGCGTCCGGCGAACGTGGCGCGCCCTTCCTGATCTACCAGGAAAGCAACGTCATCATCCGCGCCATCCGCGACTACCTGCGCCAGGACATCGGCGAAGTGCTGATCGACAGCATTGACGCCCAGGAAGAAGCCCTGAACTTCATCCGCCAGGTGATGCCGCAGTACGCCAGCAAGGTGAAGCTGTACCAGGACAGCGTTCCGCTGTTCAATCGCTTCCAGATCGAGAGCCAGATCGAGACCGCTTTCCAGCGCGAAGTGAAGCTGCCGTCCGGCGGCTCCATCGTCATCGACCCGACCGAGGCCCTGGTTTCCATCGACATCAACTCGGCGCGCGCCACCAAGGGCGGCGACATCGAGGAAACCGCCCTGCAGACCAACCTGGAAGCGGCCGAGGAAATCGCCCGCCAGCTGCGCCTGCGTGACATCGGCGGCCTGATCGTCATCGACTTCATCGACATGACCCCGGCGAAGAACCAGCGCGCCGTGGAAGAGCGTGTCCGCGAAGCCCTCGAGGCCGACCGCGCGCGCGTCCAGGTCGGTCGCATCTCGCGCTTCGGCCTGCTGGAAATGTCCCGCCAGCGCCTGCGTCCGTCCCTCGGCGAGACCAGCGGCATCGTCTGCCCGCGCTGCAACGGCCAGGGTATCATCCGCGACGTCGAGTCGCTGTCGCTGGCCATCCTGCGCCTGATCGAGGAAGAAGCCCTGAAGGACCGCACCGCGGAAGTCCGCGCCCGCGTGCCCTTCCAGGTCGCCGCCTTCCTGCTCAACGAGAAGCGCAACGCCATCACCAAGATCGAACTGCGTACCCGCGCGCGCATCTTCATCCTGCCGGACGATCATCTGGAAACCCCGCATTTCGAAGTCCAGCGTCTGCGCGATGACAGCCCCGAACTGGTTGCCGGCCAGACCAGCTACGAAATGGCCACCGTCGAGCACGAAGAAGCCCAGCCGGTCAGCTCGACCCGCACCCTGGTCCGCCAGGAAGCAGCAGTCAAGACCGTCGCTCCCCAGCAGCCCGCACCGCAACACACCGAAGCACCGGTCGAGCCGGCCAAGCCGATGCCCGAGCCGAGCCTGTTCCAGGGCCTGGTGAAGTCCCTGGTCGGCCTGTTCGCAGGCAAGGATCAACCTGCCGCCAAGCCTGCTGAAACCAGCAAGCCGGCTGCCGAGCGCCAAACCCGCCAGGACGAGCGTCGCAACGGCCGCCAGCAGAACCGCCGCCGCGATGGCCGCGATGGCAATCGCCGCGACGAAGAGCGCAAGCCCCGCGAGGAACGCGCAGAGCGCCAACCGCGCGAAGAGCGCGCCGAACGCCCGAACCGCGAAGAGCGCAGCGAACGTCGCCGCGAAGAGCGCGCCGAGCGCCCGGCTCGCGAGGAGCGCCAGCCGCGCGAAGGCCGTGAAGAGCGCGCCGAGCGGACACCCCGCGAAGAGCGCCAGCCGCGCGAAGGCCGCGAAGGTCGCGAGGAACGCAGCGAACGCCGCCGCGAAGAGCGCGCCGAACGCCCGGCCCGCGAAGAGCGCCAACCCCGCGAAGGCCGTGAAGAACGCGCCGAGCGCCCGGCCCGCGAAGAGCGCCAGCCGCGCGAGGATCGCCAGGCTCGCGACGCCGCGGCCCTGGAAGCCGAGGCATTGCCGAACGACGAGAGCCTGGAGCAGGACGAGCAGGACGATACCGATGGCGAGCGCCCGCGCCGCCGCTCCCGCGGCCAGCGTCGTCGCAGCAACCGCCGCGAACGCCAGCGCGAGGTCAGCGGTGAGCTGGAAGGCAGCGAGGCGACCGATAACGCCGCCGCGCCGCTGAACACCGTCGCAGCCGCCGCTGCTGCCGGTATCGCTGTCGCCAGCGAAGCCGTAGAAGCAAACGTGGAGCAAGCCCCGGCCACTACCAGCGAGGCTGCCAGCGAAACCACGGCAAGCGATGAAACCGACGCGCCGACCAGCGAAGCCGTCGAAACCCAGGGCGCGGACAGCGAGGCCAATGCCGGCGAAACCGCCGACATCGAAGCGCCGGTGACCGTCAGCGTGGTCCGGGACGAAGCCGACCAGAGCACCCTGCTGGTCGCGCAAGCCACTGAAGAAGCTCCCTTCGCCAGCGAAAGCGTGGAAAGCCGCGAAGACGCCGAGAGCGCCGTGCAACCGGCAACGGAAGCGGCCGAAGAAGTTGCCGCCCCGGTGCCCGTCGAAGCAGCAGCCCCTAGCGAGCCCGCAACCACCGAAGAGCCGACCCCGGCCATCGCGGCGGTGCCGGCCAACGCGACCGGCCGTGCCCTCAACGACCCACGGGAAAAACGTCGCCTGCAACGCGAAGCCGAGCGTCTGGCACGCGAAGCCGCAGCAGCAGCCGAAGCGGCAGCTCAGGCCGCTCCCGCCGTCGAGGAGGTCCCGGCTGTAGCGAGCGAGGAAACGTCGGCCCAGGAGGAACCTGCTGCACCCCAGGCTGAAGAAATCGCCCAGGCCGACGTTCCGTCCCAGGCGGACGAAGCCCAGGAAGCGGTACAGGCCGAGCCTGAAGCTTCCGGCGAAGACGCCACCGACACGGAGCACGCGAAAAAGACCGAGGAAAGCGAAACCTCGCGCCCGCATGCCTGAGTGACAGACTGAAAAAAGGGGATGCCATGGCATCCCTTTTTTTTTTGCGTGTCATTCCGCGGCACTCCGGCATACCGCCCGTCATGACCAGAGCCGCCGAACACGCACAATGAAAAAGGGATGCCGCCGGCATCCCTTTTTCATTCTCCAGCCGCACCCTCAGTAGAGATTGGGTTCAGGCTCCAATTCGACGCCGAAACGCCGACGGACGTCCTCCTGGATACGCTCCGCCAATGCCCGGACCTGGGCACCGGTGGCACCGCCATGGTTGACCAGGACCAGCGCCTGCTGCGCGTGTACCCCCACCGGGCCATCGCGAAAGCCCTTCCAGCCGCCCTTGTCGATGAGCCAGCCTGCGGCCAGCTTCAACCGACCGTCCGCCTGCGGATAGCCAACCAGATCCGGGAAGGCCTGACGCAAGCGCTCGGCCTGCGTCGCATCCACCAGCGGGTTCTTGAAGAAGCTGCCGGCATTGCCCAATACGGCGGGGTCGGGCAGCTTCTCCCGGCGAATGGCGCAGATTACCCGGCTTACGTCCCTGGCCGTCGGACTGGCGATGCCCTCCTCCTCCAGGCGCTGGCGTACCGGCCCGTAGTCCAGGTGCAGCCTCTCCCGCCGTGTCAGGCGCAGGCGCACGCGGAGGATCAGCCAGCGATCAGGCTCCTGCTTGAACAGGCTGTCGCGGTAGCCGAAACGGCAGGCCTGGCGATCGAACTCACGCAGGGTTCCATCCTGGCGATCCAGCGCCGTCAGGCTGTCGAAGACATCCTTCAGCTCCACGCCATAGGCGCCGATGTTCTGCATCGGCGCCGCACCCACGGTGCCGGGAATCAGGCTGAGATTTTCCAGACCGGCCAGGCCCCGCTCCAGGCTCCATTGTACGAATGGGTCCCAGGCCTCGCCCGCCTCCGCCTCGACCAACACCGAATCCGCGGCATCGGAAACAATTCGCCGCCCCTGGCTGGCCATGCGCAAAACCAGCGCCTCGACGTCACGGGTCAGCAGCAGGTTGCTGCCACCACCGATCACCAGCAGCGGCAATCCACGCTCCCGAGCCAGGGCCAGGGCCTCGCGCACATCAGCCTCGTCCCGGGCGTGGGCCAGCAGGCGGGCGCGCACGTCGATGCCGAAGGTGTTATAGGGCTTCAGCGAGCAATGCTCTTGCAGTTCCAGGCTCACAGTCGCCCCTTGGCTTCGATCAACAGACGGTCGCAGGCATGTTCGATCAGGTCGAGGACCTGCTCGAAGCCTTCTTCGCCGCCATAGTAGGGATCGGGCACTTCGTCCCGCTCGGATCCGTAGCGACGCAGGAACAGATCCAGTTCGGCGGCACCGCGCCCGGCACGCAGGGTCTCGAGGTCAGCCAGGTTGGACAGGTCCATGGCCAGGATCAGGTCATGGCGGGAGAAATCCTCGATGCCGACCTGGCGTCCACGCAGTGCCGACAGGTCGTAGCCACGCCTTTGCGCGGCCAGGCGGGTGCGCTGGTCAGGCGCCTTGCCGACATGCCAGCCGGCGGTACCGGCGGAATCGACATGGATGCGGGAAGCCAGCCCGGCCTCCTCGACCTTGCGCCGGAACACGCCTTCGGCGGTGGGCGACCGGCAGATGTTGCCCAGGCAGACGAACAGGACGCGCATCAGCCCCCCAGCACGCGGCGAACGCGTTCGAGGTCTTCCGGCGTATCCACGCCCGGAAGCATGTTTTCGCGGGCATCGGCCACATGGATTCGCACCCCGTGCCAGAGCGCGCGCAATTGCTCAAGGCTTTCGGCGTTCTCCAGCCAGCACGGTCCCCAGGCGACGAAATCGGCAAGGAAACCCACGCGATAGGCGTAGATGCCGATGTGGCGACGATAGGGCACGCCCTCCGGCAGGCTGTCGCGATCGCGGGCGAAGGCGTCGCGAGCCCAGGGCAAGGGCGCACGACTGAAAGTCAGGGCCAGGCCGTCGATGTCGGTGGCGACCTTGACCACGTTCGGATTGAACAGCGCGGAGACCTCATGGATCGGCTCGGCCAGGGTAGCGATGGCGGCCTCCGGGTGCGCCGCCAGGTTGGCCGCCACCTGGTCGATGAGCGCCGGGGGGATCAGCGGCTCGTCGCCCTGGACGTTGACCACGATGGCATCGCTGGCCAGGCCGAGCCGGGAAGCGACTTCCTCCAGGCGATCGGTGCCGGAGTTGTGCTCGGCACGTGTCAGCAGCGCCTCGGCGCCGAACCCCTGGCACGCCGCCAGGATGCGTTCGTCGTCGGTGGCGACGACCACGCGGCTGGCGGCGCTCTTGCGGGCCTGGTTCCAGACGCGCTGGATCATTGGCTGGCCGGCGATATCCTGCAATGGCTTGCCGGGCAGACGAGTGGAGGCGTAGCGGGCGGGAATGACGACAGTGAACGCCTGGGTCATTACTTGTCCAGCCGCTCGTCCACGTTCAGGGAGCGAGCCTCGCTCTCCAGCATCACCGGGATGCCGTCGCGGATCGGATAGGCCAGGCCGGCCTGCTTGCTGATCAGTTCGGTCTTGTCTTCGCTGAGCACCAGCGGGCCCTTGGTCAACGGGCAGGCAAGGATATCGAGGAGTTTCGGGTCCATGGCGGAGTCCTTCATACAATGGCGGCACGGCCGCCGGTCAGCGCGCCAGGAGATGCTCGAGTCGGGCGTCGAACCAGGCGACGAATGCTGGGGAAGGCACCGCATCGACCGCCAGGTACCACCAGTCGGCCGCTGCGAAAGCCCGGCATTTAACGGCATCCTTCTCGGTCATCAGCAGCGGCAGCGGCGGGCTGAACGCCAGTTCGGCCGCCGTGTAGGTCGCGTGATCCGGGAAGGCATGCGGAATCGCCCGCCAGTGTAGCGCCTCGAGCGTCCTGAAGAAACGCTGCGGATTGCCGATCCCGGCCAGGGCATGGACCTCCTGGCCCGCGGGAAAATGCTCCAGCGGTCGGCGCTCGCCGCTCTGCAGGTTGATCAGCGCAGTAGGCTGCAAGCGGAATGCGTAACCGCCGTCAGGATCCTCGTCGGCGCCGTTGTAAAGCAGCGCGTCGACGCTTTCCAGACGCTCCGCCGGTTCGCGCAACGGACCGGCCGGCAGGCAACGACCATTGCCGAGACCGCGCGCGGCATCGATCAGCACCAGTTCCAGATCGCGCGCCAGGCGATAGTGCTGCAAGCCATCGTCGCAGAGGACCAGGTCCAACTGCTCTTCGGCGAGCAGCGCCTGCAGGGCGCGCGGACGATCCGGGTCGATCATCAGCGGCACGCCGCTGCGCCGGACAATCATCAGCGGTTCGTCGCCGGCCTCCGCGGCGTCCTGCTCGGCCCGCACCCGCCACGGCGTGGTGGGCGGCCGGGCACCATAGCCGCGGCTGATCACGCCAACCCGCAAGCCGCGAGCCCTGCAGTGCTCGATCATCCAGAGGATCATCGGCGTCTTGCCGGTTCCACCGACGGTGATGTTGCCTACCACCAGCACCGGCAGCGGTGCCCGGTAGGCGGGCTTGCGCCCGGACAGGAAGTCCGCCCGGCGGCCGTTCGCCACCCGACGATAGAGAGCCTCCAGCGGACGCAGCAGCGCCAGCGCCGGATGCCCCTGGTACCAGGCGGCGAGCAGTCGCTCGGAGAACGACATCAGGGCTTGGCCGCCGTGTTCTCGACCGTGGTGATGCGCAGGTGGACGAAGCCCAGCTTGCCCGCTGCGTCCATCGCCGTGACCACCGACTGGTGGGTGGACTTGGCATCGGCGCTGATCACCACCGGCAGGTTGTTGTCGCCCGCCGATTCACGCTGCATCGCCGCCATCAGGGTGGCCAGGTCGCTCTTGGCCAGCGCCTGCCCGTTCAAGGCGTAGTGCCCCTCGGCATCCACCGAGAGTTCCAGTTGCTTCTGCTCGGTGCCGGCGGTTTCGCCGCTCTCCGCCGATGGCAGCTCGATGTTGAGCTGCTCGGGGCGGGTGAAGGTGGTACTGACCACGAAGAACAGCAGCAGGACGAAGATCACGTCGATCAGCGACGCCAGGTTGATGAAGACGTCTTCACGGGCGGCACCCGCCCGTCTGCGGCGGAATTTCACGCTTTGCCTTCCTCGACGTAGTCGACTTCACGATCGCCCTGCACCACTTCCACCAGCTTGATGGCCTCCTGCTCCATGGCGATCACCAGTTCGTCGACCCGCCGCAGCAGGTAGCGATGGAAGAACACCGCCGGAATCGCCACCAGCAGGCCGGCGGCGGTGGTGATCAATGCCTTGGAGATGCCTGCGGCGAGCATCGGCGAGTTGGCCATGCCGTTGTCCATGAAGGCGCCGAAGATCTGGATCATGCCGAACACCGTACCCAGCAGGCCCAGCAGCGGCGCCATCGCGGCGATGGTGCCGAGGGCGTTGAGGTAGCGCTCCAGCTCGTGGATGACACCGGAAGCAGCCTCCTCGATGCACTCCTTCATGATCTCGCGACCGTGCTTGGAGTTGGCCAGACCGGCGGCGAGGATCTCTCCCAGCGGCGAGTTGGCGCGCAGGTCCTTGAGCTTCTGGGCGCTCAGTTGCTTGCCCTTGATCTGCTTCCACACCTGGCCGAGCAGCTCGGGCGGCGCGACGCGGCTCTTGCGCAGCGTCCACAGGCGCTCCGCGACGATGGCGGTGGCGGCGATCGAACTCAGAATGATCGGCAGCATCATCCAGCCGCCGGCTTGAACCAGTTCCCACACAGTGGCATATCCCCGAAAAAAAAGTGGCGCCACTCTAGCACAGCGACCCTTTTCCGCCGACCGCCACGGTTCTCATTTTTCCCGCCAGAAGTGCGCCGAATCACGCTCCCGGCGTGCGCCGCCACGGCTTCCGAGGAGAAACGTCAGGGCACCGTCGCGTGCCGTGTCGTGGACCTGCGCGGCGACCCTCGCGTAACGCTCCATCACTTCGCCATGGGGATGGCCGAAGGCGTTGCGCCAACCTCGCGAGACCAGCACATGGCGAGGCCGCGTACGCAACACGAAGGCGACTCCGGAGGAACTGCGGCTGCCATGATGCGACGCCAGCAACCAGTCGACCCGGGGATCGGCCTGTCGCGCCAGCCAGGCATGCTCGGCCGCACGCGAGATGTCCCCGGTCAGCAGCAGGACTTCGCCATCGGCCTCGACCCTCAGCACACAGGAGCGGTCGTTGCTGTCGCCGGCCTGTGCCCATGCCCACTGTTCGAAAACCACGCCATCCCAGGACCAGCTCCGCTCGTCGCAGCTGTCCGCGAACAACGGCGAAGGCAGGCGCGCGGGTTCGCCGCTGACCAGCCAAACCGGCGGGAATCGGGAAGCGACCGTAGGAGCACCGCCTGCATGGTCGTTGTCGGCATGGCTCAGCAACAGGCCGTCCAGGCGCCGCAGGTCCAGGCTCCGCAGCACCGGCACCACCACCCGCTCGCCCATGTCGAACGCCCCCTGCCGCGCACCGCTGTCATAGAGCAAGACATGCTCTCGGGTACGCACCAGCACGGCCAGCCCCTGGCCGACGTCCAGCACCCGCACTTCCGCCCGCCCCCATTCGACAGGCGGCGATGACGGCAACAATGCCGGCAGTAGCAACGCGGCACCGAGGGCACGCAACGGCAAGCCAGCCGGCGCCAGCCAGCAGAGCGCGCCGAGCATGCCCAGCGCTACGCTCCAGGCCGCTGCGGCGGGTGGCTGCCAGGCCTCGGCCAGGCCCGCCAGCAGGCCAAGCGCACGAAACAGCAGGTCCAGCGAAACGCCAGCGGCGCGAAGCAGCCCCTCGCCCAGCCCGGGCACCCACAGCAGCAGGCTCCCCGCCAGGGCCGGGGGCACTACCAGCAGTTCGATCCAAGGCACCGCCAGCAGGTTGGCCGGCGCTCCGCTCAGGCTCAACGGCAGGCCCAGCGCCAGCAGCGGCATCGCCAGCCCCAGCGCCATCCCCCACTGCGCCCGCCCCCAGGCCGCCCACCAGCGCCAGCGCCCAAGGCGCCCGGCGAACAGCCAGAGCAGCAGGGCAACCGCCAGGAACGACAGCCAGAACCCCGCCTGCAGGCTGGCCAGCGGCTCGACCAGCAAGACCAGCACCAGCGTTGCCAGCAGCGGGGTCAGCAAGCCCAGGTGGCGGAAACGCAGGCGCCAGACCAGCGCCAGGCTGACCATCAGGCAGGCGCGCCGCACCGGGACCTCGAAACCCGCCATCAACCCGTAGCTCCAGGCACCAAGCAAACCCAGGGCGCAGGCACAGGGCAGCCAGGGCAGGCGCCGCGGCCAGCAGCCCAGGCGATGCAAGGCCGCCACCAGGCCATAGAGCATCCCCGCCAGCAACGAGATATGCGAACCGGAGATGACCATCAGATGCACGGTGCCGGTGTCCTGGAACATTCGCCACTCGGCCGCGCTCAACCCCGAGCCATCCCCCAGCACCAGCGCCGCCAGGGCGGCGCCGCGCCCCTGTGCGTCGACCGCCAGCAGGCGCTGGCGCCAGGCATCGCGCCAGGCATCCAGGCCGCTGGCCGGCTGCAGGCGCTGGCCCGCCTTCACCGTGCCCACAGCACCGACCCGCTACGCCAACAACCAGGCCTCGTAGTCGAAACCCGCCGCGTTCACCAGGCCGCGGGGGCGTTTCAGGGTCACCGCCAGGCGCCAGCGTTCGCCGCCCATCAGCGGCGGCGCGCCGCGCCAGCTCAGGCGCAGACGCTCGGGAAGAAGCACGCCCCGCGCAGCGCTGACCTCCTCCAGCCGGAAGCGCGTGACGCCCTCGCCGCTCGCCGGCAGATCGACCACACGCCCCTCCAGCCAAAGGGTGCGACCATCCAGCTCGGCGGCCAGGCGTCCGTCCAGGGCGACTTGCGCCGAGCCGCAGGCCCAGGCGAACCCGAGCAGGAACAACCCCAGCCAGTACAGCCGGCCGAACAGCAGCAACAGTCCGGCGGCGGCCATGCCCAGCAGCCAGCCGACCGACGGCAATTCCGCCAGGAAGCGCAGGGCCAGCAGCCCCGCGGCGAGGGCTGGCAATCCCAGGCGCATGAACGGTTCCTCCCATCCCCGTGGCGTGCCCTCCGCTCCCCGACATGTCACATGGGGTCATACAATGGGCAACGAAATCCTGTCATCTTGCTTGGCATAATACGCAAGCCTATATCCACCGAGAGCCCACATGCCGCGTCGCCTGTTCAAGCGCTACATGCCCGATCCGGAAAGCATCCGCTCGCAGAAGTCGCTGCGCTTTCTCGGCAAGTTGACGCACGATCCCAACCTTTGGCATCTCAATCGCCACTCGGTATCGCGCGCCATGGCCGCCGGGCTGTTCGCCGCCTTCATCCCGATGCCGATGCAGATGCTGCTGGCGGCCGGTCTGGCGGTGTGGATTCGGAGCAATCTGCCAATCTCCGTCGGATTGGTCTGGCTGACCAATCCGATCACGATGCCCCCGGTCTTCTATTGCACCTACAAGCTGGGCGCCTGGTTGATGCAGGTGCCGCCGCGCACCCTGCCGGACCATCTCACCTGGGAATGGATCAGCCAGGAGCTGTCCAGCCTCTGGCAGCCCTTCCTGCTCGGTTCGGTGGTGTGCGGCATCATCGCCGCCATCCTCGGCTACGCGCTGACGATGCTCTACTGGCGCTGGTGGGTGCAGCGCAGTTGGAGCCGACGCTGCCGGCAACGTCGCGAACGGGTCGCCGCGAAGTAATCCGCCGGACATGAAAAAGCCGCCTCGAAGGCGGCTTTTTCGTGGGCCTTGTCCGCCCCGTGCTGGGACTGGCGCAGGCCTTCTCGCTCACTCGTAGCGCAGCGACTCGGCCGGTTGTGTCCGCGCCGCGCGCCAGGATGGGTACAGGGTGGCGAGGAAGCTCATCAGCAATGCAGCGCTGCAGATCAGCACCACGTCCAGCACCTGCAGATCGGAAGGCAGGTAGTTGATGAAGTACACATCCGAGCTGAAGACCTTGTGTCCGACCAACCGTTCGATGCGGTCGATCATCCCGGTGATGTTCAACGCCGCGAACACCCCGAGTACCCCGCCGATGACCGTCCCGATCACGCCGATGACGGTGCCCTGGACCATGAAGATCGCCATGATCTGCCGCGGCGTGGCGCCGAGGGTACGAAGAATCGCGATGTCGGTGCGCTTGTCGGCGACCACCATGATCAGGGTGGCGATGATGTTGAAGGCGGCGACCGCGATGATCAGCAGCAGGAGCAGGCCGATCATGGTCTTTTCCATCTTCATCGCGTTGAACAGGCTGCCCTGGGTCCTGGTCCAGTCGCTGGACCTGAAGCCCTGCCCCAACTCCTTGACCACCTTGGCGGCGACCTGCGGCGACTGGTAGAGATCCTTCAGCTCCAGGCGCACGCTCGGCACCTGGCCCGGTTGCAGGCGCAGCAACTGGCCGGCATCGGCGATGTCGATCAGCGCCAGCGAGTTGTCCAGTTCGGCACCGACCTTGAACAGGGCGACGATGGTGAAGCGCTGCATGCGCGGAGTGATGCCGCCCGGCGCGCTGGTGGCTTCCGGGACGATCAGGGTCAGCTTGTCGCCGACATTGACATGGAAGCGCCGCGCGGTGATCTCGCCGAGGACGATGCCGAACTCGCCAGGCTTGAGATCGTCCAGGCTGCCCTGGACGATGTGCTCACCGACGATGGAAACCTTGCGCTCCTCCTGCGGGTCGATGCCGTTGACCAGCACCGGCAGCATATTGCCCTTGTACGACAGCATGCCCTGCAGTTCGGCGAACGGCGCCGCGCCGACCACCTCGCGGTGCCGCAGCGCCGCGTTGGCGACGGTCTGCCAGTCGTCCAGCGGCTGCGCCGCGCTGATGGTGGCATGCGGCACCATGCCGAGGATTCGCGTGCGCATTTCCTTCTGGAAGCCGTTCATCACCGAGAGCACGATGATCATCGCCAGCACGCCCAGCGCCAGGCCGATCATCGAGGTCAGCGAGATGAACGAGATGTAGTGGTTGCGGCGTTTGGCGCGGGTGTAGCGCAGGCCTATGAAGAACGGTAACGGTCTGAACATGTCGCGGATGCACCGAGTCGATGGGGGATTCGCCGGACGGGAGCGGACGGCGGGCACGCCGTCGCCCCGCTACGCGGCGATCAGTCGGCCTTCTTCCAGGCGCAGGATGCGATCCATGTGCCCGGCCAGCTGGAGATCGTGGGTTACCACCAGGAACGAGGTCTGCAACGAACGGCTCAGTTCCAGCATCAGCTCCTGGATACCCTGGGCGGTATGCTGGTCGAGGTTGCCGGTGGGCTCGTCGAGCAGTACCAGCTGCGGACGGTTGACCAGCGCGCGGGCGATCGCCACCCGCTGGCGCTCGCCGCCGGACAGCTCGGCCGGCTTGTGCGACAGGCGATGCCCCAGCCCGACCCGCTCCAGCAGCTCGGCCGCCCGCTGGCGGGCTTCCGCGATCGGCGTGCGGCCGATCAACAGCGGCATGCAGACGTTCTCCAGGGCGGTGAACTCCGGCAACAGGTGGTGGAACTGGTAGACGAAGCCCAGCGCGCGGTTGCGCAGCAGCCCGCGGGCCGTCTCGTTCAGCGCCGAGAGTTCCTCGCCGGCGAGCCAGACGCTGCCGGCGGAGGGCGTGTCCAGGCCGCCGAGCATGTTCAGCAAGGTGCTCTTGCCCGAACCGGAGCTGCCGACGATAGCCACCCGCTCCCCAGGCAGCAGGTTCAACTCGACGCCGGACAGCACCTGCACCGATTGCGGCCCCTCGTCGTAGCTCTTGCTCAGGTTGCGGCAACTCAGCACCGACTTGTCATTCATAACGCAAAGCCTCCGCAGGCTGGGTGCGCGCCGCACGCCAGGCTGGATACAAAGTGGCGAAGAAGCTGAGGACCAGGGCCGCGCCGCAGACCAGCACGACATCGTCGAGCATCAGTTGCGACGGCAGGTAATCGATGAAGTACACGTCGGACGCGAGGAACTGGTGGCCCAGCAGCTTTTCCAGGGCGGAAATCCAGGCGCTGACGTTGAGTGCCGCGACCACCCCGAGGACCCCGCCGACCAGCGTGCCGATCACCCCGATCACCGTACCCTGGACCATGAAGGTAGCCATGATCTGCCCCGGCGTGGCGCCGAGGGTACGAAGGATGGCGATGTCCGACTTCTTGTCGGTGACCACCATCACCAGGGTGGAAATGATGTTGAACGCGGCGACCGCGACGATCAGCAGCAGCAACAGGCCGATCATGGTCTTTTCCATGCGGATGGCCTGGTACAGGTTGCCGTGGCTGCGCGTCCAGTCGCGGGCGTAGAAGTCATTGTCGGTCAGGGTCCGGGCGATCTCCCAGGCCACCCGCGGCGCCTGGAACAGGTCGTCGAGCTTCAGGCGCAGCCCCTGTACCTGGTTGGTCTTCCAGCGCTGCAGGCGCGCGGCGTCTTCCAGGTGGATCAGCGACAGGCCGCCATCCAGTTCGCCGGCGCCGACGCGGAAGGTGCCGACCACGGTGAAACGCTTCATCCGCGGGAACACCCCGGCCGGGGTGACCGCCACCTCGGGGAGGATCAGGGTGACCTTGTCGCCGATGCCGACGCCGAGCTTCTGCGCCGCCAGTTGGCCGATGACGATGCCGAAGCCGCCGGCCTTGAGTTCCGCCAGCGAGCCCTGCTTGAAGAAATCGGGAATGATCGAGACCTTGGCCTCTTCCAGCGGATCGACCGCATCGACCATCACCGTCTGCACCGCGCCATTGGCGCTGAGCATGCCCTGCATCTGGGTGAACGGCGCTACCGCGGTGACATGCTCGTGGGCCTTGACCTTCTCGGCCAGGGCGCGCCAGTCATCGATGGGCTGGTACGACTCGACGGTGGCCTGCGGCACCATGCCGAGGATGCGGGTACGCATTTCGCGATCGAAGCCGTTCATCACCGAGAGCACCACGATCATCACCAGCACGCCCAGTGCCAGGCCGATCATCGAGGTCAGCGAAATGAAGGAGACGAAATGGCTGCGACGTTTGGCCCGCGTATAGCGCGTGCCGATGAAAACGGACAGGGGTCTGAACATGTCGCCCTTAGCTGGCAGAAAATGGATGCGTCGGGATGGCGAAGTGGCGAGGCATCGCCGGCGGCCTTACACTCTGACCATCACTGCCGCCGTGGGTTCGCCATGTCCACTCGTGACGCGGATGACCGCCGCGAATACTACCGTATCGAAGATACCCTCGCACTGGAATTTCGCCCTGCCGGGGCCGTCGAAGACGGCCTGGAGAGCGGGCCGGGGGCCACCCTGTTCAGCCTGCTCAGCGACCTCCACCTGATGGATTACGAGTCGCAGCACCTTCTGCGCCACATCAGCGAACGCGACCGCACGCTGGCCAACTACCTGAAGGTGATGAACAAGCGCATCGACCTGCTTGGCCAGGTCATGGTGCAGAGCCTGCTCAAGGAGATCGGCGAACCGCGCAAGGTCAGCCTGTCCGAGGGGGGAGTCAGCTTCCGCCACGACCGCGCATTGCCGGTCGGCCAGTTGCTCGTCCTGCGCATGGTCCTGTTGCCGCAGGGGTTCGGCCTCGAACTGCGGGCCCGGGTAATCCACGCCCAGCCACACGACGACGAATTCGAGATCGGCACCGAGTTCGAAGCGTTGAGCGACGCACAGCGCCAGTTGCTGGCCCGGCATATCCTCCAGAAGCAGGCCCAGCAGCGCCGCCTGGCACGGGCCGGACAGGGCCCGCTCGGCGAGCCGGGCCAACCTTCTTCGACCTGAAACCTTCTTCGACCTGAGATGTGCCGATGCTCCGTTCGCTACTGCTGTGCTCCCTCCTCCTCGCCCCGCCGCTGTTCGCCGACACCCTGAGCATTCCGCTGGGCGCCCAGGGCGATACCCGGGTCGCCCTGCCCGCGCACGGCGAAAGCCGCGAAGCCGTGCTGCAACGCTTCGGCCTGGCCGACGAGGAACATCCCGCGGTCGGCCAGCCGCCCATCGTGCGCTGGGATTACCGCGACTTCTCGGTATATTTCGAAAGCGGCCGGGTGCTCGACAGCGTTCGCCATCATCGGCCGCGGAATCCCGCGCAACCCTCGAACAAGGAGCCACAGTGACTCTCATCTATGGACATCGCGGCGCCAAGGGCGAAGCGCCGGAAAACACCCTGGCCAGCTTCCAGCGCTGCCTGGAGCATGGCGTCAACCGTTGCGAACTGGACCTGCACCTGTCCCGCGACGGCGAACTGATGGTGATCCACGACCCGACCCTGAAGCGCACCACCGGCCGCCGCGGCAAGGTCGCCGAACACGACGCGGCCACCCTGGTCACCTACGACGCGCGCAAGGGCGGCCCCGGCTGGGTACGGCCGACGCCGATCCCGCGGCTGGAGGAGTTGTTCGAGAAGTGCCCGTTCGAGCACTGGCAACTGGAAGTGAAGAGCGCCTCGCGCGAACGCGCGGCGCGGACGGTAACGCGGATCAGGGAGCTGACCGAGCGCTTCGGCAACCGCGACAAGGTCACCGTCACCAGCGGTTCGCGGACCGTGCTCAAGGCCCTCAACGAACTGACCCCAGAGCTGTCGCGCGGGCTGGTCGCCGAATACGCCTGGCTCGACCCGCTGAAGGTCGCCCAGCACTATGGCTGTGCCCTGCTCGCCCTGAACTGGACCCTATGCACCCCGGAACGCCTGCTCAAGGCCCAGCGCCAGGGGCTTCACGTCTCGGTGTGGACGGTCAACGAACCGGCGCTGATGCGCCGGCTCGCCGACTTCGGCGTGGACAGCCTGATCACAGACTTTCCCGGTTTGGCCAGCGCCACCCTCGGGAATCGCTGAGCACATCCCCTCCGGCCGGCTCAGGCCGCCGGCCGGAGTCCTTCAAAAAAGCCGGTTGAGGCCGTCGAACGCCGCTACCCGATAGGCTTCCGCCATGGTCGGGTAGTTGAAGGTGGTGTTGACGAAGTACTTCAGGGTATTCAGCTCGCCCGGCTGGTTCATGATCGCCTGACCGATGTGGACGATTTCCGAAGCCTGGTCGCCGAAGCAGTGCACGCCGAGAATCTCCAGGGTCTCGCGATGGAACAGGATCTTCAGCATGCCCACCGGCTCGTTGGAAATCTGCGCCCGGGCCATGCCCTTGAAGAACGCCTTGCCCACTTCGTAGGGAATCTTCGCCGCGGTCAGTTCGCTTTCGTTCTTGCCGATCGAGCTGATCTCCGGAATGGTGTAGATGCCGGTCGGCACATCGTTGACGAAGCGCCAGCTGTCGCTCTCGACGATGTTGCCGGCGGCCGAGCGGCCCTGGTCGTAGGCAGCGCTGGCCAGGCTCGGCCAGCCGATCACGTCGCCGGCGGCGAAGATGTTGCTCACCGAAGTGCGGTAGTTCTCGTCCACCTCGATCTGGCCACGGCTGTTGACCTTGATGCCGACGTTCTCCAGGCCGAGCTTGTCGGTGTTGCCGGTCCGGCCGTTGCACCAGAGCAGCGCGTCCGCCTTGATCTTCTTGCCCGACTTCAGGTGCAGGATGACACCGTTGTCCAGCCCCTCGACGCGCTCGTACTCCTCGTTGTGGCGGATCAGCACGTTGTTGTTGCGCAGGTGGTAGCTCAGCGCATCGGAAATCTCGTCATCGAGGAAGCTGAGCAACTGGTCGCGCGTATCGATCAGGTCCACCAGCACGCCCAGGCCGCTGAAGATCGACGCGTATTCGCAGCCGATCACCCCGGCTCCGTAGATGATCAGCCGGCGCGGGGTGTGGCTCAGGGACAGGATGGTGTCGCTGTCGTAGACCCGCGGGTGGTTGAAATTGATGTCCGAAGGACGATACGGGCGCGAGCCGGTGGCGATCACGAACTGGTCGGCGACCAGGCGCTCCACCGCGCCGCTCGGCGTCACCACTTCGACGGTGCGTTCGTCGACGAAGCTGGCGGTGCCGGTGAACATGTCGATGCGATTGCGCGCGTAGTAGCCGGTACGCGAAGCGACCTGCTTGGAGATCACCCGGTCGGCGCTCTTCAGCACGTCGGGGAAGGAGAACCAGCGCGGCTCGCCGATCTGGCGGAACATCGGGTTGGTGTTGAACTCGATGATCTGCTTCACCGAGTGGCGCAGGGCCTTGGAAGGAATGGTGCCGAGGTGCGTGCAGTTGCCTCCGACCACGCGACGGCTGTCGACTACCGCCAGCTTGCGTCCGTACTTGGAGGCGTTCATCGCCGCCCCTTCGCCCGCCGGACCCGTGCCCAAAATCACCACGTCGTAGTTGTAGACAGCCATGCGTACTCCTCAGAACAGGCCGAGGCGCCCACTGGCGCCTCCGGCAAAGCCGCTGCACAACATGTGCGCGGCGGATCGATTCGATCATCGGGTCGGTGCGAACGACGGCATTCGCCGGGCAAGGCTCGGTCCGACCTCGAGGCGGGCATATGTTACGCCCTGTGCGAAATGTCGCACATTAGCGTTTGGTCGCGTCGTAGGCGAGTTTTCCGGGCACTACAGATTCGTCGCGGTTGGCTTCCTCGCATTTCTGCCGGTCGCCGCCGCAGATCGAGCATTCCTTCTCGATCCCCAGGTTGGCGATGCCGCCGCAGGAACCGGCGATCGGCTTGCGGCCCATGATGACGCCGATGGACATGCCGAAGACCACCAGCAGCATGATGACGAAGACCAGTAGCCAGGTCATGGACGTTCTCCTTGGTTGCCGAACAGTTGCTCGTAGCGTGGCGTGGTGCGGCTGTCGAAACCGTTGCCCTGGCGACTGACGAACAGCGCCGCCAGTCGGTGCTTCTCGGCGAAACGGTAGCCCTCCTCCGGACCGAGCGCCATCAGCAGGGTCGACAGGCCGTCGGCGTTGCGCGTCGACGGATCGATCACCGTGACCGAAGCCAGGTGATGGTCGATCGGCGCGCCGGTGCGCGGGTCGAAGGTGTGCGAATAGCGCTGGCCGTTCTCTTCGAAATAGTTGCGGTAATCGCCCGAGGTCGAGACGCCGTAGCCGTCCAGCGCCAGCACCTGCTGGGCGACCCGCTGGCCCTCGCGCGGCGCTTCGATAGCGATGCGCCAGGGCGTGCCGTCCGGCTTGCGCCCTTCGGCTTTCAACTCGCCGGTGATTTCCGCCAGGTAGCTGCGCACGCCGAGCTCCTTCAGGCGTTCGCCTACCGCGTCCACCGTATAGCCAGCGGCGATGCTGTCGAAGTCCAGCTGCACGGCGGCGTCCTTGCACAGGCGCTGGCCGTCGATGCGCAGGTGTCGATGGCCGACGTCACGGCGCACCGCGGCGATCTGCTCGGCGCTGGGAACCTTCTCCACCCGCGCCTGCGGACCGAAGCCCCAGAGGTTCATCAGCGGCTCGACGGTCATGTCGAAGGCGCCCTGGCTCTGCTCCGACAACTCGCCGCCGTAGCGCAGCAACTCCAGCATCGGTGGCGGCAGCTCCATGCAGGACTGCGCCGGCAGCGCATTGAAACGCGAGACCAGGGAGTCGTCGCGGTAGGTGGACATCTGCCGGTCGACCTCGGCGAGGATCGCCTCCACCGCGGCTTTCGCCGTCTGGACGTCGGGCGCCGAGGCGCCGCGCACGTACTTGATCGAATAGGTGCTGCCCATGGTCGGGCCGCCGAAGCTTTCCAGGGTGTCGCCGCAACCGGCCAGGACCAGCGCCAGCGCTGCCAGTCCGGCCATGGCAAGCGGACGGAAACGCTCAGCCACCGAAATCGTCCAGCAGGATATTCTCGCGCTCCACGCCCAGGTCGGTGAGCATCTTGATCACCGCGGCATTCATCATCGGCGGGCCGCACATGTAGAACTCGCAGTCCTCGGGCGCCGGGTGGTCCTTCAGGTAGTTCTCGAACAGCACGTTGTGGATGAAACCGGTCAGGCCGGTCCAGTTGTCCTCCGGCTGCGGGTCGGACAGCGCCAGGTGCCACTGGAAGTTGGGATTCTCCGCCTGCAGCTGGTCGTACTCCTCGGTATAGAAGGCCTCGCGCAGCGAGCGCGCGCCGTACCAGAAGCTGATCTTGCGGTTCGACTTGAGCCGGCGCAACTGGTCGAAGATGTGCGAACGCATTGGCGCCATGCCGGCGCCGCCGCCGATGAAGACCATCTCGGCCTCGGTGTCCTTGGCGAAGAACTCGCCGAACGGCCCGTACACGGTGACCTTGTCGCCCGGCTTGAGGTTGAACACCCAGGACGACATCTGCCCCGGCGGCAGGTCGCTGCCCGGCGGCGGCGAGGCGATGCGGATGTTGAACTTGACCACGCCCTTCTCTTCCGGGTAGTTGGCCATCGAGTAGGCGCGGATCACCGTCTCGTCGACCTTCGACACGTAGCGCCACATGTTGAACTTGTCCCAGTCGCCGCGATATTCCGGCTGGATATCGAAGTCCTTGTACTCGACCACGTGCGGCGGGCATTCCAGCTGCACGTAGCCGCCGGCACGAAAGTCCACGCTCTCGCCGTCCGGCAGGCGCAGGGTGAGTTCCTTGATGAAGGTGGCGACGTTGGGGTTGGACTCCACCGTGCACTCCCATTTCTTCACCCCGAAGACCTCTTCAGGCACGCGGATCTGCATATCCTGCTTGACCGGCGTCTGGCACGACAGGCGCCAGCCTTCCTTCGCCTGGCGCCGGGTGAAGTGCGACTCCTCGGTCGGCAGCATCTCGCCGCCGCCCTCGACCACCACGCATTTGCACTGCGCGCAGGTGCCGCCGCCGCCGCAGGCGGAAGACAGGAACACGTTGTTCGCCGCCAGGGTTTGCAGCAGCTTGCCGCCGGCCGGCACGGTCAGGCTGTGCTCGCCGTTGATCTGGATGGTCACGTCTCCACTCGACACCAGCTTGGCACGGGCGACCAGGATGATCGCCACCAGGCCCAGGACGATGGCGGTGAACATGCCGATGGCCAGGAAAATCTCGAATCCGATCACGGGCCTCTCCTTACAACTGCACGCCGGAGAACGACATGAAGCCCAACGACATCAGGCCGATGGTGATGAAGGTGATCCCCAGGCCCTGCAGGCCCTCGGGGACGTCGCTGTACTTGAGCTTCTCGCGGATACCCGCCAGCGCGGCGATCGCCAGCGCCCAGGAAAAGCCCGAGCCGACGCCGTACACCGTGCTCTCGGCAAGGTTGTAGTCGCGCTCGACCATGAACAGCGAGCCGGCCATGATCGCGCAGTTCACCGTGATCAGCGGCAGGAACACGCCCAGCGCGTTGTAGAGGCTGGGTACGTACTTGTCGAGGAGCATCTCGAGGATCTGCACGATGGCGGCGATCACCCCGATGTAGCTGAGCAGGCCGAGGAAACTCAGGTCCACCTCGGGCAGCCCGGCCCAGGCCAGCGCGCCGTCCTTGAGCAGGTAGGTGTAGATCAGGTTGTTGGCCGGCACGGTGATGGTCTGCACCACGATCACCGCGATACCCAGGCCGATGGCGGTCTCCACCTTCTTCGAGATGGCGATGAAGGTACACATGCCGAGGAAGAACGCCAGCGCCATGTTCTCGACGAACACGGCCTTCACGAACAGGCTGATGTAGTGCTCCATCAGTAAGCCTCCTTGCTGGATACCTGCGGGGCCATCTTGTAGGTCGGGGCCTCGACCTGGTCTTTCTTCCAGGTCCGCAGGGCCCAGATGATCAGGCCGATCAGGAAGAACGCCGAAGGCGGCAGCAGGAGCAGGCCGTTCGGCTGGTACCAGCCGCCATCGTTGACCGTCGGCAACACGCTGATGCCGTAGAGCTTGCCGGCGCCGAACAGCTCGCGGACGAAGCCCAGCACCAGCAGCATGGCGCTGTAGCCGAGACCGTTGCCGATGCCGTCGAAGAACGACACGAGCGGCGGGTTGGCCATGGCGAAGGCTTCGGCGCGACCCATCACGATGCAGTTGGTGATGATCAGCCCGACGAACACCGAGAGCTGCTTGCTCAGGCTATAGGCATAGGCCTTGAGCACCTGGTCGACGACGATCACCAGCGAGGCGATGATCACCATCTGCACGATCATCCGGATCGAGCTGGGAATCTGCCGGCGGATCATCGAGATGAACAGGTTGGAGAAGCCGGTCACCAGGGTCAGGGCAATGGCCATGACGGTGGCGGTCTTCAGGTTCGAGGTTACCGCCAGCGCCGAGCAGATCCCGAGGATCTGCAGGCCGATCGGATTGTTCTGGAAGACCGGATTGAACAGGACTTCGCGGATCGTGGGTTGAGCAGCCATCACGCCTCCCCTTTGCGCAGATTGGCGAGGAAGGCGTCGAAACCGTCCTTGCCGAGCCAGAAATGCAGCAGGTTGTCGACACCCTTGCTGGTCAGGGTGGCGCCGGCCAGGCCGTCGACCTGGTGGTTCGCCTTCGCCGATTGCGGGTCCACCGAGCCCTTGATGATCTGTACGGCAAGATCGCCCTGGGCGTCGTAGAGGGTCTTGCCGACCCACAGCGCCTTCCATTTCGGATTGTCGACCTCGCCGCCGAGACCGGGGGTCTCGCCATGCTGGTAGAAACCGAAGCCGGCGACCGTGTTGAGGTCGCCCTTGAGCGCCAGGAAGCCGTAGAGGGTCGACCACAGACCGTAGCCGCGCACCGGCAGGATCAGGGTGTCGAGCTTGCCGTCGGTCTCCACCAGGTAGACCGTGGTATAGCGCTCGCGGCGCTTGATCGAGGCGATGTCCTCGGCGGCGGGCAGCGCATCCGACAGCGCCGGGTCCTTGGCCGCTTTCAGCGGGTCGTAGCCGAGCGGGTCCTGGGCATCGCTGAAGGTGCCGCTCTGGAGGTCGACCACCTTGGCGGTGATGCGACTGTCGAACAGCGCCTTGACCTCTTTGCCGGACATGCCCGGCTCGCCGAGACCAGCGATGGCGAGGATGCTGCGCTGCTTGTCGAGCAGGCGGTTTTCCGCCTGGGTCGGCTTCAGCGCCACCGCCGCGCCAGCGACGAACACCGAGCTGACCAAGCACACCACCAGGGCTACCAGCAGTGTGCGGGTGGTGGATTCTTGATTAGCCATTGCGCGCCAGCCTCCGCTTGATGTTGGCCTGAACGACGAAATGGTCGATCAGCGGTGCGAACAGGTTGGCGAACAGGATCGCCAGCATCATGCCTTCCGGGAACGCCGGGTTGACCACCCGGATCAGCATGACCATCACTCCGATCAGAGCGCCGAACAGCCACTTGCCGGTATCGGTCATGGACGCCGAGACCGGGTCGGTGGCCATGAAGATCATGCCGAAGGCGAAGCCGCCGGTGACCAGGTGCCAATACCAGGGCATGGCGAACATCGGGTTGCTGGCCGAGCCGATGGCGTTGAACAGGTAGCTCATGGCGACCATCCCCAGCATCACCCCGGCGACGATGCGCCAGGAGGCGATGCGGGTCAGCAGCAGCACGGCGCCGCCGATGAAGATCGCCAGGGTGCTGGTCTCGCCCATCGAACCCTGCATGTGGCCGAGGAAGGCATCCATCCAGGTCAAGCCGTGGCCGAGGATGTTGTCCACGCCGCCGGCGGCGGCCAGGCTCAGCGAGGTGGCGCCGGCGAAGCCGTCCACCGAGGTCCATACCGCGTCGCCGGACATCTGCGCCGGGTAGGCGAAGAACAGGAAGGCCCGGCCGACCAGTGCCGGATTGAGGAAGTTCTTCCCGGTGCCGCCGAACACTTCCTTGCCCAGCACCACGCCGAAGCTGATCCCCAGGGCTACCTGCCACAACGGGACGGACGGCGGCAGGGTCAGGGCGAACAGCACCGAGGTGACGAAGAAGCCTTCGTTGACCTCGTGGCGGCGGATGCTGGCGAACAGCACCTCCCAGAAACCGCCGACGATGAAGGTGGTCAGGTACACCGGCAGGAAGTACGCGGCGCCCTGGACCAGGCAATCCCACAGGCTGTTCGGGTCGAACCCGGCCAGCGCGCCGATCAGGGCGAAGCGCCAGCCATCCTGGGCGCTCAACAGGTCGGGGCTCTGGGCGAAGATCAGGTTGGCCTGGTGGCCGACGTTGTACATGCCGAAGAACATCGCCGGGAAGGTGCATAGCCAGACGATGATCATCATGCGCTTCAGGTCGATGCCGTCGCGCACGTGTGCAGTGGTGCGGGTGACGCTGCCCGGACGATAGAGGAAGGTGTCCACGGCTTCGTACAGCGGGTACCACTTCTCGTAGCGCCCGCCCTTCTCGAAATGATGCTCGACCTTGTCGAGCAGGTTACGCAAACCCATGGCTCAGCCCTCCTGCTCGATGCGTGCCAGATTGTCCCGCAGAATCGGGCCGTATTCGTACTTGCCGGCGCAGACGTAGCTGCACAGCGCCAGGTCCTCTTCGTCGAGTTCCAGGGCGCCGAGCTTCTGGGCCATTTCCGTGTCGCCGACGATCAGGTAGCGCAGCAATTGAGTCGGCAGGATATCCAGCGGCATCACCGCCTCGTAGTTACCTACCGGCACCATCGCCCGTGGGCTGCCGTTGGTGCTGGTGGTGAAGGCGAAGCGCTTGCCGCCGAGCAGCCTGGAGACGAACACGTTGAGCAGCGAATGCTTTTCCACCCCGGCGCGCAGGTAGTGGAGGAACTCGCGCTGGTCGCCCTCCTTGAGACAGGACAACTGCAGGTGGTAGCGCCCCAGGTAGGCGTAGGCGCCATGGGCGGTGCGACCGCCCAGCACGGAGCCGGAGATCAGCCGGTTGTTGCCCGGCTGCAACTGGCCGGCGGCCAGTTCGTCGAGGTTGGCGCCCAAGCGGGTGCGCACCAGACGTGGCTTTTCCACCACCGGACCGGCCAGGGCGATCACCCGCTCGGTCCACAATTGCCCGGTCGTGAACAGCTTGCCGATGGCGATCACGTCCTGGTAGTTCAGGTTCCACACGCTCTTGCCGGCACCCACCGGGTCAAGGAAGTGGATATGGGTGCCGGGCAGGCCCGCCGGATGCGGACCGGAGAATGCTTGCGCGGTCACGCCGGAGAGCGCCTCGCCGGGTAGCGAAACGCCTTCCGCCTTGCACAGGAACACCCGGGCCAGGCGCCCGAGCACCGTCAGCCCGGCCTGGAAGGCCTCGCCCTGCTCCGCGATAACCACCTGCGGATCGGCGGCCAGCGGCTGGGTATCGATGGCAGTGACGAAAATCGAACTGGGGCTGGACTCGGGATCGGGCACCTTGCTGAACGGCCGGGTCCGCAGCGCGGTCCACAGGCCCGACTGCAACAGGTTGTCGCGGACCTGCTCGGCGCTCAGCGTGGCGAGTTTGTCAGCGGGATAACGGGCGAACTCCAGTTGCTCGTCGCCGTCGAGATCGATGACCACCGATTGCAGGACGCGCTTCTCGCCACGATGGATGGCACTGACCACACCGGCGCCGGGTGCGGTATAGCTGACGGAGGGATTCTTCTTGTCGGTGAACAGCACCTGCCCCAGCTTCACCCGGTCGCCTACCTGCACCGCCATGGTCGGCTTCATGCCGTGGTAGTCGAAACCGATCAACGCCACGCTGCGTACCGGGCGTGCTGCCTCGATGCGCTGTTCGGGGGCGCCGCTGATGGGCAGGTCCAGGCCACGTTTTATCTTGATCATGTCTAGTGCCTAGTGGTCGTGGACAGAAAAGACGAGGCCCAAGTCAGAAAATGACCATCATCGCGCGCAACGTACTGAATTGGCACGATTGATGAATGGCCCCGCAAGGTAACCCCGGGATTATAAAGAGCCACCTCCCCGGGAGCCACCCAAGCCGCACACCGGGTCTTGAAACGCGTAACAGAAAACGACAGAAAAACATGCCCGTGCGAAATGAAAAACGGGAGCCGAAGCCCCCGTCCTGCGCCACCCGCAGGCTCAGGCCTGCTGGCCGAGCCCGCGCCTTTCCGCCAGCGACAGCTTGACCCGGTAGCACAACCACATCAGCAGCAGCCAGAATGGAATGGCGTACACCGAGATGTTGATCCCGGGGATCATCAGCATGATGCCAAGGATGAACAACACGAAGGCCAGGCACAGGTAGTTGCTGAACGGCGACCAGAGCGCCTTGAAGAAGGTGTCCACGCCCTGGCGCTTCATCGCCGCGCGGAACTTCAGGTGCGACAGGCTGATCATCGCCCAGTTGATCACCAGCGCCGCCACCACCAGCGACATCAGCAGCTCCAGCGCCTTGTGCGGCAATACGTAGTTGACGATCACGCAGAGGAAGGTGATCAGCGCCGAGACCAGGATCGACAGCACCGGCACGCCCCGGCGGTCCACCGACATCAGCACCTTCGGCGCGTCACCCTGGGCGGCCAGGCCGTAGAGCATCCGGCTGTTGCAGTAGACGCCGCTGTTGTAGACCGACAATGCCGCGGTGAGTACTACGAAGTTGAGGATGTTGGCCGCGGTGCCGCTGCCGATCAACGAGAAGATCTGCACGAACGGGCTGCCGCTGTAGTCGTCGCCGGAAGCGTTGATGGTCTCCACCAACTGGTCCCATGGATACAGCGAGAGCAGCACCGCCAGGGCGCCGATATAGAAGATCAGGATCCGGTAGATCACCTGGTTGATCGCCTTCGGGATCACCTTCCGCGGCTCGGACGCCTCGGCGGCGGTGATACCCACCAACTCCAGCCCCCCGAAGGAGAACATGATGATCGCCAGGGTCATCACCAGGCCGCTGAGACCGTTGGGGAAGAAGCCGCCGCGGTCCCACAGGTTGCTCACCGAGGCTTGCGGTCCGCCACCGCCGCCGACCAGCAGGTAGATACCGAGCAGGATCATGCCGACGATCGCCGCTACCTTGATGATCGCGAACCAGAACTCGGTCTCGCCGAAGGCTTTCACGTTGGCCAGGTTGATCGCGTTGATCAGCACGAAGAACGCCGCCGCCGTCGCCCAGGTCGGCACGTCCGGCCACCAATACTGGATGTACTTGCCCACCGCGGTCAGCTCCGACATGCCCACCAGGATGTACAGCACCCAGTAGTTCCAGCCGGAAAGGAAACCGGCGAATCCGCCCCAGTACTTGTGTGCGAAGTGACTGAAGGAGCCGGCCACCGGCTCCTCGACGATCATCTCGCCGAGCTGGCGCATGATCAGGAAGGCGATGAAGCCGCCAATGGCGTAACCGAGGATCATCGACGGGCCGGCCGTCTTGATGACGCCCGCCGAGCCGAGGAACAGCCCGGTGCCGATCGCCCCGCCCAGCGCGATCAACTGGATGTGGCGATTCTTCAGGCCACGCTTCAGCTCGCCCTGGTGCAGATGTTGACCATCCATTGAAAAACCCTAAATCGAAGTGAGTAGTTTCTTGTTCTGGTTATCCACAGAAATGAAAAACGGGAGCCCGAGAGCTCCCGTTTTCCTCTACGCCTTGCGCATCAACGCGGGAAGGCCGGCGGGTTGACCCCAGCCATGTCTTCCATCACGCGCACTACCTGGCAGCTGTAGCCGAACTCGTTGTCGTACCACACGTACAGGACGACACGGTTGTCGTTGCAGATGGTCGCCTCGGCGTCCACCACGCCGGCATGGCGCGAACCGACGAAGTCGGTGGAAACCACTTCCTGGGAGCTGACGAAGTCGATCTGCTTCTGCAGGTCCGAGTGCATGGCCATCTGGCGCAGGTACTCGTTGATCTCTTCGCGGGTGGTGGCCTTTTCCAGGTTCAGGTTGAGGATCGCCATGGACACGTTCGGCGTCGGCACACGGATCGCATTGCCGGTCAGCTTGCCTTTCAGTACCGGCAGGGCCTTGGCCGCGGCGGTGGCGGCACCGGTCTCGGTGATCACCATGTTCAGCGGCGCGCTGCGGCCACGACGACTGCCCTTGTGGAAGTTGTCGATCAGGTTCTGGTCGTTGGTGTACGAGTGAACGGTCTCGACGTGACCGTTGACGATGCCGTACTGGTCGTTGACGGCCTTCAGCACCGGCACGATGGCGTTGGTGGTGCAGGAGGCGGCCGAGATGATCTTGTCGTCGGCGCCGATGTCGGTGTGGTTGATACCGTGCACGATGTTCTTCAGCGCACCCTTGCCCGGAGCGGTAAGGACCACGCGATCGATCCCCGGGCACTTCAGGTGCTGGCCGAGGCCTTCGGCGTCGCGCCACTTGCCGGTGTTGTCGACCAGCAGGGCGTTCTTGATGCCGTACTGGGTGTAGTCGATCGACGCTGGATCGTTGGAGTAGATCACCTGGATCAGGTTGCCGTTGGCGGTCAGCGTGTTGTTTTCTTCGTCGATGGTGATGGTGCCGTCGAACGGACCGTGCACCGAGTCCCGACGCAGCAGGCTGGCCCGCTTGACCAGGTCGTTCTCGGCACCCTTGCGCACGACGATCGCGCGCAGGCGCAGGCCGTCGCCGCCGCCGGTCTTCTCGATCAGGATGCGCGCCAGCAGGCGGCCGATGCGGCCGAAGCCGTAGAGCACGACGTCGGTGCCTTCGCGGGCATCGCCGTTCTGCTTGCCGACCACCTCGGCCAGCTCGGCCTTGACGAAGTCCTCGATGCTGCGGCCGTTACCTTCTGCCTTGAACTTGGCGACCATCTTGCCCAGATCGACGGAAGCGGCGCCCAGCTTGAGCTCGCTCATCGCCTTGAGGATCGGGAACGTCTCGTGAACCGACAGCTCGGCGTCATCAGCCATGCGATGACGGGCGAAACGATGCGCCTTCATGATCGCGATCACCGAGCGGTTGATCAGACCACGGCCATGGATCGAGGTCACCACATTGTTATTGCGGTAGAGCTGGCCAATCAGCGGGATCATGGCTTCCGCGATGGCTTCACGATCGATCCATTCACCGAGACACTGGTCGGGCTTCTGAGTCACGGGCAATACCTTCCACATGTAGGGGATGAAAAAAGGGGCTACATTATGACCGCGCCGGCCAGGCTCGGCAATCTGCAGCAGTCGGAAGACTGACATCCAGCAGTCGGGAAAGTTACAATCCGGCGGGTCAAATTCCCGACCGGAGCCCAGCTTGCCCGTGTCCGTACTGCGTCTTCCCAGCCTGCCGGCCAGCGCCGGCAAGCAACACTGGGGCAACCTCCCCGGTGCCGCGCTGAGCCTGGCTGTCGCCGAGGCCGCCAGTTCCGCCAAGCGCTTCACCCTGCTGCTGACCGCCGACAGCCAGAATGCCGAACGCCTGGAACAGGAACTGCGGTTCTTCGCCCCCGACCTGCCGGTATTGCATTTCCCCGATTGGGAAACCCTGCCCTACGACGTCTTTTCGCCGCACCAGGACATCATTTCCCAGCGCATCGCCGCCCTCTACCAGTTGCCGCAGCTCAAGCACGGCGTGCTGGTGGTGCCGATCTCCACCGCCTTGCACCGCCTGGCGCCGACCCGCTTCCTGCTCGGCAGCAGCCTGGTCCTCGACGTCGGCCAGAAACTCGACGTCGAGCGGATGCGCCTGCGCCTGGAAGGCGCCGGCTACCGCTGCGTCGACACGGTCTACGAGCACGGCGAGTTCGCCGTCCGCGGCGCGCTGATCGACCTGTTCCCGATGGGCAGCGAGTTGCCCTTCCGTATCGACCTGTTCGACGACGAGATCGAGACCCTGCGCACCTTCGACCCGGAGACCCAGCGCTCCATCGACAAGGTCGAGTCGATCCGCCTGCTGCCGGCACGCGAATTCCCCCTGAACAAGGAAGCGGTCACCGGCTTCCGCGGCCGCTTCCGCGAGCGCTTCGACGTCGACTACCGGCGCTGCCCGATCTACCAGGACCTCGCCAGCGGTTTGACACCCTCGGGAATCGAGTACTACCTGCCGCTGTTCTTCGAGGAAACCGCGACCCTCTTCGACTACCTGCCGCAAGACACCCAGGTGTTCTCCCTGCCCGGCATCGAACAGGCCGCGGAGCAGTTCTGGAATGACGTACGCAGCCGCTACGAGGACCGCCGGGTCGATCCGGAACGGCCATTGCTGCCGCCGGCGGAAGTGTTCCTTCCGGTGGAAGACTGCTTCGCCCGGCTGAAGAACTGGCCACGGGTGGTCGCCAGCCAGGAGGACGTCGAGCCGGGCGTCGGGCGCGAGCGCTTCCCGGCCCTGCCGCTGCCGAACCTGGCGATCGAAGCCAAGACCGCCGAGCCGCTGGCCGCGCTGCGCCGGTTCATCGAGGAGTTCCCCGGCCGCGTACTGTTCTGCGCCGAATCGGCCGGACGCCGGGAAGTCCTGCTGGAGCTGCTGGCCCGACTGAAGCTGCGCCCCGAGGAAGTCGACGGCTGGCCGGCCTTCCTCGCCAGCCAGGCACGCCTGGCGATCAGCATCGCGCCGCTGGACGAGGGCCTGCTGCTGGACCATCCGGCCCTCGCCCTGGTCGCCGAAAGCCCGCTGTTCGGCCAGCGCGTCATGCAGCGCCGGCGCCGGGAAAAGACCCGCGACGGCGGCGACGCGGTGATCAAGAACCTCACCGAGCTGCGCGAAGGCGCGCCGGTGGTGCACATCGACCATGGCGTCGGCCGCTACCTGGGCCTGATCACCCTCGAGGTGGACAACCAGCAGGCGGAATTCCTCATGCTGCAATACGCCGAGGACGCCAAGCTCTACGTGCCGGTCGCCAACCTGCACCTGATCGCCCGCTACACCGGCGCCGACGACGCCCTGGCGCCGTTGCACCGGCTCGGCTCGGAAACCTGGCAGAAGGCCAAGCGCAAGGCCGCCGAGCAGGTCCGCGACGTCGCCGCCGAGCTGCTCGACATCTACGCCCGCCGCGCCGCCCGCGAAGGCTTCGCGTTCAAGGATCCGCAGGCCGACTACGCGACCTTCTCGGCCGGCTTCCCGTTCGAGGAGACGCCGGACCAGCAAAGCGCCATAGAGGCGGTGGTCGCCGATATGCTCGCGCCCAGGCCCATGGACCGCCTGGTCTGCGGCGACGTCGGCTTCGGCAAGACCGAAGTGGCGATGCGCGCGGCGTTCGTCGCCGTGCATAGCGGCAAGCAGGTGGCGGTGCTGGTGCCCACCACCCTGCTCGCCCAGCAGCACTACAACAGCTTCCGCGACCGCTTCGCCGACTGGCCGGTGAGCGTCGAGGTGATGAGCCGCTTCAAGAGCGCCAAGGAAGTCGAGAACGCTGCGCGGCTACTGGCCGAAGGCAAGATCGACATCCTCATCGGGACCCACAAGCTGCTCCAGGAAGACGTGAAGTTCGCCAACCTGGGGTTGGTCGTGATCGACGAGGAACACCGCTTCGGGGTGCGCCAGAAGGAGCAGCTCAAGGCCCTGCGCAGCGAAGTGGACATCCTCACCCTCACCGCCACGCCGATCCCGCGGACCCTGAACATGGCCGTCTCCGGCATGCGCGACCTGTCCATCATCGCCACGCCGCCGGCGCGCCGCCTGTCGGTGCGCACCTTCGTCATGGAGCAGCAGAACGCGGTGATCAAGGAAGCGCTGCTCCGCGAACTGCTGCGCGGCGGCCAGGTGTACTATCTGCACAACGAAGTGAAGACCATCGAGAAGTGCGCCCGCGACCTAGCCGAACTGGTCCCGGAGGCGCGCATCGGCATCGGCCACGGACAGATGCACGAGCGCGAGCTGGAACAGGTGATGAGCGACTTCTACCACAAGCGCTTCAACGTGCTGGTGGCCTCGACCATCATCGAGACCGGCATCGACGTGCCCAGCGCCAACACCATCCTCATCGAGCGCGCCGACAAGTTCGGCCTGGCCCAGTTGCACCAGTTGCGCGGCCGCGTCGGTCGCAGCCACCACCAGGCCTACGCCTACCTGCTGACACCGCCGCGCCGTCAGATGACCCCGGACGCCGAGAAACGCCTGGAAGCCATCGCCAACGCCCAGGACCTGGGCGCCGGCTTCGTCCTCGCCACCCACGACCTGGAGATCCGCGGCGCCGGCGAGTTGCTCGGCGACGGCCAGAGCGGGCAGATCCAGGCGGTCGGCTTCACCCTCTACATGGAAATGCTCGAACGGGCGGTGAAGGCCATCCGCAAGGGCGAGCAACCGAACCTCGAGCAGCCACTGGGCGGCGGGCCGGAGGTCAACCTGCGGGTGCCTGCGCTGATCCCCGAGGATTACCTGCCCGACGTGCATGCCCGGCTGATCCTCTACAAGCGCATCGCCAACGCCCCTGACGAGGAAGGTTTGCGCGAGTTGCAGGTGGAGATGATCGACCGCTTCGGGCTCCTGCCCGATCCGGCGAAGAACCTGATGCGCCTGACCCTTCTGAAACTGCAGGCGGAAAAACTTGGAATACTCAAGGTCGATGCCGGACCGCAGGGCGGTCGTATAGAATTCGCCGCCGATACCCAGGTCGACCCGCTGGTATTGATCAAGCTGATCCAGGGCCAACCGAACCGCTACAAGTTCGAAGGCGCAACCCTGTTCCGCTTCCAGGTGCCCATGGAACGACCGGAAGAACGCTTCAATACCCTGGAGGCGCTGTTCGAGCGCCTGACACCGCAAACCACCTAAGGATTAGCCTATGCGCTTGTTCCGTTGCCTTGCCCTGCTGCTCTCACTGGCCGCCCCCGCGGCATTCGCCGGCGGTCCCTACCAGGTGGAACTGGTGGTGTTCCGCCAGGCCGGCGATGCCGTGCCGTCCAGCCAGCCGGCCCCGGACGACTGGGCCACCGGCGCACAGCCGCTGGCCAGCGACGCCCTGCGCGCCACCGCGCTCGACAACCAGCTCGCCAAGCTCAGCCAGGACAACGGCTACACCGTGCTGCTGCACAAGGCCTGGCGCCAGGACATCGGCGAGACCCCGGTGAAGATCGCCCTCAGCGAAGGCCAGGAACAGGATCATCATTTCCCGGTGGAAGGTACGCTGACCCTCAGCCAGGTGCGCTTCGTCGACATGGAGGCCGATTTCTGGGTCAATCGCTTCGGCGACGACGGTTTCCTCGCCGGCAGCCAGCACATCAGGCAGGGCACGCGGCTGAAGAATGGCGAACTGACCTATCTCGACCATCCGAGCCTGGGCATCCTGATCAAGGTGGTGCCGGTCGGCGCCCGTCCCGCCGCCCCCAATCCCATGGAAATGGAAGAACAGCAGGCACCGGCGGACGCGCCCCCCGTCGAAGGCGGCTTCGACGCCGCACCTCCTGCGCAATAGCGAAAAAGGCCGCAATAGCGGCCTTTTTTTCGTTGCGATGGCCGCCTAGCCGGCCAGGACCCGCGCCAACACCTCGCGCACCTTGCCGATGCCATCGTGCAACGCCTGTTCGATTTCGGCCATGGTGATGATCCCCGCCGACTTGCCCGCCGCGGGATTGACCACCAGCGCCAGGCAGGCGTAGGGCAGGTCCAGCTCGCGGGCCAGTGCCGCCTCGGGCATGCCGGTCATGCCGACGATATCGTTGCCGTCCCGCTCCAACCGGACGATTTCCGCCACCGTTTCCAGGCGCGGCCCTTGGGTGCAGGCGTAGACCCCATGGCTGCTGTGCGCCAGCCCCAACGCACGCAACGCCTCGATCAGGCGCTGGCGCAACGGCTCGTCATAGGGGTGGCTGAAGTCGATATGGGTGACATGCTCGATATCGCCGGCGAAATAGGTGTGCTCGCGTCCCGAGGTGTAGTCGATCAACTGGTGCGGCACGCACAGGTGCCCCGTTCCCATCGCCGCATGGATGCCACCCACCGCGTTGACCGCGATCACCGCCTCGGCACCCGCCTGCTTCAGCGCCCAGAGATTGGCGCGGTAGTTCACCTGGTGCGGCGGGAAGCGGTGCGGATGACCGTGACGTGCCAGGAACAGCACCTCGCGCCCGGCGTAGCGGCCACGCTGGAGCGGCGCGGACGGCGCGCCATACGGCGTTTCGATCGGCAGGGACTCGCTCAGCGTCAGCCCTTCCAGCTGGGTCAGGCCGGTTCCTCCGATAATCGCGTAGACACTCATCGACAGCTCCCTCAATCAATCAGTTGCGCGGCGCGCAACGCGGACAGTGCTTCCAGCCAGCGCGGCTGCTGGCGATAGTCGGTATTCGCGTAGCCCTTGCCACGCATGCGTTGCAGACGCGACGGCGGGGTCACCTTCAGGCGTTGCAGGGCAGCCAGGGCCAGCTCGGCGGAAGCCCGGTCGTTGCACACCAGGCCCATGTCGCAGCCCGCGGCCAGGGCGGCCTCGATGCGGCTGGCGGCGTCGCCGACCACATGGGCGCCGGCCATCGACAGGTCGTCGCTGAATATCACCCCGTCGAACTTCAGCTCGCCGCGCAGGATCTCCTGCAACCAGCGCCGGGAAAAGCCGGCGGGCTGCGGGTCGACCTGCGGATAGATGACATGGGCCGGCATCAGCGCGTCGAGCTGTCCGGCCAGGCGGGCGAACGGAACCAGGTCGCTGCGCCGGATTTCCTCGAGACTGCGCGCGTCTTCGGGAATCGCCACATGGGAATCGGCCTCGGCCCAGCCGTGACCGGGAAAATGCTTGCCGGTGGCGGCCATCCCGGCGGCATGCATGCCGCGAATGAAAGCACCGGCAAGCAGCGCGGCACGCTCCGGGTCGCCCTCGAAGGCGCGGCTACCGACCACGGCGCTGCGCTGGTGATCGAGATCCAGCACCGGCGCGAAACTCAGGTCGAGGCCTACCGCCTGCACCTCGGTCGCCATCAACCAGCCACAGTGCTCGGCCAGCTCTTCGGCATTGGGGTTGTCGGCGATCGCGCGCATCGCCGGCAGGCGCACGAAGCCCTGGCGCAGGCGCTGCACGCGCCCTCCTTCCTGGTCGACGGCCAGCAACAGGTCGGGACGGATGGCGCGAATGGCCGCACACAGTTCGCGAACCTGGGCAGGATGCTCGATGTTGCGAGCGAAGATGATCAGCCCGCCCACCTCGGGGTGGCGCAGGATTTGGCGGTCCTCGGCGGTCAGCCAGGTGCCGCCGATGTCGAGCATCAGAGAGCCTTGCATGAAGAGTCCTATGGCCTGGAAATCAGCGAAGCCCGCCGTCACGGGCCTCAGACAGCGCACACTGTACTGCACCCGGCAGAAAGACTTAAGCCCCGAGGCAGTACCGCGCGCCTGCCAATGGAGCCGGCCCGGCGCATGGAGTTCCGCCCGGAGCACAGAGAAAGGAGAAAGGAAAACGGCACCCTCGGGCGCCGTCTGCGATCAGGCCTTGGCGGGCGTCTTGTTCCGCGGGCGCAGTTGCGCCCCGGCCAGCAGCGGATCGTCGATGCCGCTCTCGGCGCGCATGCCGGCGGCGAAGAACGGCACCATCAGGTGCATCACCTGCTCGGTGGAAGTGTTCACGCCGAAATCGGTTTCCGCCATCGCCCGCAGGGCCTTGATCCCCGACATGCTGAAGGCGGCCGCGCCGAGCATGAAGTGCACGCGCCAGAACAGCTCGATGGGCGGCAGCTTCGGCGCCGCCTCGTTGACCAGCAGCATGTAGCGCCGGAAGACCTTGCCGTAGACCTCTTCCAGGTACTTGCGCAGGTGCCCCTGGCTCTGGCTGAAGGCCAGGCCGAGCAAGCGCATGAAGATCGACAGGTCGTTGCCGCTGCGCGGCTTCACCGCCATCGCCTGGGACACCAGCAGGTGCAGGAGGTCCTCCAGGGTGGCGTGCTGGGCCTCGGGCTTGGCCAGGCGACGATCCAGCTCCTTTTCCAGGCTGGCGCAGAATGGCCCGAGGAAGCGCGAGAACACCGCCTGGATCAGCGCCTTCTTCGAACCGAAGTGATAATTCACCGCCGCCAGGTTGACCCCGGCCTTGCTGGTGATCAGACGCAACGAGGTTTCGGCGAAGCCTTTTTCCGCGAACAGCTGTTCCGCCGCATCGAGAATGCGTTCGACGGTTTCCGACTGGGCCATGGTTTCTCCGCCTGACAAACACTTGTTTGAAACATACGTTTCAGCCACATCCCTTGTCAAGCGGCAGATGACGCACCAGTCAGGAAAATTACAGAGAAGTCCCGAAAAACGGAAGCAAGACACTGGCCAACTTCATCGTGACGCAGGACGAAATGTCATGCGGAAAATCATTGCCACGCCCCGCTCACTGTATATAATCCCAGTCACTGGATAAAAACACAGAGCGACGACATGCAGAAGCTGACGCCCCGCCAAGCCGAGATCCTCTCCTTCATCAAGCGCTGCCTGGAAGACCACGGCTTTCCGCCGACCCGGGCGGAAATCGCCCAGGAACTCGGCTTCAAGTCGCCGAACGCCGCCGAGGAGCACCTCAAGGCGCTGGCACGCAAGGGCGCCATCGAAATGACTCCGGGCGCCTCTCGCGGCATCCGCATTCCCGGCTTCGAACCGCATGCCGCCAACGACGATGAGGGCCTGCCGGTGATCGGACGGGTCGCCGCCGGCGCACCGATCCTCGCCGAACAGAACATCGAGGAATCCTGCCGTATCAATCCCGCCTTCTTCAATCCTCGCGCCGACTACCTGTTGCGCGTGCGCGGCATGAGCATGAAGGACATCGGCATCCTCGACGGCGACCTGCTGGCCGTCCACGTCACCCGCGAAGCGCGCAACGGCCAGGTGGTGGTCGCGCGGATCGGCGAGGAGGTCACGGTGAAACGCTTCAAGCGCGAAGGCAGCAAGGTCTGGCTGCTGGCGGAAAACCCTGAGTTCGCTCCGATCGAAGTCGATCTGAAGGAGCAGGAACTGATCATCGAAGGCTTGAGCGTCGGCGTGATCCGGCGCTGACAGGAGATACCATGCAGACCTCCCACTCGCTGCCCAGCGCCCAGTTGCCACTGTTCCAGGAAGCGTTCTGGGCCAGCAACGGCGCACCCTTGCTCGACGATGTCATCGACAGCCCTTCCAGTGCCTCCATCGAGGAACCCGCTGCCTTTAGCGAACTTTCGCTCAGCGGCCTGCCGGGGCACTGCCTGACCCTGCTCGCACCGATTCTCCGCGAGCTCAGCGAGGAACAGGATGCCCGCTGGCTGACCCTGATCGCTCCGCCGGCGAGCCTGACCCATGAATGGCTGCGCCGCGCCGGCCTGAACCGCGAGCGCATCCTGCTACTGCAGGCGAAGGACAACGCCGCTGCCCTGGCGCTCAGTTGCGAGGCCTTGCGCCTGGGCCGCAGCCACACCGTGGTCAGTTGGCTGGAACCGCTGAGCCGGGCGGCGCGCAAGCAACTGTCCCGCGCCGCCCAACTGGGCCAAGCACAGAGCCTGAATATTCGTCTGGGTTGAAAAAACGGCGGGGGACAGCGTTCAGTGCAGGACGCGGGGGCCTTCGTCGTGTTCCATCTCGCCCTCGGCAAGACGACCGGCCATTTGCACGCCGACATTGAACATGGCCTTGGCCACTTCGACATGCTGGCCTTGCAGGAAATTCTTCGCGTCCCCGGAGAACTCCAGAGTCACCAACGCCTCCTCGTCATCGGCGCGACGCAGCACGATGCGCCCGTCGGGCATTTCTACGATTTCAAGGAAGGATGTTGGCATGACAGACGCTCTCTACGAAGACGCGACATTGTAACAGCCCATCCAGTGCATCCCTAGCCCGCATCCGCCTTCCGGTTCCCCTCTCGCGCCTGTAACGGCGGTTCCAGAGCGCCCGGACGGCATCCGCTAAATTTTTTTGCTGGCAAATCAACCGAGTGGAACGGTAGGAAAATGTCCTACCGCTGATCGGCGAATGACGACGGCGTTACAGCTCCGTCAGGCTCTCGCGAAAACGCAGGACCAATTGCTTCAGCGACTGCCGCCATTCCTCGAGGGTTTCGCGAGAAAGCAAGGGGGCTTCTTCGTCGATACTCACGGCAACGATCAACGGCGTGCTGGGGTCGATCTTCGCTGCCTTGGTCGGTCGCGGCGGCAGGAACAGCTCGGAGTAGGCGCCCAGCAACTGGCCCAGCCAGGTTTCCGGCTGCGACGCCAACTCCACCAGTTCAGCCAGCTCGGGGCTGGGCGCGGCCGCCAGCACTTCGGCATTCAGCAATGCATCCACGCGAGGAGCGGCAGCCTGCGGCAGACGGTAGTAACCGGCGATCTCATGGCATACACCGAGCACTGCGCCATAAAGGTGGAACAGCGCCGACTCGCGCTCCCCCTGGATGATCGCCTGGGCATTCATCGCCCGCTCGGCATCGGCTCGCTTCCAGGCCTCCAGAGCCAACCCGGCGAAATACAGCTTCTGGTTGGTGCGGGTATAAAGCTCTTGGGCCATGCCGGTACTCCCGATTAAAACTGGAAGGAATGCGGAGCGCAGGCCAGGTCAGCGCCCGGCCTTCGCGCAGTATAAGCGCGCCCCATGCAAGCGGGCGCGCCATCCATCAGCGCTTGTCTTCGACCTTCCACTTGCCGCCATCGTAGAAGGCGCGCCAGCCGGTGGGCTTGCCATCGACCTCGGACTGCACGTATTGCTCCTTGGTCTTGCGGCTGAAACGGATCACCGCGGGACGGCCGTCCGGGTCTTTCTGCGGAGCGTCGCAGAGGTAATGGTACTTGGGATCCAGCTCGGCCTTGTGCGGGATGATCTCGCTCACCAACGGCGCGCGGGTCTCGCGGTTCTTCGGGAACTGGCTGGCGGCCAGGAACATGCCCGAAGCGCCGTCGCGCAGCACGTAGATATCGTCCACCTTCTCGCACTTCAATTCAGGCATGCGGATGGCGTCCATCTTCGGCGGCGCCGCCTCGCCATTCTTCAGCAGCTTGCGGGTGTTCTTGCAGGTCGGATTGGTGCAACCGAAGAACTTGCCGAAACGGCCGGTTTTCAACTGCATCTCGCTGCCACACTTGTCGCATTCCAGGCTCGGCCCTTCGTAGCCCTTGATCCGGTACTGGCCTTCCTCGATCTCGTAGCCCGGACAGTCGGGGTTGTTGCCGCAGATATGCAGCTTGTGTTTCTCGTCCAGCAGGTAGGCGTCCATCGCGGTACTGCAGATCGGGCAGCGATGCTTGCCACGCAACACCCGCGACTCGGACTCGCCCTCGTCGTCCGCGGCGATCTCGTCGCCGGGAATCAGGTTGACGGTCGCCTTGCAACGCTCCTTCGGCGGCAGGCTGTAGCCCGAGCAGCCGAGGAACACGCCGGTGGAGGCGGTACGAATCATCATCGGCCGGCCGCACTCGCGGCAGGGAATGTTGGTCAGGGTCGGCTGGTTGGCGCGCATCCCCTTCTCGCTGACTTCGGCCACCTCGAGCTTCTTCTTGAAATCGCCGTAGAACTCGTCGAGCAGGTGCTTCCAGTCGCGCTCGCCCTGGGCCACGTCGTCGAGATGCTCCTCCATCCCGGCGGTGAAACCGTAGTCCATCAGGTTGGCGAAGCTCTCGTTGAGCCGATCGGTGACGATGTCGCCCATCTTCTCCGCATAGAAGCGGCGGTTGTGGGTGGTTACGTAGCCGCGCTCCTGGATGGTGGAGATGATCGCCGCGTAGGTCGAGGGGCGGCCGATACCGCGCTTCTCCAGTTCCTTGACCAGGCTCGCTTCGGAGTAGCGCGCCGGCGGCTTGGTGAAGTGCTGGCTCGGATCGAGCTTGATCAGCTTGAGGTTCTCGCCTTCCTTCATTTCCGGCAGGACGTCGTCCTCGCCCGGCTTGCTCTGCTGCGGCAGTACCCGGGTATAACCGTCGAACTTGAGGATGCGGCCCTTGGCGCGCAGCTCGAAATCGCCGGCGGTGACGCTCACGCTGGTCGAGAGGTATTCGGCCGGGGTCATCTGGCACGCCACGAACTGGCGCCAGATCAGGTCGTACAGGCGCTCGGCGTCACGCTCCATGCCGGACAGCTGGGTCGGCTTGAGGTTGACGTCGGAAGGACGGATCGCCTCGTGCGCTTCCTGGGCGCCCTCCTTGCTCGAGTAGACGTTGGCCTTGCCCGGCAGGTACTTCTGGCCGAACTCGTCCTCGATGAAACCGCGGACCATGCCAATGGCATCGGCCGACAGGTTGGTCGAGTCGGTACGCATGTAGGTGATGTAGCCGGCCTCGTAGAGACGCTGGGCCATCATCATGGTCTTCTTCACCCCGAAGCCCAGGCGGTTGCTCGCCGCCTGCTGCAGGGTGGAAGTGATGAACGGCGCCGAGGGTCGGCTGGAGGTCGGCCGGTCCTCGCGCTTGGCGACGCTATAGGCCGAGGCCTTGAGCTTTTCCAGGGCCGCCATGGCCTGGGCTTCGTTGAGCGGCTTGAAGGCCTCGCCCTTCTCACGGGTAACCTCGAAGCGCACGTTGGCGCCCTTGGCGGTACCGAGGTCGGCATGCACTTCCCAGTACTCTTCCGGGACGAAGGCGCGAATCTCGCGTTCGCGCTCCACCACCAGCTTCACCGCCACCGACTGCACGCGGCCGGCGGACAACCCACGGGCAATCTTCTGCCAGAGCAGCGGCGAGACCATGTAGCCGACCACGCGGTCGAGGAAACGCCGCGCCTGCTGGGCGTTCACCCGGTTGATATCGAGCTCGCCGGGCTGGGAGAAGGCCTCCTGGATGGCCTTCTTGGTGATTTCGTTGAATACCACGCGCTTGTAGCGGCTTTCGTCGCCGCCGATGGCTTCCCGCAGGTGCCAGGCGATGGCCTCCCCTTCGCGGTCCAAGTCGGTCGCGAGATAGACGGTGTCGGCGTCCTTGGCCAGGCGGCGCAGCTCGTCGATGACCTTTTCCTTGCCGGGCAGGATCTCGTACTTGGCCTTCCAGCCATGCTCGGGGTCGACCCCCATGCGCGAGACCAGTTGGCGCCTGGCCTTCTCCTTCGGTGACAGCGCCGGCGCCTCGGAGGCGCTCTTGCGGCCCTTGGCCGCCGGCTCCTTGGAACTCGACGAACCACTGGTGGGCAGGTCACGGATGTGGCCGATGCTCGACTTCACCACGTACTGGCTACCCAGGTACTTGTTGATGGTCTTGGCCTTGGCCGGGGATTCCACGATGACCAGCGATTTACCCATGGATCGGAAGGTTCCTGCGTCGAAAAGATGAATATAAAGAAGGGAGCGACTAGCGCGGCACCGCTATATATAGTGGCGAACGAGCCAAGGTCAAGCGCGGTCTTCCCCGCCGGGAGCTTTCTGCAAGCCCAGGGGATCGGCCTCGGGACTCACCAGGACGAAGCGCGGCACCCACTCGCCATCGACCTCCACGGCCTCGGTGAACATCTCCAGCGGACGCACCCAGAGACCGAATTCGCCGTACAGCGCCTGGTAGATCACCAGCGCCTCTTCCGTCTCCGAATGCCGCGCGACACCCAGGACCCGGTAGTTCTGTCCCTTGTAATGACGATAGAGCCCAGCCTGCAGGTCCATGTTCCTTACCTTGTCTCGAAAATCGGAAAACAACGGCACAATGCCGACATACAACAGCCCGGTATAGGCACGGATCGCACAATAGGCAAACCCGCGCTCCCGGGGCGTCATTCGCTCGATGCAGCCGGAAACGACTGACACTGAAAAACGAAAGCCGGGGCACGAGGCCCCGGCTTTCCCCTTCGACGAACGCTTAGACGCGCTCGAAGACGGTGGTGATACCCTGTCCCAGGCCCACGCACATGGTGGACACGCCAAGGGTACCGCCGTTCTGCTTCATCACGTTCAACAGGGTGCCGGAAATGCGCGCACCGGAGCAACCGAACGGGTGACCCAGGGCAATGGCGCCGCCGTGGAGGTTGACCTTCTCGTCCATCTTGTCGAGCAGCTTGAGGTCCTTCAGCACCGGCAGGGCCTGGGCGGCGAAGGCTTCGTTGAGTTCGACGAAATCGATGTCGGCGATGGTCAGGCCGGCACGCTTGAGCGCCTTGTTGGTCGACGGCACCGGGCCGTAGCCCATGATCGCCGGGTCGACACCCGCCACGGCCATGGAGCGGATCACCGCCATCGGCTGGATGCCCAGGTCCTGGGCGCGCTGGGCCGACATCACGATCATGCAGGAGGCACCGTCGGTGATCTGCGAGGAGGTCCCCGCGGTCACGGTGCCGCCTTTCGGATTGAACGCCGGCTTCAACTCGGCCAGGGTCTCGACGGTGGTTTCCGGACGAATGGTCTCGTCGAAGTCGAAGACTTTCAGGAAACCGTTCTCGTCATACCCTTCCATCGGGATGATCTCGTCCTTGAACTTGCCTTCCTGGGTGGCCTTCCAGGCCAGTTGGTGCGAACGCGCACCGAACTTGTCCTGCGCCTCACGGCTGATACCGTGCATCTTGCCGAGCATTTCCGCAGTCAGGCCCATCATGCCCGAGGCCTTGGCGGCGTACAGGGACAGGTGCGGGTTCGGGTCGACGCCATGCATCATGCCGACGTGGCCCATGTGCTCCACGCCGCCGATGACGAATACATCGCCATTGCCGGTCTGGATCGCCTGGGCGGCGGTGTGCAGCGCGCTCATCGACGAACCGCACAGGCGGCTGACGGTCTGCGCGGCGCTGGTGTGCGGGATCTGGGTCATCAGCGACGCCATGCGCGCGATGTTCCAGCCCTGCTCCAGGGTCTGGTTGACGCAGCCCCAGATCACGTCTTCCACTTCGGCCGGGTCGACCTTCGGGTTACGCTCCAGCAACTTGCTGATCAGGTGCGCCGACATGGTCTCGGCGCGGGTGTTGCGGTGCATGCCACCCTTGGAACGACCCATCGGGGTGCGGCCGAAGTCGACAATGACGACGTCTCTCGGATTCAGGCTCATAAATTCACTCTCGCTCTAGTCGTTCCGCGATTAACCGAAGAATTTCTGACCGTTCTTGGCCATTTCACGCAGCTTCGCGGTCGGGTGGTACAGCGCGCCCAGCTCGGCGTACTTGTCGGCCAGGGCCACGAACTCGGCGACACCGATCGAATCGATGTAGCGCAGAGCACCACCACGGAAGGGCGGGAAGCCGATGCCGTAGATCAGGCCCATATCGGCCTCGGCAGCGGTCTCGACGATGCCGTCTTCCAGGCAACGCACGGTTTCCAGGCACAGCGGGATCATCATGAAGTTGACGATGTCCTCGTCGGTCACTTCGCGCTGCTCGACCACGATCGGCTTGAGCACTTCGTAGGCCTGCGGATCGGTGACCTTCTTCGGCTTGCCGCGCTTGTCGGTCTCGTAGGCGTAGAAGCCCTTGCCGTTCTTCTGGCCCAGGCGGTTGGCCTCGTACATCACGTCGACGGCGGTCTTGCCCTCGACCGCCATGCGGTCCGGGAAGCCCTCGGCCATGACGTCGCGGCCATGGTGGCCGGTGTCGATGCCGACCACGTCGGACAGGTAGGCCGGGCCCATGGGCCAGCCGAACTTCTCCATCACCTTGTCGATGCGCACGAAGTCGACGCCGAAGCTCAGCAGCTTGGCGAAGCCGCCGAAGTACGGGAACAGCACGCGGTTGACCAGGAAGCCGGGGCAATCGTTGACCACGATCGGGCTCTTGCCCATCTTCTTGGCGTAGGCGACGGTGGTGGCGATGGCGGTTTCACCGGTCTTCTCGCCACGGATCACTTCCACCAGCGGCATCATGTGCACCGGGTTGAAGAAATGCATGCCGCAGAAGTTTTCCGGACGCTTCAGCGCCTGGGCCAGCAGGCTGATGGAGATGGTCGAGGTGTTGGAGGCGATGATCGCGTCTTCCTTCACCGCGCCTTCCACTTCGGCGAGCACGGCTTGCTTGACCTTGGGGTTCTCGACGACGGCTTCGACGACGATGTCGACGTTGCCGAAGTCGCCATAGGACATGGTCGGACGGATGCCATTGAGCGCCTCGGCCATCTTCGCCGGGGTCAGGCGACCCTTCTCGACGCGCTTGCCGAGCAGCTTGGCGGCCTCGTTCAGGCCCATCTGGATACCCTCTTCGCGGATATCCTTCATCAGGATCGGGGTGCCCTTGAGCGCCGACTGATAGGCGATGCCGCCGCCCATGATGCCGGCGCCGAGCACGGCGGCCAGTTTCACGTCTTTGGCGACTTCGTCGTATTTCTTGGCTTTCTTCTTCAGTTCCTGGTCATTCAGGAACAGGCCGATCAGGCTCTGCGCGACGGAGGTCTTGGCCAGCTTGACGAAGCCGGCGGCTTCGACTTCCAGCGCCTTGTCGCGGCCGAAGTTGGCGGCCTTCTGGATGCTCTTGATGGCTTCCACCGGCGCCGGGTAGTTCGGACCGGCCTGGCCGGCGACGAAGCCCTTGGCGGTTTCGAAGGCCATCATCTGCTCGATTGCATTCAGCTTCAGCTTTTCCAGCTTCGGCTGGCGCCGTGCCTTGTGGTCCAGCTCACCGGCGACGGCGCGCTTGGCCAGGTCGAGGGCAGCGGCCTGCAGTTGCTCGGGAGCGACCACGGCGTCGACGGCGCCGACCTTCAGGGCGTCCTCGGCCTTGTTTTCCTTGCCCGAGGCGATCCACTCGACGGCGTTATCGCAGCCGATCAGGCGCGGCAGGCGGACGGTGCCGCCGAAGCCCGGGTAGATGCCCAGCTTGACTTCCGGCAGGCCGACCTTGGCGGTCGCGCTCATCACGCGGAAGTCCGCGGCCAGGCACATCTCCAGGCCGCCGCCGAGGGCGATGCCGTTGATCGCGGCAACGGTGGGTACGTCCAGGTCTTCGAAGTCGCTGAAGATCTTGTTGGCTTCGAGGTTGCCCGCCATCAGTTCCTCGTCGGGCAGCTGGAAGTTGTCAACGAACTCGGTGATGTCGGCACCAACGATGAACACGTCCTTGCCGCTGGTCACGATCACGCCCTTGACCGATGCATCGGCCTTGATCGCATCGACTGCCGCACGCAACTCACTGAGGGTGAGACGGTTGAACTTGTTGACGGACTCGCCCTTGAGATCGAAATTCAACTCGACGATGCCGCCCTCAAGAGGCTTAACCGTGATGGCTTTACCTTGGTAAATCATCAACTGATCTCCACGCTATTATGGAAGCTTGAACTTACACATCGGACGCCGTGTCGGGACCCTTTCGGCAACCGCCGAGCATAGTCCCAAACCCTTCGGCACACCCGCCGACGCGATAACCGGGTCTCTATTGTCGAGGCCTGCGCGAGGCAAACGCTCGATTCATACGCCCGTTTGACTTGGGTGCGCACACATTCCGGCAAAAGCCGGGAATTGTCAATCAGCCATCCGGAAAACACCTGCCCTCCTCCAGGCCCTCTGCGCAGGGCCATTCAGCCAGCCTCTGTCGGACCATTCAGATGTTCGATGATCGGCGCCGTGGGCGCTTGTCCCGGTGCGGAAAGGCAGGCTAGAGTCGCCGCAGATCGCCATGCATGATCGGCCACGGGCCGTTACAAAAGAACAACAAGAAGGCCTCCAGGGCCACATGGAGATGGAACCCATGATCTGCCGTCCGTTCACTCTTTGTCTGGCCCTGCTCGGCCTGCTGAGCCTCCCCGTCTTCGCGGCAGGGACCGCCGATGACCTGCTCGCCCTGCACCAGATGCGGCTCGCCACGCAGAAATCCCTGAACGCCTTCTTCATGTACGTCGGCCAGGAAGGCGATCAACGCTACGCCAGCCTGATCGAAAGCTCGGCGCAGACGGCGGAAGCCCGCCTGCAGCGACTCGACGGCGTGAACGGCAGCGAATCCCGGCGCCTGCTGGGCCAGCTTCGCGAGCAATGGCGGGACTATGCGCAAGACCTCGACAAGCTGACCGGCGCGGTGCGCAACAAGGGCTACAGCGACCTGCAACCGGTCGCCGACCTGGCACGACGCAACCAGCAACTGATGGACCTCGGCGGCCAGTTGTATCGCAGCCTGCAACGGGAAAACGCCGCCACGGTGCCGACGCTCACCGAGCAGAGCCGCGAACAGAGCCTGCTGATGCAGGACATTGCTCTGGACTATGCCTCGCGCAACGCGTCGGTGGGCGCCAGCTTCTTCGGCGGCGGCGAGGAGCGTCCACTGGACGACCTGGCCAGCCGCTTTTCGGTCAACCTGTTGAAGCTGCAGCAGGCGCCGCAGAACGACGAGGAGATCGCCAGGGCGCTGCGCAGCGTGGCGATCAAGTGGCACTACATCGAGAAGTCCCTGCGCAACTACAACCAGAACAGCGTGCCGTTCCTGGTCAACAAGAATGCAGACCGGATCATCGATGGCCTGGAGAAGGTCGCCGCGCTGTATGCCGCGCGCAACCAATGAACCTCGGCGCGCCGCCTCAGGCGCGCTGGCGGAGAAACTCGGCGATGCGCCCGAGGTCGGCGCTATCGCCGCGCTCGCCCCAATACAGGGCAAGGAACTGGGCGGTCGCCTCCACCTTGTAGACATCCCCGGGGAGGCTGCGCAGGGCGTCCAGCAACTCATCGTCCGCGCACGGCTCGCGCCACTGGTTCAGCCACTGGCCCGGGGTATTCTGCCAATAGCACCAGGCCTCCCGGCCGCGTCGGCGCGGGCAGTGGAACTGCGCGCAGGACGTCGGCGGAGCGCTCTCCAGCCAATGCGGCCAATCCTGGCGCGCGAGCTGCATGGCCAGGCCGAGACGGCGCGCCTCGAGGCGCAGGGCCATCTTGCCGCGCTGCCTGTTGGACGGCATCAGCCAGGCCAGGGGACTGAGCATGACAGCCAGCAGCAGGATCACCAGCCAAGTGGTCATAAGGAACGGACACTCGAAAAACGGTTAAGGCATTTGCCTCGATCCGCGCGCGCAGGCAGGATCGGTCGCAGTCGCCAAGGGAGGCGCAGTTTACAGGCGAATGCGACCACGGCGGAGCAGCTTTTTGCCCAGCGCAACGGAACAGGTTCCACGCGCGGCGCGAAAGTCCATAATGAAAACACTATCCCCTTCTGGGAGGAGACGTTCATGCCCTATCAACACATTCTGGTCGCCGTCGACCTGACCGACGAATGCGACCCGGTGATGAAGCGTGCGGCGGCCCTGGCCACCAGCAACCAGGCCCGGCTCTCGGTGGTGCATGTGGTCGAGCCCATGGCCATGGCCTTCGGTGGGGACGTGCCGATGGACCTGTCGATGTTGCAGCAGCAGCAGTTCGACCAGGCCCGTGAACGCCTGGATGCCTTCGCCGTACGCTATCCGGACCTCGGCAGCGAGCAGCGCCACCTGGTCTACGGGCAACCGCGCCAGGAAATCCACCGCCTCGCCGCGGAACAGGCCTGCGACCTGATCGTGGTCGGCAGCCACGGTCGCCACGGCCTGGCGCTGCTGCTCGGTTCCACTGCCAACGACGTGCTGCACGGCGCGCCCTGCGACGTGCTCGCGGTGCACCTGAAGAAAGCCTGATCTCTCCCCGCTCGGCCGGGGCCTGCGCCTCAGCCGGGCGTTTCCTCGGCGCTCATCACCAGCGGGCGGATCTTCTGCAACTGGGTTTCCAGCGAATAGCTGATGCTCGACGACAGCGAGAAGAAGGTCAGGAACGCCTTCAGGTTGGAATCGCTGACACAGGTGTCGTGGATTCGCTGCCAGAACGCCTGGTTGACCAGTTGCAACTGCTGGAACAGCCGCACCAGCCCTTTCAGTTCCCAATCGGCATGCCGCCCCTCGCGGAAGTTGAAGTACTGGCGCATCAGGTACAGCGGCACCACCCGCAGCACGAACTCCTGGTTGCTGGCGAACGGCAGGTGCTGCATGGCCATCGGCCTCAGCGGCGCCAGCAGCGGACAGGCGCTGCTGGCCATGATCAAGCCGATCAGCGCGCGCAGTCCTTCCTCCAGGCCCGCCTGCTTGATGTACTCGCGCTCCGGCGTGCGCACGCAGATGCCGGCCTTGCGGAACGCCGGCAGGTTGCGGAAATCCTCGATCACCCCATGCAGGTCGACCGCCGCCGGACAATGGCTGTAGCGTTCGCGATCGAGCGGGCAGTTGCTGCAGCGATTGTGTTCCAGGCGCGTCCAGCGCGGCGCTGCGGCAGCCGCCTGCGGGTCGTAGTGCCGCTCCAGCTCGATGCGATAGTTGAGCTGATGCTGGTCGTCCAGCGTGATGCGGTACTCGATTGCCATGGACTGATCCTTTCTCGGGAGACGGCCGGCCCGTCAATGACGCCAGCCAGAGGGACCGACGGGGGACTGCACCCACCGCCGGCAAGGCCCGCAAGGATCATCGAGATGAGCCGCTATCACATTGATGCAGCTCACTTTTTCGAGATAGATCAGTCTTCCAGTTCGGCCCAGCGCTCGAGCAAGGCATCGAGTTCCTGCTGCAACGCGTCCAGCCGCGCCAGGGTTTCGCGCTGCTCGTCCTGCGGGCGCAGATAGAAATCCTGCTGCGCGATGGTTTCCTGGACACCCGCCAGCTCCGCCTCGACCGCGTCGATCTGCCCGGGCAAAGCCTCCAGCTCGCGCTGCAACTTGTAGCTGAGCTTTTTCTTCGCCGGCGCCTCGCTCGGCGCCGCAGCAGCCGGCGCGGGTTCGGCGGCGGGCGCCAGCGCGGTATTCAGCTCGGCCTTGCCGCTCTTCGACTCGCTCACGCCGAGCAGGCGCGGCGTGCCCCCTTGGCGCAGCCAGTCCTGGTAGCCACCGACGAATTCGCGAACCTTGCCCTCGCCCTCGAAGACCAGGGTGCTGGTCACCACGTTGTCGAGGAAGGCCCGATCGTGGCTGACCATCAGCACGGTGCCCTGGAAGCCGAGCAGGACTTCCTCCAGCAGTTCCAGGGTTTCCACGTCGAGGTCGTTGGTCGGTTCGTCGAGCACCAGCAGGTTGGCCGGCTTGCTGAACAGCTTGGCCAGCAACAGGCGCGCGCGCTCGCCGCCGGACAACGCCTTCACCGGGGTGCGGGCGCGCTGCGGACTGAACAGGAAGTCGCCGAGATAGCTGAGCACATGCCGGTTCTGGCCGTCGATGGTGATGAACTCGCGGCCTTCGGAGATATTGTCGATCACCGTCTGCTCGGGTTCGAGCTGATGGCGCAACTGGTCGAAGTAGGCCACTTCCAGCTTGGTGCCCACCTCGATCTTGCCCGAGGTCGGTTGCAGGTCGCCAAGCAGCAGCTTGAGCAAGGTGGTCTTGCCGGTACCGTTGGCGCCGAGCAGGCCGATACGGTCGCCGCGCTGCAGGACCATGGAGAAGTCGCGTACCAGCGGCTGGCCGCCGGGATGGGCGAAACTGACGTGCTCCACCACGATCACCTGCTTGCCGGACTTGTCCGCGCTTTCCAGCTGGAAGCTGGCCTTGCCCTGGCGCTCGCGGCGCTCGGCGCGTTCGCGACGCATTTCCTTCAGTGCCCGAACCCGCCCTTCGTTGCGCGTGCGGCGGGCCTTGATGCCCTGGCGGATCCACACTTCTTCCTGGGCCAGGCGCTTGTCGAACAATGCGTTGGCAGCTTCTTCGGCGGCCAGTTGCTGTTCCTTGTGCACCAGGAAACTGGCGTAGTCGCCGTTCCAGTCGATCAGGTGGCCACGATCCAGCTCGAGGATGCGGGTCGCCAGGGATTGCAGGAAGGCGCGGTCGTGGGTAATGAACAGCACCGCGCCGTTGAAGCCCAGCAGCGCTTCCTCGAGCCAGGCGATGGCGCCGATGTCCAGGTGGTTGGTCGGTTCGTCGAGCAGCAGCAGGTCCGGCTCGGCGACCAGCGCCTGGGCCAGCAGCACGCGCCGACGCCAGCCGCCGGAGAGTTCGGCGAGGGTCTTGTCGGCCGGCAACTGCAGGCGGCTGAGGGTGCTGTCCACCAGTTGCTGCAGGCGCCAGCCATCGCGCGCCTCGAGTTCCTGCTGGACCCGCGAGAGGCGCGCCAGGTCATCGTCGGTATGGATGTTCAGGCTCAGGTGGTGGTACTCGGCGAGCAGCTTGCCGACTTCCGCCAGACCCTCGGCCACCACGTCGAACACTGTCCGTTCGTCGGCACGCGGCAGTTCCTGGGGCAATTCGCCGATCTTCAGCGCCGGTGCGCGCCAGACTTCGCCGTCGTCGGCCTGCTGTTCGCCCTTGACCACCTTGAACAGGCTGGACTTGCCGGTACCGTTGCGCCCGATCACGCAGACCCGCTCGCCACGGCCGATCTGCCACGACACCTTGTCCAGCAAGGGAGTGGTGCCAAAGGCAAGGGATACATCGGTGAACTTGAGCAGGGTCATGGGCGCCTCCGGAAACAGGGCGCGCATTTTACGCCGGATAGGCATCGGATGGCACGGCGCTTTCACCGCCATGCCGCAACGGCTAAGCTTAGGCGAGCCATCCGCCCGGCTTCGGGCGCGCCCCGCGACAGCGGTCGCGCGCCAGTCCCGCGAGCGGTCGAAACGCCCGTAGGCAGCCGTTGCGGACCTGCCGACGTTACCCGACATCACCTGCCCGGATAAGTCATGCGCGGTCGCCTGTTCACTCTCGTTTCCTGCCTTTTGCTCAGTATTTCCTCCGTCGACGCGGTCCACGCCGCTTCCCTGACCGAACAACGCCGTCTCTACGACCAGGCCAAGGCCGCCCTGGCCAAGGGCAACAGCGCGCCCTACATGGCCTCGCGCAGCGCCCTGCGCGATTACCCGCTGGAACCCTACCTGGCCTACGACGAACTGACCCACCGGCTGAAGTCCGCCAGCAACGAGGAGGTCGAGCGCTTCCTCACCGAACACGGCGACCTGCCGCAGATCGGCTGGCTGAAACTGCGCTGGCTGCGCCTGCTGGCCGACCGCGACGACTGGAAGACCTTCGTCAACTACTACGATCCGAAGCTGAACTTCACCGAACTCGACTGCCTGTATGGCCAGTACCAGCTGGGCCACGGCCAGAAGGCCGAAGGCTACGCCACCAGCGAACGCCTGTGGCTGGTCGGCAAGTCGCAGCCGGCTGCCTGCGACACCCTGTTCGGCCTCTGGCAGGGCGAAGGCCAGCTCACCGAGGAAAAGGTCTGGAAACGCCTCAAGCTGGCCGCCGAAGCGCGCAACTACAGCCTCGCCTCGCACCTCGCGCAGCGCCTGCCGACCCTCGGCAACCAGGGCGCGCTGATGGTCAGCGTGGCGCAGAACCCCGCCCAGCTGAGCCAGACCGGCCGCTTCAGCCAGCGCGACCATGCCACCGCCGACGTGGTCGGTCTCGGCCTGCGCCGCCTGGCGCGGCAGGACCCGGAAAAGGCCCTTAGCCTGCTCGACTACTACAGCTCGGCGCTACCCTTCTCCAGCGACGAGAAGGTCGCCATCGCCCGCGAGATCGGTCTCAGCCTGGCCAAGCGCTTCGATCCGCGCGCACTGCCGCTGATGACCCAGTACGATCCCGGCCTGCGCGACAACACCGTCACCGAATGGCGCACCCGCCTGCTGCTGCGCCTGGGCCGCTGGGACGAAGCCTACGCGCTGACCCGCAAGCTGCCCCAGGATCTTGCCGCCACCAGCCGCTGGCGCTATTGGCAGGCACGCAGCCTGCAACTGGCGCAGCCGAACAGCAAGGAGCCGATCGCGCTGTACCAGAAGCTCGCCGGCGAGCGCGACTTCTACGGCTTCCTCGCCGCCGACCGCCTGAGCGTGCCGTACAAGCTCGGCAACCGTCCTGCGCACATCGACCCGCGCGTCCTGCAACGCGTACGCAACGCCGCCAGTACGCGCCGGGCCATGGAGTTCTTCAACCGTGGCGAAGTGATCAACGCCCGCCGCGAGTGGTACCACGCCGCGCGCCTGTTCGATCGCGACGAGCTGATCGCCCAGGCCAGGCTGGCCTACGACATGCAGTGGTATTTCCCGGCGATCCGCTCGATCAGCCAGGCGCAGTACTGGGACGACCTGGACATCCGCTTCCCGATGGCGCACCGCGCCACCCTGGTGCGCGAAGCGAAGAACCGCGGCCTGCACTCCAGTTGGATCTTCGCCATCACCCGGCAGGAAAGCGCGTTCATGTCCGATGCCCGTTCCGGAGTCGGCGCCACCGGGCTGATGCAGCTGATGCCCGGCACCGCCAAGGAGACCTCGCGCAAGTTCGGCATCCCGCTGGCCTCGACCCAGCAACTGATCGTGCCCGACGTCAACATCCGCCTCGGCGCCGCCTACCTGAGCCAGGTGCATAGCCAGTTCAACGGCAACCGGGTACTCGCCTCGGCCGCCTACAACGCCGGTCCGGGCCGCGTCCGCCAGTGGCTGAAAGATACCCGCCACCTGGCCTTCGACGTGTGGATCGAGACCATTCCGTTCGACGAGACTCGCCAGTACGTGCAGAACGTGCTGTCCTATGCGGTGATCTACGGGCAGAAGCTCAATGCGCCGCAGCCCATCGTCGACTGGCACGAACGCTACTTCGACGATTTCTGACCCCCAACCCGGCCCGGACGCCCGGGCCTTTCCAGTACCTTGAAAAGGACCTCAAGATGAACAAGCCCCTCGCCACCGCCCTGCTCGCCACCTCCAGCCTGCTGCTCGCCGACGGCGCCCTGGCCGCCGACGCCTGCGGTACGCCGCGCAACGCCTTCGACAGCGTGTACTGCCGCAGCGGCGAGTTTTCCCAGGCCGACCGCGAGCTGAACCAGCAGTTCGGCACCCTGCGCAAGCACCTGAACGACGGCCAGAAAACCCTGCTGAAGAAGAGCCAGATCGCCTGGATCAAGGAGCGCGACGCGGCCTGCAGCGAAAGCAAGGACAACGGTTATTTCGTCAACCTCGACTGCGCCACCGAGAAGACCCGCCAGCGCCTCGACTTCCTCCGCGAACGCGAGCGCGAGTGCCTGAGCACCAGTTGCGTCGACGCCAAGCTCTGATCGCCGGCAATGGCCGCCCGCCGCAACGGCGGGCGACCGTTCCTCAGTCGAGGATTTCCACCGGCATCCCCACCTCCAGGCTGCCCTGCCCCAGCGCAATCAGGTTCTGCCCGAACAGCACCGCGCCATCCTTTTCCCGGTAGGTCTTCAGGGTCGTCAGCGGCTCGCGGTCCTCGTTGCGCTCGCCGGTCGCCGGATCCAGGGTGGTGAGGATGCAGCGGGAACAGGGCTTGGCCACGACGAACTCGACCGAGCCGATGCGGATGCGTTTCCAGCCGTCCTCGGCGAACGCGGCGCTGCCTTCCACCACCAGGTTGGGACGGAAGCGCAGCATCTCCAACGGCCGGCCGACCCGCTGGCTGAGGTCGTCGAGCGAAGCCTGGCCGATCAGCAGCAGCGGGAAACCGTCGGCGAAATGCACCTTCTGCCCCGGTTCGGCGTAGCCGGTATCGACCTGCCGCGCGCGCGCCTCGGGAATGTGCACCAGGCGCGTCGGGCGGCCGAGGAAGCGCGTCAGCCAGTCCGCTGCGGCGTCGCCGGCATCCGGCGCCTGCAAGGTATCGCGCCAGACCGTGACGCCACGCAGGTTGGCGTCGGCTGCCGGTACTTCGAGGCTCAGCTCGGACATCCCCGGCGCATTCAGCCGCAGGACCTGCGGCGCCGCCCAGCGCGCCTGGATACGCCCCAGCTGCGGCAGCAGGCGCTGGGTGAAGAAACGTCCGGTTTCGGTGTCCACCGCCATCCAGCGTCGGTCGCCGACCACGCCCAGCGCATCGAGCGCGACGCGCTCCAGGGACTCGGCGGCGGAAGACTTGATCGGATAGCGGTACAGCGCGGAGAGACGGAACATGGAACCAGCATCCTTGGTGGAAAGATGCTGTTATACGGTGTCGCGGGAAAGGCCGACAAGACACAGACGCCACTCCAGGCAGCGGATCAGTCGGCCCCGCCCTCAGTCCTCGCGCGGCGGCTCGCGCAACAACGGCGAACCGGCCGGCAAGTGCACGCGCAGCGCGCCCGGGGAAACCGAGAAACGCAGCTTGCGTCCTTCCAGCGGCTCGCCGTCGAGATTGACGTCGAGACCTTCCGCCGCCTCCACTTCCAGCCATGGCACCCGCGCGCGGACGAACAGGCTTTCCACTCCGTTGCCACCGCCGAGCAGGGTGCCCAGGGTACCGACCATGTCCTGCGGCGTCGGCAGGATGCTCACGTCCAGCAGGCCGTCGTCCACTCGCGCTTGCGGACACAGTACGTGCCCGCCGCCGGCCTGGCGCCCGTTACCGATGCCCAGGGCGAGGAACTCGCCTTCCCACTGGAAGTCCGGGGCGCTGAAACGGCCCTGGGCGGCATGCACTTCGGAAAAACGGGTCAACCCGGTCAACAGGTAGGCGGCACCGCCGAGAACCTTCTTCAGGTCCTCCGAGGTATTCGCGGTGACCTTCGAACCGAAGCCGCCAGTGGCCATGTTGAGGAACAGCTTGCCGTTCACCTCGCCCAGGTCGATCGGCCGCGCCGTCTGGTCGAGCAGCGCCAGCGCCGCGGCCGGTTCCAGGGGAATCCCGGCGGCGCGGGCGAAATCGTTGGCGGTGCCCAGCGGCAGGATCGCCAGGCTCGCCTCGCCTCGCCCGCGCGCCAGCGCTTCGGCCACCTCGCGCAGCGTGCCGTCGCCACCGCCCGCGACCAGCGTCGCATAGCCGGCCGCCAGCGCCTCCTCGACGATGCGCCGGGCGTCGCCGTCCTCCCAGGTTACCCGCACCGCCAGCTCCCGCCCGGCCTCGCGCTGTGCCGCGACCGCGGCACGAACCTCTTCGTTGCCCGCCTGCTTGCCGTGCAGGACCAGCAGAACCTTGTCCTTGTCCATCGAACCGAACCCCTCGTCGTGGCCTTGTCTTTGCCTATTGACCGCGTATCCGGGACGGAAGTGCGGCGCCCGGTTCAGGCAGGGTAGCCGGTAATCTCGCGAATGCTGCGGTAGAGCGGGCGCAACTGGCGATACATGCGCAGGTAGACCTCGCCATAGAGCCGCTGGTAGATCTGCCGGGCTTCCGCCTGGGGCAGGAAAACCCGGCCGACGCGGGTCATCCCGGCCACCGCGCTGGCGACGTCCGGATAGAGGCCGAGCCCCACCGCGCAGTCGATCGCCGCACCCAGGCCGGACGCCTCGTAGACATGCGGGCGCTCGGCCGGCAGGCCGAAGATGTCGGCGGTGAGCTGCATCGCCGCGTCGCTCTGCGAGCCGCCGCCGGCCACGCGCAGGCGCACGATCGGCGTGCCCGAACGCTTCTCGATGCGCTCCTTGCCCTGGCGCAGGGCATAGGCCAGGCCCTCGAGGATGGCCCGGTAGATGTGCGCCCGGGTATGCACGTCGCCGAAACCGATCATCGCCCCCTTGGCCTCCAGTCCCGGTTCGCGGATTCCCGGCGACCAGTAGGGTTGCAGGGTCAGGCCCATCGAGCCGGGCGGCACGCCGTTGACCAGTTCGTCGAACAGTTGCTCCGGCTCGACCCCCTGCTCGCGCGCCTGCTGCATCTCGCGCAAGCCGAACTCGCGCTTGAACCAGCTGACCATCCAGTAGCCGCGATAGATCATCACCTCGGTATTGAAATGATCGGGAATCGCCGCCGGATAGGGTGGAATCAGCGGCACGGTTTCCAGGTAGCGGGCGCGAGTGGTGTTGATGGTCGCCGTGGTGCCGTAGGAGAGGCAGGCGATGGTGGGCTCCAGCGCACCTGCGCCGAGCACCTCGCAGGCCTTGTCGGCCCCCGCGGCGATCAACGGCAGGCCTTGCGGAATGCCGGTGTGCCGGCTGGCCTCGGCGCTGATCTCGCCGAGCCGCTCGCCCGGCTTGAACAGCTCCGGCAACTGCTCGCGGCGTACCGCCAGCGCCTGCCATTTCCAGTCGCGCGGCGCGGCCCAGCGCAGGCGCTTGTAGTCGAACGGCAGGTAGGCTACGCAGCCCCCCACCGAATCGACGAAACGGCCGGTCAGGCGGTGGCTGAGAAAGCCGGAAAGCAGCAACACCTTGTCGGTCTTCGCGGCGATCTCCGGCTGCTCCTGGGCCACCCAGTTGACCTCGGCCTGGGCGCGGAAATGCTCCACCGCGCCCTCGGCGCCGACCAGCTTGAACAGCCAGCCCCAAGGCCCCCTGATGCGCTCGCGGACCTCCGCCCGGCGCTGGTCGAGCCAGAGGATCGCCGGACGCAACGGCCTGCCCTCGGCATCGACGTGGATCACCGTGCCACGCTGGGTGGTCAGCGACACCCCGCGGATGAGCCCGCGATCGATGTCCACCTGGTCCCAGAGCCGCCGACAGGCCTCGCCGAGCATCGCCCAGTAGTACTCGGGGTCCTGTTCGGCCCAGCCCGGATGCTTCGAGTAGTAGGCCTCCAGCTCCACCTTGCCCTTGCCCAGCAGGTTGCCCTGCAGGTCGAACAGCAGGGCGCGCACGCTCTGGGTGCCATTGTCGATCGCCAGCAGATAGTTCTTGTCGTTCATCTCGTTCTCGTCTCGGCTGGTCAGACGGGCAGGCTGTAGTGCCGGCGCCAGAGGTCCAGATAGGCCTGTTGCTCACGTTCCCAGCGCGGGTCGTCCCAGCCCAGGCGCGCTTGGCAGAGCGCGCGGATACGCGGCAGGTATGCCGCGCCGCCTCCGGGCAACAGCAGGCCGAGGCGGGTGCGGCGCAACAGCAGGTCATCGAGATGCAGCACCATTTCCGCCTCGGCGGCGAACGCCAATTCGGCCCAGAGCGTTTCGCTGGCACCCACGCAGTCCGTTCCGAGGGTGTCCACCAGCCGCTTGAGGCGGACCAGGTCACGTCCGTAGCGACCGGCCAGGCGGCGTCGCTGGCCACTGCCGAGCCCGTCGATGAGCGGGCCTTCGCAGGCGCCGAACACCGCCGCGCTATCGTCCGTGACCGTGCGCCCGAGCAGCGGCGCGCAGGCTTGTAGCACCTCCACCGCCAGCGGCCGGAAGGTGGTCAGCTTGCCGCCGGCCAGGGTCACGCAGCCCGGCTCGCGCCAGAGCACATGCTCGCGTTTCTCGTCGGAAGGCTTGCCGCTGTCGTCGCCGCTGCTGACCACCGGTCGCACGCCGGCCCAGGTCGACAGCACGTCGCGCGCCTCGATGGCAGCGGCGGGAAACTGCTGGGCGCAGGCCGCCAGCAGGTAGGCGAGTTCGGCGCGGCTGATCCGCGCGTCCTCCCCAAGGCCGTCGCGATGGTCGAGATCGGTGGTGCCGACCACCGTCGCACCCTCCCAGGGGAACACGAACACCGGTCGCCGGTCCGTGGCGTGCATGAAGCTGAAGGCATGGGCCACCGGCAGGCGCCAGGCCGGCAGCAATAGATGGCTGCCGCGCAGCGGGCGGATGTGCTCGCTTCCGCCGGGCTGGCGCAACTCATCGGCCCAGGCCCCGGTGGCCACCGCCAGGGCGCGGCAGCGAAAGTCGAGAAGCTCGCCGCTCTCGCGGTCCTCGGCGCGCAGGCCGACCACCTGGCCGCCCTCGCGCAGCAATTCGCGCACACGCATGCCGTTGAATGCCTCGCCGCCGTCGTGACGCGCCTCGGCCAGCACCCGCAGCACCAGGCGCGCATCGTCGGTCACCGCATCGAAGAATCGCGTGCCGCCGAGCAGCCGTTGTTCCTTCAGGCCCGGCGCCAGGTAGCGCAACGCGGCGGCGTCGTAGAAACGGTGGTTGCGCCGCCCGGCAAGGGCGTCGTACACGCTCAGCAGGCCGCCGAATAGCCGCGGGCCGGGAAAGCCGCCGCGGTAGTGGGCCATCACGAAGCTCAACGGATCCACCAGCCCAGGCGCCTCGCCGAGCAGGCGCTGGCGCTCGCGCACCGAGTCGCGGGTCAGCCGCCACTGGCCCTTGGCGATGTAGCGCAGGCCGCCATGGACCATCTTCGACGAGCGGCTCGAGGTGCCCCAGGCGAAGTCCCGCTGCTCCAGCAGCAGGCAGCGCCAGCCGCGCCGCGCGGCTTCGCGGAGGATGCCGGCACCGCTGATGCCGCCGCCGACCACGATCAGGTCCCACTCCTGCCCCGCCAGCGCCGGCAGGCGGCGGCGACGCCACTCCTCGTTCCAGGCTGAAGTCATTCCGCTCAGTCCTGCAGCAGGGTGCCGCGGTTGAGCCGCCCGGCCGGGTCGAAGTGACCGGCCATGGCACGCAGCGCGGCGACGCCCAGTTCGCCCTTCTCGCGGGGCAGGTAGGGTGCGTGGTCCTTGCCGACGCCATGCTGGTGGCTGATGGTGCCGCGATTGTCGACGATCGCCTGGCTGGCCGCATGCTTGAGACGCTTCCAGCGCTCCAGCGTCGCCGCATAGCTCGCGGCCGGACGGAACACGTAGGTGGTATAGATGCTCGACCCCTCGCCATAGACATGCGAGAGGTGGGTGAACACATGGACTTTCTCGCCCTCGGCGGCCAGGCCGTCGCGCAGGCTGGCCTCGATCTTCTGCAGCAGGCCGTCGACGTTGCTCCAGTCGGTGGCGGTCTCCAGGGTGTCCACGGCGTAGCCCGCCTGCCACAGGGCCTCGCGCAGGTAGGGGAAGCGGAAGCGGTTCTGCGCCCACTTGCGCCCCAGCAGGGTTCCGGTGAAGACCCCGCCGAAGCGTTTCAGCAAGGCCTTCGCCTGGCTCAGCGACAATCCGTTCTGCCGGCGGTTGCCGGTCACGCCGAAGGTCAGCATGCACTTGCCCTCGCCCGCGCCGCGCAGCGCCAGGTATTTCTCCAGCCAGGCGATCTGTCCGGGATGGCCGGCCAGGGCCAGTTGGGTCATGGTTTCCACGGCGTTGGACAGGCGCAGCATCGACAGCGGCACGCGCGCCTGGGCCAGCTCGCGGGTGGCTTGCAGGGCCTGCTGCCAGTTCGGCAGGAAGACGCTGTAGAAGCGCTCGTCCTCGGCCAGCGGCGAGACCCGCACCTTCACCGAGGAAATGATCCCGAAGCGTCCCTCAGAGCCCAGCACCAGTTCGCGCAGGTCCGGTCCCGCCGCGGATGCCGGGAAGGTAGCGATTTCAAGCGGCCCGGCGAAGGTCTCCAGGGTCCCGCCGGCGAAAAGTTGTTCGATCCGCCCGTAGCGCAGCGACTGCTGGCCACTGGAGCGGCTGGCGACCCAGCCACCGAGGGTCGACAACTCCCAGGACTGCGGGAAATGCCCGAGCGTGTAGCCCAGCGCACGCAACTGGCTCTCCACCTGCGGGCCGGCGGCGCCGGGGCCGAAGGTCGCGACCAGGCTCTCGCGGTCCAGATCGAGCAGGCGGTTCATGCGCTCCAGCGAGACCGTCAGTACCGGCCGCCGCGAGGCTTGCGGATTGATATGGCCGGCCACGGAAGTACCGCCGCCATAGGGAATCAGTTGCAGGTCGCGGGAGTCGGCCAGGGCCAGCAACTCGCGGATCTGTTCGGCGGTTTCCGGATAGGCCACGGCGTCCGGGTAGACGCCGAAGTCGCCCTCGCGCATCGCCAGCCAGTCCGGCAGGCTCTGCCCGCGGGCATGCAGCAGACGCTCACGGGGGTCGATGCTGTAGCGCGGATCGGCCTCCAGGCGCGACGCCGGGACCTTCGCCAGCGCCGCCTCCAGGCTGGCGTCCGGCAAGCGTGCGCCCTGCCCGACCAGTTCCGCCAGGAACCCACGGGCGCTGTCCGGCAATTCGACCACGGTGCTTTCTTCGCCCCAGCCATTCCAACGACGCATGAACCTCTCCCCTCGCTTGTCGCGGCAACCTGTTTATCGGAACCTTTCTGGCTGCCTATACTAGCCAGCCGCCCTCGCCTGTCACTGTCGGATCGAGACACTCCCTGTGACCGATCAAGACAGCCGGCACGCACGCCGGACGGCCTGTTCCACCCGCCACGACAAGAACAACGACCATGCAGACCCTTGGCTCCACCTCGGTTCCGGCCCTGCTGAAGTACCTGCGCCACGCCGAACGGCTCGGCCTGGACATCGCCCCTGCCCTGGCCGCCGCCGGCCTCCAGGCCGACCAGCTCAACGACAATCGCCAGCGCCTGCCGGGCGAAGCCCACGAGCGCCTGCTCGGCTATTTCTGCGAGCATTCCGGCGATCCCCTGTTCGGCCTGCATTCGGCGCGCTTCGTCCAGCCCGGCTCCTGGAGCGTGCTCGGCTACATCGCGATGAACTGCGCCACCCTGGGCGAGGCCATGAGCCGCATCACGCCCTACGAGAAGCTGGTCGGCGACATGGGCACCAGCCGCATCGAAGCGGCCGGCGGGGAGGTCCGGCTGATCTGGAACTGCCGCCACCAGACACCCCTGGTACGGCGCCACATGGTCGAGCACGTCCTGGCTTCCTGGGTCCTCTACGCGCGCTGGATCGCCGACCTGGAAGGTTCGCCGGACGAGGTCTGGCTGGAACACGACCTGCCGGACGGAACCCGCGTGGAAGACTACGAGACCTTCTTCGGCTGTCCGGTGCGCTTCACCCAACCCTGTTCGGCGCTGCTGGTACCACTGGACTACCTGGCGCTGCCGCTGCGCCAGGCCGACGCGACGCTGCTGCGCACCCTGGAAGAACATGCCCTGGCGCTGATGGCCGAGCTGGACGATGACGAGCCGCTGCCGCTGCGGGTGAAGAACGCCCTGCGCCAGCTACTCAAGGACGGCCTGCCGCGCAAGGAACGGGTGGCGGAGAAGTTCGGCATGACCGTACGCACCCTGCAACGCCACCTGCAGCAAGCCGGCAGCAGCTACCAGCAGACCCTCGACGAACTGCGCCGCGAACTGGCCGAGCACTACCTGCTGCATAGCGAGCTGCCGATCCAGGACATCGCCCAGTACCTGGGCTTCACCGAGTCCCGCTCGTTCCATCGCAGTTTCAAGGGCTGGACCGGGCAGACGCCCGGCGAGTACCGGCAACGGCGGAAGGAGCCGGCGGCGCAATGAGAACGGCGGCCATCCGGCCACCGTCGGCTCAGTCGAGCAGTTCGCTCAGCGGAATGAACGCCACGCCCTCGCCTTCCACGAGGGTACGTCCCTCGCGGACCTCCACCAGCCCCTCGGCCCAGGAAGCGCTGCGCAGTACCCCGGAACTCTGGTTCGGATAGAGCACCGCGCGGCCCTGCTCCAGGCGACCACGCAGGTACTCGCGACGCTGCCCCGCCTTGGTCCAGGCGAAGCCGGCCGGTACCTCCACCCGCAGCGGCGCGACCTGCGCCACGCCGAGCCGGCGCAGCAGGTAGGGACGCGCCAGCAGGGCGAAGGTGACCAGGGTCGAAGCCGGATTGCCCGGCAGGCCGATCACCGGGATGCCCTGGAACTGGCCGACGGTCAGCGGCTTGCCGGGTTTTATCGCCAGCTTCCAGAGGGTCAGCTCGCCGGCTTCGCGCAGCGCCATGCCGAGGAAGTCGGCCTCGCCCACCGATACGCCGCCAGTGGACAGGATAAGGTCCACCCCGGCCAACCCGGCCAGGCGCTCGCGGGTACGTGCCAGGTCGTCGGGAAGGATGCCGGCGTCGAGCACGTCGCAGCCCAGGCGTTGCAGCCAATCCTTGAGCAACGGACGGTTGCTGTTGTAGATCTGCCCGGCCTGCAGCGGCTGGCCCGCCTCGACCAGCTCGTCGCCGGTGGACAGCAGCGCCACCCGCGGCTTGCGTCGCACCTCCAGGGCCGCGTAGCCGAGCGAAGCCGCCAACCCCAGTTCGATGGAGCGCAGGCGCGTGCCGGCCGGCAGGACCAGGTCGCCCTGGCGGATTTCCTGGCCACGCGGGCGCACATGCTGGCCCGCGCGCAACGGCTGGGTGAAGCGCACGCGGCCATCGTCGAGCGCTTCGGCGTTTTCCTGCATCTCTACCAGATCGGCGCCTTCGGGCAGCGGCGCACCGGTGAAGATCCGCGCACAGGTACCCGCTTGCAGCGGCTCCGGCGCCTGTCCGGCAAAGATCTTCTGGCTGACCGGCAGTGGCTCGCCGTTCCAGTCGGCGAGGCGCAAGGCATAGCCGTCCATGGCGCTGTTCGGCCACGGCGGCAGGTCCAGGCCGGCCAGCAGGTCGACCGCCAGCACGCGGCCGCCAGCCTGCTCCAGGGGCACCTGCTCACACGTATCGATAGGCGTTTGCGCGGCCAGTTCGAGGAGCCGTTCCAGCGCCGTCTCGACCGGCATCAGCCCCGGATGCTCGCAGCAGCCGCTCACCCGCGGCTCTCGCAGGGCGCCGCCTGTTTCAGGTGCGGGACGAAGTTGCACGGGCGATGACGGGCGTCCAGTTGCTCGACGAGGATGCCTTCCCAGGCAGTGCGGCAGGCGTTGGTGGAGCCCGGCAGGCAGCAGACCAGGGTGCCGTTGGAAAGCCCGGCCAGGGCCCGCGACTGGATGGTGGAGGTACCGATGTCGGCCAGCGAAATCTGCCGGAACAGCTCGCCGAAGCCGTCCACCTGCTTGTCCAGCAGGCAGGCCACCGCTTCCGGGGTGCTGTCGCGGCCGGTGAAACCGGTGCCGCCGGTGATCAGCACGACCTGCACGCTATCCTCGGCGATCCAGGTCGCGACCTGTGCGCGGATCCGGTATAGGTCATCCTTCAGCAGCACGCGAGCGGCCAGGTTGTGCCCGGCCTCGGTCAGGCGGTCGACGAACAACTGGCCTGAAGTATCGGTTTCCAGGGTACGGGTATCGCTGACGGTCAGGACGGCGATGTTCAACGGCACGAATGCCGTTTCGGCCTTGTGGCTCATGGGGTTGGCCCTTGCTTGTGGACGTGATCGCGGTGTTATATCACAGGCCCGACACGGAGACCCCAGATGCCCGATAGCGCCCTGCCCCCCTGCTCCATCCTTCTCCTGGCGGGAGGCCGCGGCCAGCGCATGGGCGGTCGCGACAAGGGCCTGATCGAGTGGCAGGGCCTGCCCCTGATCGCCCACCTGCATCGCCTGGTGCGCCCGCTCACCGATGACCTGATCGTCTCCTGCAACCGCAACCAGGAACGCTATGCGGCCTATGCCGACCGCGTGGTGAGCGACGACAGCCGAGACTTCCCCGGCCCGCTCGCCGGCATCCGCGCCGGCCTGGCGGTGGCCCGGCATCCCTGGCTGCTGGTGCTGCCCTGCGACGCGCCGCGCATCGACCGCGCCTTGCTGGAAACCCTGCTGCAGGCCGCCGGCCGCACACCGGCGCGCCCCTGGATGCTGCGCTGCGGCGGCCAGTGGGAACCGCTGTTCAGCCTGATCCCGACGCACCTGGCCGAAGAGATAGAACACGCCTGGCGCCAGGGCGACCGTAGCCCACGCCACGTCCTGTTGCCGCTTGGCGCGGAGGCCATCGAGCTGGCCGCGGGCGATCCGCGGCTGGCCAACCTGAACACCCCCGAGCTGTTGGCTAATCACCGCGAACTGAAGTAAAACGGAAGGGACGTCGAGTCGAATTTTCTCGAAGGTGGGGGGAACACTCGTTTTTAGGGGGGAACTCTTCCTAGAACTCGTCTGTCAGAAACTCGTAACTTCAAAGTCTGACCGCACAGGAGAACTGCGCAATGATCAAGCGGATGCTACCCGCCCTCCTCCTCGCCGTAGGCCTCGGCGCCCTCGCGGGTTGTTCCAGCCCTACCGTGATCACCCTCAACGACGGACGTGAAATCCAGGCCGTAGACACCCCTTCCTATGACGAGGATTCCGGCTTCTACGAGTTCGAACAGCTCGACGGCAAGCGCGCCCGCGTGAACAAGGACCAGGTCCGCACCGTCAAGGAACTCTGATACCGTCGCGTAACAGGTTTTCCTGGAGACCCCGTCGACTCGAACGAGCGACGGGGTCTTTGCTTTTTCGCCCGGGGAAACCGGGGCTCGAAAAAAAATTCATCTAACCCCTTGTGTACCAAAACTTTTTCTGTAGAATGCGCCCCAACAAAACGGAGCGTAGCGCAGCTTGGTAGCGCGTCTCGTTCGGGACGAGAAGGTCGCTGGTTCGAATCCAGTCGCTCCGACCATATCCCGAAAAACCCGCCTCAACGGCGGGTTTTTTATTGCCTGCGATTCGGCCTTTCTCACAGGGTACGCAGGTAGGCCACCAGGTCGCCCTTCTCTTCCGCGGACAGCTTGCGCTCCAGTACCAGGTTGAAGAACTCCACGGTGTCCTCCAGGGTCAGCAGGCGGTCGTCGTGCAGGTACGGCGGCGAATCCTTGATCCCGCGCAACGGGAAGGTCTTGATCGGCCCGTCGGCGGACGCCATCACGCCATTGACCAGTTTCGGATCGTAGAAGCGCTCCACCTTCAGGTTGTGCATCAGGTTGTCGGTGAAGTAAGGCGGCGCATGGCACCCGGCGCAGGCCGCCTTGCCGTAGAACAGCTTTTCGCCACGCAATTCCTGCTCGCTGGCCTTGCCCGGATCGAGCCGCCCCTCCACATCCAGCTTCGGTGCCGGGGGGAAGTCCAGCAGCGCCTGGAACTCACCCATGAAATGCACTTGACTGCCACGCTCGAGCACGTTCACCCCCTTCTTGGTGGCGATTACCGGATCACCGTCGAAGTAGGCGGCGCGCTGCTCGAACTCGGTGAAGTCCTCGACGGTCTTCAGCGCCCTCTGCGAGCCGAACAACCGCTGGATGTTCACCCCGCGCAGCGTCGGTGTGTCGATGCGGTGGCGGAACGGCTGCGGGCGCACATCGCCGGCCAGGTGGGTAGCGGCATTGGTGTGGCCGTTCGCATGGCAGTCGAAGCAGGCTACGCCGCGGCTCGGATGCTCGCTACGGCGATCGTCGGTGAGGTTGAACTGCTGCTGCGGAAAGGCCGTTAGCAGCAGGCGCAGCCCTTCCAGCTGCTTGGGATTGAGAATCCCGTTGAACAACTCGAAATAGTTGTCGATGGTCACCAGCTTGCCCTTGGACACATCGCCCAGGTCAGGCCGGGTGGTAAGGAACATCGGTGCCGGGAATTCCGGCAGGAAGTGGTCCGGCAGGTCGTAGTCGAGGTCGAAACGGGTCAGGTCGCGGCTTTCCTGGCGCTTGATCTCGTCGATGAGGAACTTGGGAAAGACCATCCCGCCTTCGGCATGGTTGGGGTGCGGCAGCGGCAGGAAGCCACCGGGGAACAGCCCCTGCTTGCGGATTTCCTCGGGGCTCAGCCTGGCCAGTTCCTCCCAGCTGGTGCCGGCCGGCAGCTTCACCCGGATCCCCTCCTGCAGCGGCTTGCCGCGCGTCATGCTGGCGCCCTTGGCCGGCCTGTCGCTGAGATCGTAACGCTGCTCGAGAAGCGTCTTGTGGGCCTGTTCGATCGACGGTTTGTTCGCCGTCATGCGCTTCATGATGGTGGCGAAGTCCTCATTGATCACCACCGGCGAATAGCTGGAAGTCTTGCTTGGCTGCTCATCCCCCGCGACCACGGCGGATTGCAGCCCCAGGGCGAGCGGCATGACCCAGAGGGCATGGCGCGTCCAGGCGGGCGTTTTCATCAGGCGTCCTCTTTCGTTATGAGGAAACGCCGAGCCTCGTCGTCCCGACCCCCACACCCCGGCGGTCCGCGACAGCGGACCGAACGACCTGCGACGCGTCCTGCGCCACGCGGGTTCCCGGCTGTTTCCAGTCAGTCCTGAAGGGAACTCAGGGTTTATCCATCGCCCTTAGGCCTAGCCGAACGCAGCCTGCCGAGCCAATAGACTCAGGCTATGAAAACCATTGAGAAACGCCTATGCATCGCTTCGCCAGCATCGCCGAAGCCAGGCACCGCGCGGCATGGGGGAAGGAAGCGGAACGCAGTCCGGTTTGCGCATAGAGCGCGGGGTTACCAGCGGTGCCGCGCTTAGCGCGAATGAATAGGCATCAGCAGCTGAGGAAGGCTGCGACCTGCTCGGCCTCGAACGGCCAGTTCAGCTCGGCGCCATTGTCGCAGCGGCGCAGCACCGGGATCCGCAGGCCATAGTGCTCGACCCAGGCTTCGTCGTCGGCGATGTCCACCAGTTCGACCAGCAGGCCATGTTCGACGAAGGGCATCAGCACCGCCTCCGCGACTTCGCAGAGGTGGCAACCGAGGGTTCCGAAGAGTTGGCATTCCGGGGGCATCGAAAGGACCTGTGCAGTGTTTCGCGGCGATGGTAGCACCCGCGCTCAGATGCCAGCGACCTGCAACAGACTTTCGGCCGCCTGCCGGGCCTCGCGAGCCTGATCCGCCGGCCCATGGATGTGCGCCATCACCAGGGCGCCCTCCATCAGGTATTGCAACTGCCGCGCAAGCAGTGCCGCCGAACGCACGCCCAGGCGCTCCAGCTGGCGCTGGAAATAGGCTTCGACGAAGGCCTTTTGCTCGGCCGCTTGGCGATGGATCGGATGCGAGCGCTCATGGAACTCGGCGGCGGCATGGATGAAGGCACAGCCACGGAACGCCTCGTCCTGGAGGAACTCCTGCAGACCATCGAACACCGCCAGGATCGCCGCACGCGGCTGCAACCGTGCCTCGGCTTCGAGCATGCGTTCGGCGGTGCGCTGCCGACGCACCTCCAGGGCGGCCATGATCAGTTCGTCCTTCGAGCGAAAGTGTTTGTACAGCGTCATCTTCGCCACGCCGGATTCGGCCAGGATGCGGTCGATGCCGGTGGCGTGGTAACCCTCGCGATAGAACAGGTCGACGGCGGTGCTGAGCAGTTGCTCGCGTTTGCGGGATGTCATGGAAAGCCTCCTGAGCGGCCCATTATGCGCGACCCTGCCGCCCCCTTGAACCGCTCTGCGTCGCTCCCCGGACGAATACCGACGGAAAAAGGCGAACGCGTGCCTTGAAATATACAGACCTGTCTGTCTAATATCCAGGCACCAATACCCACCTGGAACCCTCAGATGAAACTGCATGACCTGGCTCTCTCCGGCAACGCCTACAAGGTCCGCCTGTTCCTCTCCCTCATCGGCCGCGAGGCGACGCTGCGGCCGGTCGATTTCCTCAACCGCGAGCACAAGACCCAGGCCTTCCTCCGCATGAATCCCCGCGGACAGATCCCGGTGCTGGAAGACGGCGAGCTGCAACTGGGCGACTCCCACGCCATTCTCGTCTATCTGGCACGACGCCATGCCGGCCCCGAGTGGTATCCGCTCGACCCCGTCAGCCAGGGCCGCATCGCCTACTGGCTCAGCTATTCGGCCAACGAGGTGCAGAACGGCCCGGCCAGCGCCCGGCTGATCACTCGCTTCAACCTGCCGCTGGATCGCGAGCAAACCCACCAGCGAGGCCTGGAAGTGCTGCGCCTGGTCGACCGGCACCTGGCCGAGCATCGCTGGCTGGCCCAGGGCGAACAGCCGAGCATCGCCGACGTGGCCCTCTACCCCTACCTGGCCCTCGCCCCCGAAGGTGGCCTGGCGCTGGACCACTACCCGGCGCTGAACGCCTGGATCGCCCGCATCCGCGCGCTGCCCGGCTACATCCCGATGCCCGGCCTGTAGCTCGGCAGGAGGCAGCATGAGCCAGGAACAGAGTCCCTTCCACACCGGCGAACTGGCGATCCAGGAACGCGCCGGCGTTCGCGAACAGGTCGCCGGCTTCGGCAGCCGCGCGATCCGCACCTTCATGCCGGACCAGCACCGGGAGTTCTTCTCCCTGCTATCGCTGTTGCTGGTGGGCAGCCTCGACGCCGACGGCTACCCCAGCGCCTCGGTGCTCTGGGGCCCCCCCGGCTTCGCCCGTTCGCCGGAACCGACCCGCCTGCGCATCGACAACCTGCCGCAAGCGGACGATCCGCTGGCGGCCAATCTCGAGGCTGGCACCCGCCTCGGCATCCTCGGCCTGGAATGGCCGACCCGCCGCCGCAACCGCATGAATGGACGGGTCCTGGCGCGGGACGGAAAGGGTTTCACGGTCGGCGTCGAGCAATCCTTCGGAAACTGTCCCAAGTACATCCAGGCGCGCAGCCATCAGCCCGTCTCCAGGATCGCAAGTCCCGCGTTGCAGGGCGAAGGACTCGATCCACGCTGGCTGTCGCTGGTCTCGCGCAGCGATACGCTGTTCATCGCCAGCCAGCATGCCGACCCGCTCAGAGGCGGCGTCGACGTCTCCCATCGGGGCGGGCCGCCGGGCTTTCTCCGGCTCGGCGCGGATGGCCGCCTGTGGTTGCCCGACTATGCCGGCAACCGCCTGTTCAATACCCTCGGCAACCTGCTCCAGGATCCTCGCTGCGGCCTCCTGTTCATCGATTTCGACAATGGCGACCTGCTGCACCTGCACGCCGAGGCCGAGCTGTTCTGGCCGGGTTCGCAGCCATCCATCCCCTGGCCCGCCGGCGCCGAGCGCCTGCTGGCGTTGCGCCCCGCAGGCTGGCGCTGGCGGCGCGGCCGCCTGCCGCTGGCATTCGGCGAGCCCCAGCCATCCCCTTTTCTTCCTGCCGGTGAATCTTGATGCCTTTCCTGTATCGCCTTGCCTCGTTGTTGATCGCCCTCCTCGTCCTGCCGGTGCAGGCGGCGGAAATGCGAGTCGCCCTGTTGCGCACCTCGGGAGTGGAAACCCTCGATGCGCTCACCGTCGACGGCGGCTCCTGGGTGCGCCGGGTGCCGCTCAGCCATACCGCGGTGCTGATCGAGCACCACGCCGCCACCCTGCTCTTCGACACTGGCCTGGGGCGCGACATCGACGCCCAGTTCCGCGCCGACATGCCTTGGTGGGCAGCGCCGCTGTTCGCTTACCAGAAAGTCGTCCCGGCGCGCGACCAACTGGACGCAGCCGGTATCCGCGTCGATCGCATCCTGCTGTCCCACGCACACTGGGATCACGCCTCGGGCCTGGTCGACTTCCCCGAAGTACCGGTCTGGGCACCCTACGAGGAGATCGCCTTCAGCCGCATCGCCACCCCGCCGGCCGCCTTCCCCAGCCAATTCCGCCATGGCGTGCGCTGGCGACCTTACAGCTTCGATCCGCGGCCGTTCATGGGCTTCGACGAAAGCCTCGACCTGTTTGGCGACGGCCGCCTGGTGCTGGTCCCCCTGCCCGGCCATACGCCCGGCTCGGTCGGTCTGTTCGTCACCCTCGACAGCGGGCGCCGGCTGTTCTTCAGCGGCGACACCAGTTGGCGACTCGAAGGCGTCGAAGGCCCACGGCAGAAATTCTTCGCCGGCCGCGCCCTGGTCGATCGCGATCCCGCGCGCACCCTCGCGCAACTGGCGAAGATCCGCCTGCTGCTCCGCAGCGACCCGCGCCTGAGCGTGATTCCGGCGCACGATGCGCGGGTCCAGGCCGCCCTGGGCTACTTCCCGCACTGGCTGGAATAGCGGGAAAGCCCGTCCTAGACAGGGTTCGTGCCAATTCGCGGCCACCCTCGACTAATGTCTAACAGTGGCCGTCTTCCTGTAGTGCTTAAGTAACCGGGCTGTCACAGGCCGACGTGGCGTCACGCCGCCGCCATCGGCCTGCCCCAAGCGCTCGAGGAGACAATAACAATGAGCATGACCCCGATCGCCCGTGCCGTGGCTTTTGCCGCGCTGGGTTCCAGCATTACCGTCCCAACCCTGGCCCATGCCGAGTTCATCAAGGACAGCAAGGCCAGCATCGAACTCCGCAACTTCTACTTCAACCGTGATTTCCGCCAGGAAGGCGCCAGCCAGTCCAAGGCCGAGGAATGGGCCCAGGGCTTCCTCCTGCGCTACGAGTCCGGCTACACCGAGGGCACCATCGGTTTCGGCGTCGACGCCATCGGCCTGCTCGGGGTGAAGCTCGACTCCAGCCCCGACCGCAGCGGCACCGGCCTGCTCAAGCGCGACCGCGAGACCGGCCGCGCCCAGGACGACTATGGCGAGGCAGGGATCACCGCCAAGCTGCGGGCGTCGAAGAGCACCCTGAAGATCGGCACCCTGACCCCCAAGCTGCCGGTGATCATGCCCAACGACAGCCGCCTGCTGCCACAGACCTTCCAGGGCGGCGCGCTGAACTCCATGGAGATCGACGGCCTGACCCTCGACGCCGGGCGCCTGAAGAAGGTCAACCAGCGCGACTCCTCGGACAACGAGGACATGACCATCACCGGTGGCGGCAAGCGCAACATCGTGGTCCGTTCCGGGCTGACTTCGGACAAGTTCGACTTCGCCGGCGGCAGCTACAAGTGGACCGACAACCTCAGCACCAGCTACCACTACGGCAAGCTCGACAACTTCTACAAGCAGCATTACCTCGGCCTGGTGCACACCCTGCCGATCGCCGACAAGCAGTCGCTGAAATCCGACATCCGCTGGGCGCGCTCCACCGACGACGGTTCCAGCAACGTCGACAACAAGGCGCTCAACGCCATGTTCACCTACAGCCTCGGCTACCACGCCTTCGGCGTCGGCTACCAGAAGATGAGCGGCGACACCGGCTTCGCCTACATCAACGGCGCCGACCCCTACCTGGTGAACTTCATCCAGATCGGCGACTTCGCCAACAAGGACGAGAAATCCTGGCAAGCGCGCTACGACTACAACTTCGCCGGCGTCGGCATTCCCGGCCTGACCTTCATGACCCGCTACGTCAAGGGCGACAACATCGACCTGCTGACCACCTCGGGCGAAGGCAAGGAATGGGAACGCGACATGGACATCGCCTACGTGTTCCAGAGCGGCCCGTTGAAGAACCTCGGGGTGAAGTGGCGCAACGCGACCATGCGCACCAACTACACCAACGACTACGACGAAAATCGCCTGATCGTCAGCTACACGCTGCCGCTCTGGTAACGGCAGGCCCCGCGGATAGCCGCGCTACGGCCATCCGCCCCTCCCCAGAGCCCCGCGGCGGAACGAAGAGGCCACCCTTGGGTGGCCTCTTTCATGGCGGGATGCCTCGCTCGCAGCGTGCAGGACGGATAGCGCCTGGGGCGTTATCCGCCGATACCCCACCGGACCAAGGAAGTCCGCCCCCTCATTCGTGGCTGATCGCGCCGATCTTGTGGATCGACAGGTCCGCGCCGTAGTACTCCTCCTCCTGGCTCAAGCGGATGCCCAGCAGCGCCTTCATCAGCCCATAGACCAACAGGCCGCCGGCGAAAGCCACCGTCACCCCCAGCAGGCTGCCGAGCGCCTGGCTGGCCAGGCTCACCCCGCCGAGCCCACCCAATGCCTGCTGGCCAAAGATGCCGCAGGCAATCCCGCCCCAGACCCCGCAAAGACCGTGCAACGGCCAGACACCGAGGACGTCGTCGATCTTCCAGCGCACCTGGGTCGCGGTGAACGCCCAGACGAACAGGGCCCCCGCCACCAGGCCGGTAGCCAGCGCGCCGATCGGATGCATCAGGTCGGAACCGGCGCACACCGCCACCAACCCGGCCAGCGGACCGTTGTGCAGGAAACCCGGGTCGTTGCGGCCGATCAGCAGCGACGCCATGGTGCCGCCAACCATCGCCAGCAAGGAGTTGACCGCCACCAGCCCGCTGACCCCAGCGAGGGTCTGGGCGCTCATCACGTTGAAGCCGAACCAGCCGATGATCAGGATCCACGACCCCAGTGCCAGGAACGGGATGCTCGACGGCGCCATCGCCACCAGCTTGCCGTCGCGATAGCGGCCGTTGCGGCTGCCCAGCAATAGCACCGCCGCCAATGCCAGCCAGCCGCCCAGCGCATGCACCACCACGGAGCCGGCGAAATCGTGGAAGGGCGCGCCGAACTTCAGCTTCAGCCATTCCTGCAAGCCGAAATTGCCGTTCCACACCAAGCCTTCGAAAAACGGGTACACGAAGGCCACGATCAGCGCCGTGGCGCACAACTGCGGACCGAACCTGGCACGCTCGGCGATGCCGCCGGAGATGATCGCCGGGATTGCCGCGGCGAAGGTCAGCAGGAAGAAGAACTTCACCAGCGCATAGCCACTGTCCACGGTCAGCGCCGCCGCCGGATGGAAGAAAGTCACGCCGTAGGCAATCCAGTAGCCGACGAAGAAATAGGCCAGCGCCGAGATGGCGAAGTCGGACAGAATCTTCGACAGGGCGTTGACCTGGTTCTTCAGGCGCACGGTGCCCACCTCGAGGAAGGCGAAGCCGGCGTGCATCGCCAGCACCATCACCGCTCCGAGCAGGATGAACAGGGTATTGGAGCCGTGGATCAGGACTTGCACCGCACTATTCAGGTTATCCATGGATTGAGGCAGCCTTCGCGCGTAGAGAGAAAGCACCAGAAACGCCCACGCCCGCCCTTCAACGCACCATGACGAAGCAGTAGTCGTCGTGCGAACCGCCGCTTTTCTTCGGCAGACGTTTCGCAAGGTGCCTGAGGCAGCATGGAAAGCTCCCGGACTTTCCTTGATTTTCATTGGGTTGGACGTTCATCCCGAAGTACCCTCCGGGAGCGCCTGGCGCCCTCGCAAGGGGCATTCCGGCCGACGTGCGCACCAGGGAATTGCAAGCGCCATACCAGTTCGCGCCCCGTTGCGAGGCAGCCGGATGGGCGTCATCTCGCCGCAGCCGCGCCGACAGGCACGCTGTGGCAGTCTTTAATGAAAGGAACGCCGGGAGCGACCGGCAACGCGCGGAAATTACCCACCGGTTGAACCTTCCGCCCCGCGCTCGGCTCGAAAAAACACACCCCATGACCAGAGGAGCTCGTCATGCCCCGCAAGACCACTGCAAACGCTGCAAAGGATGAACTGTTGGCTGAATTCCAGGCACTGGTCGCCGATACCGAGAAACTCCTGCAAAGCACCGCCGACGTGGCGGGCGACCAGGCCGAAGAAATCCGCGGCAAGATCCACGACAGCCTCAAGCGCGCTCGCGATACCTTGCGCGACACCAAGGACTCGCTGAAGGACAACGTCCGCGAACGCAGCCAGGCCGCGGTGGACGCCACCGAGGTGTACGTCGGCGAACACCCCTGGCAGAGCATCGGCATCGCCGCCGGCGTCGGCTTCCTGCTTGGCCTGTTGGTCAGCCGGCGCTGAGCCATGAGCGAAGGAAAGGACCCGGCGGACGGCCGCCCCTCCCTGCGGCGCTTCGGCGCCGCCTTCCTCGGCCTGTTGCACGGTCACGTCGAGCTGTTCGGCATCGAGCTGCAGGAACAGAAGGCCAACACCCTGCGCCTGCTGCTGTTCGCCGGGCTGGCCCTGGTATTTGCCCTGCTCCTGCTGGTCGGCCTGTCGCTGCTGGTGCTGATCGTATTCTGGGACACCAACCGGCTCGCAGCGGCGCTCGGGTTGTGCCTGTTCTACGTGATCGGCTCGCTGTTCTGCGGCTGGCGCCTGTACCAGTCGATCAACGACGAAAGCTCGCCGTTCAGCGCCACCCTGGAAGAACTGGCCAACGACCGCGAGCGACTGCTGCCATGACAAGGAAACGCGCATGAGCCAACTACCGGTGAACGCGACCGGCCTGTCGCGTCGCGAATTGCGCAAGGCGGTGATCCGCCTGCGCCTGGAAATGCAGCGCCAGCAATTGCGCCGCGAAAGCCAACTGCTGGTGCAACCCTTCCGCCAGGCCCAGGGGCTGGGCCACAACCTCAGCCAGCAACTGTTCGGCGGTGGCAATGCGGCGCTCTGGGGCGCCGGCGGAGCCGCACTGCTGGGCGTACTGCTTGGCAAGGGCGGACGCTGGCAGCGTCTGCTGCGCCTGGGCGTCGCCCTGGCCCCGCTGTTGCTCGGCCTGCGCAAGCAGAAAGGCCGTTGAAGGATGCGCCGACCGGCAACGGTCGGCGCCCTCCGTTTCCCCAACGCGACGATTGAGCTTGCCAAGGCAAACCGTTAGCGTGTCCGCATCGCCTCAGCGCATCCCTGGAATTCCCGATGGACTGGCAGACCCTGCTCACCCGCGAACGGCTCGGAAAGCCGGTACACAGCAACGATGAACTGGGCCGCAGCGCCTTCCACAAGGACCATGACCGGATCATCTTCTCCGGCGCGTTTCGCCGCCTCGGACGCAAGACCCAGGTCCATCCGGTCTCCAGCAACGATCACATCCACACCCGTCTGACCCACTCCCTGGAAGTCGCCTGCGTCGGCCGCTCGCTGGGCATGCGGGTCGGCGAGATCCTCCGCGAGGAACTACCCGAGTGGTGCGACCCCAGCGACCTCGGGGTCATCGTCCAGTCGGCCTGCCTGGCCCACGACATCGGCAACCCACCATTCGGGCACTCCGGCGAAGACGCGATCCGCAACTGGTTCCAGCAAGCCGCCGGACGTGGCTGGCTGGACGAGATGAGCGACGCCGAGCGTTCCGACTTTCTCCACTTCGAAGGCAACGCCCAGGGCTTCCGGGTCCTCACCCAACTGGAATACCACCAGTTCGACGGCGGCACGCGGTTGACCTACGCAACCCTGGGTACCTACCTGAAGTACCCCTGGACCTCGCGCCACGCCGAAGCGCTGGGCTACAAGAAGCACAAGTTCGGCTGCTACCAGAGCGAACTGCCGCTGCTCGAGCAGATCACCCATAAGCTCGGCATGCCGCAACTCGACGACGAGCGCTGGGCTCGCCATCCGCTGGTCTACCTGATGGAAGCGGCGGACGACATCTGCTACGGCCTGATCGACCTCGAAGACGGCCTGGAAATGGAGCTGCTCGAATACAGCGAGGTCGAGGCGCTGCTGCTCGGCCTGGTCGGCGACGACCTGCCCGACACCTATCGCCAACTCGGCCCCAGGGACTCACGCCGGCGTAAACTGGCGATCCTCCGCGGCAAGGCCATCGAGCACCTGACCAATGCCGCCGCCCGTGCCTTCGTCGACCAGCAGCAGGCCCTGCTCGCCGGGCAGCTTGCCGGCGACCTGGTGGAACACATGCATGGCCCGGCCAAGCTCTGCGTGCAACGGGCCAAGGCCATCGCGCGGGAAAAGATCTTCCAGGACAAGCGCAAGACCCTCCACGAGATCGGCGCCTACACCACTCTGGAGATCCTCCTCAACGCCTTCTGTGGCGCCGCGCTGGAGCAATATGGCGGGCATACGCCGTCGTTCAAGAACCGGCGCATCCTCGACCTGCTCGGACGCAACGCGCCCGACCCGCAGTGGCCGCTGTACCGCGCCTTCCTCCAGGTGATCGATTTCATCGCCGGCATGACCGACAGCTACGCCACGGAAATGGCCCGGGAAATGACCGGACGCTCGAGCCCCTCCTGAAAGGAAGGGCTCATACCGCAGCGGCCGCCAACTGCTCCTGGAGTTCCTCCTGCAACGCCTCCAGGGCCAGCCGGAGTCTTTCGCCAGGCGCCTGCAGGCACTCCCCGTCGCCACTTCGCCGGCAGGCGTCCTCCAGGGCCTCGCAGGCCTCCAGCAGGGTACGCGCCCCGATCATCCGTGCGGCGCCCTTGATGCGGTGGGCATGCTCGGCGAGCCGGGTCCTGTCGCCCTCGCGCAGGAGGATGGCAAGGCGCTGGAGGTCCTGACGGTTGCTGCCTAGCAGGGTCTCCAGCAGTTCGCGCAGCCGTTCCGGGCGGTCGCCGCCGAGGCTGCTGAGAGCGGCTGCATCATAGAGCCCCCGGGGCTGCGCGGCGTCGCGTCCGAAAGAGGTCGCGAGGTAGTTGCGCAGGGTCTCCAGGCCGAGCGGCTTGAACAGGCAATCATCCATGCCCGCGTCGCGGCAGCGCTGTACCTCGTCCGGCTCGGCGTCGGCGGTATAGCCGAGGATCAGGATCGGCGCGCGTCGCTCGCACCGTTCCTGGATGCGTATCCTGCGTGCCAGCTGATAGCCGTTCAGGCGCGGCATGTTGCAGTCGCTGATCAGCACCTCGAAGCGCTCGTCGGCCCAGAGCTCCAGCGCCACCTGGCCATCCTCCGCTTCCGCCACCTGGTGGCCGAGAAACTCCAGTTGCTGGCGCAGCAGTACCCGGTTGGGCGGATAGTCGTCGGCGATGAGGATATGCAGGCGGCGAGACGGCTCCATGGATGCTGCCAGCGGGTCCTGGCCGGATTCAGGCATTTTCGGCCCGCACTGGCGCAAGAGCAGGTCGAGCGACACCCGGGTGCCTTTGCCCGGCTCGCTGTGCATCTCGACATCGCCGCCCATGAGGTCCACCAACTTCCGACAGATCGCCAGCCCAAGACCGGTCCCGCCCTGCACCGTGCGTCCCTTGGCCACCTGGATGAAAGGCTGGAACAGGCGCGCCTGGTCCGCCGGAGCGATACCGATACCGGAATCCTCCACGTCCACCCGGACGATCGCCCTCCCCTCGTCCAGGCTCCTTTCCTGGAGACGGATCGTCACCTGTCCCCGCTCGGTGAACTTGATCGCATTGCTCACCAGGTTGGAGAGCACCTGCTTGAAGCGCAGGGGATCGATCAGCACGTCCCGTCCCGGGGCATCGTCCAGCTCCACAACGAGCCTCAGGCCTTTCTGCCGGGCCAGGCCTTCGAACATGCGGCGCACCGACTCCACGACATGGCGCAGGCGAACCCGCTCGGGCGTGAGGGTCAGGTGACCGGACTCGATCTTGGCGACGTCGAGGATGTCGCCGATGAGCAGTTGCAGCGACCCCGCTGCCTCGTAGGCGACCTCCAGCGAGGCGCGTTCGCGCTGCTCCGGCGCCAGGCGCTGCAGGACCAGTTCGAGGATGCCGATGACCGCATTCATCGGCGTACGGATCTCGTGGCTCATGGTCGCCAGGAAGACGCTCTTCGCCCGATTCGCCTCGTCCGCCTGGCGCATCGCCTCGCGCAACTGGCGGGCCAGGCGCTCCCGTTCGGTGATGTCGATCCAGCCGTTCATCAGGCCGAGCACCCGGCCCTGGCGATCCCTGTAGGGCGTGACCCAATGGTGGATCTCCAGCAATTGCCCGCCGATGCGCACCGCCATGTCGGTGAAGCTCGCCGTTCCTCCCCGAGCCACCGCCAGGCACTGCTGGTGCATGAGCCGTGCCTTGCTGCCCTCGACCCAGTCGGAATCGGTCAACAGGGTGCCGCGGGCCTGCTCACGGGTCATCCGCAGGCTTTCCAGGTAATTGCGGTTGCAGGCCAGCAGGCGACCGTCGAGCGTGCGGATGCTCACCGGGTAGGGAATCCCGTCGACCAGCGCCTGCTTCAATGCCAGGCGGCCGCTCAGGTCGGCTTCGGTACGTTGCCAACGCCTGAGCCTGAGCTGCAGGACGGTATTCCAGCCCAGGCATCCGACGCAGACCAGGCAGGCCACCAGCAGGCCGAGCACCAGGCTGGAAGGGGATGGCGAGCGCAGCCCGTCGGCAGCCTGGCGTAGCGGCGCTTCGTCGACCACATCGGCGTCCCCCGGACGATCCGGAGCGGGAATCCGGAGCATGGAAGAATATTCGCCAGCCGTCGCCCTCGCCGGAACGGCATATCCCGCCATGCAGGCGAATATGAGAAGCAGGCCGAGCATGCACGCACTGCGTTTCTGGAACTTCATTCGGTTCCGGCCCTTAGATAAGCGTATTGCGTTTGGCGAACTCGATGAGATCCACCAGCGAGCCGGCGTTCAACTTCAACAACAAGCGCGCCTTGTAAGTGCTGACGGTCTTGTTGCTGATAAACATCTGCTCGGATATCTGCTTGTTCGAATAACCCTGGCTGAGGTATTGCAATACCGATACTTCGCGATCGGACAGGCGTCCGAGCAATTCCACATCGTCGGAATAGGCGCCCTGTTGCACAGGACGCATGGCCGAGCTGGGAAAGTAACTGTATCCCGAGGCGACCGCATTCACCGCCGTCACCAGTTCGGCCAGTCCGCCCTGCTTGCAGACGAACCCGGCTGCGCCCGCCTGCATGCTGCGCAGGGCGAAGAGCGAGGCGCTCTGGCCGGTCAGGACGAGGATCTTCAGGGGCAACGCCAGCACCATCAGGCGGCTGATGACCTCGAGGCCGTCCAGCCTGGGAATGCCGATATCGAGGATGACCAGGTCCGGCTTCAGCTCCCGCCCGAGGCTGATGGCATCCACGCCATTATCGGTATCGCCGACGATCTGGTGCCCTTCGGCTTCCAGCAACATCTTCATGGCCATGCGAATCACGGGATGATCGTCGACTATCAGGATACGGCTCATTGTCTGATTTCCTTGCCAATAAAAATTCAGAAAAAATTCTCCTGAGCAAGATATAGACGGGAGCCATATTGTCGAGATACTCGATGGCAACTCATATACTTTAAGGAATATTCTCACGGAAACTTAATTTATTTCTTACGGCGAATTCAAAACCTCGTATATTGCCAAGCAATTGGCCTGGTTATCTGCATGAAAAACACCCGCATATATACGCGCCTTCCCGGCTCGTTATCTGCCAGAGCGAGTTGAATAGTTCGTCAGGGGTTTCGGAGTATTGCTATCCGCATGTACGGCCACAAGCCGCCGACATGCCTTGGCAGGGCAAAGGGAAGCACGACGGGCGCCGGGCCAGATAGCGCCGGAGCAGGATCGAAAGGGAGGGAAGACGCGACCGCCATCCTCGGGCGGGATGGCGGCGCTATCGCTTAGAGCTTCGGCAGGACAGGCTGTTCCGGGTACCAGGCGTCGACCAACGCGCCGACCTCGACGCTGGCCAGTTCCGGTTGCTGCTTCAACCAGGCCTCGATCAGGGCCCGCTGCTCTTCATTGACCGAGCCACGGCGCGCCAGGCAGACGAAACCGAATTCGTCGCAGCCGCCATAGGTCAGTTCGTTGGCTTCGATCGCCTGATCGATGAAGCGCAACATGAAAGCGTTCACCGCATCGGCATCCACGCCTTCCTTGTAGTGGAAGTTCAATTCGAAACCCAGCTCCTGGAATTCATCGACGCACAATTTCTTGCGCAGGCGGCGGGAACGATTAGTAGCCATGGCGGCATCTCCTGGATTGACGCTCCATTGGCGGAGCCTCGCATTACAGACAGTAGCCGACGCCGCTGGAGCCGCGGGCGAACCCCGGCAAGCCGCGCGACGCGGCCGGATTGCCGGCGCACTCTACCAGTTCCGACCATTCGGCGATATGACGGCGAACTCCGCGAAACTCCAGCGCATCGTTATCCGCCTTGCGGCATAATGAGCAAGACGGCCTCTTCGCGTGATGTCCGTCTCTTTTTTCAGGTTCGCTTCGTTTTTCATCTTCATTTCATTTTCTACCCTCCGTCTTCAAGGGTTCTTCATTAATGTTCAAGTCGCTGCGTACTCTTGCCTTCGCCACGCTCCTGCCTTTCGCCCTTCCCACCCTCGCCCAGGTCAACGCCACCCTGCCGGCCAACGTGCAGAAAGCCCTGCAGACCAACAAGCTGACCGGCAACGATCTGTCGCTGGTGCTGATTCCGCTCGACGGCCCGGGCAACCCCACCTACTACAACGCCGACGTATCGGTGAACCCGGCCTCGACCATGAAGCTGTTCACCACCTATGCCGCCCTGGAAATGCTCGGCCCGACCTACCAGTGGAAGACCGAGTTCTACACCGACGGCCAGCTCAAGAACGGAGTGCTCAACGGCAACCTCTACCTCAAGGGCGGCGGCGATCCGAAACTGAACATGGAGAAGCTCTGGCTGCTGATGCGCGACCTGCGCGCCAATGGCGTGACCAAGGTCACAGGTGACCTGGTACTCGACCGCAGCTACTTCAACATCCCGCAGTTGCCGGTATTCAACGACGACGGCGGCGACGACACCAAGCCGTTCCTGGTCGGTCCGGACTCGCTGCTGGTCAACCTGAAGAGCGTGCGCATGGTGGTGCGCACCGACGGCAACAAGGTCAACGTGCAGATGGACCCGCCGCTGGCCAACGTACGCATCGACAACCAGGTGAAGATGACCGCGCCGGCCACCTGCCCGGCCTGGCCGAAGCTGCGCTTCAGCCCGGTGACCCAGTTCGACGGCACCACCCTGCTGGCCACCGGACAGATTCCCCAGGGCTGTAGCGCGCAGACCTACATGTCGCTGCTCGACCACCCCGGCTACACCGCCGGCGCGGTGCGCGGCATCTGGCAGGAACTGGGCGGCAGCATCCTCGGCAAGGACCGCCAGGGCAGCGTACCGCGCAACGCCACGCTGATCGCCAAGGCCTTCTCGCCAGACCTGGTCGAGATCATCCGCGACATCAACAAATACAGTAACAACACCATGGCCCGGCAGTTGTTCCTCTCCATCGGCGCGCAGTTCCGCAACAGCGCCGACGGCGACGACGCCCAGGCCGCGCAGCGGGTGGTGCGGCAGTGGCTGGCGCGCAAGGGCATCACCGCGCCGCGCCTGGTGATGGAGAACGGCTCGGGACTGTCGCGCCAGGAACGGGTCAGCGCCCGTGAGATGGCGGCGATGCTGCAAGCCGCCTGGCACAGCCCCTATGCACCGGAGTACATCTCCTCGCTGCCGCTGGCCGGCCTCGACGGCACCATGCGCAAACGCCTGCGGCGCACCGCACTGGTCGGCGAGGCGCACGTGAAGACCGGCACCCTCAACACCGTGCGCGCCCTCGCCGGCTTCAGCCGCGACGCCAGCGGCCACAACTGGGTGGTGGTGGCGATCCTCAACAGCCCGCGGCCGTGGGGCGCTTCGGCGATCCTCGACCAGGTACTGCTGAGCCTGCACGCGCGGAAATAAGGCGCAGTACGAAAAAAAAGGCCGCCAGCGGTTGCCCGCCGGCGGCCTTTTGCATGAATGCCGCTCGCCTCAGCGAACGGTGATTCTCCAGGCCCGATGGATCTTCGGATTACGCGCGAAATCCGGATCGAGGGTTTCGCCAGTGATCTCTTCGACCGCATAGCGGGCCTGCACGCTCTCGTCCAGTTCGAACTTGCGGAAGTTGTTGGAGAAATACAGCACCCCGCCCGGCGCCAGCCGCGCCATGGCCAGGTCGAGCAGTTCGACGTGGTCGCGCTGCACGTCGAACACGCCTTCCATGCGCTTGGAATTGGAGAAGGTCGGCGGGTCGATGAAGATCAGTTCGTACTGGCCATCGTCTTCCCGCAACCACTCCATCACGTCGCCGTGCACCAGGCGCTGCTTGTCGGAAAAGCCGTTGAGCGACAGGTTGCGGCGCGCCCAGTCCAGGTAGGTCTTCGACAGGTCGACGCTGGTGGTGCTGCGCGCGCCGCCCCTGGCCGCATGCACGGTGGCCGTGGCGGTATAGCAGAACAGGTTGAGGAAGCGCTTACCGGCCGCCTCCTTCTGGATGCGCAGGCGCATCGGCCGGTGATCGAGGAACAGCCCGGTATCCAGGTAATCGGTCAGGTTCACCAGCAGGCGCACATCGCCCTCACCCACCTCGAGGAACTTGCCCTCGCTGCTCTGCCGTTCGTACTGCTTCTTGCCGGCCTGGCGCTCGCGGCGCTTGACCACCACTCGCTCCTGGGCAACGCCCAGGGTCTGCGGAATCGCCGCCAGGGCGTCGAACAGGCGCGCCTGGGCTTTTGCCGGATCGATCGACTTGGGCGCGGCGTACTCCTGGACGTGAACCCAATCGCCGTAGATATCCACCGCCAGGGCATACTCCGGCATGTCGGCGTCATACAGGCGATAGCACTCGATCTTGTCGCGGCGCGCCCATTTGCCCAGTTGCCGGAGGTTCTTCTGCAGGCGATTGGCGAACATCTGCCCGCCCTCGCTCAGCCGTGCCGGCTCGCTCGGCGCCCGCGCCAGGCCTTCGTCGTTGCGTTCGCCACGCTCGCCGGTGACGAACTGGCGCGGCTCGACCTGGATCATCAGCAGCTTGCAGGCCAGCGCGCCGTTCCAGAACGCGTATTGCTTATGGCTGCGGATGCCCATGCGCTTGCCCAGTTCCGGCGCCCCGGTAAACACCCCGGCGCTCCAGCCGATGCAGCTCTGGCGCAGGCGCTCGCCGAGGTTCTGGTAGAGATACAGCAGGCTGGCTTCGTCGCCGAGACGCTCGCCATAGGGCGGGTTGCAGATCACCAGGCCGGTCTGGCCCTTGTCCGGGCGCGGCTCGAAAGTCGCCAGTTCGCCCTGGTAGATCTTCACCCAGTCGGCCACTCCGGCACGCTCGATATTGTTGCGCGCCGGCTGGATCAGGCGCGGGTCGGCCTCGTAGCCGCGAATCCACAACGGCGGCCTGGCCAGGCCGGTCGCCGCGCGCTGCTGGGCTTCCTCGTGGAGCTTGCGCCACAGCGCCGGCACGTGACCCAGCCAATTGCTGAAGCCCCAGCGCTCGCGCCTGAGGTTCGGCGCGATATCGGCAGCCATCAGCGCCGCCTCGACCAGGAAGGTGCCGACGCCGCACATCGGGTCGGCCAGGGCACCGCCCTCGGCGGCGATCTTCGGCCAGCCGGCACGGATCAACACCGCCGCCGCCAGGTTCTCCTTCAGCGGCGCGGCGCCCTGCTGCAGACGATAGCCGCGCTGGTGCAGGCTATGCCCGGAGAGGTCCAGGGAGAGGGTCGCCTGGCCGCGGTCGAGGTGCAGGTGGACGCGCACGTCCGGATTGACCTTGTCCACCGACGGGCGTCGGCCGGAGCGCTCGCGCAGGTTGTCGACGATCGCATCCTTGACCTTCAGCGCCCCGAAATGGGTGTTGTCGATGCCCGAGCCCTTGCCGCTGAACTCCACCGCCAGCGTGCCGCCGGCGTCCAGGTGGTCTTCCCAGTTCACCGCGTGGACCGCCATGTACATGGACTCGGCGTTCTCCACCGGGAATCGCGCCAGCACCAGCAAGACCCGGTTGGCCAGGCGCGACCACAGGCAGAGGCGATAGGCCACCTCCAGGCTGCCCTGTCCGCGCACCGCCGACACCTGGGCGCGCGCCTCGTCCAGGCCGAGCCCCTGCGCCTCTTCGAGGAGCAGGCTTTCCAGGCCTTTCGGGCAGGTCAGAAACAATTCGTAAACATCAGCCATATCGCCTTCCCGGGCCGTAGCCCTTGTCAGTGGAAGCACCCTCATGGGCACTTCTTTGGCACCAGGTGCCGTGGTTCGATTGCCGGAACGCTCCCGGCGTTGCTCGCTGCGACCCCGAGTCGCAGTCTGGGCGACCCTTCGTCGGAATGCGAGGAAATCTCAATTGGTGGGGGTGCAAAACGTTATAAGGCGCAACCCCGCGACCCTACGGCGTTAGCGCCGGAAACCAGGCGTCATGAGCCTGCAACATATGGCCCTATCGACGAAAGCGTTAAGTCTTTATGACAAATCGGTCATTCACACGCCTGAACGCTTTGGTTAGAACTCCAGTTAATCCGCCACCGCAACGGTGTCGGGCGAGGGTCGTCACGCCGGCAACGACCCCTTTCGGCGAAAGCTTCGCCAGGCCTCCCCTGGGGGCCAACGGGACATAACAGTCAACAAGTGAGGGCAACACCCTATGAGAAGACTTAAGCGTGATCCGTTGGAAAGAGCCTTCTTGCGTGGTTATCAGAACGGCATAACCGGTAAATCTCGTGATCTTTGTCCGTTCACCCATCCTACGACGCGGCAGTCCTGGCTCAACGGCTGGCGCGAGGGCCGTGGCGACAACTGGGACGGCCTCACTGGCACGGCCGGCTTACAACGTCTCAATCAACTCCAGCACGTGTAAGCGACAACACGGATAGCACCGATTTCCCCAAGGCACGCCCCATCCGGGCGGCGGGCGCAAGCCCAAGGGCTCCGCAAGGAGCCCTTTTCAATTCCGCCGCGGCAAAGCGGCGATGGCATCCACCGCTTCGCGGATCAACGCCGGTCCCTTGTAGATGAAACCCGAATAGATCTGCACCAGGCTCGCCCCGGCGGCGATCTTCTCCGCCGCGTGCGCGCCCTCGGTGATACCGCCGGCGGCGATGATCGGCAGCCGTCCGCCCAGCTCGCCGGCCAGCACCTTCACCGTGTGCGTGCTCTTCTCCCGCACCGGCGCGCCGGACAGGCCACCCGCCTCGTCGCCATGCGGCAGGCCTTCCACGCCTTCGCGGCCGAGAGTGGTATTGGTCGCGATCACCGCGTCCATCCCCGCCTCGACCAGCGCCGCGGCGACCAGCGCGGTCTCTTCGTCGGTCATGTCCGGGGCGATCTTGATCGCCAGCGGTACCCGCCGGCCATGCCGCAGCGCCAGCGCTTCCTGGCGCTGGCGCAGTGCCTCCAGCAGTTGCTTGAGCGAATCGCCGAACTGCAGGCTGCGCAGGCCGGGCGTGTTCGGCGAGCTGACGTTGACGGTGACGTAGCTGGCGTCGGCGTAGACCTTGTCCAGGCAGATCAGGTAGTCGTCGACCGCGCGCTCCACCGGGGTATCGAAGTTCTTGCCGATGTTGATCCCCAGTACGCCGCGATACTTCGCCGCGCGCACCCGTGCCAGCAGGTGGTCGACGCCGTGGTTGTTGAAACCCATGCGATTGATGATCGCGTTGGCTTGCGGCAGGCGGAACAGGCGCGGCCTGGGATTGCCCGGCTGCGGTCGCGGAGTGACGGTGCCGATCTCGATGAAGCCGAAACCGAGCTGGCCGAACCCGTCGATGGCGTCGCCGTTCTTGTCCAGGCCCGCGGCCAGCCCCACCGGGTTGGGAAACTCCAGGCCCAGCACAGAGACCGGCAGACTGGCCGGCTTGGGCGTCAGCAGGCGGTTCAGGCCCAGGCGGCCGCCGGCCCCGATCAGGTCGATGGACAGTTCGTGGGAGGTTTCCGGGGACAGTTTGAACAGCAGCTGGCGGGCCAGGGTGTACATGGTCGGGTATCGGTCGGCAGAATGAAGGGTGCCGATTATAGCCGTCGAGCGCCCGCTCAGGCGAGGCGTTGCAGCGCCAGCAGGCGGCCATCCTCGCTGAAATCGAGGCGGAACGTGCCATGCACGCCATCGTGGCCGATGAACGGACGCAGGTGATGGGCCGGCAGGTTCACCCGGCGACCGTCGCGGCTGCGCAGCAGGACCCGATTGGCCCTGCCGCCGTAGATGGCCTGCAGGCGTTCGCCGGACAGGGCGATATCCATGATGAGACTGGGCATGGAGCCCCCCGCTTGAATGAACCACGACAGCTTGCCACAAACCACGCGGTTGAATGTCACGCCCGAACCTGTGCTTCAATGGACGGACCGTCGCCGTCCCCTCCCACCCCTTTCCGCGTCGGTCGCCGAGCCCGAGGAGCCCTCCGTCGATCATGAGTTCCAACTCGCGTAGCAACAGCACCTTCACCGGTCGCCTTTCCGCACTCGCCAACCGCCTGCGCCTGGGTGCCGCGCGAAGCGATGGCCGGGAGCTGCGCGAACGGGCGGCCGCCCTCGAGCTGCCGTTCCAGCCATTGCGACGGCCGGAGCCGAGCGTCTGGTGGCAGGCCGGACCGCCCCTGCACACCCTGGTCGACCTGCCGCGCGGCGCGCTGTCCGGCCCGGTCCAGGAAGACAAGGCGGAAGCCCACGCGGTCCTCAAGCGCCTGGTGCGGGTCAGCCACTCCACCCTGGAGTCGGTCGACCTGAAGACCATCGAAGGCGTATGCAGCCGCGAGATCCTCGTCCAGGCACCTTGCCCACGCCTGGAAGACCTGGCCACGGCCGAGGTCTGCCGGGGCGTACGGATCATCAGCTACAAGGATTTCGTCAAGGCCCTGAGCCTGGCCCTGCCGCGTTTCACCAACGGCGACAGCATCCGCCTGCGCCAGGCCGCCTGGCACGGCGAGCGCCTGTTCTGGGCGGGCGAACGCCAGGCCTGCGCCTTCGCCGCGGCGATCGTCTACGCCCGCCGCCGCGAACTGGAACTGAAGCTGCCGGCACATCTGGAACGCTACGAACTGGAGCCCGGCGCGCTGGACGAACTGGAACAGCGCTACCACATGCTGCGGATTCCGACCGAGGCCTGGTCCGAGCCGACCTTCATGAGCCTGCTGCTGGATACCGGCCTGCCCTATGCGCGACTCGCCCTGTTCACTCCGGAAACCCCGGAGTGCCTGTTGCTGCCCCGCAACGACGAACGCGCCGATGCCCTCGGCGAAGGTCTGCGGGCGGCTGGCGCGGCAGACGTGGTGAAGTATCTGAAGCAACTGTAGGCAACCGGCCAGGACTGGCCAGCTCGCGCCCTGACGTGCATCCTCCAGCAGACCCACACAGGAGCGATCGCATGTCCCTACCCCGCCTCAGCCTCTGTCTCGCCCTCGCCTGCGGGCCGGCGCTGGCCAGCCAGGCGCCGGTCTACGGCGAACGCCTGGAAGGCTTCGACTACGCCTATCCGGTGCATTATCTGGACTTCACCTCCCAGGGCCAGCCGCTGAGCATGGCCTACCTCGACGTCGCGCCGAAGAAAGCCAACGGCCGCACCATCCTGCTCATGCACGGCAAGAATTTCTGCGCCGGGACCTGGGAGCGCACCATCGACGTGCTCGCCGACGCCGGCTACCGGGTGATCGCCGTCGACCAGGTCGGTTTCTGCAAGTCGAGCAAGCCGGCCCATTACCAGTACAGCTTCCAGCAACTGGCAGCCAACACCCACGCCCTGATGGAACAGCTCGGCGTCGCCCGGGCCAGCGTGATCGGCCACTCCATGGGCGGCATGCTCGCTACCCGCTACGCCCTGCTCTATCCGCGGCAGGTCGAACGACTGGTGCTGGTCAACCCCATCGGTCTGGAGGACTGGAAGGCCCTGGGCGTGCCCTGGCGCAGCGTCGACGACTGGTACAGGCGCGACTTGCAGACCAGCGCCGAAGGCATTCGCCAATACCAGCAAGCCACCTACTACGCCGGCGAATGGCGCCCCGAGTTCGATCGCTGGGTACAGATGCAGGCCGGCATGTATCGCGGCAAGGGGCGCGAGTCGGTGGCCTGGAACTCGGCGCTGACCTACGACATGATCTTCACCCAGCCGGTGGTCTACGAACTGGACCGGTTGCAGATGCCGACCCTGCTGCTGATCGGCGAGAAAGACAACACCGCCATCGGCAAGGACGCCGCGCCGGCAGAACTGAAAGCCAGGCTGGGCAACTACGCGCAACTGGGCAAGGACGCCGCCAGACGGATTCCCCAGGCGACCCTGGTGGAATTCCCCGACCTTGGCCATACCCCGCAGATACAGGCTCCGGAACGCTTCCACCAGGCACTGCTGGAGGGTCTGCAAACCCAGCCCTGAACCATCCACCGGCGGCGCTCTCGCCATCGGCTTCGCCGCGCCTTGCCCGGCGTCAACACCGATGCCTGCCGCCGGCGTTTCACTGCACTGGCTGCGCGACGACGCGTGGCTCGCGTCGCGCAGGCCCGCCCACGCCGCGGCCGTTCCCATCCACATGGAGGTTCATCGTGTTCCCTTGCCTACCCCGTTCGCTACTCGCCGGCGTCCTGCTGGCGAGCGCCCTGCCCGCTCACGCGGAGCTGCCCCACGCGCCCGCCTACATCGATGACAGCGCCTACCCGGCCGCGGCCCGCCAGCGCATCCTGCCACCGATGTTCGAGCAGAGGCTGGGCAGCCTGCGCTACCTCGCCAAGCCCGGCGACCCCTTGATCACCCAGGCCGAGAGCAGCGACTTCCAGCGCACCAGCGACTACCGCGAGACCCGCGCCTACCTGGAGAAACTGGTAGCCGCCTCCTCCGGCCGCATCGCCCTGCGCGAGTTGCCCGAGCGCAGCGCCGAGGGTCACCCGATGCTGCTGGTGACCGCCTCCACCGAGGCCGACAAGTCCGCCGCCGGCCTGAAGCGCTCCGCCAAGCCGACCTTGCTGGTGGAAGCCGAGATCCATCCCGGCGAGGCCAACGGCAAGGACGCCATGTTCATGCTGCTGCGCGACATGAGCGCTGCCGACCGCCCGCTCGCCGGGCTGCTGGAGAAGATCAACCTGCTGTTCATCCCGGTGGTCAACGTCGACGGCGACCTGCGCCGCAGCGCCTACGGGCGGATCAACCAGAACGGCCCGCAGGAGACCGGCTGGCGGGTGAACGGCCGCAATCTCAATCTCAACCGCGACTTCACCAAGCTCGACAGCGCGGAGATCCGCAACGTCGCCTGGGTGTTCAACCACTACGAGCTGAGCTTCTTCGCCGACACCCACTCCACCGACGGCGCCATGTATCCCTACGACAGCTCCTACTGCCACAACGGCAACGGCTGGTCACCGGCGAGCAGCGCCTGGATGGACCAGGTCATGCGCAAGCCGGTGTACCAGGCGCTGGAAAGCCTCGGGCACATGGTCCATGAATGCATCAGCCTGAACGACAACCAGGATCCGACCCAGGGCTACTACCCCTACCGCACCGACCTGGCGCGCTTCTCCAACCAGTACGGCGACATCCGCAACGTGCCGTCGATCCTCATCGAGCAACACGCCCTGCATCCGTACAAGACCCAGGTGCTGGGCAACTACGTGATGCTCAAGGCGATGTTCGAGGTGATCGGCGAGCAGGCCGCCAGCCTGCGCCAGGCCATCGCCAGCGACCGCGAGCGCCTGCTGCGGCAGAAGGAGGTGATCCTCACCTGGAAGCCAGGCGAGGCCGCCGAGACGCCGTTCGTGGTGGGCGACTACCGCTACGAGCAATCGCCGGTCACCGGGGCCCGCACCATCGTCTGGAGCAACCGGCCGAAGACGCTGAAGCTACCGGTGACCGACAACGGCGTACCCGACCTGGTGGTGCCGCGTCCCCAGCGTTTCATCGTCCCGGCGCAGTGGCACGAGGTGATCGCCCGGATCAAGGCCCATGGCATCCGCTATAGCACCCTGGAGCGTCCGACCGAAATCGCCGTGACCCTGTACCGCATGGACGACATCAAGCTCGCCGATGGCTTCGAACCGGATCGCGTGCAAGGCAACCGGATTCCGGGCTACGAAGGTCGCCTGCTGGTCAGCGGCACGCCGAAGCCGTTCCAGCGCCTGCAGACCTTCCCGGCCGGCTCGCTGTCGATCGACACCGCCCAGCCGCTGGGCGTCCTGGCCATCGACCTGCTGCAACCGCAGAGTCCGGATTCCTTCTGGTCCTGGGGCTTCTTCAATTCCACCCTGGTGGCCGCCGAGGAGCCGGAGGAATACGTGATGGAGCCGATGGCGCGCAAGATGCTGGCGGAAGACCCGGCGCTGAAGGCCGCCTTCGACAAACGCCTGCGCGAGGACAAGGCCTTCGCCGCCGATCCGCAGGCGCGCCTGCAATGGTTCTACCAGCGCACGCCGTTCTACGACGTGAACGCCTTCGTCTATCCGGTAGGAGTGGTGTTCTGAGGCCCACCTGGGGCTGACGGCGGATAACGCTGCGCGTTATCCGCCCTACCGCTGGGCTTCGGGAGCCCCGTTGCCTCTCCCGCTTGCGGGAGAGGGCTGGGGAGAGGGAGCCGGTCTCAGGTACCGTCGGTGGGTGTGGGCAGGTTGCTTCTCGGCTTGCGCTTGCGCCTGGGTTTCGGTGGTTTTTCGGGTGGCGGCGACAACTCCCGCTTGCGCACCTTCTTGAGGATCTCCCGATGCCTCTCGCGCCAGGCCGGCACGTCGAGACCGTGGAGTTCGAGCAGCTCGGGGTTGCGCTCCACCAGATAGACCGCCGCTTCCTGGGCGGCCTCGGCGATCTTCCAGGCGATCGACTGCGGTTCGATGCTGCCTTCATAGGCGATCCAGTCGCTGAACTCCGGGAAGGTCCCGCAGACCTTCTCGAAATCCTCGTCGTGCATGCGCTGCCGGCCACTCTCGATGTTCTCAAGGCGTTTGGGATCCATGCCGACCACCTCGGAAAACTGCGGTCGGTTCAACCCCGTCAGCCCGCGCAACCCGAACAGGCGCTCGCCGGCGCGAAACAGGCAGCGCTTCCTCACTACATAGACCATGTACAGATACTTCCCTTCGTTTCTGGCGCGATGCGCCTCAGTCGCCCTTGCCGCTCGCGGGCGTTTTCCTCTTCCGCTGGCGCCTGGGTTCCGGCGGCTCTTCCAGGGGCGCCGGCTCCGCCTCCGGCGCCTGTTCCGCCGCCAGCAGCGCCTCGCGTATCTCGCGGTGGCGTTCGCGCCAGGCCTGCATGTCGATGCCGTGCTGCTCAAGCAGCACCGGGTTGCGCTCCACCAGGTAGACCGCGGCCGCCTGCGCCGAGTCGGCGACCTTCCAGGCGATCGACTGCGGCTCGATGCTGCCTTCATAGGCGATCCAGTCGCTGAACTCCGGGAAGGTTCCGCAGACCTTCTCGAAGTCCTCGTCGTGCATGCGCTGCAGCTCGTTCTCGATGTTCTCCAGGCGCTTGGCCGTCATCCCCACCAACTCGGCGAACTGCGGACGGCTCAAGCCCATCAGCTCGCGCAGGGCGCGCAAGCGCTTGCCAGCAGTGAACAAACGTCGATTCTTTACCATGTGTAGTCCGCGTCTGATGGTTCCCTATGCATATTGATTCACTAACTGTTAGTAGATCAATATGAATCCAAGCCCTCTAGACCGAGGGTCCCCCTCCAACATCGGACCATGGTGCAGGACGCCTGATGAAAGTGGAAGAACTCCCCCAAGAGGGTTTCGCCGAGTGCCCCCGCTATATAACCCTGATGCGTTTCGCCTTCCTGACCGGCCTCAGCGACCGGCCGGACCTGCTCTACGCCTGGATAGAGAGCGGCGACCTGCCGATGCGAACCTTCGGTACGCAACGCCTGGTGGATATGCAGAAGCTGCAAAAACGCATCGAGGAAGCAAAAAAAGGGGCCGATTCAACCGGGTGAATCGGCCCTTTCTGAAAGACCCTGCCGCCGGCGAAACCCCTCAGCGATTGAGCATGAAGGTCTCGTACTCCAGGTCGTCCAGCGCGGTGGTCAGGCGGTACAGCCCGACCAGCACGCAGACCAGCAGCGACAGGGTGAAGCCGTAGCCGAAGAAGCTCGGCCCGAGCAGCAGGCTGACGAAGGTCAGGGCGCCGTTGACGATCACGAACAGCACGCAGAGTTCGAGGACGATGCGGCGCTTGTCCAGGTAGAAGAAGACGTTGAGCAAGGCCATGAACACTACCTGGATGCTCACCCCGATCAGGTCGATGTAGAACAGCGGCAGGTAATAGCGGGAAATTCCCAGCCAGCCGAGCAGTTGCGGCGCCAGCAGGAACAGCAGGACCACCGCCAGCCCCTGCACCTTGCAGATTTCCAGCAGGCCCTGGCGGATGGCGAGGATCATCTGCTCCTTGAGCAGGCCGATATGCTGCAGGGTCTCTCCGCCGCGGATCGCCTCGTAGACCCGCTCGTACCACTCGGCGAAGTCGGTCTCGATGCGCACCAGGAACACCGCCATGCCGGGAATGATCGACAGGTAGGCGAGGAAGATCGGCAGGTCGTAGAGGATCGAGGCGCGCAGCGGGCCGATCACCAGGTCCGAGGTGGAGGGGTTGAACCAGAAGATGAACTTGTCGATCCAGATCCCCAGGTTGTAGCAGAGGCCGGTCAGCAGCAGGCTGACGAAGACCTGCCGGCGGTCGAGGAAGTCGAAGGCCACCATGCGCCTGGCCGGGTACTCGCGGAGGATGTCGTAGAGGAAGACGAACAGCAGGCTGGCGTGGCCGATCAGCAATGCCAGCAGCAGGCCGTCCATCTGCATGAAACGCAGCAGGTAGGCACAGGCGACCATCAGCGCGTAGCCGATGAACATCACCAGCAGGATGCGTTTGTAGGCCTTCATTCCCGACAGGAAGATGATCACCAGCCACAGGTTGCAGAGCACCACGAAGTTGGCCATCACCAGCAGGCGGTAGGCGAACGGCTCATCGAACAGGGTCGCCAGCAATATCGCCGAGAGCAGGCCCGCCGCCAACGTCACCAGCAACAGCACGCCCACCAGGTTGGGCAGGATCGCCTCGTGCTTGCGCTCGAACAGGCGATCGGAAATGAAGCGGGTGAAGAACAGTTGCAGTCCCCCGGTGAAGATCAGCGACAGCGCCATCAGGTAGGTCACCGTGATCAGGAACTGCCGGACCAGCACGTCCGGCACCACCACGCCGAGGCTCAGCACGCCGATCAGCATCACGCTGACGATCGACAGCACCCAGGGACCGGAGCTGATCAGCCCGGCGTAGAGGTAGGCGCGCAGGGTCGCCGTATAGGAATCGCGGGAAAGGATCTTCCGCAGTTCGAAGCCGATGCCGGCCATGTCATGCAATCTCCGTGGCTTCGCGGTACAGCCCGCGGTAACGTCCGAGCATCAGCGCCTCGGTGTAGTAGCGTTCGACCCGTTGCAGGCCGACCGTCTGGGCCGCCTGCCAGCGCTGCGGATTGCGCAGCAGGGCGAGGATCGCCCGCGAAGTGGCCTGCGGGTCGGCGATCGCCACCACCTCCCCGGCGCGACCCAGGGCGCGATCTTCGGCGTCGGCGCCTTCGATCAGTTCGCGGCAGGAGCCGACGTCGCTGCTCACCACCGGGGCGCCGGCAGCCCAGGCTTCGAGGATCACCAGCGGCTGCGCTTCGCTGATCGAGGTGAGGACCATCAGGCCGAGTTGCGGCAGGACCTCGCCGATCCGACGGAAACCGAGGAACTTCACCTTGTCCTGCAGGCCGAGGCTGGCCACCAGGCTGCGGCATTCGCTGGCATAGTCCGGATCTTCCTCCTCCGGACCGACGATCCAGCCCTCCGCCTCCGGCATCGCGCTGACCACCCCGCGCATGGCGCGGATGAAGGTCTTCACGTCCTTGATCGGCACTACCCGGCCGACCAGCCCGACCACCGGCGGAATCCCCGGCGGCCGCCGTTCGAGGGCGCCGGCCCAGGCATCGAGGTCGATGCCGTTGGGGATCACCCGGGTGCGCCGTGGCTCGGCGCCATCGAGTACCTGGCGCTGGCGGTTGCCTTCGTAGAGGGCGACGATCGGATTGGCCGCGCGATAGGTGAGCAGGCCGACACGCTCGAAGAAGCGGATCCACAAGCGACGGATGTAGCTGACCTCGGCATCCAGTCCGGTACTCAGCTGCTCGTCGGGGTTCTCCGCGATCCAGTTGGCCTGGGCCAGGTCGATCTTACGCTCCTTGGTGTAGATGCCGTGCTCGCTGAGCAGGTAGCGGCAGCCCCAGCGACGTTGCAGGATGCAGCCCAGCAGGCCGGCGTAGCCGGTGGAGATCGAGTGCAGCATGCGCGCCCGCGGCATCCGCCGGGCCGCCTCGGCGAGCATGAACACCGGCGCCTGCATCGAGCGCAGGGTCCAGAAGTAATTGACGAAGGACGGATCGGTGCAATAGCGCTCGTAGCCTGCGGTGATCGCCTCCCAACTGGCCTTGCTGTGGAGAAAGTCCTCGCGGCCGATGCGGCCCTCGGCGAGCAGGTCGAGCAGCGCGTCGCCCTCCTCCACGTCCGGCGTCTCCGGGTAGTGGAAGAAACGGTGCAGATCGCGCAACGCCTTTTCGGTCTCGCTACTGCCCTGTCGCGTCTGCGGGTTCGGCGAACTCCAGGCGGTTTCCAGGAAGTGTTCCTCGATGTGCAGCACATTGTCCGGGATCGGGTAGTGGCGCTTGCCGTAGGCATCCTTCTGGCCGCCGATGAAGAACACCGAGAAGGTCAGGTCGGGGAGACCGAGGATCAACTGGTTGACCCAGCTGGAGACGCCGCCGCGGACATAGGGCCAGGTGCCCTCCAGCAGCAGGCAGACATCGGCGACGGGCGCCGTCGGAGCGGTGTGTTCGGTCATGTCCAGTATCTCGCCAGGGCCGCGAAGGGCGGCCGTTGCAGCATGTCGTCGGGCATTCCGGCGAGAAGCCGGGGGATGTCCCGGTAGCGCCGCTGGAAGAACGCCACCTCGGCGCGGAACGGCGCCAGCTGGGCGCTATCGATTCCCGCCTCCTCGGCGGCCTGGAGGGCGCGTCCGGCATCCTCCAGGCGGCCTTGTTCGAGGGCGATGCGCCCGGCCAGCAGATGCAGGTCGGCCGAGGGTGCGCCGCGCAGCGCCTGGTCGGTATGCTCGCGCGCCTGCTCGAGGATGTGCTCCAGCACGCTGCCCTGGGCCAACCCCAGGTAGGCCAGTTCCCAGTACCAGCGCGCCAGGGTTCCGTGCAGCGCGCCGCGTCGCGCCGGCGTGGCGCCGGCGAGGCGGCCGAGGGCGGCCTCGATGCGCTGGTTGATCCGGCTTTCCTTCTGGTCGAGCATCGAGTAGGCCAGCAGGCGGACGTCGTCGGCGGGGTCGCGCAGGGCCAGCTTGAGGATCGGGATCGCCTCCTTGCCGGGCATCCGCCGGGTGGCGAAGATCGCCGTGAGCCGCTGGTTCGGGTCCGGCGCATGGCGCAGGACGTCCTGCAGACCGCCGTCGCTGAACATCATGTCGAGGCGCTTTTCCTTCGGCCGGAACGGCAGCCCGGGGACGCCCATCGCCTGCCAGGCCTGCTCGCCACGCTGGCGCGGCAGGTACAGCGCCGGGAATACCGCCGCAGCGACGCCGACCGCTCCGATCAGCGGCACGAAGAAGGCCAGGCTGAAGAGGAACAGCGGGCTCCACGGCAGCGGGAACTTGTAGCGCCGCGGCAGCAGCAGCCATACGCCGACGCACAGCAGCGCGCTGCCCAGGCCGTGGGCGAACAGATAGAGCGCCAGCGCCTGGCCGAACGGCAGGTCGGCGAAGACGCTCGCCCAACTGCTCAGCTCGAACAGGAAGGCGCCGCTAAACAGCCACTTGCTGATCATTCAGGCCGCACTCGTTGAAAAGGAAATGTCCCAGCGCCTGCCGATCGTTGCCGGCGTCCAGTTCGTACTGGCGGATGCGCACGCCCAGCAACTCCAGCTCGCGGGCCTGGCCGAAGCGTTCGGCGAAGAGAATCCTCAGGCGCTGCAGATACCCCTGGGAGCCTTCGGCGGAAGTCAGCGGCAACAACACCAGCAGGACCCGCCGGCCCTCGTCGTTGCGCAGTCGCAACTGCACGTCGAGGCCACGCTGGCTGCCTTCAAGCAGACGCTGGACCTCTTCGCCGTAGCGCGCATCGGTCAACTCGAAGGCATACAGGCAGGCCGGCAATCCATGGTCGCGGGCGTCCAGCAGGGAGCGCTTGAGGTACTGGGAGAAGCGCTGGGCGTCGATGTCGGCCAGTTGCAGTGCGCGACGGTCGCTCTGCAGCAAGTCGGCGATGTGCCCGGCGAGGATCGCCAGTAGGCTGAAGGTACGTTCGTTGAAGACGAAGAACGGCATCTGCTCCACCGCCAGCAGGGCAAGGATCCGCCCATCGGTGTCGACCAGCGGCACGCACACCTGCAGCGCGCTGTGCGCACGCTGCTCGCCACGCTCCAGCAGTTCCTGGCGCACGCTGACCAGTTCGCCGCGCTCCAGGCAGGTGCGCACCAGCAGATCGTCGGCGTCCAGCGCCGGCATCTCGCCGAGCGTCGCCAAGGGTTGCGGCTCCGGGGTGCGGTCGTGGCGCACCCGGTAGAGTCCGGCGATGCGCAGCGAACCGTACTGGGCCAGCAGCGCCAGCACGGTTTCCGCCAGCGCATCGAGCGGTGCCTCATCGCCCGGCAGCTCGCGCAGCAGTTGTCGCAGACCGAGCAGCGAACTGCGCAGGCTCTGGTCGTTGCCGGCGACCCGCTGTTCCAGGCGATCGTGGGAGATGCGCAGGATGTGATGGGCGCGGGTGAATTCGTCGAGGCGCAACTGACGGTACTCGTTCGCCAGCTCCAGGCGCTCCAGGCGGCGTTCCCAGATGTCGCGGAATTCGCCCACCAACATGGCGCAGAGCAGCACGCCGACGATGAAGGCCGCCGGTACCTGGGCATAGGCCTCGACGCCCTGGACGCGAAACGCGAACAGCGCCGCCACCAGCAGCGCCGCGCTGGCCAACCCGCGGACGAAGCCGTAGCGCATGCCCAGCAACAGGGGCGCGAGGATCACCCAGGGAAAGGTGGCGTTGACCTGCAGCGGGTCGTCCGGGCTGAACCACCAGCCCAGGCCCAGCGCGAGCGCGCTGATGACCAGCGTCTCGACCCAGGAGACGCTGCCGCTGGCGCGCGGTGCGAGGGCGAAATCCTTGTGCGCGGACATCGCCGTCACTCGAGCCGCAGGTCGCCGACCAGCTCGCGCAGGACTTTCTGCGCGGCGCCCGCCAGGCTTTCCCGGGACCAGCCGGCGCGCGCCCCGCTGGTGCTCCAGAGCACCCGCCCGGAGGCCGGCTCCAGCACCTGCAGGCTGACGCCCACCGCCGGCTCGCCGTCGAGGCCGTTCTTGTACTGCCACTCCTCGACGCTGCCGGTGACCACGTAGGCCAGCTTCTGCTGGCGTGCCCAGTCCAGCGCGCGCTGCTGGCGCTCGCGGTCGTCGACCAGTTGCAGGTCGCCTTGCGGCTGCGCCGGGTACAGGCGCGGCCGCACGCCCTCCTCGGCCAGCACGCTGAGCAGGATCTGCTCGGCACGCTCGCCGGCCTGCGGCGCCTGGGAGTAATTGAGCAGCGGCACCAGGCCCCACTGCGCGCCGCGCGCCAGCGGCGTAGCGCTTTCGCTGGTGAAGCTGGAGCAGCCCGCCATGAACAGGGCGACGGCCGCGAGAGCCAGGCAGCGGATGGATTGCATGTTGTGTTCCTCCTGTTGAATTCCGTATCCGGGCCGCGTTCAGCGGCCGAAGCGCGTGCTGTAGGTCACCCCGAGCGTGCCGCCGGCATCGCCGCCGCCGCCCTGGGGAGCCGACTGGTAGCCGAAGGTGAACGCCAGTTCGTCGTCGCCCAGCAGCTCCATGCCGATGCCGAGATCGATGCCGTAGTTGAACTCCTTCTCTGTCCACTGCCAGCCGGCCAGGGTGTCGACGATCCAGGTGTATTGCGGACGGCTGCGGTTCAGCGCGCCAGGGAAGCCACGGCGCCAGGTGCTGCCGAGGTAGACCTGGCCATAGCGGTCCTGCAGCAGGTCCTGGCTGCGCGCGCCATCGAGCGCCAGCGCACCACCATGGGCCGCCAGCAGGTCGTCCGGCACGCGGTTCTCCAGGCGATTGCGCTGGTAGTCGATGCCGCCGCGCAGTTGCCAGGCCGGGCCGTCGAAGAACAGTGTGTGGGCCCATTCCAGGGACAGCGCCTCGCCGTTGCCGAGGTCGTCGCCCTGGCGGGTAGAGAAGCGGTTGTGCGCCAGCGACCAGCTCAACTGGTCGCGCCCGCTGAGGGTGTGGCGGCCGCCGAGCCGTAGGCTGTCGCGCATGCCGAGGGCTCGCATCAGGCCGGTCTCGTCGGTCTCGCGGTGCCAGTCGAGGCCCGCTTCCAGTTCGTCGCGCGAGCTCAGCCGCCAATTGCGCAGCACCCCCAGGCCGTGGCGGTCCTCGTCGTCGCGCCAGCTGCCATCGAGCGTCGCCGCGGCGAAGCCATCGGCCAGTTCGCGCCGCAACGTCAGCCTGGCGTTGCGTTCGCTACCGAGGAGCGAGCTATCCAGCGCATCGCCGTGATAGCGGCCACTGCCCAGTTCGAGATCGGCGTACCAGTCGTCGCCGAGGTGGCGCGCCGCGCGCAGCGTCGGCCCCTTGAAGTCGAGACCGCCGAAGTCGCGCTTGTTCCAACCCAGTTGCAGGCCCTGGGGAGTGCGTTCGAGGATTTCCGCCGCCTGCCGCCGCAGCTGCTCGCGGTTGTCGCGCGAGTGGCCGTCGCCCAGTGCGCCCAGGGCCTCGCCCAGCGCTTCGCCGCCATGGCCGAGACGCACCAGCGCCTCGACCCGCTGCGCCGGATCCAGCTCGCCGCGCTCCAGCAGGCGTTGCAGGGCGGCGCGATTCTGGCTGCGCAGGGCGGCCTGGATCTCTTCGTTGCGCCCGATCTTCAGGCCCCGGCCGCGCGCCCAGGCCAGCCAGTCATCCTTCAGCGGCTCCTGGTTGGTGGCGGCGAGCTGGTCGAGGAACTGCTCGAACCACAGCTGCAGCATCGCCGGCTCGCCATTCCAGGCCCGCCGCGCCTCGCCCGGGGCGAGCAGCGGCCCCTGGGCCACGGCGAGCAGGCGCAGGTAGGCGGCGAAGCTGTCCGGGGTGGCCCTGACCGCCTCGCGGTCGAGCCGCCGGAGCAGTAGTCGGCGCAGGCGCAGGGCCTTGTCCTGGTAGCCGCTGGCATCCAGTGCGTCGGCGTAGGCGGCCTGCACCAGCCAGTCGTTGGGATTGGACTTGAGGTACAGGCGGAACCAGGCCAGCGCCTGGTCGTTACGCTCGAGCAGCAGGCTGGCGCTGGCGAACGGCAGCCACAGCGTGCTGTCCCGCAGCGCCAGGCCATGCCACTGCGCCAACAGGGGCGCCAGGCTGTTGCGACGGCCACGGTCGATGTAGAACCAGAGCAGGCGTTCGCGCACCAGGTTCTCGCCGGGGAAACGCACCAGGGCTTCCCGGTACAGACGCTCGGCGACGTCGCCATGGCCTTCCTGTTCCGCCAGCCGCGCCCTGGCCACCCAGTAATAGGGGCTGCCCTGCGCTTCCGGCAGGCCTTCGGCCTCGGCCAGCAGGCTCTTCAGGGCCGGCCAGTCGTGGAGGTTCTCCGCCAGTTGCAGGGCGCTGGCCAGGCGCCGCGGATCGCGGCTGCGCTGCCAACTGCCGATAAGCACCTGCAAGGCCTGCTTCGGATTGCTGTCCCGGTACAGGGCGATCAACTGGTCCTCGTCGCTGCTGTTCAGGCGGATGTCCAGGGCCAGCATGCGCTCGTAGGCGGCGCGGGCATCGTCGTCCTGCTCCAGGGCCCAGGCCAGCGCCGCGCGCAGGCGCCAGAACTCCGGCTCGCGGATCGCGCGGGTATCCACGTCGGCGAGGACCTTCCAGGCCTGGCGCGGATCGAACAGGTTCCAGTGGGTTTCCGCCCACTGCATGCGTTCCTTGACACTCAGCGGGAAATGCCGGGCCATCCGCGCCCAGACCCCGGTCTCTTCCTGCAACTGCTGGGTGTGTTCGAGAATCTGTTGCAAGCGCTGCCAGGCCAGGCGCTGTTTCGGATAACGCTGCACGTAGCCGCGCAGCCATGCCTCGCCCTCTTCCGGCGTGCCGCGGGTTTCATGGCTGTAGACCAGCGCATCGAGTTCCTCGTCGGTCATCTGTCGCTGCGCACCGATGGGCGCCAGCAGCTCGATGGCGCTGTCGAAATCGAACATCTGCAGCGACAGGCGCCAGGCATGCTCGCGCAGGGCCGGGTCATCGGCGCCGGCCAGCAGTTGCTTCCACAGGCCCAGCGCCCGCGGGCCGTTGCCGGTCCATTCGCCAAGGCGCGCGAGATCGGCCAGCAGCGTCCTGTCCTCCGGGCGCAGGGCCAGCAGCTCCTGGCCGACCTCCCAGGCCCGCTCGATCCGCCCGGCGGCCATGTTCAGGCGCAGGTCGGCGGCCAGCGCCTCATGGTCCTCGGGGCGCAATTCGCGCCAGCGCCGGATGAAGCGTTCGGCCAGGTCGTAGCGCTGGCTGCCTTCGGCGGCGCGTACGCCCTCGGCGAGCCAGGCCAGGGTCGATTCATCCTCCGGCAAGGCGTCCAGCCGCTCGTCCAGCAACAACGCCGCCTGTTCGCCGCGCTCGCCAGCGAGCAGGCTGGCGAAGGCCTGGCGCAGATAGGCCAGGCGCTTCGCCGGCTCGGTTTGCGCTTCGGCCAGTTGCCGCTGGATGTCCGCCGCCGGCAGCGGCTCGCCGGAAGCCAGGTACCAGCGCGCCGCCTCGTCCAGCCAGCGCTGCCGGCCCTGCGGGTCGCGGCCGGCCAGTTCGGCAAAGGTCCGCGCCGCCAGGTCCGGCGCGTCCAGGGCCAGGGCATGACGGGCAAGTCGTTCGAGCATGGCGTCGTTCAACGAAACATGCTCGATCTTGCGCAGGCGCTCCAGCAATCGGCGCGTCTGCTCCTCATCCATGCCCTCGGGCCTGGCCAGGGCGCCAAGGATGTCCAGTTCCACCTCGTAGAACGGCGTTGCCAGGCGGTCCTTGCCGCGCAGACGGGCGAGGTGATGACGCGCCTGCTCGAAGTCGCCGAGCTTGACCAGCAGGTCGATCAGGGTCAGGCGCAGCGCGTCGTTCTCCGGGTGCGCCTGCAACAGCAGTTCGGCGTAGTTCACCGAGACCGCGTCGGGCTCGCCATCGCCGCTGGGCATGAATACCTCTTCGCTGTTGAAGGTCAGCCACAGCACCAGCGCCACCCCGAGAGCGACCGGCAGCAGGGCCCAGGGATTCAGCAGGCGCGCCTTGGGATGCTTGTCAGCGGCAGACGAGTTGGCCATCGCGCACCTGCTCCATCGGCAACTCGAACGTCCACAGGCCGTTGCCGGCCTTTCCCGGGAAGGCCTTGCCGGCCGCGCTCAGCCGGCAATCGCCCGCCGCGCGCACCACCAGGCGCAATGGCAGGTGCCCGGCGAAGGCGAACTCGACGCGGCCATCGTCGCGGTAGCGCCAGTGCTTCAGCGGCAGGTTGGCCTCCTCCAGCGCCGGCCGCGGATCGCGGCTGTCGCGCAGGACCAGGCGCGCATTCGCCGCACTCAGGTGTACATAGCGCCCCTGGGGCAGGTCGCGCACGCCCGCGACTCCCGTGGAGCGAGCGAGGTCCGGCCAACCCAGCGCCGGGTCCAGGCGCACCGTGCGCAAGGCGGCGAAGCCGCGCAACTGCCAGCTGCCATCGGCACGCTTGGCCAGGCTGGCGCGATGCAGGCCTTCCAGGCGCGGGATGTAGTCGCTCATCCACAGCGACAACGGATGCTCCGCCTGCATCGCCGCGTAGATCTGGTGCATGGTGCGGATCGAGGCCTGCTTGGTCCCCGAATAGAAGTGGTAGTACAGGTGCAGGCCGCGCAGGCGGCGCGGGCTGTCGGTCAGGGCGAAGGTATCGATGACGCCGCGGAAGCCGTAGTACGGCCCCTGCCAGAGATTGGTGTAGACGTTCTCGTTGATGATCGGCGCGTAGTACTGCACGCCGCCGCGGGTGGGCCGGATCAGCGGGTAGAGTCCGGTCAGCGAGGGAAAGGCCCGGGTCAGCGCGGTATTGCCGCCGTTGACGTTCATCAGCCCGGCGTCGTAGGCGAGCTTGATGGTGGCGGCGTCGGGCAGCGCGTCGCCGGACCAGAAGATCATCTTCACCGGCTTCCGCGGGGTGGTCAGGCGCTGCTCGATGTAGTCGCGGGCGCCGATCACCTCGCGTACGAAGTCGACCTTGTCGTAGCCCGGGATGGCCATCTTGTAGCCATACTGGGCCTCGAAGTTCTCGCCCTGCTCGGCCAGTTGCGGCTGCCAGAAGAACGGATGGCTGAAGGTATGGCTGGCGACCTCGACCTTGTCGTCGGCGAAGATGCGCCGGGCGATCGGCTCCAGCTCCCTGGCCAGGTGCGGGTACATGCCCTTCGGCCCGACCTCGCCTTCGATCACCGAGACCGAGGTGAGGAACGGATAGGGCTTGATGAAGTCCTCCAGCACCTGCTGGCCGGCATAGGGACTGCCGGGCACCTCGGCACGGGAGACGAAGCCGTCGCCATCGATGTGCACGGTGGCGATGCGCCGGCCATTCTCGGTGGTCGCGTCGGGACTCGGCAGCGGCACAAGACGCAAGGCCTTGCGCAGGAAGGCGAACGGATCGAGGATCCAGCGCCGGTGCTCGCTACCCTCCTCCAGCACATAGGGCGCCAGGGCGAAGCCCCCCCAGTCGGCGGTCGCCACCGGCACGTACTCCTTGCCGTCGCCCTTGAGCTTGAGCGCCGGGGTCACCCGCGCCGGATCGAGTACGGTGAGCGCCGGCAGGTCGCGGATCCGGATCACCAGCGGCGCTTCGAAGGAACCAAGCAGCGCCTGGTCGTGGGTCTCGGTGCTCGGCTTGACCTTGAGTTTCTGCGACAGTCGGCGAATACCCAGGCGCTGCAACAGGCCGTCGTTCTCGGTAGGCAGGCCGGCGAGGAACGCCACCGGCACCTTTTCGTCGAGACGTGCAGCGATCCAGTTGTCGAAGGCGTCGCTGGCCAGCGGCGGTCCACTGGTCATCCAGGTGACTACCCCGGCGTAGAGACCGCTCAGCGGACGTTCGGGCAGCGGCTGGTCGGTGGGCAGGTAGTCGACCCGATAACCGAGGTATTCGAGCAGGCCGCCGAGGTAGACGTGGCCGGGGCTCAGGGTCAGGTCGCCCTCGCGGGGATCGTAGAGCAGCGCGATGCGTCGCGGTTGCACCTCGACGTCGCTCACCCCCAGGTAGTCCAGCGCCGGGGTGCTGACGAACGGCACGTAGCCTTCGCTACGCAGGCGCGCAGCGAGCGTGCGCGCCTCGTCACGCCGCTCCGGCGGCAGGTAGTCGATGGCGACGATGGGCATGCCCTGGGCGCGCAGGGCATCCAGGTGGCCCTTCAGCCAATCGCGATCCTCCTGGGGCACCTCGCGGTATTGCCCGGCAGCGGCGTCCCAACCGGCATGGATCGACTCCACGGCCACCGCCGACGCGACGCCGGGCAACTCCGGCAGCACTTCGAAACCGCGATTGAAAAACAGCTTGAGGCCCGGCTCCTGGCGATGCAGCTGGGCGAGGAAACTGGCCAGCGCCCGGCGCTGGCCCTCGCGGCGCTCCTCGGCCTGTAGCTGGAAGCTGTCCAGGGTATCGAGGAACAGGCCGGCGTAGCCCTGTTTGCGCAGCTCCGCGGCGCGCTTGAGCAGGTGCGCCCGCCAGCTCGGCGCGGCGAGGTCCATTACCTGGCTGTTCCAGGCTTGGTTGCGGACCGCGCTCTTGCCCCGGGCCAGGCCGCTGTCGGCGATGGCGGCGGCGTCGCCGTCGAACTCGCCGACCGACAGATAGGCGAAGGGCGTGCTGCCCTGCTCTTTCAGATACCCGACATCGGCCGGCTTGAGGTGCGCCGCTTCGAGCACCACCCAGTCGAACTGGGAAAGCTCGGCCAGCGGCGGCCGCTCGGCGTACCAGAACGCCACGCTGGACGGCCCGCCGGCAGCCCCTGCGGCAGCGCCGGCACAAAGCGCCAGCGCCAGGCCGGCAAGCCAGGCGAGCGGGCACTCGATGGGTCGAAGGGTGTTACGGCGGGACGGCAGACGCAGCACGGCGATTCCTTTCTTGCTGAACCGCATGCCCAGCCTACGCGGCAGGGTCGATACCGACCGAAGCGGCAGGTCGGAAGCATGGATGCGGTTTCCGGTGGCAACGTCGAATCCCTGACAGTGCGGGCACAGCCAAAGCAGCCGCAGGCGATTAACGTCAATCTAATGACTAAATATGCTAATTGCTAAATTTTTAAGCGGAAACTGTCAATTTTTAGGCACACACATGACGCCATGGTGTCCTTTTGCCTGCCCGTGACGCTTTGCAGGTCAACTCCGCGCTTTCCGAGACACCGCTGTGGCAAAGTGGAAAGCCCAGGTTTCACGCACTTCATCAGGAAAGTCGACGGCCCTCCGGAAGCCCCCGGAAGTCACTTCGTCTAGACCCATCGGTTCGGTAGACGCCGTTCGCTAATAACTAAATATTTATTAAATCCGTGAAACAGGTTGTCTTTTCCGGCCAACGAAAGGCGCCGGGCATTTGGCGCACGCGCGTGCGGTCGCACCGCCTTCAGTTGCGTGCGAGGAACCGCACCAGCCACACCGAGGCGACGCCTATCGCCCCACCCGCCAGTACTTCGGCGACCCGCAGCGAGGCGACCAGGGGCGACTGCTGAATCGCCCAGGAGGCGCAGGCGATGCACGCGCAACGCGCGGCAAAACCTGTCGCGTAGTGACGGAATCCGACGAGGGTGAGGACCGAGGCAAGAGTCGCCAAGGTGTGGACCAATAGAACATGTGGTAGAGCGGCCCCTACCACGAGGCCGAGCGGTACGCCGAGCAGCGCGCCAAGCCCGCGATCGCGCAGCTTCAGGTGCGCGCTGGCGGCATTGCCGGTAACCACGCTGGCGGACGACCAGATCGCCCACTGGCCGTATTCGATGTGCCGCCACGCCACCAAGGTCGCGCTGCAGGCTACGGCGAGTGTGACCGCCAACACAGCCTGGAGCAGCTCGTCATGCGCGGCCGCGTGGCCCGTCAAGTGCGCCCCACGCCAGCGCAGCAGGGTGCCGTAACGGCGTGCGAGCGCTGCGTGGCGCAAGGTATCGACACCGGCGAGCGCCACCGATGGTAGCGTCGCGACGACGAGATACGGCACCAGGGACAGCGCAGCGCGGTGCGTCGCGGCAACCTCGCAGGCCAGATAGAGCACAGGAATAAAGACGAAATTGCCCAGCGTGCGCAAGCGCGTATCCAGACCGGATAGCGCGACAGCAGCAGCGGCGAGCGCTGCGCAAGCGATGGCAAACGCCGCTCCCCAGGCGAGCGCGAACGACAGGCCGAGAAAGCCGAGGATGATCGCCACCCCCTGGCCGAGCGCCGCGAGCGGTGCGCTACCGACCCGCTCGACGACGACCGCCACGGAGATCGTCGCGATATTCGCCAGCAGCCAGTTGGCATCGCCGCTGGCGCTGTAGAGCACGAACAGCGGCAGCGACACGGCGAGCGCGCGCCCCATGGCGCGGCCGTCGAACAGGCGTGTCAGCGAGGCGCACACACGACGCGCCGCCTAGAGCGCTGCCAACTGGTCGAGCGTGACGATCCGCGCGATGCCGCCCAGGACCTCGATGGAGCGCCGGTGCTCCTCGTCGCTGGCCGCCGCGCAGGCCTCCTCCAACACCAGCACTTGGTAGTCGCGATCGTGCGCATCGCGCGCGGCGGCCTGCACAGCCCAGGTCGTACTGACACCGGCGAGCACCAGGCGCTCGATCCGCCTCGCCCGCAACACGGCCTCCAGGCGCGTGGCATAGAAGGCGCTGATGCGCGGCTTGAGCACTTCCATCTGCACGGCATCCCGCTTCAGGTCAGGATGAAATGCGCAACCGCGCCCGCAGAGGTCGAGAGCGCCGAGTGCCTGCGCGGCAGCGAAGATCGGCGAATGTTCCGGCAGGTCCGGATAGCCGGGCTCGAAGCCCACCCTCACCGCGATCCGCAGCCAGCCACGCTGCTCGGCGACGGCGAGAGCGCGGTTGAAACGCGCGACCACGCCACGCAAGGCGGCCTGTTCTGCACAGCGGGCAATCCTACCGTCGGGATGCATGATATCGACGATGTAGTCGAGACCGATCAGTGCTGTGTTCATCGGGAACTCCTCTTCCATCTGCCGGAACCCAAAGCCCTGGATTCAGGGCTCCTCGAATTGCGCCAGGCGTGTCAGCAACGGACCGGCCGCCGCCAGCAGGGCGCGCTCGCTCTCGTCGAGACAGGCGTGCATGGCACGCACCAGCCATTCTTCGCGCTTGGCGCGGTTGCCGTAGAGATTTCGCCGGCCCTCCGAGCTCAGCGACACGCGGGTTCTGCGCCCATCTTGCGGATCGGCGTGACGGACGATCAGCCCTCCGCGTTCCAGTTCGCGCAGCAGCGCGGCCAGATTCGACGAGCGCATCCGCTCGGCGGCGGCCAGCTCGGAAGGTGTGACGTCGCCGCCAAGGCGGTCGATCGCGCCAAGCACGACCAGTTGCGAGAATTGCACCGGATCGGCCTGCGCCTCGCGACGCAGGCGGCGGGTCAGGGTGGTGACCTGGCTGCGCAGATGCGCTGCCAGTTGGAGATCCTGGTTGGTGGGCATATTTATCTACATAATCATAGCTATATTTTAATAGCAAAATAACACATCCAACGCCGCCCGCCATGGGACCCGACCGACGGCACGACAGCTGAAATGAAAGAGCCCCGCACTAGGGCGGGGCTCTTGCTTGCCGTCAGTCCGGTCGCATCAGGGGATGCAGACACCGTGCTGGCTGCTCTGCGCCAGGTCCATCAGCTCGCGGTTGGCCACGGCGTACATGGCGTAGTCGGTACCCGACGCGGCACGCAGTTCGACCAGCATCGCCCGCCAGCGCTCGACCAGCGGCAGGTGCTGTTCCAGCCACAGGCCGACGCGAGCCTCGACCTCCTTCGGTCCGTCCTGCATCTGCAACACCGAGACGGTGATCGCCCGCTGCTGCCAGTCGAGGTCGTCGCGGAACGCCTCGCGGGCCAGCGCCTGCCAGTTGTTCTCCACCGGCAGGTTGGTGATCTGTTGCAGGTACCAGGTCAGGTCCAGCGCGCTGCCCACGGCGAAATAGGCCTTGGCCACTTCCGCGGTGTCCTGGCCGGTCACGTCGGACGCCTCGATGATCGGCAGCAGCGTGTACAAGTGGCTGGTACCGGCCACCATGCGTGCCAGCAGTTCCGGCACGCCGGCGTCGACGTAGGTCTGGTAGCGCGCCTGCCACAGCTCGCGGGTCGGCCCTTCGAGCAGCTCGTTGAGCTTCAGGCCGAGGGCGGCGATGCGCGGGCCGAAGTGGGCCACGTCGCGCGCCGCGTCCAGCTCGTTGCGGCGGCTGCGGAGGAACCAGCGGGTGGCGCGGCGGCCGAGGCGCATCAGTTCGTCCATCAGGGTCAGCTGGATATCAGCGGGCACTTGGTAGTCGAGATTCTCGATCTGGCGGAACCAGTGCGGCAGGTGGAATACGTCGCGGACGATCACGTAGGCCCCGGCGACGTTGGCCGCGCTCATGCCGGTGGACTCCTTCAGGCGCTGCACGAAGGTGATGCCCATGTGGTTGACCAGGTCGTTGGCGATCTGCGTGCTGACGATCTCGCGCTTCAGGCGATGGCGGCGCATGGCGTCGCCGAACTTCTCCGCCAGCAATGCCGGGAAGGCGGTCTCCATGTCGCGGGTCAGGTAGTCATCGTCCGGCACCAGCGATTTCAGCAGCGATTCCTTGAGGTCGATCTTGCTGTAGGAGATCAGCACCGACAGCTCGGCGCGGGTCAGCCCCTGGCCGGCACTGATGCGTTCCGCCAGCTCCTCGTCGGAAGGCAGGAACTCCAGGGCGCGATCGAGCTTGCCACGCGCCTCGAGGTCGCCCATCAGCCGCTTGTACTCGGCGATCCGCTCGCGGGCGCGACGTTGCGCCAGGGACAGCGCCTGGGTCTGCTTGTAGTTGTTGCCCAGCACCAGGGCGCCGACCGCGTCGGTCATCTTCACCAGCAGCGCGTTGCGCTGCTTCTCGGTCATGTCGCCGGCCTGCACCACTTCGTTGAGCAGGATCTTGATGTTGACCTCATGGTCGGAGCAGTCCACGCCACCGGCGTTGTCGATGAAGTCGGTGTTGTTGGCACCGCCGTGCAGGCCGAACTCGACCCGCGCCAGTTGGGTCATGCCCAGGTTGCCGCCCTCGCCCACCACCTTCGCGCGCAGCTCGCGGCCGTCGACGCGCAGACCATCGTTGGCCTTGTCGCCGACATCGGCGTGGGTTTCCTTGCTCGACTTCACGTAGGTACCGATCCCGCCGTTCCAGAGCAGGTCGACCGGCGCCTTGAGCAGCGCATGGATCAGCTCGGTGGGCGCCAGCCTGTCGGCCTGGATGTCGAAGCGCGCCTTCATTTCCGGGGTGATGGCGATGCTCTTGGCGCTGCGCAGGAAGATCCCGCCGCCGGCGGAGATCAGCTTGGCGTCGTAGTCGGCCCAGCTCGAACGCGGCAGGTTGAACAGGCGCTGGCGCTCGACGAAGCTGCTGGCGGCGTCCGGGTTCGGGTCGATGAAGATATGCATGTGGTTGAAGGCGGCCACCAGTTGCAGCTTGTCCGACATCAGCAGGCCGTTGCCGAACACGTCGCCGGCCATGTCGCCGATGCCGATGACGCTGATGTTGTCCTTCTGCACGTCGATGCCGCGTTCGCGGAAGTGCCGTTGCACGCTGACCCAGGCGCCCTTGGCGGTAATCCCCATGCCCTTGTGGTCGTAGCCGGCGGAGCCGCCCGAGGCGAAGGCGTCGCCGAGCCAGAAGCCGTACTCGGCGGCGATGCCGTTGGCGATGTCGGAGAAGGTCGCCGTGCCCTTGTCCGCTGCGACCACCAGGTAGGGATCGTCCTCGTCGTGGCGGACCACGTTGGCCGGCGGCACCACTTCGCCTTCCTTGAGGTTGTCGGTGATATCGAGCAGGCCGGAAATGAAGATCCGGTAGCAGGCGATCGCCTCGGCCTGGATCTCGTCGCGGCTACCGCCAAGCGGCAGGCGGCGCGGGACGAAGCCGCCCTTGGCGCCGACCGGCACGATCACCGCGTTCTTCACCTGCTGGGCCTTGACCAGGCCGAGCACCTCGGTGCGGAAGTCTTCCTCGCGGTCCGACCAGCGCAAGCCGCCGCGAGCCACCTTGCCGCCGCGCAGGTGCACGCCCTCGACACGCGGCGAGTAGACGAAGATCTCGTACTTGGGCACCGGCCTGGGCAGCTCCGGGATGGCCTTCGGGTTGAACTTGAAGCTGAAGTAGCTCTTGTTCTGGCCGTTGCCGTCGGGCTGGTAGAAGTTGGTCCGCAGGGTCGCCTTGATCAGGTCGAGGTAGCGCCGCAGGATGCGGTCCTCGTTGAGCACCTGGACTTCGTCGAGGGCACCGAGGATCGCCTGCTCCAGCTTCTGTTGCTTGTCTTCCAGGTCTTCCGCGGTGAGTTTGCGCGCCAGGTAGAAGCGGGTCTTGAACAGCCGCACCAGCTCGCGGGCGATGTCGGTGTGGGCATTCAGCGCACTGGCGATGTAGCCGAGGTCGAAGCCCAGGCGGATCTGCTTCAGGTAACGCGCGTAGGCACGCAGCAGGGCGACGTCGCGCCACGGCAGGTTGGCGGTCAGCACCAGGCGGTTGAAGGCGTCGTTCTCGGCGTCGCCGCTGACGATGTGGACGAAGGCGTCCTGGAGGATCTCGTTGAGCTGCTGGATGTCCACGTCCAGCCCTTCGGCGTAGGTGAAGGCGAAGTCGTGGATCCAGTATTCGCGGCCGTTCTGGTGGCGCAGGCGATAGGGGAATTCGCCGAGCACGCGCAGGCCGAGGTTCTCCAGGATCGGCAGGACGTCGGACAGGGCCAGCGGGGTGTCGGCGTGGTACAGCTTGCAGTGCAGTTGCTGCTCGCCCTGCGCCAGCGGCTGGTAGAAGCTCATCACCAGCGGGCGCTGCTCGGAGAGGCTGAGCAGGTGCTGCAGGTCGACCACCGCGAAGTGCGGGGCGAAGCGCTCGCGGTAGCCGGCCGGGAAGCCTTTCGGGAAGTCGGCCAGGACGTTGGTGCCCTTGGCCTCGCCGAGGTTTTCCACCACCAGGCTGCTGTAGTCGTCCTGCCAGGAACGGCAGGCCTGGATCACTTCTTCCTCCAGGCGCGCCGGGTCGATGTCGATGCGCGACTTCGGGTCGACGCGGAGGATGAACTGCACGCGGGCCAGCACCGACTCGGAGAAGAAGGTCCAGAACTCGCAGTCGCTCGCCTGCAGGCGCTCCATCAGGACCTGCTGGATCTTCAGGCGCGTCTCGGTGGAATACACGTCGCGCGGCACGTAGGCCAGGCAGTAGCAGAAGCGACCGTAGGGGTCCTTGCGCAGGAACACGCGGATCTTGTTGCGCTCCTGGATGCGGACGATCGCCAGGGCGGTGCTGAACAGCTCGTCCACCGGGGTCTGGAACAGGTCGTCGCGCGGCAGTACTTCCAGCACCTGGGCCAGTTCCTTGCCGAGGTGGGCCTTGGTGTCGAAACCGGAGCGCCGCATCACTTCGGCGACCTTGCCGCGGATGAAGGGGATGTCGTTGACGCTCTCGTTGTACACCGAGGAGGTGAACAGGCCCATGAAGCGGCACTCGCGGATCACCCGGCCCTTGCCGTCCAGCTCGCGGATCGACACGTAGTCCGGGTAGGCCGGGCGGTGCACACGGCTCGGATGGGCAGCCTTGGCGAAGGACAGCAGGACCGGTTCGCGCAGGTAGGCGACGGCATAGTCCTCGATGTGCAGGTCATCCTTGCTCAGGCCGGCACGCAGCAGACGGGTCAGGCCGAGGAAGGATTTCTCGTCGTAGACCATGCGCCCGCCGTCGGCCTCGTCGGCGACGCTGAATTCCTCGTAGCCGAGGAAGGTGAAGTGGTTGTCCAGCAGCCATTCGAGATAGCTGCGTACTTCCTTCAGTTCCTCCGCCGGCACCTTCAGCTTGGCCTTGCCAAGCCAGGTCAGCAGTTCGCGGGCCTTGGCCTTCATCGGTTCGAAGTCGGCGACGGTCACGCGTACTTCACCGAGCACTTCCAGGATGGCCTTCTCCAGCGCCCGCAGTTCGCCGGCGTGGGCGCAACGGTCGATCTCCAGGTACATCAGCGATTCCTGGCTGACGTCCTTGCCCTGGCTACCCTTGGGCAGGATTTCCTTCAGCTCGCCCTTGGCCGAGCGGCGCACGCTGAGGACGTTGGTCTGCAGGGTATGGATGCTGTAGCCGCGGCGGTTCAGTTCCATGCGCACCGAGTCGACCAGGAACGGCAGGTCCGGGTGCAGCACTTCCACCGCGGTGTGGGTGGATTGCCAGCCGTGCTTCTCGTAGTCGGGGTTGTATACGCGGACTTCGGGCTGGTCGCGGTCGAAGCGCTCCAGCAGGCGCCAGGCGGAAAGGGTGCAACCGACCAGGTCGGAAAGCCGACGCTGGGTCAGTTCATCGAGGGAGATCAGGCTGAAGAACTGTTCGGCGAACAGCGTGACTTGTGGTAACGCCTTGTCGCCGAGGTGCTGCGCCAGTGCCGTCTGCAGTTGATGCTGGAAATCGGCTTTGCTGGCCGCGGTGAAGAACGCCATGGTTGTACTCCGCTTGGCTTGTTATTTCATGGAGGCGAGCGGTTCGCGGGAAAGGTCGCGAGCAACGCACCTTCGGACCGACCCTCGCTGCGTCCATGAAGTTCAGCAGAAGCTGAGCATTAATCCAGGCAGGCAGGCGCACAGCAAAGGCTGACCGGGAACCGCCCTTTTTCGGCGAGCGACCCGCCGGTCATATCCGACAGAGCTTAACGAGCCGGCAAGGCAAAACACTTACCGTGCTGCGACATATTCGTTCACCCCGGGAGCATCGGCTCACTGCACCGGCAGGAAATGCATGAACAGCAGTCCCTGGGCGTAGTTCACGCTGATCCGCCGGTAGCGTTCGCCGAGCACCTCGGCGAGCAGGTCCAGGCGCGCGACGATCTTGGCGAACTCGCGGGCGTAGCTGAGGTTGCTGGCGTCGTCGGTGAGGGCGTTGGAAAGCAGCAACGGGGCACCCTTGTCGTCCTTGCGGGTAGCCAGCATCCAGGTGGCGACCTCGACGTTGCGCGCGGCGTTGTAGACGTACTGCGCGTCGATCCCCTGGTAGACGTAGAACTCGGTGCGCCCGCCATGGGCGGTGATCAGCATGCTGGCCAGGGAGTATATGAAGGCACCGACGCGGTCGCCCTTGAACGCCGGATCGAGGGAGTAGGACAGTGCGGCGATGTCGCGGCGGCCGCCCAGGTCGCTGAGTTCGCGGTTCTGCTCGATGGCCCGGCGGATCGCCAGCTCGGCGTCGGCCTGGCTCGGCAGGCCGGTCTTCTTCCATTCGGCGGGATTGCGCTTGTACAGCTTCCAGAGCAACTGGTAGAGGCTTTGCAGGTTGTCGCGCATGGCCAGGGTGGCCATGCGATCGGCATCGGTCTGGAGGAATTCGCCAGCGCGCATCGAACCCTGGCTGGTGTCCTCGCCGGCGGCGTTGCGCGGCGCGTTCGAACATCCGCTGGCGAGCGCGCCGAGCAGCAACAGCAGCCCACCGACCCAGCGCCGCCACCCACGCCGGGCGCGGCCCTCCCCCTTGCGCCGGGCAAGCCCCGGCAATGTCGCTCCTGACAAACGCTCTGTCCATTCGCTGTTCGCATCGCGGAAACCGACCCGCCTGCGCCGGCGAAGTTCCCCGGGCGCGTCGATCCGCCGCGCTTCGCGAGGCAGGTCACGGCGAGAGGCGGAGGCTTTTCACCGGCATACCCGCGCGGGTTCACGAATAGGCGCGGCACGAGCGTCGGAGAGTACGCTAGGCAGTCGCCGTGCGCTAACATGTGCGGGATCGGGGGGCGTCATCCGCCGCAGAGCGGAGCCTTCTCCCCGCCCGCGCGCGCCGGCCTCGCCGTGCGCCACCGAGCGACACCCCAGCAGGCCTTGGAACCGGTAGTCCAGACAATGAGCAACGAGCCAGAAAGCACGCAGCACAAGAGCGCCCTGCAGGGACTGAAGGGCTACCTGTCGAGCCAGATCCTCGGCCAGGAAAAACTCGTCGACCGCCTGCTGATCGCGCTGCTAGCCGACGGCCACCTGCTGGTGGAAGGCGCGCCGGGACTGGCCAAGACCAAGGCCATCAAGGACCTCGCCGAAGGACTCGAAGCCGAGTTCCACCGTATCCAGTTCACTCCCGACCTGCTCCCCGCCGACATCACCGGCACCGAGATCTACCGTCCGGAGACCGGCACCTTCGTGTTCCAGCAAGGCCCGATCTTCCATCACCTGGTGCTGGCCGACGAGATCAACCGCGCCCCGGCCAAGGTGCAGTCGGCGCTGCTCGAAGCCATGGCCGAGCGCCAGGTTTCGGTCGGCCGCAGCACCTACGACCTGCCACAGCTGTTCCTGGTGATGGCGACACAGAACCCGATCGAGCAGGAAGGTACCTACCCGTTGCCGGAAGCCCAGCTCGACCGCTTCCTCATGCACGTCAAGATCGGCTACCCGGAGGCCTCGGTGGAACGCCGCATCCTCCAGCAGGCGCGTGGCGAGGCACTGAACGGCGAGGCCCGGCCGGAGCGCCGGGTGACCCAGGAAACCATCTTCGCCGCGCGCCAGGAAATCCTCGGCCTGTACATGGCCGACGCGGTGGAGGAATACCTGGTGCAACTGATCATGGCCACCCGCACCCCGGCCAAGCACGACGCGGAACTCGCCGAATGGATCTCCTACGGCGCCAGCCCGCGCGGCTCCATCGCCCTCGACCGCTGCGCGCGCGCCCACGCCTGGCTGGGCGGACGCGACTTCGTCAGCCCCGAGGACATCCAGGCGGTGCTGTTCGACGTGCTGCGCCATCGCCTGATCCTGACCTTCGAGGCGGAAGCCGCCGGCATCGACCAGGACCGGGTCGTGCAGCGCATCCTCGACGTGGTCGCCGTGGCCTGAGGCCGCCGCCATGCTGAGCGCCGCCCCGGGCGTCGAACTGGGCCTCGACGAGCTTCTGGAAATGCGCCACCGGCTCCACGAAGCGCGCCTGTTCTCCTCGCAGAACCGCCGCAGCCCACTGGTCGGCCTGCATCACTCGCGCCTGCGCGGACGCGGCGTGGACTTCGACCAGGTGCGCATCTACCAGCCCGGCGACGACGTACGGACCATCGACTGGCGCGTCACCGCGCGCACCCGCGAGCCGCACACCAAGCTGTTCCACGAGGAACGCGAGCGACCGGTGTTCGTCCTGGTCGAACAGAGCCAGCGCCTGTTCTTCGGCTCCGGCCTGTGCTTCAAGGCGGTGCTGGCGGCACGCGCGGCGGCCTTCATCGGCTGGTCGGCGCTGGCCCACAACGACCGTATCGGCGGCCTGGTATTCAGCGACCGCGACTGCCACGAAATCAAGCCGCGACGCAGCAAGCACAGCCTGCTGCAACTGTTCAACCAGCTATTGCGGGCCAATCGCGAGCTGCGCGAGACGCCGGCCGAGCGGCCTGGCGAACTGTTCGGCCTGGCCCTGCGCCGCGCCCGCGAAGTGCTGCGCCCGGGCAGCCTGATCCTGGTGCTGTGCGACGAGCGCACCCTCAATGACGTCGCCGAGCAGCAACTCAGCCTGATCGCACGCCATACCGACCTGGTGCTGCTGCCGCTGTCCGACCCGCTCGACCATGCCCTTCCCGCCGCCGGACTGCTGCGCTTCCGCGAAGGCGCCGCCGACCTCGAGCTGGACACCCACGCCGACGAGCTGCGCCAGGCCTATCGCGAACTGGCCGAGGCGCGCCGCGCGCGCTGGCAGCGGCTGGCCCAGCGACTGGGCGTGCCGCTGCTGCCGCTGTCGACCCAGGAAGACCTGGTGGAGCAGTTGCGGGACCTGCTGGAACAACACCAGCCGGGGTATCGCGCATGAACCCGCTCGACCGGCTGGAACCGCTGATCGCCCCCCCGCCCGTCGGCTGGTGGCCGCCGGCGCCCGGCTGGTGGTTGCTGGCCGCCCTGCTGCCGTTGCTCGGCTGGGGGCTCTGGCGACTGCGCCGGCACCTGCCGCGGCGCACCATCGCCACCCGCGGCGAAGCGCCGCTGGATCCGCTGCGCGAAGCGGCCCTGGCCGAACTGGCCGCGCTTGCCAAGCCCTACGGCAGGGCTTCCGCCGGACCCTGGCTGCAAGCCATCAACGGCCTGCTCAAGCGGGTCTGCAGGGCGCGCTGGCCAGATAGCGGCAGCCACGCCCTCAGCGGCCGCGCCTGGCTGGCGTTCCTCGACAACCGTTGCCCGGCCGCCGGCCTGACCCGCTGGATGATCCTGGTGGAAGGCGGCTACCGCGCCGACTGCACCCTCGACGACAAGGCCGTGGACGGCCTCGACGCCGCCGTCGCCACCTGGATTCGCAAGCATGTTTGAGTTCGCCTGGCCCTGGGTCTTCGCCCTCGCCCCGTTGCCCTGGCTGCTGCGCCTGGTGCTGCCGGCCGCCGACAGCGGCGAGGCGGCGCTCAAGGTGAGCTTCCTCGACGAACTCGAAAGCCTCGCCGGGCGTCGTGCCCGCGCACGCCTGCCGGCCTGGCGGCAGCAGGTGCGCTTCGCCCTGCTCTGGTTCCTCCTGCTGCTCGCCGCGGCCCGCCCGCAGTGGGTCGGCGACCCCCTGCCGCTACCCGCCAGCGGCCGCGACCTGCTGCTCGCGGTGGATGTCTCCGGTTCCATGGACTACCGCGACATGCGCTGGCAGGACGACGAGATCAGCCGCCTGGAACTGATCAAGAAACTCTTCGGCGACTTCATCGAAGACCGTCGTGGCGACCGCGTCGGCCTGATCCTGTTCGGCAGCCAGGCCTACCTGCAGGCGCCGCTGACCTTCGACCGGCACACCGTGCGGGTCTGGCTGGACGAGGCGCAGATCGGCATCGCCGGCAAGAACACGGCGATCGGCGACGCCATCGGCCTGGCGGTCAAGCGCCTGCGCCAGCGGCCTGCGGAAAGCCGGGTGCTGGTGCTGATCACCGACGGCGCCAACACCGGCGGACAGATAGCCCCGCAGATCGCCGCGCAACTGGCCGCCGAGCAACAGGTGAAGATCTACACCATCGGCATCGGCGCCGACCCGCAGCAAGGCGGCGTGCCCGGCCTGTTCGGCTTCAACCCGGGGCTCGATCTCGACGAGCCGACCCTGCGCGGTATCGCCGAGAGCACTGGCGGCGAATACTTCCGCGCGCGATCCAGCGCCGAGCTGGAAAGCATTTCCGCGACCCTCGACCGCCTCGAACCGGTCGCCCAGCAGACTACCCGGGCGCGCCCGGCCCTGGCGCTGTACAGTTGGCCGCTGGCCGCCGCCCTCGGCCTGAGTGTGCTGCTGGTGGCGCTGGAACTCTGGCCACGGGAAAACCGGACCTGGCCGCGCCGCCGTTCCGGGAGGCAACCATGAACCTGTTGCTGGATGCCTGGCCGCACTGGCTGCGCCCCTACTGGCTGCTGCTGGCGCCGCTGCTTGGCTGGTTGCTGTGGAAGCTGCTGCATCGCCAGCGTCGTGCCGGACGCTGGCAATTGCTGTTGCCGACGGCCTTCCAGCCCTGGCTGCTGGTCGGCGGCGCCGGGCGGCAGAACCGCATGCCCTGGATCTGCCTCGGCATCGCCTGGCTGCTGGCCCTGCTGGCCTTGCTCGGGCCCAGTTGGCAGCAACTGGAACAGCCCTCGATGAAGCGTAGCGACCCGCTGGTGGCGATCCTCCAGCTGACTCCCGGGATGCTTGCCGGCGACCTGTCGCCGACCCGCCTGGAGCAGGCCCGGCGCAAGCTGCTCGACCTGCTTCGCACGCGCAACGACGCGCAGACCGCGATCGTCGTCTACGCCGGCAGCGCGCATACCCTGGTGCCGCTGTCGGACGACCAGCTCACCGCGCGCAACCTGCTCGACGCCCTGAAACCTTCGATCATGCCCGAGCCCGGCCAGCGCGCCGACCTCGCCGTGCGCCAGGCCCTCGACCTGCTGGAACAGGGCGCCCAGGGCCGCGGCCGCCTGCTGCTGCTGACCAGCGAGCTGAGCGAACCCGAGCGCCAGGGCATCCGCAGCGCCCTCGAGCACCGGGCGGCGCGCCTCGCCGTGCTCGGCGTCGGCACGCCGAAGGGCGCTCCGGTGCAGCAGGAGGATGGCAGCTTCCTCAAGGACGACCAGGGCGGCATCCTCCTGCCCAGGCTCGACGAAAGCGGGCTGCGCCGCTTCGCCGCGGAGATCGGCGCCGGCTACCAGCGCCTGCGGCCGAACGATCGCGACCTCGACAGCCTCGGCCTGCTGGCCCGCGGCGGCACGCTGGAGGAAGATCGCGAGAACGCCCTGCTGCGCCTGCAGCGCTGGGCCGACCAGGGTTACTGGCTGCTCCTGCCGCTGCTCCTGCTGGCCGCCTGTGCCGGACGGCGCGGCTGGCTGTTCTGCCTGCCGCTGTTGATGCTGAGCCTGCCGCAACCGGCCATGGCCTTCCAGTTCGAAGACCTCTGGCTGCGTCCGGACCAGCAAGGCCAGCGCCTGTTGCAACGGGGCCAGGCGGACGAGGCGGCGAAGCGCTTCGAGGACTTCCGCTGGAAAGGCCTGTCGCTCTACCAGGCCCGCGACTACGCCGCCGCGGCCCAGGCCTTCGCCCAAGGCGACCAGGCCGACGATCACTACAACCGTGGCAACGCCCTGGCCCGCCAGGGCGAACTGGAAGCCGCCGTCGACGCCTACGAACAAGCCCTGGAGCGCCAGCCGCAACTGGTCGCCGCGCAACGCAACAAGGCCCTGGTCGAGGAACTGCTGCGCCAACGCCAGGAACAGGCGGCGCAGCAGCAGGCCGGCGAGAACAAGGAACAGCGCCAGGAAGCGAGCCAGCAGAGCCCGCCATCCGGAAGCAGCCAGCGGCCGCCGCGCGACGCGGCGACCGTCGATGCGCAGAAGGCCCAGGCCGCGGCGCCCTCGGCCAGCCTGCCGGAAGACGAAGGCGAGAAGACCGCCGGAGCACCCGGCCAAGCGCAGCCGCAGCCCGACGCCGAGGACGAGCGGACGGGCGACGAGGAAGCCGACGACGGACTCGACGACGAACGTCGCCAGGCCCTCGAGCAATGGCTGCGACAGATTCCCGACGATCCCGCCGAATTGCTGCGGCGCAAGTTCTGGTACCAACAGCAGCAACGCCAGGAAGCCACGCCATGATCCGCCTGTTCTGCAGCCTGCTTCTCGCGCTCCTCTGCGTTTCCGCCCATGCCAGCTTCAGCGCCAGCGTCGACCGCGCCCGCCTGACCGAAGGGGAAAGCGTCGAACTGACGCTGGAATCGGACGACCCGACCCTCTTCGGCAAACCCGACCTGAGCCCGCTGGACGCCCTCTTCGAGGTCCTCGGCACGCGCCAGGTCAACCGTCTCGCCACGCAGAACGGCCGGGCCCAGGCCACCACCCGCTGGATCGTCACCCTCCTGCCGAAGCAGAGCGGCTACGTGGCGATCCCGCCGATCAGCCTCGGCGCCAGCAGCACCCAGCCGATCAGGCTGCACGTACTGGAGGCGCGCGACCGCGCCAAGAGCAGCAAGCTGGCGCCGGTCTTCATCGATGCCAGCGTCGACCAGGAGACAGTCTACGTGCAGGCCCAGGCGATCCTCACCCTGCGCATCTACCACTCGGTGTCGCTATACGACGACAGCAGCCTGACCCCGCTGGCGATGAACGACGCGAAGGTCGAACAGCTCGGCGAGGCGCGCACCTACGAGAAGGAGATCAACGGCATCCGCCACGGCGTGATCGAGGTGCGCTACGCGATCTTCCCGCAGAAGAGCGGCACCCTGGAGATTCCTGCGCAAGCCTTCAGTGCGACCCTGGTCGACCGTGGCAGCGACGACTACAACCCCTTCGGCCCGCGCCCCGGCCGGCAGATGCGGGTGACTTCGCCGAGCATCCCGCTGCAGGTCCGGCCCAAGCCCGCCGACTATCCGGCCGACGCGCCCTGGATGCCGGCCCGCGCGCTGAGCATCAGCGAAAGCTGGAGCCCGCAGCCGGAGCAGGCACAGGTCGGCGAATCGCTGACGCGCAACGTGCTGCTGAAGGTCGAGGGGCTTTCCGGCACCCAGCTTCCGCCGTTGCCGCTGCCCGACGTGCAAGGCCTGCGGCGCTACCCGGACCAACCGCAGCTGGCCGACCAGAGCACCGACCAGGGCCTCATCGGCAGTCGCGAGGAGCGCGAGGCGCTGGTGCCCGAGCAGGCCGGGCGCATCGAGTTGCCGGCGCTCGAAGTGGTCTGGTGGAACACCCGCGAAGACCGCCTGGAGCGCACCAGCCTGCCACCGCGCACCCTGGAAGTGGCCGCCGCGCCGCAGGCCGAGGCGGAGCCGCCGGCGGCGGCGCTGCCGCTCGGCGAACGCCTGGAGCCGACGCTCTGGCCCTGGCAACTGGCTACCGCCGTGCTGGCCCTGACCACCCTGCTCGGCTTCGGCCTCTGGTGGCGCGCCCGCCAGTTGCCGGCGGTGATCCGCGCCGCGGCCAACGGCCCGAGCAGCCGCAGCCTGCTCGACGAGCTGCGCCGCGCCTGCCTGGCCAACGATCCCCAGGCGACCCGCCAGGCCCTGGACGCCTGGGCCCGTCAGCAACCCGATACCCTGGCCGACATGGCGGCCCGCTTCGTACCGCTGTCCGACGCCCTGGATGGCCTCAACGGCGCGCTGTACAGCGAGAGCGGCCATTCCTGGCAGGGCGAGGACCTGTGGCGGGCGATCCGCGCCCTGCCCACCACGGAACAAGCGCCGGCGGGAGCGGTCGACAATGGCGGCCTGCCACCGCTCTATCCGCGCTGAACGGCGCTATGGTTAGGACTGGCACGACATTCCGATTCCGCAAGAGGGCCCGCATGCGCTTCCGTACCCTGTACCTCGTCCTGTGCGGCCTGCTCCTGGGCCACGCCGCGACGGCCGCCGAACCGCCGACCGCGCCCACGCCGCCGACGCAGCCGGCCGAAGGGCCGGGCGGCGCGGACTATCGCCATGCCAGCGTGCATCAGTGGCACTTCGGCGAAGGCGCTCGCGAATACTGGGTGTTCACCCCCGAGCAACCGGTCCCCGGCAACGCTCCGCTGGTGATCTTCCTGCACGGCTGGAGCGTGATGCAGCCGGACCTCTACCGCGCCTGGATCGACCATATCGTCCGCCGCGGCATGGTGGTGGTCTACCCGCGCTACCAGCCGGACCTGAAGACGCCCAACGCAGACTTCCTCGACAATGCCGCCGGCGCCCTCGGCGACGCCCTCAGGCGCCTGCAGGCCGGCGAGCTGGGGGTGCGCCCGCGGCTGAACCAGGTCGCCTACCTCGGCCACTCCGCCGGCGGACTGCTCGCCGCCAACCTGGCGGCCGCCAGCGAACGCCTGAAGCTGCCGGCGGCGAAGGCGCTGATGGTGGTCGAGCCCGGCAAGAGCCAGGGCAAGCGCTGGGACGGCGTGGCCCAGGAACGCCTGTCGGGGCTGGCCAAGGGCACCCTGCTGCTGGCGGTCTGCGGCGACGAGGACAGCCACGTGGCCTGCACCGACGCCAAGCGCATCTACCGCCAGAGCCGGCACATTCCGCCCAGCGACAAGAACCTGCTGCTGCTGCGCAGCGATCGCCACGGCGCTCCGCCGCTGCTGGCCAACCACGCGGCACCCACCGCGCCGGTATTCGGCCCGCAGTATCCGAAGGAAGAAGACAGCGACTGGTTGCTCGACCGCGTCGAGAAGCGCCTCGAAGTCCAGCAGGCCGAAGGCCGCTATACCGGCCACGACCCGCTGGTGATCGACGCCCTCGACTGGTACGGCACCTGGAAGCTGTTCGATGGCCTCACCGACGCGGCGTTCTACAACCGCAACCGCCAGTACGCCCTGGGCGCTACGCCGGAGCAGACCGGCATGGGCCAGTGGAGCGACGGCACCCCGGTGAAGCCGATCAAGGTGCTCAAGTAGGCGCGGGCAACGCCCGCGGCGAACCAGGCACAGCGTCCCATCCGTCATGCGAACAGATACCATGCATATCCACGTACTCGTCGTCGAAGACAACTTCGATCTCGCCGGCACCGTCATCGACTACCTCGAGGCCGCCGGGGTGGTCTGCGATCACGCCCGCGACGGCCAGGCCGGCCTCAACCTGGCGCGCGCCAACCGCTACGACGTGATCCTGCTGGACATCATGCTGCCGCGCATCAACGGCCGGCAGGTCTGTCGCCAGCTACGCGAAGCCGGCCTGCAGACCCCGGTACTCATGCTCACCGCCCTGGATACCCTGCAGGACAAGCTCGACGGCTTCGACGCCGGCGCCGACGACTACCTGCTCAAGCCCTTCGAACTGCCGGAGCTGCTGGTCCGCCTGCAAGCCCTCAGCCGGCGCCGCAGCGGCCAGGCCCAGCGCCTGCAGGTCGACGACCTGGTGATGGACCTCGACAGCCGCCAGGCCAGCCGCGGCGGCACGCCCCTGGCGCTGTCCCCCACCGCCTGGAAGATCCTTGAGTGCCTGATGCGCGCCAGCCCCGCGCTGGTCACCCGCGAGCAGCTGGGGCGCAGCGTCTGGGGCGACGAACCGCCGGAAAGCAACACCCTCAACGTGCACATGCACCACCTGCGCAGCACCGTCGACAAGGGGTTCGCCACCCCTCTGATCCATACCCTGCACAGCGTCGGCTTCCAGCTGGAGCGCAAATGAAACGCGGCCTGAGCCTGATCCCCATCGTCGGCGGCGGCGTCACCCTGATCCTCGCCGGGGTGTTGCTGGTCTACACGCGCATGCTCGGCGACTACGGCGAGACCGGCGCCCTCTACCTGCTCAGCATGATGATGGAAGAGGAAGGGCTGTACTTCGCCCAGCGCTACCAGGAAGACCCGGCTACGCCGGCGCCGGACAGCTACTACTTCAAGGGCAGCGTCGGCACCGCGGGGCTGCCGCCGAAACTCAGGGAGATGCTCGACACCCCGCCCTACAAGAGCATCGGCGCCATGCAACTGCTCGGCAACTGGGACGACGATGACGAAGAGGAGGATGACGACGCGCCCAGCGACGATGCCTACGTGGTGGTCCGCCAGCCACTGGCCGACGGCAAGACGCTCTACCTCTACGACAACGACGCCGCCGGCAGCATCGACACGCCGCTGTCCGACGCCATCATCGACGCCCGCGTCAGGCAGACCTGGATCGTCACCCTATCGGTCACCCTGCCTTCGCTGGCCGCCGTCGGCCTGCTGGTCTGGTTCATCGTCGCGCCGTTGCGCAAGCTGACGCGCTGGTCGATGACCCTCGACGACCTTGCCCCGGACAGCCAGCGGCCGCGCTTCAACTACCGCGAACTCAACGTGCTGGCGGATACCCTGTGGAACAGCGTGACCCGGATCAAGGACTTCAGCCAGCGCGAGGAGCGCTTCCTGCGCTACGCCAGCCATGAGCTGCGCACCCCGCTGGCGGTGATCGGCATGAACCTGGAGCTGCTCGACCAACCCGGCCGCGCGCCCTCCCCGCATGCCTTGCAACGCATCCGCCGCTCGGCGCTGGGCATGCAGCAGATGACCGAGACCCTGCTCTGGCTCAGCCGCGAGAGCGGCGAACTGCGCGACGACGGACACATCGAGGTCGGCCGCCTGCTGGAGGAACTGCTCGAGGAGCAGCAGGCGCTGAGCCAGCGCCGCGGCCTGACCTTCCACCTCGACGTGGAGCCACACAGCCTGCCGCAGACCCGCGCACGGATCATCATCGGCAACCTGCTGCGCAACGCCCTGCAGTACAGCGACGAGGGCGTGGTGGAAATCGTCGTGCGCGACCGCAGCCTGCTGATCAGCAACCCCATCGGTGCGGCCCAGGGCACGGAGGAGTCGATGGCGTTCGGTTATGGCCTGGGCCTCGACCTGGTCCAGCGCCTGTGCCAGAAGAGCGGCTGGCGCCTGCATTACAGCAGCGACGAGCAGCGCTTCCGCTGCGAGCTGCTGTTCCCCGCCACGCCGGACTGAAGCGCGACGGCCTTCCTCCGCACAAAAAAACCGCGGCCTGGGCCGCGGTCTTGGCGGGGCTCGGCGCGACTCAGTGAGCGAACACCGAGGCCTTCCTGGCCTGCAGCTTGGCCGGGTTGATCAGGAAACGCGCCAGGGCCGGCAGCAGCCAGAGGGCGCCGAACATGTTCCAGAGCAGCATGAAGGTCAGCATCAGGCCCATGTCGGCCTGGAACTTGATCGCCGAGAAGATCCAGGTGGCCACGCCGATCGCCAGGCACAGGCCGGTGAACAGCACCGCCTTGCCGGTGGAGCGGAGGGTCTCGTAGTAGGCCTCCTGCAACGGCAGGCCCATGCGCAGGAAAGACTCCAGGCGGGTGTAGATGTAGATCCCGTAGTCCACCCCGATGCCGACGCCGAGGGCGATCACCGGCAGGGTCGCGACCTTCACGCCGATGCCCAGCGCCGCCATCAGCGCGTTGCCCAGCACCGAGGTGAGGATCAGCGGCAGGACGATGCAGAGGGTCGCGGCGAAGGAACGGAAGGTGATCATGCACATGGCCGCCACGCAGATGTACACCAGAACCAGGATGATCAGTTCGGACTGCTTGATCACCTCGTTGGTGGCGGCCTCGATCCCGGCGTTGCCGGCGGCCAGCTGGAACTGCAGGTCGTCCTTGTCGTTCTCCGCGGCGAAGGCCTGCACCGCCGCCACCGCGCGGTCGAGGGTCTCGGCCTTGTGGTCGTTGAGGAAGACCAGCAGCGGCGCCAGCGAGCAGTCGGTGTTGTAGAGACCGTCGGCACGGGCGATGGAGTTGTTCAGCACGTCCTGGTTGCGCGACAGGGTCTCCCATTTCAGGTTGCCTTCGTTCATCCCCTTGATCACCTGCTTGGACACGGTGACCATCGAGATCGCCGACTGCACGCCCTCGGTGTTCTCCAGCTTCCAGGCCAGCTCGTCCATGGCCGCCAGGGCCTGGTGGGTGGAGCAGCCTTCCGGGGAGGTCTTGACCATCACCACCAGCACGTCCGAACTGGTCGAGTAGTTGCGGATGATGAAGTCGTTGTCGAGGTTGTAGCGCGAGTCGGGACGCAGTTCCGGCGCACCCTGGTCGAGGTCGCCGATCTTCAGGTGCTTGCCATACCAGAGGCCGCCGCCGAGCATCAGCAGGGCGATGGCGATGGACACCGGGGCCACCTTCGGGCTGGCGAAGTTCGACAGCAGGCGCCAGAACGGGTGCTCGCGCACCGCGTCATCCTTGCTGCGCTGCACCGCCTTCTTGCTGATGCCGATGTAGGAGATCGCCACGGGCAGCAGGATCAGGTTGGTGAAGACGATCACCGCCACGCCGATCGAGGCGCCGATGGCCAGCTCGCGGATCACCCCGATGTCGATCACCAGCAGGGTGATGAAGCCGACGGCGTCGGCGAGGATCGCGATCATCCCCGGCAGGAACAGTTGGCGGAAGGTCAGCCGCGCCGCCATCAGCGCATTGTCGGCGCCGCTGGACTGCAAGGCGATGCCATTGATCTTCTGCACGCCGTGGGAAATACCGATGGCGAAGATCAGGAACGGCACCAGCATCGAATAGGGATCGAGGCCGAAACCGACCAGGTTGAGCAGGCCGAGCTGCCAGAGCACCGCGACCAGGGTGGTGATCAGCACGGCGATGGTGCTGCGGATGCACTTGGTGAACCAGTACAGCAGGACCAGGGTGATCAGCAGGCAGATACCGAAGAAGCCGACCACCATCACCAGCCCGTCGATCAGGTCGCCGACCTTCTTCGCGAAGCCGACGATGTGCACCTTCACGTTGGGGTTCTGCAACTGGTACTTGTCGCGGATCTTCTCTTCCAGCTCATGGGAGAACTGGCGGTAGTCGAGCTTGATCAGTTCGCTCTGGTTCTTCGGGTTCGGGTACATCTCCAGCAGCGGTACGTCGACGATGCTCGACTTGAAGTTGTTCGCCACCAGGCGGCCGATCTGCCCGGACTTGAGCACGTTGTTGCGCAGTTCCTCCAGCGCCCGCGGCGAACCGTCGTAGGTCTGCGGGATCACCTCGCCGCCGGCGAAGCCTTCCTCGGTCACTTCGGTCCAGCGCACGCTGGGGCTCCACAACGACTTCAGGCCGGAACGGTCGACGCCGGGGATGTAGAACACCTCGTCATGGATCTGCCGGAGCGTCTCCATGTACTCCTTGGTGAAGATGTCGCCGTTCACCGCCTCCACCGAGATGCGCACGGTGTTGCCGAGGTTGGCCAGGTCGTTGCGGTGCTCGAGCATTTTCTGGATGAACGGGTGCTCCAGCGGGATCATCTTCTCGAAGCTGGTGGACGGCCGCACCTGGGTGGCCTGGTAGAACAGGAAGACGCTGACCAGCAGGCAGAGGAAGATCACCACCGGCCGGTTGTTGAAGATCAGGCGTTCGAGCAGGCTCGCCTTGTTTTGCTGATGCTGGTTCATGGCACTCATGCGACCCCCGCCTTATTGTTGTTGTTCGAGCGCGGCACCGTTCGCCGCAGCGAGGTGCACGCCGCCCTGGCCGACCAGGATCAGGTGGCCGTCGCCGGTGGCGCTGACGCCGGCCAGGGACAGCCGGTCGGGACGGTTGAACACGCTGAAGCTGCGCCCGCCGTCGGTGCTTTCGAGGACACTGCCGCCGTGGCCGACCACGACGATACGCCCGTCCGCCAGCAGCGCGCCGTCGGAGAGACCGAATTCCAGGTCGCCGGACGCCGCCTTCAGCGGTATCTCTTCCCAGCTGTCGCCGAAATCGGCGGAGCGGAACAGGTGGCCGCGCAGGCCGTAGACCAGCACGCCGCCCGCATCGGCGGTACCGATGGCGCCGAACAGCGAGCCCTCGTAGGGGCCTTCGAGTTTTTCCCAGGTGGCGCCCCAGTCCTTCGAGCGGAACAGGCTGCCGGCTTCGCCGACCACCAGCAGGCCGTTGTCCTTGACCGCGGCGATGGCGTTGAGGTGGAACTGGTCCTCGTTGTCCAGGCGCTCGCTGACGTCTTCCCAGTGCTGGCCGCCGTCGCGGGTCTCCAGCAGCGCGCCATAGGCACCGACGGCCAGGCCGTGCTGTTCGTCGGCGAACCAGATGTCCAGCAACGGCGCTTCGCGGCCGAGGTCCTCGAACTGCCTGGTCCAGGTGCTGCCGGCGTCGTCGCTGACGAGGATCTGCGCATCGTGCCCGACCGCCCAGCCCTTGCGCTCGTTGACGAAGAACACCGAGGTGAGCAACTGGCGGGTCGGCACCTTGGCCTGGGTCCAGGTCTTGCCGTCGTCGTCGGAGAGCAGGATATGCCCACGGTCGCCGACCGCGACCAGCCGCTTGCCGGCATGGGCGACGCTGAGCAGCAGGCTGCTGGCGGCCTTCGGCGACTCCACGGCGAATTGCGGCGGCGCGGCGGTTGGCGTCGACTCGGCCAGGACCGGGGTGGCGGCGAAGGTCAGAAGAGAAAGCGCCCCGAGAAACGACAGGGCCCTGCTGGCCAGGGGCGATCTGGAAGGAATGGCCGGATGCCGCAAAGCGTCCGCGGATTGGCCGGGCGAAGTGCGCCACGTCATGGGCTCACGCATGGATACCGTCCCCGTTGTTGTTATTAGTGGTTCGTGGTGAGCGTTATATAGCCAGCGTTTGGCGACGGAGACAATTGAAGCCACGTTATCTTTTGTTAAGCGTGTAAGCCGTCTGTAACGGGGGATCGGCGCCGCCCTCCTCCCCGGAGGGAAGCGGTCGGCGCCGGCGAGCGGAGCGATCAGCGGGTGCCGCGGCGGCGCAGGGCCGAGGGCTTGAAGTAGGAGTCGTCCGGTATCGCCTGGGTGAAGTCGATGGTACCCGGCTCCTCGTTGTCCAGGTTCTGCACGTGGTAGCGACGCGCCTGCAGGTCGTGGAACACATCCAGCGCGCTCCAGGTGTACGGCAGGTCGTAGAAGTTCTTCAGGTAGGCCATCGACACCCGCCACAGTTCGCCGCGACCGTCGTACTGGTCGACCACCGCCGCGCTCCAGCTGTCCTCGTCGAGGTACAGGGTGCGCTTGGAGTAGATATGCCGCGCGCCCGGCTTCAGGGTACCTTCCACCACCCACACGCGGTGCAGCTCGTAGCGGGTGTATTGCGGATCGAGGTGGCCCGGCTTGAGCAGTTCCTCGTACTTCACCTCGGGGCTGCTGACCTTGTAGTTGTTGTAGGGAATGTAGATTTCCTTCTTGCCCAGCAGCTTCCAGTCATAGCGGTCCGGCGCGCCGTTGAACATGTCGGTGTCGTCGGCGGTGCGCAGGCCGTCGGCGGCGGCGATCGGCGTGTCGTAGGCAAGGTTCGGCGCACGCCGCACACGGCGCTGGCCGGCGTTGTAGCCCCAGGCCTGGCGCGGCTCCTTGACCTGGTCGAGGGTCTCGTGCACCAGCACCGCGCCGCCGGCCAGGCGCGCCGGGCTCTTGGTGAACGACAGGTAGTAGAACATCAGGTTGTTCAGGTCGGCGAAGCTGCCGCCCTTGAGGTAGTACTTGAACAGCGCTTCCTGCTGCGAGGTCACCAGCGAGTAGCTACCGTTGCGCTGTACCGCGACTTCCGAAGCGCGGCGCACGACATAGGTGCCGCGGTAGCGGGCGACGTGGTTCCACAGCGCCTCCACGCCGCTCTTCGGAATCGGGAACGGCACCCCGCCATAGGCGTCGGCGAACCCGTTGCCGCCGTCCAGCAGCCTGGCGCTGGTGGCATTGGCGAAGGTGTTGTCGTACAGCCACTGCGGCGCCGAACCGGAACGGCGACTGGGGTAGACCGGCATCCGGAAGCTGTCCGGGTAGGTCTTGAACAGCGCCAGCTGGCCCGGGGTCAGGTGTTTCCTGTACTGCTCCAGGTTGGCCTTGTCGATGGTGAACAGCGGCTTGTCCGCGGCGAACGGGTCCGGGTGGTGCTGGCCCGGCTTGTAGCCGGCCGGCGCCTGGGTGATGCCGCCGGTCCAGGCGGGAATGCTGCCGGCGGCGTTGCCGGCCTTCTCCGCGCCCAGCGGGGTGAGGCTCGACTTCAGTTGCGCCGCCTCGCCGGCGGAAACGCCGGCCAGCGCGCCGCCGCTGCCCAGTGCCAGCGCCAGGGAAGCGCCGATCAGCAGGTGCTTGTTCAACATGAGGGTTCTCCGTGTGAGGTGCCGGGCGCTCGCGGCGCCCGTGTCGTTATCGGTTCGGTCAGAAGGAGTACTTCACGGTCAGGCCGATGTTGTCGCGGTCGCGGATGTTGTTGTTCTGCCCGCCGCCGTAGAACTCGGTGTACTGCAGTTCGCCTTCCAGGCTGTTCAGGTAGGTGGCCTTGATCCCCAGGGTGTAGGCCTTGCGACCTTCGATGAAGTTGCCGGTCTGGTAGGAGTTGCCTTCGAAGTCGTCCTTGTAGACCACGTAGGGCGACACGTTGACCCCGGCGAACACGTCGTTCCAGGTGCCGCTGAGCAGCAGGGTGTAGCCGTAGGCGTTGCGGTTCACCTGGTCGCCACGGTCGCCGCCGGAAACGTACGAGCTGTTGCCGCGCCCGGCATAGTAGCGGGTGCTGCCGTCGTAGGCGGTGTACTTCAGGCTGCTGCCGCGCAGGTGTTCCGAAGCCAGCTCGGCGACGCCGGTCAACGAGTCGAAGCTCAGCGACGGACCGAAGTTGTAGATGGTCCCGAGGGAGGTGTTGAACGCCTCGACCCGCTCGTAGTTGTGGATCTGCCCGCCGAGGCCGACCATCTGCCCGCCGACGTTGATCTGCCCGCCGTTGGCGGCTTCCGCCGCACCGTGGGCGAGGTCGCCGATCAGGTCGTTGGTGGCGGCGATGCCGATCGGCAGGTTCGGCCGGTAGGCCAGCTCGCCGAACACCGAGGCGTCGCCCACCGTGGTGTTGAAGCTGAAGCCGTACATGCGGATGTCTTCGGCGAACTCGCGGCGGGCATTGATGTTGCCCATCACGTCGGCGGTCACCAGGCCGTTGGCCAGGGCTTCGGCGAGGTTGCCGGCGATCGGCCGCAGGGTGTTGGCCAGCGCCGCCAGGTCGGCCCCGGCATAGTCGCCGATGTCGGCGTACAGGGTCGGTTCCTTGGAGTGGTAATTGACGAAGTAGAAGCCGAACTCGGTGCTGTTCAGTTCCTCGGCGATGTAGCGGAAGGCCACGCCGAACTGGCCGTCGTTGCGCGCGTTGATGTCCTTGCCGATGGACGACACCTTCATCACGTTGCCGTAGGCCGGGGTCACGCCGTTGGCATAGAGGCCGGTGTTCTTCAGCGCGCCGCTGAGCAGCGGATTGTTGCCCAGCGCCTGGTACAGGCCGATGACGTTGCCGAAGCCGGGCACCGGGGTGTCCAGCGCGGTACCGGTGAAGTCGCTGTAGCCGGTGTTGCCGCCGTCGGCGAACAGGTCGGTCTCGGAGAAGAAGGTACCGACCGGGTCGAGGCGGGTTTCCTTCCAGTTCCACTGGTAGAAGGTTTCCATCGACAGGTTGTCGGTCAGGCCGATGTTGAAGCTCAGCGCTTCCACCGGCATCAGCACTTCCTTGAGCTCGGAACCGGGCAGGCGGTACTTGGCGGCGTCCACCGGGTTGGTGGTGTTGACCCCGCCACGGTAGAAGATGCCCTCGCCCCAGTTGAACACCTGGCGGCCGAAGCGCGCGCTCAGCGGCATGTTGCCGATGTCCCAGCTGCCGTAGACGTAGGCGTCGAGGATTTCCGCCTTGTGCCCGGCGATGTCGCGGGTCTGGCTGGTGAAACGGTCGTCGTGGGGATAGCTCTGGCTCGGCTGCGATGGATCGTTGTGGCTGTAGTAGTCGTTGCGCTTGTCCATGATCTGGGTGTCATAGAACGCCGTGCCGCGGATGAACACGCCATAATTGCGCCAGGTCGCCTCCAGGTCCGAGGTGATCTTGTAGACCTCGGAAACCAGGCCGGTATCGAAGTTGCGGTTGCCGTCGTTGGTGTTGATGTCATTGTTGCTCTTGTCCTGCCCCTGCACCCGCCACAGGGTGCCGTAGGACAGGGTGGTGTCGAGCGAACCGGACACCTCGTTGTCGAGGAAGCTGAATTCGACGGCCTGGGCCTGGCCGCCCAGCAGCGGCAGCAGCCCGGCGAAGGCGAAGCCGGCCCGGGCCGGCGCGGAGCGCAGCCGGGGCTGGCGGTTGGGGATGTACATCGGGAACTCACTCCATGTGGTCATGCGTTGGGCGCCGCCACTGCGGGCGGTTCGCCGTTCGGCCGTTTCTCTGCGGCCTTGTTATGGGTGGTCGCGGCGTCACCGGCCTAGCATCGACGAAAGGGAACCGCGCGACGAGGCAGTGCAACCGGGATGCCAATTCAACGGAATCCTCCAGGCAATTCAATGGATTGCGAAAAAAACAGGACTTCCTGCGGGATGACTGTTCATTCACTGACCAGAAAACAGGAAGTGTCCGACAAAACGCGCCAGGCGAATTTCGCCGGTGGCGCGAAAAGTCCCTTCGCAGAGCCTGCGCAGGGAGGTTCGCGAAACACGATTAAGCGGACTCCATCAATGGAAAACAGTGAAGCGATTCCCAGAAGTAACAAAGGGCGTTACCAGCCAGTGGCCAGTAACACCCTCTTCCGGGTGAAGCTGGCGGATCAGGCCAGGCTCTTGCTCACCACTTCGTAGACGTCGCTGGACAATTCGCCGGAGGCCAGGATGCGTTCCAGCTCGCCGCGCATCAGCGCCTGCCGCGCCTCGTCGTACTTGCGCCAGCGGGTCAGCGGCACCAGCAGGCGCGAGGCGATCTGCGGGTTGAGTGCGTTGAGCACGATCACCTGGTCGGCGAGGAAGCGATAGCCGGCGCCGTCAGGACGATGGAAGTTGACCAGGTTCTGGTTGGCGAACGCGCCGATCAGCGCGCGCACCTTGTTCGGGTTCTTCAGGGTGAAGGCCGGGTGCTGCATCAGCGCCTGGACCCGCTCCAGCCCGCCCGGCAGCGGCGAGCCGGCCTGCACGCTGAACCACTGGTCCATCACCAGCGGGTCATCCTTGAAGTAATCGGCGAACATGGCCAGGGCCTTGCCCTTCTCCGCCTCGAAGCCGGAATTGACCAGCACCGCCAGGGCGGTCAGGCGCTCGGTCATGTTGTCGCAGCCTTCGTACTGCTCCAGGCAGGCGGCGAGGATTTCCTCCCGGCCCGACAGCGACAGGTAGGACAGCGCGATGTTCTGCAGGCTGCGCCGGGCTATGTGCGAGGCCTCGGCGAGGTAGGCGGTGTCGCGGGAAATCTTGCGGTTGGCCTGGTAACGCTGCCACAGCGGCTCGAACAGCGCTTCGCCGATACGCTGGCGGGCGAATTCGCGGGCGGCATGGATCGCGTCGACATCGGCGACTTCGCTGATCTCGGTGAGATAGGCCTCGCTGGGCAGCGAGAGCATCTCGGCGACCATCGCCTGGTCCAGCGCCTCGTCCGCCAGGAGGGTGCGGTAGGCCTCGATCAGGCGCGGGTCGAGTACCAGTTGCTCGCCGCGCTGGTGCTGGCCGATCAGCTCCTGCAGGACCTGCACCGAAAGCTGTTGGCCGGCCTCCCAGCGGTTGAAGCCGTCGCTGTCGTGCTGCATGAGGAACAGCAACTGGTCGCGGCTGTAGGGGAAGCTCAGTTTCACCGGCGCGGAGAAGCCGCGCAGCAGCGATGGCAGCGGCTGCTCCGGCACCTCGACGAAGACGAAGCGCTGCTCGGCCTCGGTCACCGCCAGCACGCGGTTGCCGCCCTGGGCCACGGCCTCGCCTTCCAGGCGCAGCGGAAGTTCGTGGCCCTGGCCGTCGAGCAGACCCAGCTCCAGCGGGATGACGAAGGGTTCCTTGCTCGGCTGGCCGGGAGTCGGCGGGCAGCTCTGGCGCACCGTCAGGGTGTAGCGGCGGGCGGCGGCGTCGTACTCGCCTTCCACCGCCAGGCGCGGAGTGCCGGACTGGCTGTACCAGCGCTTGAACTGGGTCAGGTCGACGCCATTGGCGTCTTCCATGGCCTTGACGAAATCGTCGCAGGTCACCGCCTGGCCGTCGTGGCGCTGGAAGTACAGGTCCGAGCCCTTGCGGAAGCCTTCGGCGCCGAGCAGGGTGTGGATCATCCGCACCACTTCCGAGCCCTTCTCGTAGACGGTCAGGGTGTAGAAGTTGGAAATCTCGATGAACGAGTCGGGGCGCACCGGATGCGCCATCGGCCCGGCGTCCTCGGCGAACTGGTTGGTGCGCAGGAAGGCGACGTCCTCGACGCGCTTGACCGTGCGCGAGTTCATGTCGGCGGAGAACTCCGAGTCGCGGAATACGGTGAAGCCCTCCTTGAGCGACAGCTGGAACCAGTCGCGGCAGGTGACCCGGTTACCCGACCAGTTGTGGAAATACTCATGCGCCACCACGCCCTCGACCCGCTGGTGGGCGGCGTCGGTGGCGGTTTCGGCGCGGGCCAGGACGCAACTGGAGTTGAAGATGTTGAGGCCCTTGTTCTCCATCGCGCCCATGTTGAAGTCGTTGACCGCGACGATCATGAAGATGTCCAGGTCGTACTCGCGGCCGTAGACCTCCTCGTCCCAGCGCATCGACTTCTTCAGGCTGTCCATGGCGTGCTGGACCTTGTCGATGTTCTCCGGCTCGACGTAGATGCGCAACGCCACGTCGCGCTGGCTCATGGTGCGGAAGCTGTCCTCGACGCACCAGAGGTCGCCGGCGACCAGGGCGAACAGGTAGGCCGGCTTCTTGAACGGGTCTTCCCAGGTCGCCCAGTGCCGGCCGTTGCCTTCGGAACCGCTGGCCACCGGGTTGCCGTTGGAGAGCAGCACCGGGTAGCGCTGCTGTTCGGCGCTGACGGTGGTGGTGAAGCGACTCATCACGTCGGGACGGTCGAGGTAATAGGTGATCTTGCGGAAACCCTCGGCCTCGCACTGGGTGCAGAACATCTTGCCGGACTTGTACAGGCCTTCCAGCGCGGTGTTGCTCTCCGGATGGATACGCACCGTGCTCCTGAGGACGAATTCGGCCTGCCGCGGTTGCACCCCGAGCTGCTCGTCGTCCAGTTGGTAGTCGTCCGCGCCGAGCGCCTGGCCGTCCAGTTCGAGCGCCAGCAGCTCCAGTTGCTGGCCATGCAGCAACAGCGGCGGCAGGCCGGCGCCGCGCTCGGGGTTGCGCCGCAGCTTCAACTCGGCGTGTACCAGGCTGTGGTCTTCGAACAGTTCGAACTTCAGGTGGGTCTCGTCGATCAGGTAGTCCGGCGCCTGATAGTCCTTGAGGTGGATGACTTTCGGTTGCTCGGTGCGCATGGCTTGTGGCCCTTCTGCTCAGTGATGCACGGCGATCTGGTAGGCCGTGTATTTGCGAATGTTGATCACCCCGGTGTCGAGGATCAGGTACTGGCCCTTGATACCGCGAAGCGTGCCTTCGACGATAGGCGTTTTTTCCAGGTCGAGGCTGGCGACCTTGCTCGGGTAGGCCTCGACCGGGTAGGCGATCTCGAGCGGATCGAGGTCGATAACCGGTTGGATCGCCTGCAGGCCGAAACGTTGCTGCAATTCGCGCAGGCCGTCGGCGCACTGGTCGAACAACTGCTCGCGGACTGCCGCCAGATCGACCGGCTCGGCTTCGCCCTTGAGCATGGCCCGCCAATTGGTGCGGTCGGCGACCTGGCTGCGCAGCAGGTCTTCCACCAGGCCGGACTGCTGGCGGGTGGCCACGCGCAGGATCGGCAGCGCCTGGCGCGCGCCCTGGTCGATCCAGCGGGTGGGAATCTGGCTGGCGCGGGTGATGCCGACCTTCACCCCGGAGGAGTTGGCCAGGTACACCACGTGATCGGTCATGCAGAACCGCTCGCCCCACTCCGGTTCGCGGCAGGTGCCCTGCTCGTAGTGGCACTTCTCCGGGCTGACGATGCAACTGTCGCACTGCGCCAGCCGGGTGAAGCAGGGATAGCAATAGCCCTGGCTGAAACTCTTCTTCGTCTTGCGGCCGCAATGGGTGCAGAAGATGCTGCCGAGGTACTCCAGGCGCAGCGGCCGGCCGATCAGCGGGTTCACCGCGACTTCGCGGTCGTCGAGGCGGAAGGCGTATTGCACGGGAGCATTGCTTTCCAGGCGCGCCGTCATCTTGCTCAGCGCGCCGCGGGCGATTTCTTCCATCAGTGCACGGAGTCCGACTTAAACAGGATGTTCGGGATCGGCTCGTCGGAATGCGAGGAGCAGTGCTGCGGGCCCATGTAGCCGGTGCGCTCCTCCTCGGGGAGGTTCTGCAGCTCCCAGGCGATCACCGCCTGCAGGCAGAGTTCCTTCTGCTCCTGGGTCAGCTTGCGGCCGTCCGGCCACTTGCCGATCTCGATGGCCAGCTTGAGGTTCTGGTAGATCTCAGGAGTGATGTTCTCGATCGCTTGATTGAAGGACGACATGGCCGGCTCCGGTGAAAAGGCGTACCGGCCATTCTACCGGGCCGGGGCCGGCGGCGCACATCGAAGCTGCCGCAGCCCCTCGCTCAACGGCGACGCCGCGCCAGCAGGCCGCCCAGCAAACCGCTGAGGCAACCGACCAGCAGCCCGCCAACGTGCGCGCCGTTGGCGATGGAGCCGAAGCCGAGCAGGTCGATCACCCCGGACAGGCACACCAGCAGCCAGATCAGCATCATCGCCACGACGCCCCTGGGCAGGCGATAGGCCTGGTTCGGCGCCAGGTACTGGAAGATCCAGCAGTGCCCGAGCAGGCCATAGAGCACCCCGGACAACCCGCCGAACAGGCTGGCGCCGCTCACCGCGTACTGCACCACGTTGGACACCAGGCCGAACAGCAGGGTCAGGCCGAGCAGCATCGGACGGCCCTGGCGGAATTCGATGCGCCGGCCCAGCTCCCAGAACCACATGGCGTTCATCGCCAGGTGTAGCCAGCCGAAGTGGATCAGCATCGGCGTGAACAGCCGCCACCATTGACCCGCCGCCAGGCTCTCGGCCAACGGCGTGAACAGCGCGTACTGGCCCTGGATACGGAAGTCCTGGAAGGTCAGCCAGCGCATCGTCGCGAAGTTGTCGCCAAGGTAGGTGACAGCGGCGACGACGAAGGTCAGCAGCAACACCGCGGCGGTCATCGGGCTCATCCGCAGTTGCCGGACGAAACCCTGCCCCGCCGGTCGCGGCGCGGCCTCCAGGGTCGCCTGCGGATCGCCTTCGGGATAACGCCGGTACAACTCGCGGACCTGCTCGGCGAGCCGCTCGTCGGGCACCCAGAGGACCTGCTGGCCGGATTCCTCGCTGACCCGGTGCGGCACGTTCAGACGCCGCAGCAGGCCGACGAAGCCGGCCAGGTCGACCGAGAGGGGAAACTTCAGGACCTGCACCGCGCTCACTCGTCAGCCTCCGGCCGCTTCACTTCGACCCAGACGAACTTGTGCCGGTCCAGGCGGGTTTCCTCATCCAGGCGGTAGGCCGCCAGCTTGCCGTACATCACCGCGCTGTAGTCCAGGCAGGCCAGGTTCGGCCGGATCGGCGCCGGCGTGCCGCGTCGCCAGTAGTGGCCGACGAACAACAGCGGTTCGTCGGCGCCGTAGGTCAGCAGGCTGGACTTCTGCTCCTCGCTGAGCGGCTCGCGGGCGATCGCTTCGGGCAACGCGTCGGGCTGGAAGACGATATCGCCGTAGGTGCGCGGCGCCTCGTCCTCGACCCAGAACTTGGTGCGGAAGAAGGCGCGCGTATAGCCATCGCTGCTGGTCAGGGTGGCACCGTGCGGCAGGCGCATGTCGGTGCCGCGCAGCAGACGGTTGCAGGCCAGGTCGGCGAAGCTGCCGGGCTCCGCCGACTCCTGCAGGAAGGCTTCGCTGATCCGCCCGTCGGGGAACTGCCGGCGCAGGGTCGCGATCAGCTCGCCGTCCCAGCAGGCATGGACCATGCGGAAGCGCCCGGCATCGAGGAACAGCGGCAGTTGCTGGAACCAGCCGAGGAAGTCGCGCCAGTCGGCGTCGTGGCCCTCGAACTGCTCGAGGGTCTCCTTGATCAGCCGGGCATGCCGCGGCGTATGCTCGCGGACGTACTGGCGGCCGCTACCAGGCGCCGCCGGGGTGCTCCAGCCGAGCGCGTTGAATTCGTGGTTGCCCATGATGCACAGCGCCTCGCCGGCGTCGACCATCGCGTGCACCCGGTGCAGGGCCTCGCGGATGCGCGGGCCGCGGTCGACGATGTCGCCGAGGAACAGCGCCTGGCGCCGCGGATGGCGCCAGACGCCGCCCTGCAGGCGGTAGCCGAGCAGGTCGAGGAGGCGGTCCAGGGTATGCGCGCAGCCGTGGACATCGCCGATCAGGTCGTAGCCACGTCCGGGGTCGAGTTGCATCAGTCGCCTCCGCCCAGGCGGCTGCCCCAGCCGAGCTTGGTCCGGCAGATCTCGTAGTAGTTGTGGTCGATGGGGTGGATCAGGCGCAGCTTCTGCGGCTTCTTGCTGATCGTCACGGTATCGCCGGGGGCGCAGGTGAAATGGTTCTGCCCGTCGCAGGAGACCTGCGGGTAGATCTGCATGTTCGGCGACACGACGATCTTCAGCTCGCTGTTGCCGTCCACCACGATCGGGCGGCTGGAAAGCATGTGCGGGTACATCGGCACGATGACGATGGCATCCAGCTTCGGATGCATGATCGGACCGCCGGCGGACAGCGCGTAGGCGGTGGAACCGGTGGGCGTGGCGACGATCAGGCCGTCGGCCTTCTGGCTGCAGACGAACTGGCCGTCGATATACAGCTCGAACTCGATCATCCGGGTCGACTTGCCCGGGTGCAGGACCACGTCGTTGAGCGCATCGCCCTGCCCCATCGAGTCGATACCGCGACGCACCTGGGCATCGAGGAGGAAGCGGCTCTCGACGATGTACTGGCCGTCCAGCACCTCGCCGACCTTGGCCTCCAGTTCATCCGGGCGGATGTCGGTGAGGAAGCCCAGGCTGCCGCGGTTGATCCCCAGCACCGGCACCTTGTGCCGGGCCAGCGCGCGGGCCGCGCCGAGCATGCTGCCATCGCCGCCGACCACCACCACCAGGTCGCAGATCTCGCCCATGATCTTCCGCGAGCAGGTCTGCAGGCCGTGTCCGGGCAGGACTTCGGCGATGGTGTCCTCGAGGATCACATGCAGGTGGCGATCGATCAGGAATTTCTTCAGCCGGCGAATGGTGTCCAGCACCTGGGTGCTGCCGAGGCGGCCGATGATGCCGATATTGCGAAAGGGTTCCATGCGGTTCCTGCGAAAAGCTGGCGGGCGGGATAGAGCGGATTATGGGCGAAAGCCGCGGACAGCGGCAAACCCGCGCATGTACGGGAAATCGCCGCGAGTGGCGCAACCCGGCTAACCTCTGGGTATGACGCTGCTGACCGAATTGCTCGACGAATTGCGCCACCCGGCCGTCCGCGACCTGGCCTGGACCCTGCTCGCCCCGCCGTTGCTGCGCCGGACCCCGGAGCCGCAGCGCCATCCGCTCGCCGCCAGCCGCTGGCGCCAGGAACCGGAGCGCCTGGCCGCCTGGTTGCGCGAACAGGAGCGACAGCCGCAGCACCTCGCCGCCTGGCTCGCGCAATGGCCACGGCAGCGTCTCGGCCTGTACTACGAACATCTCTGGCAATTCGCCCTGGAACAGGCCCCGGACGTGCGCCTGATCGCCGCCAACCTGCCGGTGCGCGACGGCGGGCATACCCTTGGCGAACTCGACCTGCTGCTGCGGGACGACGACGGCATCCACCACCTGGAACTGGCGATCAAACTTTACCTGGGGCCCCAGTCCGGCCCCGGCGACTGGCTCGGGCCCGGCGGCCAGGACCGCCTGTCACGCAAGCTGGAACACCTCTGCCGACACCAGTTGCCGCTGGCGGCGACCCGCGAGGGTCGCCAGGTGCTGGCCGCCCATGGCGCCGAATCGGCCGTTTCCGCATTATGGCTGAGCGGCTACCTGTTCCATCCCTGGCCCGGGCCGGGCAGCCTGCCCGCCGACATCGAGCCACGGCATCTGCGTGGCCGCTGGCTCCGCCAGCGCGACTGGCCGGCGTACCTGGCCAGCCTGGCCGGACCGCAGACCGGGCAGCATTGGCTGCATCTGTCGCGCGAGCACTGGCTGGCGCCGGCCATGCGGCGGCAGGACCCGCTCGACCCACCGCGCGACGGCGCCTGCTGGAACATCGCCTTCGCCGACGAGGCACGTCCGCAAATGCTGGTAAGGGTGGTGCCGCGCGACGGCTACTGGGTAGAGGCCGAGCGCCTGTTCCTGGCCAGCGACGACTGGCCACCGGGGCTCAGCCTGTGGGGTAGCGCGCGCCAGGCCGCGGATGCCTGATCAGAGCAACGCCAGCAAACGCTCCTGCAATGCCCGGCGGCCCTGCAGGCCTCCGCTGTGCAGCGCCACCAGCCGGCTGCCGCGAGCCACCGCGCCACTCTCCACGGCCTCGCGCAGAGCGAGCAGTAGCTTGCCGGTGTACAGCGGTTCGAGGGCGACGCCGCTGGCCGTCTCGAACTCGACGATGAACCGCGCCAATCGCCCATCGAGGCGGGCGAAACCGCCACGGCTGGCGTCCAGCAGACGATAGCCGGTATCGCCCCAGCCCGCCTCGGCAAGGGTCGCCGCGACCTGGGCGGCGACGCCGTGGTCCTCCGGCACCGCCAGCGCGCCCACCACGGGATGCCGCCCGGCCTCGCCGAGCACCAGGCCGGCCAGTGTCGTACCGGTACCGGCGGCCACCCAGATCGCGTCGTAATCGTCCCAGCCGAGCGTCGGCAACTGGGTCGCTATGCGCTCCACCAGCCCGATGCAACCGCGCGCGCCCAGCAGCCCGCCACCGCCCTCGGCGACCGGCAGCAAGCCTGGGTAACGTTCCCGCCAGGGAAGCCAGAAGCCGGCGGCATGCCGCTGGCGATAGCCGCCGTAGCCGAGCCAGTGCAGTTCCATGCCGAGACTGCGCAGGTCGCGCACCGTCGGCGTATCGACTTCGTGTCCGCGCAACAGGCCGACGCAACGGAAACCGAAACGCGCGCCAGCGCCGGCCAGCGCGTGCAGGTGGTTGGAGTGGGCGCCGCCGAGGCTGATCAGGCCGTCCAGCCCCTGCTCGCGGGCCAGCGCCAGGTGTGGCGCGAGCTTGAACCCCTTGTTGCCGGAGATCAGCGGATCGGCCTGGTCCAGGCGCAGCAGCGCCAGTTCGACCCCGGCCCGTTGCAGCCAGTCGAGTTCGAGACGCTGCAAGGGTGTATGCGGTGACCAGTGGGGAAACGGCAAGGAGTCAGCTCACGGTGCGCAGGCGCCCCGTGGTCTTGTGCCGGGCGCAGCAGTTGGTGTCGCCGGCGACGAAGCGCGCCGGGTTGTCGACCCGGTCGAGCGGCAGGTTGCAGCGTTCGCCGCCGGGCAGCAGCGCCTCGCAGCGCGGCTGCTGGAAGTGGTCCAGCCACTGGCGGTACTGGCTCTCGGAGACGAAGCACTTGGCCGCCGCGTAGGCCAGCGGATTGTCCTGGTAACGCGGGATGTCCTGCAAGGGGATGGTCAGGTGCCCGGCGCCGGGATGGTAGGCGACGAATACCACGCCCTGGCCGGATAGACGCTCCAGCAGTTGCTCCGGCCCCTGGGCGGCCAGACGGTCGCGCTCGGCGCGCAGCTCGGCCAGTTCCTGCTCCAGTTGCTGGTCCAGCTCGTTGCGGTAGGCCAGTTCGACGTCGCGGATCGAGACCTGCTCCTTGTAGCCGGCCACCGCCGCCGCCACTCGAGCCTCCAGTTCGTCGGCGAACTCCGAGCGCAGCAGGTCGGTCTCGTTGCGCCCCTGGTTCTCGATGAAACGCAGTTGCCGGGTCAGTTCCTCGCGGTTGCGCTGGAACTGCTCGCCCTGCTCCAGCAGACGCTGCTGCAATTCGGCGTTCTCCCGCGCCTGCCGTTCCAGGGCCTGTTGCAGGCTGAGCACTTCGCTGCGCAGGATGTCCAGTTGCCCGCGGGCGTCCTGTTCGCGCCTGGCCAGTTCCTCTTCGTGCTGCCGGGCGAGCCCGGCCAGGCGCTGCTCCTGCTGCCGGGCCAGGGCGGCGAGCTGTTGTCGCTGCTGCTTGACCAGTTGCGCCAGGCGCGCCGTCTGCTCGTCCTCCTGCTTGCGCGGAGGCTCCGCGGGCGGTGCCTTCGGGGCGGCGGGACCGGCGGCGTACCATTGCTCTTCGGCGGCCATCTGCAGCCGCTGCGGCTCCACCGCGGCAGGCTCTTCGTCCACCAGCAGGCCCAGCTGGTTGCGCCTGAGCGCGTCGCGGATGAGCACGAAATGGTTGCGTCCGGCGCTGCTCTCCGGGTCCCAGAGGTGCATCTGGTGCCAGGACACCGGGCACTGGCTGCGACAGGCCAGGCGGATCGGCCCGCCGCCCATGTCGGGGCCGCGTCCGGCGCGTTCGGCGAGGTTGCGCAGAGGCAGGTTCCAGCCGGTGTCGGCGCCGCCCTGCTCGTCGAAATCGAGATAGAAGAACACCGCCGCCCGCGCCTGCAGGCGCGGATTGATCAACACATAGGCCAGGTGCATCTGCCGGTCGGCGTATTCCGGCATGCGCACCAGGCCATCGAGCAGCGCCTCGAATTCGGGATACAGCATTTCCTTGCAGACGCCGCTGTCGTTGAAGAACAGCACGGCCTCCGCCATCTGTGGCTTTTTCTGCATGCTCATCGCTAACCCTCGAACGCCTGGCGAGGCGGCCCGCATCCGGCAGTACCCATCTGGCATGTCACCTGAAAAACAGGCGCTATCTCGTTGTTCGGGCAAGTCTAGGGGAAAAAATGTCGCGGGCAATGTGACTGGGTTGGCAGACACCCGGGCGATGCCGGACGGCCCGCCGAGCGGTAGGGGAAATTGTGAAGCGGTCGGGTTTTGAGCGGACGGAGATCACCGTGGCAGAGCGCCACCGTTCACCGAACCGGTGCGCAGCGCCCCGCCGCGCCGACGAGGGCGGACAGGGGCGATACGCAGAACCTGTGCGAGCTGGAGAAAAGCCGTTTTCAACGCAGTTTCTCCGCTACGCAACAGATCGCGGAAAGGCTCTCAGAGTTCGGCGGCCAGGCGCGAACCCTGGTTGATGGCGCGCTTGGCATCCAGCTCGGCGGCGACGTCGGCGCCACCGATCAGGTGCACGCTCTGGCCGGCCGCCAGCAGGCCGTCCTGCAACTCGCGCAGCGGGTCCTGGCCGGCGCAGACGATCACGGTATCCACCGGCAGCACCTGCGGCTCGCCCTCGGCAACGCGGATATGCAGGCCGGCGTCGTCGATCCCGAGATACTCCACGGCATTCACCATCTGCACCTGCTTGTTCTTCAGGCCGGCGCGATGGATCCAGCCGGTGGTCTTGCCGAGGCCGTCGCCGACCTTGCTCTTCTTGCGTTGCAGGAGGAACACCTGGCGCGCCGCCGGATGCACCTCGGCCTTGACCCCGGCGATGCCGCCGCGGGCTTCCAGGCGAGTATCGATCCCCCACTCCTTCCAGAACGCCTCGCGCTCCAGGCTGGTGGACGGACCGGTATGGGTGATGAATTCGGAGACGTCGAAGCCGATGCCGCCGGCGCCGATCACCGCCACCTTGCCACCCACCGGCTTGCGCTCGAGGATCGCATCCAGGTAGCTGATCACCTTCGGATGCTCGATGCCGGGGATCGCCGGTGTGCGCGGAACGATGCCGGTGGCGAGGACGATCTCGTCGTAGCCGCCCGCGACCAGGTCGTCCACGCCGACCCGGCGGTTCAGGTGCAGTTCGACACCGGTGCTCTCCAGCTTGTTGCGGAAGTAGCGCAGGGTCTCGTGGAACTCTTCCTTGCCGGGAACCCGCTTGGCCACGTTGAACTGCCCGCCGATCTCGCCGGCGGCGTCGAACAGGCTGACCCGGTGCCCACGCTCGGCGGCCACGGTGGCGGCGGCCAGGCCGGCCGGGCCGGCACCGACCACGGCGATCTTCTTCGGCCTGGTGGTGGGGATGTAGTTCAGCTCGGTTTCGTGGCAGGCGCGCGGGTTGACCAGGCAACTGGTCAGCTTGCCGCCGAAGGTGTGGTCGAGGCAGGCCTGGTTGCAGCCGATACAGGTGTTGATCCGTTCGGCGTGGCCGGCGGCGGCCTTGTTGACGAAATCCGGGTCGGCGAGGAACGGCCGGGCCATGGAGACCATGTCGGCATCGCCCTCGGCCAGGACCTTCTCCGCCACCTCGGGAGTGTTGATGCGGTTGGTGGTGATCAGCGGGATGCCGACCTCGCCGCGCAGCTTGGCGGTGACCTTGGTGAAGGCCGCGCGCGGTACCTTGGTGGCGATGGTCGGGATACGCGCCTCGTGCCAGCCGATGCCGGTGTTGATCAGGGTCGCGCCGGCCTTCTCGACGGCCTTCGCCAGCAGCACGATCTCGTCCCAGCTGCTGCCGCCCTCGACCAGGTCGAGCATCGACAGGCGATAGATGATGATGAAGTTCGGCCCCACCGCCTCGCGCACCCGGCGGACGATCTCCACCGGCAGGCGCATGCGGTTCTCGTAGCTGCCGCCCCAGCGGTCGGTGCGCTGGTTGGTGTGCTGCACGAGGAACTGGTTGATGAAGTAGCCTTCCGATCCCATGATCTCGACGCCGTCGTAGCCGGCGACCTGGGCCAGGCTGGCGCAGTTGACGAAGTCGGCGATCTGCTTCTCGATGCCTTCCTCGTCGAGTTCCTTGGGCTTGAACGGATTGATCGGCGCCTGGATCGCGCTCGGCGCCACCTGCTTCGGGCTGTAGGCGTAGCGGCCGGCATGCAGGATCTGCATGCAGATCTTGCCACCCGCCTCATGCACCGCCTGGGTCACGATCCTGTGCTTCTCCGCCTCTTCCGGCGTGCTCAGCTTGGCCGCGCCGGAATACACGCCGCCCTCCTCGTTCGGGCCGATGCCGCCGGTGACCATCAGGCCGACGCCACCACGGGCGCGTTCGGCGAAGTACGCCGCCATGCGCTCGAAGCCCTGCGGCTTCTCTTCCAGGCCAGTGTGCATGGACCCCATCAGGGTGCGGTTGCGCAGGGTGGTGAAGCCGAGGTCCAACGGGGCGAGCAGGTGCGGATAGGGAACGGCGGCGGTCATCGGGGGTCTCCACATCGGGCGAAACGCGTTCACGGATATGCCGCGGCCTCGGGCGCAATGCGCGGGACGGGCAGCGGTCGGTATGGCGACGACTCTAAGGAGCGCCACCGGAGCGCTCAATGATCCTAAATGACAAGTTACTGATCGGAATGCACAGGGATGCTTGGCAAGCCGACGCCACTCCCCTACCCTGTGGGCTGCCTTGGAGACCCGCATGCGCAAGCTGATCTTCCTGATCCTCATCACCCTCTTCGCCGCCTACGCCGGCTGGGCCGAACGCCGCCCGGTAGGCCACTACCTGTCCGACCTGCGCAGCCAGGTCAGCGTGGTCCAGGGCCAGCCCGGCGAGCGCGGCAACCTGCTGGCGGTCCAGCCGGAACTGTTCACGCCGGACTACCAGAGCGCCGAACGGTTGCAACTGAAATTCCACGCCTACCTGGAAAATGCCCGCCGCCAGGGCCTGCTCAACGAGCGCACGGTGGTGGTGTTCCCCGAGCACGTCGGCACCTGGCTGGTGGCCAGCGGCGAGAAGCCCGAGGTCTACGCCGCTGCCGACTGGCCCACGGCGATGAACTGGATGGCCGCGAGCAACCCACTGAAGGTGGCGCGCGGCTGGATCACCGCGCGCGGCGATCAGCGTCTCACCGACACCCTGTTCCGGATGAAGGCGGTGGACATGGCCCACGACTACCAGACCCTGTTCGGCGGGCTCGCCCATGATTTCAAGGTGACGGTGGTCGCCGGCTCCATCGTCCTGCCCGACCCCGAGGTCGAGGACGGCGAGCTGCGTCCCGGCACCGGCCAGCTGTACAACGTCAGCCTGACCTTCGGTCCCGATGGCCGGCCGCTCGGCCAGCCGCAACGCAAGGTGTTCCCGACCCGCCACGAACTGAGCTACCTCAACAACGGTCGCGGCGAGCGCCTGCAGGTGCTGGATACGCCGGCAGGACGCCTGGGCGTGCTGATCGGCACCGACAGCTGGTACCCGGACACCTACGCCACCCTGGTCGAACAGGGCGTCGAACTGCTGGCGATCCCCGCCGCCCTGAACCAGAGCGGTCGCTGGCAGCAGCCCTGGCCCGGCTTCGATGCGGAGCTGGTTCCAGGCGACGTGCGCCTGGCGCCGAACAGCCTGAGCAACGCCGAGGCCTGGCAGCGCCTGGCGGTCGGCGAGCGCCTGCTGGCCAGCGGTGCGCGCGGCGCCGCCGTGGCCTTCGCCCATAGCCGCCTGTGGAACGCCACCGAAGACGGTCAGAGCCTGCTCGGTTCGTCGCAGGGCATGCGCCAGGCCAATCCCGGCGGCGGTGCGCAACTGGTCAATCTCTGGCTATGAGCGCGCCCCGGGTTCGCCTCGGCGACCTCTCGGTCGGCTTCGTCCAGGCGCTGGCCGACGCCCTGCTCGCCGCCGGCGTCGAGCCCGCAGCACTGCTCGAGCAGTACGGCCTCGACCAGCGGCGCCTGGCCGAACCCGGGGCGCGCCTGTCGATCCCTCGCTACATGCGCCTCGGCCATGCCGCCATACAGCTCAGCGGCGACCCCGCCCTTGGCCTGCAGATGGGCCGCCTGAGCCGTCTCGGACAGATGGGCCTGGCCGGCGTCAGCGTCGCCCAGGCGCCCAACCTGCGCGCCGCCGCGCGGGCAATGATCCACCTGGAACCGCTTTACGCGCAGAACTACCGGGGCCAGTCGAGCCTGGTGGAAGACGCCGGCGGCGCCTGGCTGCGCTTCTATTCGATCAGCCCTTATAACGCCTATAACCGCTTCGTCGTCGATTCGGTGCTGGCAGGCTGGATCAGCCATCTCGGCGCCCTGGCAAGGCAGCCGTTGAAAGCGGAGCGGGTGGAGATCGAATATCCAGCGCCGCCTTGGGCCGAGCGCTACGAGGCATTCTTCGGCTGCCCGGTGGAATTCGGCGCGCCGACCAACCAGTTGCGCCTGAGCCAGGCCAGCCTGGCCCTGGCGAATGCCGAGCACTGTCCGAGCACCTGGAGCCAGATGCTGGAACTCTGCAACCGCGAACTGGAGCAGTTGACCCGCACCCGCAGTTGGCGCGAGCGCGTCAGCCGCCTGCTGGGGCCGATGCTCAATGGTCGCGAACCGGACCTCGAGGAAATCGCCGCGCGCCTCAAGTTGCCGACCTGGACCCTGCGGCGCAAGCTGGCCGAGGAAGGCACCCAGTTCCGCAGCATCCTCAACGACACCCGCCGCGACCTGGCGATGGTCTACATCCGCGAGACCGACCTGGCTTTCGGCGAAATCGCCTACCTGCTCGGCTTCGCCTCGGCGGAAGCCTTCCAGCGCGCCTTCAAGCGCTGGAGCGGGCAGACGCCCGGCGAATTCCGCCGCGCCCAGCGACAGAGCGCCTGATCACATCTCGGTGGCGTCGTCCGCCGGCTCTGGCAGATCGCATTCGGCGGCATGCTGCTCCAGCAGTTCTTCCTGGTAGTCGTCCATCGCGGATCACCTTTCGTTCGTCTGTGTCTTTCAGCTGTAGACGAGGAAGATGACAGCGGGATTACCGCGCGCGGACCGACGGAGCAGGAAATCCGGCAAACAAGGAGAAAACGGAAGGCGCAGGGGACGACGGAAACGAAAAAAGCGGCCATTGGCCGCTTTCTTCGTGGCTCACCCCGCCTCGGCGTGGTGAAGATGTATGGCGCAGCGGACGGGACTCGAACCCGCGACCCCCGGCGTGACAGGCCGGTATTCTAACCGACTGAACTACCGCTGCGCGTCGGCTGGGCAAGATGCCCGGTAAAGCGACTTCCTCTTGTTGCAGCCAGGCTGCCCGCCTTCTAGTGGAAGACGGCGAGTTCGGGGTGGTGAACTCGGGAGGGGAAGTGAATGGCGCAGCGGACGGGACTCGAACCCGCGACCCCCGGCGTGACAGGCCGGTATTCTAACCGACTGAACTACCGCTGCGCGTAACTTGCGAGATTGGTGGGTGATGACGGGATCGAACCGCCGACCCTCTGCTTGTAAGGCAGATGCTCTCCCAGCTGAGCTAATCACCCTTCACTCTCGAAGTGGGGCGCATTCTACCGACCGAAAAACCTAAGTCAATGCCCTGATTGAATTTTTTTTGAAATTTCGGCGATCGCCTGTCGCCACGGTCGGCGCCGGGGCCCAGGCCGGGCCCAGCCACGGGCCGCTCACTCGACCCGCAGGCTCAGGCGCGCCGAGACCCGGCCGTCGACCTGGCGGTCCAGGCCGGCCTCCGCCACCTGCACGCCCTGCCCGTTCAACTGCTCCAGCCAGGGCAGCAGCTTGGCGAATGGCGCCGGCTGCAGGGCCACCTGCACGGCGCCCTCGCCTTCGTTGTCGAGGCGCTCGACACTCAGTCCGGCCTGGGCCGCCGAAGCCGTGACCATGCCCTGCAGCGCCGCCGGGTCGATCTGCGCCTGCGGCGCCGCGGCATCAGCCTGGCGCACGTTGGGCGCCTGCTGCTGGATGTAGGCATGCAGCGCGCGCTGTTCGGTGAAGTACTGCCGCGCCGACTGCAAATGGCGCTCGGCCGGGCGCCACAGCGCCAGGTAAAGCACCACCAGCAGGAGGAACGCGCCGAGCCAGAGCAGCGCCAGGCGGTCCCGCGCCGGCAGCCCGCGCCAGCGGATCGCCAGCTGCGAGGTTTCCGCCTGGGCCCTGAGGCGCTCGTGGAATTGCGTCATCACCTTCATCTCAACCTCCTATCACCAGGCGCGCGCTGACCGTCGAGCCATCGCGGCTGGCCGAACCCAGCTGCACCGCCAGCCCGGACTCGCTGAGACGCGAACGCAGCCGTTCCAGCACGTCGAAACCGGGAGCCCGCACCTGGAGGGCGACGTCGCCGCGAGCGGCGCTGAAGTCCAGTTGCTCGACGCTCACCGTCGGCTCGCCGCCGATCACCGTGGCGGCCTGGCCAAGCAGGCCGAGCAACTGGCCCTCGCCGCCGCTGCTGGCGCTGTCGGCCAGGTGCTGGTCGAACTGCGCGCGCAGGTTGATCAGCTTGCGGTCCTCGGGAAACAACTGGCGGTAGAGCTCTGCGCTCTGCGCCGCGTAGCGGTCGCCTTCGCGCTGCAACTGCCAGGCCTGGACCAGGGTGAAGCCCCATTGCAATACCAGCCACAGCCCGACCAACCCCAGCAGCGGCCGCCAGCGGCGCCACTGGCTGCTCTGCTGGCGCGCGGCGAACTCGGCCTGGGCCAGGTCGGTGCCCAGCGGCTGCTCGCTCAGCCAGACGTGCGGATTGCCCGCCAGGGCCTGGACTTCCACCCCCTCCAGGGGCGCCACCTCCTGCGCGGCGAAGGCCCGCTGCGGCGGCGGGCAACTGTCGCGCAGTACCGGCCAATCCTCGCTGCCGCAGGCCAGGCGTACGGCGCCGCTGCCGCCGAGCAACCAGCGCTCTTCCAGCCAGAACAGGCAACTGCCCTCGCCCGGCAGGCAATCGGCATCGACATGCAGCGAAGCCGGCGCCTTGCCCGCGCCCTCGGCCAGCGCCAGCCAGGCGGCGAGCCAGGTGCGCTGCACGGCGAATACCCGGTGGCGGCCGTCGGCCAGCGCCGGACCAAGGGCAAGGTGCATCTGCTCGACATCGTCGGCCAGTTGTTCCTCCACCGCGAACGGCAGCGACTGGCGCAACCAGCGCGCCTTCTGTGTAGGCAGGTTCACCGCGCAGGCGGTCACCGCCTCCACCGGCAGGTACAGCCGCCAGGGCGCGCGGATCTCCGCCAGCGCCTGGGCGAACGGCGCGCGCCGGCACTCGCCATCCTGCACCCACCACACCGCCAGTTCCCCATCGGCCCCCGCCGTGCTGGCGGGCGGCAGGAACAGCGCACTCACTCCACTCATCGCTCGTCCTTCTTCCAATCGTCGCCGCCCGTCGACGGGATGGGCAGGCCGCCCTGCCCCATGTCGCGGGCCATCACGCGTATCTTGCCGTCCTTGCCCCGCTGCAAGGTACTCACCAGCACCTGCCGGCGGTCGCCCAGGCTGACCTCGCTGATCACCTGGAAGTAGCGGGTGCCGACGGCATAACTGACGTTTCCGGTCTTCGAACCCAACTGGGTCAGATGCTTGGTGAAATCGTCCTTGCTCTGGAAACCTTCCCGACCGCGGGCGTCCACGATGTTTTCCGCCTGTCCCGGATCGATCTCGAACATGGCGGCCAGCACCGGCACGCTGGCAGTGTTCACGTTCAGCGGCGCATCTTCGGGCAAGGCGCTGACGAACGGCAGCAGGCGTCGATAGTCGGCTTCCGACAATTTCAGCAGGCGCAGCTCGGACACGTCCTTGAAACTGCGGTTGGCGGCGCGGTAGGCCGGCGCCTCCAGCAGGTACTGGTTGTCCTCGGCGCCTTGCTCGCCCTGCGGATTCTGGTCGGCGTCGAGCCAGTCGGCCAGCCGGTCCGGCAAGCCCTGGACGATCTCTTCCTTCATCCCCAGGGTGGCCAGCAGGCGACGGAACTGCTTCACCGAATCCGGCTTGACCTTGCGCTTGCGCACCAGTCCGTTGAGATTGAAACGCCCGCTGGGGTCCTCGATCCGCACCCGCAGCTCGCCGCCGTCGTCCAGCTTGAACGGCGTCATCGGTCGAGCCCAGGCCTCGCCCAGGTGGTCCACCGGCTCGCGGGTATTCTCGCCGCCCTGGCGCAGGTCGCGGCGCAGCACCGCTTCCGCCAGGCGTTCGCCGCCCAGCGCATAGTGCCAGGCCTGGCGCACGTGCAACTGGTTGGCGCTGCTGCGTATCGCCAACTGCTGGCGGATGATCAGCCCGGCGCAGACGATGGTCACCACCGCCACCACCAGCAGCACGGTGATCAGCGCGACGCCGTTCTGCCCGCGCCTCATTCCGGCGCCCCCGGCATGCCTTCCGGCGGCTGCGGCACTCCGCCCTCGCCGTTCTCGCCATTCTCGCCGCCCGGCTGGCCCTGCGGCTGGTCCTGCTTGAGCGGCGGATCGAGCAGACGCCAGACGCGCACCAGCTTGCCGTAGTGGCGGTGCTCCAGGGTCATCTCCACCGCCAGCGGCAGGCTTTCCAGGCGCTCCTCCTCGCTGCCTTCGTCGGTCGGCCAGTGGCCCTGCCAGTTGTGCTCCTTGTCGAGGAAGCGCCAGCTCAGCGCGGTAACCCCGTCCAGCACCTGCTGCACCCGTGGCTTGCTGTCCTGGGCGCGGTCCAGAACCAGCCAGTAGCGGCGTTCGAGGGTCTCCCCGGACAGCGACCAGCGCACCCGCTGCAGGCGCGAGCGCGCCTGGCCGAGCGGGTTGCGCCAGCCACCACGGGTGAGTTCGACGATCTGGTCGTTCTCGCCCTCGCTGAGGAAGGCGCCACGGTTATCGCCCAGCTCGTCGCGTACCGGACGTTCGACCGCCTGGGTCAGGTCGCGCTCCAGGGCGCCCATCGCCCGCACCAGCTCGCGCATGCGCTGCTCCTGCACGCGAGTCGCCTGGTCGGTCTGCATCACGCTGTCGAACATGCGGTAGGTGGCCAGGGCCAGCAGGGCGAAGATGGCGATGGCGATCAGCAGCTCGAGCAGGGTGAAGCCCCGCTGTAGCCTCATGGCTGGCTCCCGAGGAAACCGACGAGGCGCGCCGCGGCGCGTTCCTCGATGCTGCCACGCTCGCGGCCGAGGGGCTTCGCCGCGACCCAGACGATCACCCGCCGCATATCCTGCTCGGCGGTGCTGTCGACCTGGGTGCGCCACTCCCAGCGGCGCCCGGCGAACTCCAGCTCGCCCTGGTTGCGGCCGCTGGAGGGCGGCGTCTGTTCCAGTTGCAATTCGTTGAGACGGTTGTCGGCGATCCACATCGCCAGGGTCTTGTCTTCCAGCCGCGAGGCGTTCTGCAGGCTGCGCGCGCTGGCACTGAACACGCTGGCCGCGACCATGGCGAAGATCGCCAGGGCCACCAGCACTTCCAGCAGGGTGAAACCACGCGCGCGCTTCATCGCCGCGCCACCTCGACCCGTGGCAGGCGGAAACCGTCGCTGCTCAGCGACAACGCCCGCCCCTCGGGTCCGCGCTCGGCCAGGCGCAGGCGGAACGGACTGAGTTCGCCACTGGAGAGGATCAGCAATTGCGGCTGGTCGGTGCCTTTCTTCTGCTCCTTCTCGCCCTTGCTGCCGGCCAGCACCAGCGGCTGGCCGTCCAGCTCGAAGGTCAGCTCCGCCCACTCCGGCAGGCGGTGGCTGTCGCGCGCCACCGGCAACCAGCGCGCCTTCGCTTCGTCGTAGCGCAGTACCTGGTAGGCATCGCGCTCCAGGCGCAGGCCGTACTCGCGGTTGTCCAGCACGGCCTCGTCGGTCAGCACGCCGATCAGCCCGGCGAGCCGCTCGGCCTCGCTGTCCAGCTCCCGCGAGGTGCTGGCGAAGCCGGTGCTGAGCACCGCCAGGCCGATCAGCACGCTGATGATGACCATCACCACCATCAGCTCGATGAGGGTGAAGCCGCGCGAAGCCCGCATGTCCGGTCAGTTGTCCCAGTTGCCGATGTCGGCGTCGTTGTCGCTGCCGCCTTCCTTGCCGTCGGCGCCCAGCGAATACAGGTCGAACGGGCCCTTGGTGCCCGGCGCCAGGTATTGGTAGGGATTGCCCCACGGATCGACCGGCAGCTTCTTCAGGTAGCCGTCCTTGTTCCAGTTCTTCGGCTGCGGATTGCCGGTGGGCTTCTTCACCAGCGCCTCGAGGCCCTGCTGGGTGCTCGGATAGGCGAAGTTGTCCAGCTTGTACATGTCCAGCGCGGCAGCGATGGCCTTGATGTCGCCCTTGGCCACGGTGACCTTGGCCTGGTCGGGACGGCTCATCACCTGCGGCACCACCAGGGCGGCGAGGATGCCGAGGATGACCACCACGACCATGATTTCGATCAGGGTGAAGCCCGACTGTTGGCGACGCTGCAATGGGCGGCTCTGATTCACGCGATTACCCCACGAGTTGGTTGAGAGAAAGGATCGGAAGAAGAATGGCCAGGACGATGACCAGCACCACCGCGCCCATGAATATCAGCATGAACGGTTCGAACAGGCCGACCATCAGGCCGATCTGCGCCGCCAGGTCGTTCTCCTGGTTGCGCGCGGTGCGCGCCAGCATCTGGTCCAGCTCGCCGGAGCGCTCGCCGCTGGCGATCATGTGCAGCATCATCGGCGGAAACTGCCCGGTGGCTTCCAGCGAGCGGGTCAGGCTGGCGCCCTCGCGGACCTTCTGCGCGGCCTTGACCACTTCGTTGCGGATGATCCGGTTGGCGATCACCTCGGCGGCGATCGCCAGCGCCTCCACCAGCGGCACGCCGCTGCGGGTGAGGATCGCCAGGGTCGAGGCGAAGCGCGCGGTGTCGGTGGAACGCACCAGCCGACCGACCAGCGGCACGCGCAGCAGGAAGCCATGCCAGCGCTCGCGAAAGGCATCCTTGCGCAGCGCGTAGCGGAAGCCGATCACCCCGCCGATCGCCGCGACGAAGGCCAGCGCGCCCCAGGCCTTGACCCAGTCGCTGACGCCGATCAGCACGCGGGTCAACAGCGGCAGGGTCTGCCCGCTGTCGATGAACACCCGGACCACGTCGGGCACCACGTAGCCCAGCAGGAAGCCGACGATGGCCAGCGAAGCGACCATCAGGATCACCGGATAGAGCAGCGCCAGCTGGATCTTCTGCCGCGACTGCTGGCGCTGCTCGGTGTAGTCGGCAAGTTGCTCCAGCACCGGGCCGAGGTGCCCGGCATGCTCGCCGGCAGCCACAGTCGCCCGGTACAGCTCGGGAAAGGCGGTGGGAAACTCGCGCAGGCTGCCGGCCAGGCTATGGCCTTCGAGGACCTTGGCGCGCACCGCGAGAAGCATCGACTGGATGCGCTGCGAGGTGGACTGCGCCGCGGCGGCGCGCAGCGCCTCCTCGATCGGCAACGCGGCCTGGACCAGGGTCGCCAGTTGCCGGGTCACCAATGCCAGGTCGCGCGCGGACAGTCCGCGGGCGAACGTCAGGCGCCCGCCCTGCCCGCTCTGCTCGCGGGTACGGGTGGGCTTCACGTCGAGCGGCGCCAATTGGCGCTCGCGCAGCAACTGGCGGACCTGGCGCGCGCTGTCCGCCTCCAGCACGCCCTTCTGCTGGCGACCGCTGGGGTCGAGGGCGAGGTATTCGAAGGCGGCCATTATTCTTCCCGGGTCACGCGCAGGACTTCCTCGACCGTAGTGACGCCTTCCAGCACCTTGCGCCGACCGTCGTCGCGGATGCTTGGTCCGCTGGTGCGGGCATGCCGGGTCATTTCCTGCTCGGAGGATTCGTTGTGGATCAGCGAGCGCATGTGGTCGTCGAACACCACCAGTTCATAGATACCGGTACGCCCGCGATAGCCATGCTGGTGGCACTCGCCGCAGCCGCGGGCGCGATGCAGGGTCGGCGGCGCGGCGGGATCGACGCCGAGCAGCGCGCACTCGGCCTCGTCGGCGCGGTAGGGCTCCTTGCACGCCGGGCAGAGCACCCGCACCAGGCGCTGGGCCAGCACGCCAAGCATGGAGGAGGACAGCAGGAACGGCTCGATGCCCATGTCCACCAGGCGGGTGATCGCGCCGATGGCGCTGTTGGTGTGCAGGGTCGAGAGCACCAGGTGGCCGGTCAGCGAAGCCTGCACCGCGATCTCGGCGGTCTCCCGGTCGCGGATCTCGCCGACCATCACCACGTCCGGGTCCTGCCGGAGGATCGCCCGCAGGCCGCGGGCGAAGGTCATGTCGACCTTGGCGTTGACCTGGGTCTGGCCGATGCCCTCCAGGTGGTATTCGATCGGATCCTCGACGGTGAGAATGTTCCGCGTGCGGTCGTTGAGCGTGGTCAGGCTGGCGTACAGGGTGGTGGTCTTGCCCGAGCCGGTGGGCCCGGTGACCAGCAGGATGCCGTGCGGCTTGCGCACCGTTTCGTCCATCAGCTTGCGGTCGCGCTCGCTCATGCCCAGGTGTTGCAGGTTCAGGCGCCCGGCCTGCTTGTCGAGCAGACGCAGCACCACCCGTTCGCCGTTGGCCGAGGGCAGGGTCGAGACGCGGATGTCCACCTCGCGCCCGCCGACCCGCAGGGAAATCCGCCCATCCTGGGGAATACGCTTCTCGGCGATGTCCAGCCGTGCCATGACCTTGATCCGCGATACCAGCAGGGCCGCCAGCTCGCGCTTGGGCTCCAGCACCTCGCGCAGCACGCCGTCGACGCGGAAGCGCACCACCAGGCGTTTCTCGAAGGTTTCCAGGTGGATGTCCGAGGCGTTCTCGCGGATCGCCTCGCCGAGGATCGCGTTGATCAGGCGAATGATCGGCGCGTCGTCCTCCTGCTCCATCAGGTCCTCGGTTTCCGGGACCTGGTCGGCCAGCGCGGCGAGGTCCAGGCTGCCGCCGAGGTCCTCGGCGAGCTGCATGGCCGCCGAGGAGTCGTGCTGGTAGGAGGCCGCCAGGGCCTGGTTGAAGGCGTCCTCGCCGAGCGCCTTGAGCGGCAGGCGGCGGCCGGCGAAGCGCTGCGCCTCGGCGATCGCCGCCAGCTCCACCTGCGGCCGGCAGGCCAGCCAGTACTGCTCCTCCAGGCACAGGAACAGCAGGCCCTGGCGCTTGGCGAAGCTGAACGGCAGACGCCGTGGCGGTGCGGCCGGCGCGGCGATGTCGGGTAATGGGGCTGTCATCATGGATGCCTTATAGCGGTAACCTTACAGAAGTATCTTGGTCGTATATGACCACTGAACGGTTACCGTCAGTATTGTTAGTTGTTAGTCGTTTTGTGCGGCCGATCCCGAGTTCCTCTTGCAGAAGTATCCTGGCGAGCCGTTATCTTAAGCACAAGCGTGCCTGGCCCGGCCAGTCACACCTATTGATAGAAGTAGGTAGCCTACTGGCAACGAACTGCTATGATCCCTCGGCGATCTTCAGACATAACGATAAAGACCAGGAGTGATGTATTGCCTTTCTCCGGCGCCTCTTCCCGCTGGCTGCAGCGGTACGCCCCGGCCCTTCTGGCTGTTGCCCTGATCATCGCCATGAGCATCAGCCTCGCCTGGCAGGCGGCCGGCTGGTTGCGCCTGCAACGCAGCCCGGTAGCCGTCGCCGCCTCGCCGGTCAGCCACGAGTCGATCCGCAGCGATCCGACCCGCCTGGCGCGCCTCTTCGGCACCAGCGCCCAGGACCCCAACGCCCCGCCACCGGCCACCAACCTCGACCTGGTGCTCAAGGGCAGCTTCGTCCAGAGCGATCCCAAGCTGTCCAGCGCGATCATCCAGCGCCAGGGCGACAAGCCGCACCGCTACGCGGTCGGCGGCGAGATCAGCGACGGCGTGAAGCTGCACGCGGTCTACCGCGACCGCGTCGAACTGCAGCGCGGCGGGCGCCTGGAAAGCCTGCCCTTCCCGCACCGTTCCGGGGGACTGCTGGCCAGCGCGGACGACATTACAAGCGAGAACGACTCGATCGAACAACTGCAAAGCCTGCAGGATGAGAACGCTGCAGCATTGCGCGAGCGCCTGGACGCCTTGCGCCAGCAGATGGAAGCCACGCCCATCGCAGAACCCGCCGAAGAAGACTCGAGCGAGCCCACGACCACGCCTACGGAAAGCGACTGACCCGATGTCCCAGCCTTTGCTCCGCGCCCTGTTTGCCCCTTCCAGTCGTTCGTACGTTCCCGCCGTCCTTCTCAGCCTGGCCCTCGGCATCCAGGCGGCGCACGCCGAAAACAGCGGCGGGAACGCCTTCGTCCCGGCCGGCAACCAGCAGGAGGCGCACTGGACGATCAACCTCAAGGATGCCGACATCCGCGAATTCATCGACCAGATTTCCGAAATCACCGGCGAGACCTTCGTCGTCGACCCGCGGGTCAAGGGCCAGGTCAGCGTGGTCTCCAAGGCCCAGCTCTCGTTGAGCGAGGTCTACCAGTTGTTCCTCTCGGTGATGAGCACCCACGGCTTCACCGTGGTTGCCCAGGGCGACCAGGCGCGCATCGTGCCCAACGCCGAGGCCAAGACCGAGGCCGGCGGCGGCCAGAGCGCGCCGGATCGCCTGGAGACGCGGGTGATCCAGGTGCAGCAGAGCCCGGTATCGGAACTCATCCCGCTGATCCGTCCGCTGGTCCCACAATATGGCCACCTCGCCGCGGTGCCCTCGGCCAACGCGCTGATCATCAGCGACCGCAGCGCCAATATCGCGCGAATCGAAGACGTGATCCGCCAGCTCGACCAGAAGGGCAGCCACGACTACAGCGTGATCAACCTGCGCTACGGCTGGGTGATGGACGCCGCCGAGGTGCTCAACAACGCCATGAGCCGCGGCCAGGCCAAGGGCGCGGCGGGCGCCCAGGTGATCGCCGACGCGCGCACCAACCGCCTGATCATCCTCGGCCCGCCGCAGGCGCGCGCCAAGCTGGTGCAACTGGCGCAATCGCTGGACACCCCGACCGCGCGCTCGGCCAATACCCGGGTGATCCGCCTGCGCCACAACGACGCCAAGACCCTCGCGGAAACCCTCGGCCAGATTTCCGAAGGCATGAAGAACAACGGCGGCCAGGGCGGCGAACAGACCGGCGGCGGCCGACCGAGCAACATCCTCATCCGTGCCGACGAAAGCACCAACGCCCTGGTCCTGCTGGCCGACCCGGACACGGTCAACGCCCTCGAGGACATCGTTCGCCAGCTCGACGTGCCGCGTGCCCAGGTATTGGTGGAGGCGGCCATCGTCGAGATCTCCGGCGACATCCAGGATGCCGTCGGCGTGCAATGGGCGATCAACAAGGGCGGCATGGGCGGAACCAAGACCAACTTCGCCAATACCGGACTGTCCATCGGCACCCTGCTGCAATCGCTCGAGAGCAACAAGGCACCGGAATCCATCCCCGACGGCGCCATCGTCGGCATCGGCAGCAGCAGCTTCGGCGCGCTGGTCACCGCGCTCTCGGCCAACACCAAGAGCAACCTGCTGTCGACCCCGAGCCTGTTGACCCTGGACAACCAGAAAGCGGAGATTCTGGTCGGCCAGAACGTACCGTTCCAGACCGGCTCCTACACCACCAACAGCGAAGGTTCGAGCAACCCGTTCACCACCGTGGAGCGCAAGGATATCGGCGTCAGCCTCAAGGTCACTCCGCACATCAACGACGGCGCGGCCCTGCGCCTGGAGATCGAGCAGGAGATCTCGGCCCTGCTGCCCAACGCCCAGCAGCGCAACAATACCGACCTGATCACCAGCAAGCGCTCGATCAAGAGCACCATCCTCGCCGAGAACGGCCAGGTGATCGTGATCGGCGGCCTGATCCAGGACGACGTTTCCCAAGCCGAGTCGAAGGTTCCCCTGCTCGGGGACATCCCATTGCTCGGTCGCCTGTTCCGTTCCACCAAGGACACCCACACCAAGCGCAACCTGATGGTCTTCCTGCGTCCTACGGTGGTCCGCGACAGCGCCGGTCTCGCCGCGCTCTCGGGCAAGAAATACAGCGACATCCGGGTCATCGACGGCACTCGCGGCCCGGAGGGACGACCCAGCATCCTGCCGACCAACGCCAACCAGTTGTTCGATGGACAGGCCGTCGATCTGCGCGAACTGAAGACGGAATAACGGCGCCATACCGGCAAGGCGGCCTCATACGAAAAAAAGCGCTGCTCCTTTCGGAACAGCGCCTTTTCCGCATCTCCCCACCAACTCAGTCGAGGTAGATCATTTTCCGGGTCATGCCGCCATCGACCAGGAATTCCTGGCCGGTGACGAAACCGGCGTCCTCGGAGAGCAGCCAAGCCACCAGCGACGCGACATCCTCCACCGTTCCGACCCGGCCGACCAGGTGCTGGTCGTGGTCCAGCTCGGTCAGCGGCGCAGCCTCGCGCTCGGCGGCCTCGCGGGTATCGATCCAGCCGGGGCTGAGCGCATTGACACGGATATCCGGGCCCAGGCTGGCGGCCAGGGCATGGGTCAGCGCCAGCAACCCGCCCTTGCTCGCGGCGTAGGCCTCGGAGTCAGGCTCCGACTGGTGGGCACGAGTCGAGGCGATGTTGACGATGGCGCCATTGTGCGCGCGCAGATAAGGCGTGCAGTACTTGGCCAGCAGCATCGGACCGGTCAGGTTGACCGCCAGGGTCCGGGTCCACTCGCCGAGACTCAGCGCCTCCAGCGGCGTATTGCGCGGATTGGCGATGGCGGCGTTGCAGACCAGGCCGTCGAGGCGGCCGAACTGACCGAGCACCTCGGCCACGCTCATCGCCACCTGGCCCTCCTGGGCCACGTCCATGGCCACGAACCAGGCGTGCTCGCCCAGCGCCTCGGCCACCCTGGCCCCGCGTTCACGGTCGTTGTCGGCAAGCACTACCTGCCAGCCCTCGGCGATCAGCCAGGCACTGATGCCCAGGCCAATGCCCCGGGCCGCCCCGGTGACCAGGGCGACCTTGCCGTTGCCTCGCAGGTTGGGTTCGATCACAGCGCAGCCAGCCCCCGAGCCATGTCGGCCTTGAGGTCGTCGAGGTCTTCCAGGCCGACCGCGACCCGGATCAGGCTGTCGCCGATCCCGGCGCGCGCGCGGTCCTCGGGGGACAGTCGACCGTGGGAGGTGGTCGCCGGGTGGGCGATGGTGGTCTTGGTGTCGCCCAGGTTGGTGGTGATCGAGACCATCCGGGTAGCGTCGATGAAGCGCCAGGCGGCATCGCGCCCGCCCTTCACGTCGAAGCTGACGACCGCGCCGAAGCCGCTCTGCTGGCGCCGGGCCAACTCATGCTGAGGATGGCTCGGCAGGCCCGCGTAGTAGACCCGCTCGATGCCCGGCTGGCGCTCCAGCCATTCGGCCAGGGCCAGGGCACTGGCGCTGTGCGCCTGCATGCGGATACGCAGGGTTTCCAGGCCCTTGAGGAACAGCCAGGCGTTGAACGGGCTGAGGGTCGGTCCGGCGGTGCGGAGGAAGCCGACCACTTCCTTCATCTGCTCGCCGCGACCGGCGACCACCCCGCCCATGCCCCGGCCCTGGCCGTCGATGTACTTGGTCGCGGAGTGGATCACCACGTCCGCACCGAGCTTCAGCGGCTGTTGCAGGGCCGGCGTGCAGAAGCAGTTGTCCACCGCCAGCAGCGCACCCTTGGCGTGGGCGATCTCGGCCAGCGCGGCGATATCCACCAGCTCGGCCAGCGGGTTGGATGGCGACTCGACGAAGAACAGCTTGGTATTCGGCTTGCACGCCGCCTCCCAGGCCGCGAGATCGCTCAACGGCGGATAGTCGACCTGGATACCGAAGCGCTTGAAGTACTTGTCGAACAGGCTGATGGTCGAGCCGAACACGCTGCGCGAGACCAGCACGTGGTCGCCGGAGCTGCACAGGCTCATCACCAGGGCGAGGATCGCCGACATGCCCGACGCCGTGGCCACCGCCTGCTCGGCTCCTTCGAGGGCGGCGATGCGCTCCTCGAAGGTGCGTACCGTGGGGTTGGTGTAGCGCGAATAGACGTTGCCCGGCACTTCGCCGGCGAACCGCGCGGCCGCGTCGGCGGCGGTGCGGAAGACGTAGCTGGAAGTGGTGAACAGCGCCTCGCCGTGCTCGCCCTCCGGCGTCCGCCGTTGCCCGGCGCGAACCGCCAGGGTGTCGAAGGCCGCGCCTTCCAGGTCGCTGTCGAGACGCCCGGCATCCCAGTCCTGAGTCATGCCGCTCTCCCCTTTGTCAGTCGTTGTACAGATCGATGATCGCGCTGACCGCCTGGCTCTTGGCCTTGGTCGCATCGTTGCGCGCCTGTTCGATCCGGTTCAGGTAGGCCTCGTTGACGTCGCCGGTCACGTACTCGCCGTCGAACACGGCGCAGTCGAAGTGATCGATCTTGATCTTGCCGCCGCCGACCGCGTCGATCAGGTCGGGCAGGTCCTGGTAGACCAGCCAGTCGGCGCCGATCAGCTTGCTGACGTCCTCGGTGCTGCGATTGTGCGCGATCAGCTCGTGCGCACTCGGCATGTCGATGCCGTAGACGTTGGGGTAGCGCACGGCCGGCGCGGCGGAGCAGAAGTAGACGTTCTTCGCCCCGGCCTCGCGGGCCATCTGGATGATCTGCTTGCAGGTGGTGCCGCGGACGATGGAGTCATCCACCAGCATCACGTTCTTGCCGCGGAACTCCAGCTCGATGGCGTTGAGCTTCTGCCGCACGGATTTCTTCCGCGCCGCCTGGCCGGGCATGATGAAGGTGCGGCCGATGTAGCGGTTCTTGACGAAGCCCTCGCGGAACTTCACGCCGAGCCGGTTGGCCAGTTCCAGCGCCGCGGTGCGGCTGGTGTCCGGGATCGGGATGACCACGTCGATGTCGTGGTCGGGACGCTCGCGGAGGATCTTGTCGGCAAGCTTCTCGCCCATGCGCAGGCGCGCCTTGTACACCGAGATGCCGTCCATGATCGAATCCGGACGCGCCAGGTAGACGTGCTCGAAGATGCACGGCGCGTACTTCGGTGCCTTGGCGCACTGGCGGGTATAGAGCTTGCCTTCCTCGGTGATGTACACCGCCTCGCCCGGCGCCAGGTCGCGGATCAGGGTGAAGCCGAGTACGTCCAGGGCCACGCTCTCGGAGGCGATCATGTATTCGACGCCGTTCTCGGTATGCCGCTGGCCGAAGACGATCGGACGGATCGCATTGGGGTCGCGGAAACCGACGATGCCATGGCCGGTGATCATCGCCACCACCGCGTAGCCGCCGACGCAACGGTCGTGCACGCAGGAAACCGCGGCGAAGATGTCCTCCTCGGTGGGCTGCAGCTTGTTGCGCACCGCCAGCTCGTGGGCGAACACGTTGAGCAGCACTTCCGAATCGGAGTTGGTGTTCACGTGGCGCAGGTCGGATTCGTAGATTTCCTTGGCCAACTGCTCGACATTGGTCAGGTTGCCGTTGTGCGCCAGGGTGATGCCGTAGGGCGAGTTGACGTAGAACGGCTGCGCTTCCGCCGAGCTGGAGCTGCCGGCGGTCGGGTAACGCACATGGCCGATGCCGACGCTGCCGATCAGGCGCTGCATGTGGCGCTGCTGGAAGACGTCGCGGACCAGGCCGTTGTCCTTGCGCAGGTACAGCTTATCGTCATGGCAGGTGACGATACCGGCAGCGTCCTGGCCGCGATGTTGGAGGACGGTGAGCGCGTCATACAGCGCCTGATTGACGTTCGACTTGCCCACGATACCGACGATGCCACACATGTGACGCAACCCCTACTTGGCTCAAGCTGGAAAGATGGGAAGCGCGATCGGTCCGTCCCGGACCATCGAGCTGACCAGGGCCTGTGGGCCGCTGGCTCCCGCGAATCGGCGACCTTCGCCGCCGACTGGCTCGCGGCACGTCCTGTGCCGCCGGCGCCGCGCCATCGACGCGCCGCCCTGGAAAACCGCGGGACCCGGCCTCGGCCAGTGTCCCGCCAAAATCACTGGCTGGGAAGCAGCCCGCCGATGCCGCTCGGCGGCGTTATCGGCGCGGCCGGCAACCACTGGCCGGCGAAACCGAGAATGAAGTTCTTCGACCAGTCGGCAACCATCAGGAAATGCGGCATCAGCACCGACTGCTGCCACCAAGGGTCCTGCTGTACCGGGGCCAGGCTGAGCAGGCCGACCAGCAGCACGACCAGCAGTACGCCGCGCGCACCGCCGAAGACCATGCCGAGGAAGCGGTCGGTGCCGGAGAGGCCGGTGACCCGGATCAGTTCGCCGATGAGGTAGTTGACCAGCGCCCCGAGCAGCAGGGTCGCGATGAACAGCAGCGCGCAGGCTGCGATGATGCGGGCCGAGGGGGTCTGGATGTATTCGCCCAGGTGCTGCGCCAGCGCCCCGCCGAACATCCAGGCCACCGCGCCGGCGACTATCCAGGTAAGCAGGGACAAGGCTTCCTTGACGAAGCCGCGACTCAGACTGATCAGGCTGGAAACGACGATGATGGCGACCATCGTCCAATCGACCCAGGTAAATGCCACTATGCAGCCCACAAGCAGAAAAGGCGCTGCATTTTAGCAGAGCGCGCCCGCGACGGTAAGCCGCGGGTCGCGGTCAACCGCGTTCCGGCTGGAAGCGCACGACGAAGCCGTTGAGCTTCTGCTGCTTGCTCAACTGGTCGCGCAGGCGATCCGCCTCGGCGCGCTGGATCACCGGCCCGACGAAGACCCGGTTCATCCCGTCGAAGCTGCGGATGTAGGCGTTGTAGCCCTGGGAGCGCAGGGTCTTCTGCAATTCCTCGGCGCGCGCCCGGTTGGACAGGCTGGCAAGCTGTACCGACCAGCTCTGCGGCAGGTTGTTGGCGTCCAGGCGCTTCTCCGCGGGCGGCGGGCTCGGCGGCGCAGCGGGCGGTTGCGGCTGGCTTGGCGGCAGGCTGGCGGCCGGCGCCTGGGCCTGGGCGGGCGGCTGGGTGGCCGGCGGGGTCGCCGGCAGGCCGCCGATCGGCTGGCTGGGCTGGCCGGCGGCGGCCGGGGAGCCTTCCTCGACGATCTCGGGAGCGATGCCTTCCTCGCCGGGCTGCAGTTCCGGCACCTCGGTCGGCTGCACCTCGACACTGGGCATGGCCGGCGATTGCGGGCGCGGCGGCGCTTCCACCACGACCTGGCGCGACTCGTCTTCGCGGGTGAACAGCATCGGCAGGAAGATCACCGCCAGGGCGATCAGCACCAACGCCCCGACGATGCGCTGCTTCAGCCCTCTTTCCAGCAAGGCCATGATTTACTCCCCCTTATCCGTTCTACGGGCCAGCCATTCCAGGCCTTCGGCCACGCTATAGAACGATCCGAACAGCAGAATGACATCATCCGCGGTAGCCTTGGCGCACTGCGCGTCCAGGGCGGCGGCGATATCCGCATGACTGCTCGCCGGAACCTGGCGCAGGATCAGCGCCGCCTCCAGCTCCGCGGCCGGCCGCGAACGCGGGGTCGGCAACGGTGCAACGGCCCAATCCTGCACCAAGCCGGTCAAGGGTTCCAGTACGCCATCCAGGTCTTTGTCCGCCAGCAGGCCGAAGACCGCCAGGTAGCGTCCTCGTGGCGCTGCGGCACGCAGGCGTTGCGCCAGGTACTGGGCGGCCTGGGGATTGTGCCCGACGTCCAGCAGGAGCTGGCGTGGCTGGCCGTTCCAGGACAGGTCGCGGCGATCGAGGCGACCGGTCACCCGGGTCCGCCGCAGCGCCTCGGCCAGGCGCTCCGCCTGCCAGGGCAACTCGAGCAACGCGTAGGCCTGCAGGGCCAGCGCGGCGTTTTCCATGGGCAACCCGAGCAACGGCAGATCGTGCAGCGCCAGCGCCTGGCCGTCCGCGGCCAGCCCGCGCCAGTGCCAGCCATGATCGGCGAGCGCCAGGTCGTAGTCGCGACCGCGCAGGTAAAGCGGTGCCCCCAGCGCAGCCACCTGCTCCAGCAATGGCTGCGGGGGATCGAGATCGCCGCACAGGGCCGGTTTGCCGGCGCGCAGGATACCGGCTTTCTCGAAAGCCACGCTTTCGCGGGTATCGCCCAGCCAGTCCGCATGGTCCAGGCCGATGCTGGTGATCAGCGCCAGGTCGGCGTCGATCAGGTTGACCGCATCCAGGCGCCCGCCAAGGCCGACTTCCAGCACCGCGAAGTCCAGCCCGGCGCGCTCGAACAGCCAGAAGGCGGCCAGAGTGCCCATTTCGAAATAGGTCAGGGAAATCTCGCCACGTGCGGCCTCCACCGCGGAGAAGGCGTCGCACAGTTGCGCATCGCCGGCCTCGACGCCATCGATCCGCACCCGCTCGTTGTAGCGCAGCAGGTGCGGCGAGCTGTAGACCCCGACCGACAACCCCTGCTCACGCAGCAGTTCGGCGAGCAGGGCGCAGGTGGAGCCCTTGCCGTTGGTCCCGGTAACGGTGACCACGCGTTTCGCCGGCCTTCCCAGGCCGAGCCGGCGCGCTACCTCGCGGGAACGCTCCAGGCCCATGTCGATGGCCGTCGGATGGAGTTGTTCGAGATAGCTCAGCCAATCGGCCAGGGAACGCTGGGTCATGCGGATACGGGGCTCGGCGAATGAGTGAAGGCCGACAGCAGATTGGCCAGGCGCGGCCGCAACTCGGCACGATGCACGATCATGTCGATGGCGCCATGCTCAAGGAGGAACTCGCTACGCTGGAAGCCTTCCGGCAGCTTCTCGCGGACGGTCTGCTCGATCACGCGGGGACCGGCGAAGCCGATCAGCGCCTTGGGTTCGCCGACGATCACGTCGCCGAGCATCGCCAGGCTGGCGGAAACGCCGCCGTAGACCGGGTCGGTCAATACCGAGACGAACGGGATGCCTTCTTCGCGCAGGCGCGCCAGGACCGCCGAGGTCTTGGCCATCTGCATCAGCGAGATCAGCGCTTCCTGCATGCGCGCGCCGCCGGAGGCGGAGAAGCAGATCAGCGGGCAGCGCTTCTCCAGGGCGACGTTGGCTGCGCGAACGAAGCGCTCGCCGACGATGGCGCCCATCGAACCGCCCATGAAGGAGAACTCGAAGGCGCAGGCGACCACCGGCATACCCTGCAGCTTGCCGCTCATGGCGATCAGCGCGTCCTTCTCGCCGGTGTCCTTCTGTGCCGCGGCGAGGCGATCCTTGTACTTCTTGCTGTCGCGGAATTTCAGACGGTCCACCGGCTCGAGGTCGGCACCCAACTCCTCGCGACCGTCCTCATCGAGGAAGATGTCCAGGCGGGTACGCGCGTTGATGCGCATGTGGTGATCGCACTTCGGGCAGACATCCAGGGTCTTTTCCAGCTCCGGACGGTACAGCACGGCTTCGCAGGACGGGCATTTGTGCCACAGGCCTTCCGGTACCGAACTCTTCTGGGACTCGGAACGCATGATGGAAGGGATCAGCTTGTCTACCAGCCAGTTGCTCATGCTCTTTGTTCTCCAGTGCAAGGTCGGGATGGCCGCACCGATCCGGTGACGGCGTCCCTGAGCAAATTCATCTTCGTGACCGCCGGCAGCGGTGGGCCCCACGGCTGCGAAACGTTTCGCGGCCTGTCCCATCCCCCGCCTGCGCGGTCACCTGGGCGATACCCGGCGAGCGGCTATCGCGAAATATCTGGCCTCCCTATCGGCGGCCGGGCGTTGTCGCGGAAACGGCGACACGCTAGTGGACGGCGGCGGGCCGCCCGTCGTCACATCATGTCTCGTCGCGGCGCCGCGAACGCACCGCGTCCACGAACGCGCGGACCCTCGCCGCATCCTTGATTCCCTTGCTCGCCTCGACGCCACCGCTGACGTCCACCGCGTAGGGCTTGACCTGCTCGACTGCCCTGCCGACGTTATCCGGCGTCAGACCGCCGGCCAGCACCAGGGGTTTGCCCAGGTCGGCCGGCACCAGCGACCAGTCGAACGCCGCCCCCGTGCCGCCGGGCACGCCTTCCACATAGGTATCCAGGAGAATCCCGGCAGCTCCCGGATATGCCGCCGCGCGCCCGACGATGTCGTCGCCGGGCTTCATCCGCAGGGCTTTCAGGTAGGGTCGCCGATGTCCCTCGCAGTCCTCGGCGCGTTCGTCGCCATGGAATTGCAGCAGGTCCAGCGGCACCGCATCGAGAATCTCGCCCAGTTCGCAGCGGCTGGCGTTGACGAACAGGCCGACGCTGGTCACGAACGGCGGCAGGGCACGAACGATCTCCCGCGCCCGATGGATATCCACCGCCCGCGGGCTCTTCGCATAGAACACCAGGCCGATGGCATCGGCGCCCGCCGCGGCGGCGGCCAGGGCGTCCTCGACTCGGGTGATACCGCAGATCTTGATGCGAACGGCTGGCAACGACGGAGAATCCTCGGCGAGTGAGCGACGAACCGCCGGACGGCCGGTCCGGCGGGAATTCTCGATGGTAGCAAAAGCCCGATTCGACGTCAGCCGACGATATCGGGCAATCCGGAAAGGAAATGCGGCCCCAGGTAGCGCTCGGGCAACTCGAACTCCCCGGGGTACTCCACCCGCACCAGATAGAGTCCGTAGGGGTGAGCGGTGACCCCACCGGCGCGCCGGTCGCGCGCCTCGAGCACCTCCTTCGCCCATTCGATCGGCCGCTCGCCGGCACCGATGGTCATCAGGACGCCAGCGATGTTGCGCACCATATGGTGAAGGAAAGCGTTACCGCGGATGTCCAGCACGATCAACCGACCATGCTCCAGCAAGCGCACGTGATGCATGGTCTTGACCGGCGACTTGGCCTGGCACTGCACCGCCCGGAACGAGGTGAAGTCATGGGTGCCGACCAGTACCTGGGCCGCCTCGCGCATCCGCCCGATATCCAGCGGCCGATGGTTCCAGGTGACCTCCTCGGCCAGGTGCGCCGGGCGGATCGGATCGTTGTAGATGGCGTAGCGATAGCGCCGGGCCATGGCCGAGAAGCGCGCGTGGAAATGCGCCGGCATCACCCTCGCCCAGGTCACACTGATATCCGCGGGCAGGTTGGCGTTGGTGCCCATCACCCATGCTTTCAACGGGCGCTCCACCGCGGTGTCGAAATGCACCACCTGGCCGCTGGCATGAACGGCAGCGTCGGTACGGCCGGCGCAGATCACCCCGACCGGCTCGGCGGCAACCTTCGACAAGGCGCACTCCAGCGCTTCCTGCACGGAAGGCACGCCGGCTTCCTGGCGCTGCCAGCCACGATAGCGGGAGCCCTTGTACTCGATGCCGAGGGCGATTCTGGAAACGCCAGCGGCAGCCGATTCGGCTGCCGCTGGCGGAACAACATCGTTCATGAGGGTCGCTTCATTTCCGGATCAGGCCAGGCGCTCCAGCAACTCGCGGGCTTCCGCCTGCTGGCTGTCGTTACCTTCGGCCAGGACTTCGTCGAGGATATCGCGCGCGCCTTCGCTATCGCCCATGTCGATGTAGGCGCGAGCCAGATCCAGCTTGGTCGCCGCTTCGTCGGCACCGGAGAGGAAGTCGAAGTCATCGTCGGCGTCTCCGTCCAGGGCGGAGGCGACCGCTGCATCCTCGGCGGAGAAACTCGGCGTCGCGCTCTTCGGCTCGTCAAGGTTGCTGGCCAACTCGTCCAACTGCGCACTCACCTCGTCCAACTGGGCGGCGAAACTGTCCTCGCCCTTCTCCGGAGCGGCCGGCTCCGTCGGCTCGTCGGCCAGCGACAGGTCGAAGTCGTCCGGCAGGGACAACGCCGGCTCTTCGGCAGCCTCGGTATCGAGGGTGAATTCGTTGTCGGCAGGCGCCGCGGCGGGCACTTCGTCGTTCAGCGAAAGCAGGAAGTCGTCGTCCGAAAGCTTGTCTTCCGGCGCGTCGAGATCCAGGGAGAAATCGCCCAGGTCGTCATGCTTGGGTTGGCTCGGAGTCTCTGCCAACTCCGCGAAATCCAGGCCGAAGTCGAGATCGTCGACAGGCTTGTCCGCCGCGGTCGAGGCCGCCAGGTCCAGATCGCTGTCCAGGGTCAGGTCGTCCAGCGCCCCGCTGTCGGACTTGAGGTCGGCCTGCACGTCGTCGCCGCCCAGGTCGTCCAGGCTCAGGTCGAAGGCGTCGTCGAGATCCTGTCCTGCCGCATCCGGCTTGGCCGCGTGACCGCTGTCGTCGAGCGACAGGTCGTCGAGGCTGAAGCTATCCAGCTCGTCCTGCGCCAGCTTGGCGCCGGCCAGGCCGGCAACCGCGGCGACCGCGACCATTGCCGGGTAGCGCGACTTGAGCTGCTCGACCTGCGGCTGTGCGCCGCCGATTTCGCGCAGCTCGTTTTCCTGGCGAGCGAAACCTTCGCGATCGCCCATCTCGGCATAGACTTCCATCAGCTTGAGGCGCAGGTCGGTGCGCTGCGGCTCGTCGTAGATGGCGTTCTGCAACAGTTCAGCGGCCTGGTTGAAACGCCCGTAGGCGATATAGATGTCGGCCTCGCCCAGCGCATCGGAAGTCTGCGCAGTGGTCTTCTCGACCTGCGGCGCAGCGGCTGCGACCTGCGGTTCAGGCTCGTCGAGGGTCAGGTCGTCGAAGCCGTCCTTTCCCAGGTCCAGCGCATCCTCCTGTTCCTCGCCGGCATCCGCGGCGAAAGCCTGGGCTTCTTCCTTCTCTTTCTGCGCATTGCGCCGCGACAGGATCATCAGCAGCACCAGCAACGCCAGCAGTGCGCTACCGCCGATCACCGCCAACCACAGCGGGTTGGCCAGCAGTTCGTCGAGGAAGCTCGGTGCCGGCTGTTCTGCCGCCTGTACCGGAGCGGGCGCCGGAACGGCAGGTGCCGGAGGCTTCTCGGCAGCTGGCGCGGGCGGCGGCGCCACCGGAGGCTGCGCCGGAGCGGCGGGTGCTTCTCCGGCCGGAGCAGGAGTCGGCGCTGCCGCAGCGGGAGTCCCGGGCTGAGCCGGCGCCTGCGCTGCTGCATTGGGCTGGGACGCATCCGGCAGGGCTGCGTTCGGCTGGGCTGCGCCCTGGCCTTCGGCGCCCAACTGCCCTTGCAGCTTGGCCAACTGGGCGTCCTTCAACTGGATCAACTTCTGCAGCTTGTCCAGCTGGCTCTGCAGATCCTGCATGCGGCTCTGCAGTTCTTCGTTCTCGCGGCGAGTGCTATCGAGGCTTTCCTTGGTCACCGCCAGGGTATCGGCGAGCGCCTTGCTGTCGCCCTTCCCGCCCTTGTCGGCACCCTTGCTGGCCTTGCCCTCGCCAGACACCAGGCGCAGGTTGTCCGTGGCGTCGACCTTGGATGGCGCCGACCCGGCGGCATTGCGCTGGGTCGCATCCAACTGCCTGGCGCCAGCGCTGCCCGCGGCCGGATTGCGGCTGCCGCGCCAGCTCTGGTTCTGCGCCTGCACCTGGGACAGCGCCTCGCGCGGCGAGCGCTCCAGCATCTGCTGTTCGGTGGGAATGCGCAGGACCTGGCCGCTCTTCAGCCGGTTGATGTTGCCATCGACGAAGGCGCCCGGATTCAGTTCCTGGAACGCGAGCATCGCCTGGGGTACGGAAACGCGATCGGTACGGTTGCGCTGGGCGATCTCCCAGAGCGTGTCGTTGGAAACGGTGCGATAGGTGTCGCTGCCTGCCGGCGCGGTGGTACGCACCGGAGCCGGAGCCTGCGGGGCTCGCGGGGCGCCGGTCGCGCGCGGCGCGCTGACCGGCGCTTGCGGAGCGCTTGCCGCGGCCTGCGGGGAGTACAGCGGCGGATCCAGCAGGACGGTGTACTCGCGCAGCAGGCGGCCGTTCGGCCAGAGCACCTGGACCAGGAAGTTCAGGTAGGGCTCCTGCACCGGCTTCGACGAGGTCACGCGAATGACGCTCTTGCCGTTGGGCTTCACCACCGGCGTGAACTTCAGGTCGGTGAGGTAGTACAGGCGATCGACGCCCGCCTTGCTGAACTCTTCCGGCGACGCCAGGCTCGGGATCACCTCGCCCGAACCCAGGTCACGAACTTCGAGCAGCTCGATCTCGGCATCCAACGGTTGGTTCAACGCCGACTTCAGGGTGATTTCCCCCAGTCCCAATCCATGCGCCATGCCGGAAGTCAGGACCGAGGCCGCCGCGATTGCCCGAACCAGTGTACGAAGCCGAACCATAGTGTAATCCCTTGGTTTTAATATCTTTTCTCGTTTCACGAGAGGGAGTGCGTCGGTGCTTGCTGTCCGCTCGCCCAGCCATGCATGGACGGACGCTCCCCGGCAGCAGCGGATCGAACCAGTATTAACAAGCTCGAATAATTCTACAAATCTGTGGGTAAGTATCTTTTACAGATAGTGTTTTATCAACAACTCACCCAGGAGCACGGCATTCAGCGCGGCACCTTTTCGCACATTATCAGACACAATCCACAAATTGACCTGACAGGGATCAGCCTGCCCCGCCCTCACCCGGCCGACATAGGTCTCGTCCTGGCCGAGGGCATCGCCGACCACCGTCGGATAATCGCCCTCGCCGACCCATTCGATACCTTTCGTCGCATCGAGGACCCGCGTCACCGCGGCCAGGTCCACCGGCTCCGCGCACTGCAGGGTCACGCTGAGGCTATCGCCGAAGAATACCGGCGCCTGGATGCAGGTAACGTTCAACGGTCCGATACGCTCGCCAAGCAAGGCCTGCACCTCCGCGAAGATGCGCCGCTCGATCGCGCTGTGTCCCTCGGCATCCACCGCGCCGACCTGCGCGAGCAGGTTGAAGGCGATCTGGCGGTCGAAGAGACGCGGCTCCAGGGGGCGCGCATTGAGCAGTTCGGCGGTCTGCCGGGCGAGTTCCTTGACCCCTTCGCGCCCCAGGCTGGAGACGGAGAGGCAGGCTGTCAGGTTCAGTTGCCGGCAATCCAGCGTGGCCAGGAGTGGCGCCAGCACTTCGCACAGTTCGGCGGCTACGGCGCAAGGACTGGACAAAAGGAACGGCGCTGCTTGCGAGGCCAGGCGTTCGGCATTCACCGAAACCATGACCGGCGGTGCGACGCTCGGTTCCAGGGCGCCGCTCAGGTCGATCACCGAACAACCCGCCGCGCGGGCGCGCTCGGCATGGGCACGCGACACCTCGGCTGCCGCGGCGAAGAAGGCCAGGCCGACACTGGAAAAATCGAAGCTATCGACATCGCCGACGCGCAGGCTGCTTTCGGCGAAACCCATGCGCTGCCCGGCCGACTCGGCGCTGGCCAGCAGGTGCAGACGATGAAGCGGGAAGTCGCGTTCGTCGAGGAGACCGACCAGAGCCTCGCCAACCGATCCGGTGGCGCCTACGACTGCGACATTGAGGGGCTGGGACATGGGAAAAGCCTCGGCGGTCTGCGAAATAGGCGTGGCACTTTACTTGCCCACCTTCGCCCAGGCAATCGAGGCGCCACCCATTGCGGGCGGCGCCGGATCGATCAGCGCTCCAGCAGGATGCGCAGCATGCGCCGCAGCGGCTCGGCAGCGCCCCACAGCAACTGGTCGCCAACGGTGAAGGCGCCGAGATACTGGGAGCCCATGTTCAGCTTGCGCAGGCGCCCGACCGGAACGCTCAGGGTGCCGGTGACGGCGGCCGGGGTCAGCTCGCGCACGCTTACCTCGCGGTGGTTCGGCACCAGCTTGACCCAGGGATTGTGCTGGCTGATCAGGCCCTCGATGTCGGTCAGCGGCACATCCTTGTTCAACTTGATGGTCAGCGCCTGGCTGTGGCAACGCATGGCGCCGACGCGCACGCAGATACCGTCGACCGGGATCGGGTTCTTGAAGCGGGCGAGGATCTTGTTGGTCTCCGCCTGGGCTTTCCACTCCTCGCGGCTCTGCCCGTTGGGCAGTTCCTTGTCGATCCAGGGGATCAGGCTGCCGCCCAGCGGCGCGCCGAAATGCTCGGTGGGGAAGGCTTCGCTGCGCAGGGTCTCCGCCACCTTGCGGTCGATGTCGAGGATCGCGCTGGCCGGGTTGGCCAGGTCATCCGCCACCGATGCATGGGCGGCGCCCATCTGCTTGAGCAGTTCACGCATGTTCTGCGCGCCGGCGCCGGAGGCGGCCTGGTAGGTCATGGCACTCATCCACTCGACCAGGCCGGCGTCGAACAGCCCGCCCAGGGCCATCAGCATCAGGCTGACGGTGCAGTTGCCGCCGATGTAGTTGCGGGTGCCGGCGTCCAGAGCCTGGTCGATGACCTTGCGGTTGACCGGGTCGAGGACGATCACCGCGTCGTCTTCCATGCGCAGGCTGGAGGCGGCATCGATCCAGTAGCCCTGCCAGCCGGCCTCGCGCAGCTTGGGGAATACTTCGCTGGTGTAGTCGCCGCCCTGGCAGGTCAGGATCACGTCGAGGGTCTTCAGCTCGTCGATGCTGTAGGCGTCCTTCAGCGGAGCGATGTCCTTGCCCACTTCCGGGCCCTGGCCACCGACGTTCGACGTGGTGAAGAACACCGGCTCGATCAGGTCGAAGTCCCGCTCTTCCAGCATCCGCTGCATGAGTACGGAACCCACCATCCCGCGCCAACCGATCAGACCTACACGCTTCATCGCAACTACACCTATATGAGAGAAGTGAGCTGGCCGGCAGCCATCATGGCGCCGGCCAAGCCCGTCAGATTACAGATTCTTGAGTGCCGCGACTACGGCATCGCCCATTTCCCGGGTGCCGACCTTGCGGCAGCCTTCGGACCAGATGTCGCCGGTGCGCAGCCCCTGGTCGAGGACCTTGCTCACCGCCTGCTCGATGGCGTCGGCGGCGGTCGCCTGGCTGAAGCTGTAGCGCAACATCATCGAGACCGAAAGGATGGTCGCCAACGGGTTGGCGATGCCCTGACCGGCGATGTCCGGGGCGGAACCGTGGCAGGGTTCGTACATGCCCTTGTTGTTCGCGTCGAGCGAGGCAGAAGGCAGCATGCCGATGGAACCGGTCAGCATGGAAGCCTCATCCGACAGGATGTCGCCGAACATGTTGTCGGTGACCATCACGTCGAACTGCTTGGGCGCGCGCACCAGTTGCATGGCGGCGTTATCCACGTACATATGGGAAAGCTCGACGTCCGGGTAGTCCTTCGCCACCTCTTCCACCACTTCCCGCCACAGTTGGCTGGAGGCGAGGACGTTGGCCTTGTCCACCGAGCAGAGCCTGTTGTTGCGTACGCGGGCCATGTCGAAACCGACGCGGGCGATACGACGGATTTCGCTCTCGCTGTACGGCAGGGTGTCGTAGGCCTGGCGCTCGCCGTTCTCCAGCACGCGCTGCTCGCGGGGCTGGCCGAAGTAGATGCCGCCGGTCAGTTCGCGGACGATGAGGATGTCCAGCCCGGCGACCACTTCCGGCTTCAGGCTGGAGGCCGCGGCCAGTTGCGGATAGAGGATGGCCGGACGCAGGTTGGCGAACAGGCCCAGTTGCGAGCGAATCTTCAGCAGACCGCGCTCGGGACGGATATCGCGTTCGATCCTGTCCCACTTCGGCCCCCCTACCGCGCCCAGCAGCACCGCATCGGCCTGGCGCGCGCGCTGCAGGGTCTGGTCGGCCAGCGGCACGCCGTGCTTGTCGATGGCCGCGCCACCGATGACGTCCTCGGCCAGTTCGAAGCCGAGCTGGAACCTGTCGTTGGCCAGTTCCAGCACCTTGACCGCTTCCGCCATGATTTCCGGGCCGATACCGTCACCGGGGAGAACCAGGATCTGCTTGCTCATAACACCCTCTTGTCCTTCATTCATTGAACGGCGGGCATGCGCCGCCGCGATCGAACCGTCACTCCCGACGCAGCCACAGCACCAGCACGTCGGTGCTGAACGAGCCGTCGTCGGCAATCTCGAAATACTCCCTGACTTCCTCGCCCACCGCCAGCTGCAGGCTGCGGATCGCCTGGCGGAACACCTCCGGCGTACGCATCCGCTCGACCCACGACTGGAACTCCAGGCGCAGGCGCTGGCGCCGGCTTCCGGTTACCAGCAAGCCCGCCTCGCCGCTCAGGCGCGCCCACTCGGCCGGCGAGTAGTTGCGCACATGGCTGGTGTCGCGGAGCAGCTCGACGGTCTGCAGGAAGGTGTCCGGCAAGGCCTGCCCGGGCGCCGCCACGTCGACGAAGATCGCCACCCCGCCGGGCTTGAGCACCCGCCGCACCTCGCGCAGGGCCAGGCCGACATCGCGCCAGTGATGGGTGGAATAGCGACTGAAGACGAAATCGAACTCGCCGTCGGCGAAGGGCAGGCTCTCCGCCTTGCCCTGTTCGGTACGGATGTTCGCCATGCCCCGTTCCGCGGCGCTCTGCGCCACCACGGCGAGCATCTCGGCGGAAAGATCGTAGGCCACCACCTCCCCTGCCAGGGCGGCGACCTGGAAGCTCACGTGGCCGGCGCCGCAGCCCAAGTCGAGGACCCGCGCTTCCGGGCGCCCGGCCAGGGCGTCGCGCAGCAAGGCGAATTCCTCGCCCTGGGCATGCACGGCGCTGCTCAGGTAGGCCGAAGCCTGGGCGCCGAACTGGCGCTGGACAACGTCATCGTGGTCGCTCATGAACCTACTCCGGGAGAAAAACCGGGCGCACCCTACCCAGGATGCGCCCGGCAAGGGGACTCGCGTGGCGCTCAGCGGAACAGCCAGGGCTGCTGCTGGCGGTAGCCGTCCTCGAAGGCACGGATCGCATCGGCGTCCTGCAGCGTCAGGCCGATGTCGTCGAGGCCGTTGAGCAGGCAATGCTTGCGGAACGGGTCGACCTCGAAACCCAGCACCTTGCCATCAGGACGGGTAACGGTCTGCGCCGCCAGGTCGATGGACAACTGGTAGCCTTCGTTCGCCTCGACCTGGCGGAACAGTTCGTCCACCTCGGCCTCGGGCAGGATGATCGGCAGCAAGCCGTTCTTGAAACTGTTGTTGAAGAAGATGTCGGCATAGCTCGGTGCGATCACCGTGCGGAAACCGTACTCGTCCAGCGCCCAGGGCGCGTGCTCGCGGGACGAGCCGCAGCCGAAGTTCTCCCGCGCCAGCAGTACGCTGGCACCCTGGTAGCGCGGCTGGTTGAGGACGAAGTCCGGGTTCAGCGGACGCTTCGAGTTGTCCTGTCCCGGCTGCCCGACATCCAGGTAGCGCCATTCGTCGAACAGGTTGGGGCCGAAGCCGGTGCGCTTGATCGACTTGAGGAATTGCTTGGGAATGATCTGATCGGTATCGACGTTGGCGCGATCCAGCGGAGCGACGAGACCGGTCGTCTGGGTATAGGGTTTCATCTCGGTTCTCCTCAGGCGAGCAATTCGCGGACATCGATGAAGCGGCCGTTGACGGCCGCGGCGGCGGCCATCGCCGGGCTGACCAGGTGGGTACGGCCACCGGCGCCCTGACGGCCCTCGAAGTTGCGGTTGGAGGTCGAGGCGCAGTGTTCGCCGCTCTCTAGCCGGTCCGGGTTCATCGCCAGGCACATGGAACAGCCCGGCTCGCGCCATTCGAAGCCGGCCTCGATGAAGATCCGGTCCAGGCCTTCCTTCTCGGCCTGCTCCTTGACCAACCCGGAGCCCGGCACCACCAGCGCCTGCTTGATGGTCGCGGCGACCTTGCGGCCCCTGGCCACTTCGGCGGCAGCGCGCAGGTCCTCGATCCGCGAGTTGGTGCAGGAACCGATGAATACCCGGTCCAGCTGGATGTCGGTGATCGCCTGGTTCGGCCGCAGGCCCATGTACTTCAAGGCGCGCTCGATCGAACCGCGCTTGATCGGGTCGCTCTCGCGGGCCGGGTCCGGCACGTTCTGGTCCACGGCCAGGACCATTTCCGGCGACGTGCCCCAGCTGACCTGCGGCTTGATCTGCGCGGCGTCCAGCTCGACCACGGTATCGAAGCGGGCATCGGCGTCCGACACCAGCCCCTGCCAGCAGGCGACGGCCTGGTCCCATTGCTCGGCGCTCGGCGCGAAGGGCCGGCCCTTCACGTAGTCGATGGTCTTCTGGTCGACGGCGACCAGGCCGACGCGGGCGCCCGCCTCGATCGACATGTTGCAGATGGTCATCCGCCCTTCGATGGACAGGTCGCGGATGGCGCTGCCGGCGAACTCGATGGCGTGGCCGTTGCCGCCGGCGGTGCCGATCCTGCCGATCACCGCGAGGACGATATCCTTCGCCGTGACGCCGGCCGGCAACCTGCCTTCGACCTTGACCAGCATGTTCTTCATCTTCTTCGCCACCAGGCACTGGGTCGCCAGCACATGCTCGACCTCGGAAGTGCCGATGCCGTGGGCCAGCGCGCCGAAGGCGCCATGGGTGGAAGTGTGCGAGTCGCCGCAGACCACGGTCATCCCCGGGAGGGTCGCGCCCTGCTCCGGACCGACCACATGGACGATGCCCTGGCGCACGTCGTTCATCTTGAATTCGGTGATGCCGAAGTCGTCGCAGTTCTCGTCGAGGGTCTGCACCTGCAGGCGCGAGACCTCGTCGGCGATGGCGGCGATGCCGCCCTTGCGCTCGGTGCGGGTGGTCGGCACGTTGTGGTCCGGGGTGGCGATGTTGGCGTCGATCCGCCACGGCTTGCGCCCGGCCAGGCGAAGACCCTCGAAGGCCTGCGGCGAGGTCACTTCGTGCAGGATATGGCGGTCGATGTAGATCAGCGCCGAACCGTCGTCGCGCTGCTTGACCAGGTGCATGTCCCAGAGTTTGTCGTAGAGGGTCTTGCCGGCCATCGGGATTTCCTCATCAGCTTATTTCTATGCCCACAGGGCTTGTGAGGATGATCCTATGGCTTGTCTACGAATAACTCAAATTCATATTTTTCATCCAAAGCATTCCCAACAGGAATCCATTGGCGCTAAGCTCCGGGCAGCCGAAACCAGCGGAGGCCCGCAATGGACCTGAACAGCCTCAACACCTTCATCGCCATTGCCGAGACCGGCAGCTTCTCCGAAGCCGGCGAGCGCCTGCACCTGACCCAACCGGCGGTGAGCAAGCGCATCGCCGCCCTCGAACAGCAGCTCAATGCCCGGCTGTTCGACCGGGTCGGCCGCGAGGTCAACCTCACCGAGGCCGGCCGCGCCCTGCTGCCGCGCGCCTACCAGTTGCTCAACGTGCTCGACGACACCCGCCGGGCGCTGAACAACCTCACCGGCGAGGTCAGCGGCCGGCTGGTCCTGGCCACCAGCCACCACATCGGCCTGCATCGCCTGCCGCCGCTGCTGCGCGCCTTCACCCGGGCGCATCCGCAGGTGGCGCTGGATATCCAGTTCCTGGATTCGGAAGTGGCCTACGAGGAGATCCTTCATGGTCGTGCGGAACTGGCGGTGATCACCCTGGCCCCGGAAACCGCCGAACCGGTGCGCGCAGTCCCGGTGTGGGACGACCCGCTGGACTTCGTCGCCGCCCCGGAGCACCCGCTGGCCCGACAGGGCACGGTGTTCCTCGCCGACGTCGCCAAGCACCCCGCGGTATTCCCCGGCGGCAACACCTTCACCCACCACATCGTGCGGCGCATGTTCGAAGCCGAAGGGCTGACGCCGAACATCGCCATGAGCACCAACTACCTGGAGACCATCAAGATGATGGTCTCCATCGGCCTGGCCTGGAGCGTGCTGCCGCGGACCATGCTCGACGACCAGGTGGTGCGCCTGCCGCTGCAGGACATCCAGCTCAGCCGCCAGCTCGGCTATATCCTGCACACCGAGCGGACCCTGTCGAACGCCGCGCGCGCCTTCATGCGCCTGCTCGACGAACAGGCATTCGGCAACGGCACTCCAGCGGCCTGAAGCGATTCAGGTCGGACGCCACGGGTAGGCCCTCCCCTCTTCGCCGTCCGCGGCCAGCGCTCACCCGACCTGCATGCCAATGCCCTCGCGACTCAGCCCTCGCCGACCCACGCCTGCACCTCGACCTCCACGTCGACCCCCAGCGCCAGCCCGGCGGTCACCGTCGAGCGTACCGGCAAGGCCCCCTGCACATGACGCTGGTAGACCTCGTTGAAACCGGCGAAGTGGGCCATGTCCGACAGCCAGACGGTGACCTTCACCAGTTGGTCGAAACGCGCACCACAGCTCTCCAGGGTCTCGCCGATGCGTGCCATCACCGCTTCGGTCTGGGTCTGGATATCGCCACGTACCACCTCGCCGGTCGGACTCATCGGCACCTGTCCGGAAAGAAACAGGAAGCCGCCGGCCCGCACCGCGCGGGAAAAGGGAAACGGCAGGCTGCTGGGGTAACGCTGGATGTCATCGCTCATCTGGATTGCCTCCTGCGGATGAAGCGCTAGGAAGAAAAGGTTTCGGCCGCGGAATCGGCGTATTCATGTAGCACTGCGATCAACCCTGGCTCATATCGACGCGCTCCGCCAGAAAGTCCAGGAACGCCCGCACGCGCAGCGGCAGATAGCCGCCCTGGCCGACGTAGACGGCGTGGACTTCCTCCAGGTCGCCTGGGTTGTATGCCTCGAGCACGGGAATCAGGCGCCCGGCGGCTATGTCCTCGCGCACCTGGAACGCGGCCAGCCGCGCCAGGCCCAGGCCGGCCACGGCCAGACGGCGCAGCGCCTCGCCATCGCTGGCCTGGGCGTTGCCCGACAACGGCACCACGAGTTCCTCGCCGGCGTCCCGCAGCGGCCAGCCGGAGCGCGTTCGCACATAGTTGGCGCCGAGGCGGTTGTGCCCCAGCAGCGCCTGCGGCGTGGCCGGCATGCCATGCCGGGCCAGATAGGCCGGCGCACCGACGATCAGCATGCGCGTGCTCCCCAGCTTGCGCGCCACCAGGCTCGAGCTTTTCAGCGGCCCCGCGCGCACGGCCACGTCGGTGCGCTGCTCGAGGATGTCGACGACCTCATCGGTCAGCACGATATCCAGCGTCACCTCGGGATGCTGCGCGAGGAACTCGGGCAGCAGCGGCAGCAGGAAGTGATGCCCGAAAGGCACGTTGGCGTTGACTCGCAAGCGCCCACGCGGCGCCGCGTTTTCGCTCGCACACCGCTCGGCCTCCTCCAGGTCGGCCAGGATACGCACCCCGCGCTCGTAGAACGCGCATCCCTCGGGTGTCAGTTGCAATTTTCGGGTGGAGCGGTTCAGCAAGCGGGTTCCCAGGCGCTGTTCGAGCCGGGTGATCAGCTTGCTGACTGCCGAGGGCGTCATGCCGCAACGTCGAGCGGCGGCGGAAAAGCCCCCCGACTCGACGACCCGGGCAAACACCTCCAGTTCGCCGGAACGGTTGACTTCAAGCCGGGCCATGGCGCCCTGCCTGATGATTTCGCTTCATAAATGATATTCCCCGCTACGGTCTATTTCCCTTAAATCTTTGAATTCATCATCAGCTACAGGATAACCACTGAATTCAACGACATGAAACGACCCATCGAAAGACTTCCCGCCGCGACCTCCAGCGCAACCCGGGCCTTCGCGCTCGCGACGAGCCTGTTGTACGCCTGCGCCGCGCCGGCCGCTTCCTGGACCGCCAGCTGGCAGGCCAGCCCGCAGCCGGTCTGGGCTGAGGACTTCCTGTTTCCCAGCAACGTGCCGGCCGAACTGCACGACCAGACGGTGCGGCAATTGGCGCGAATCAGCCTGGGAGGAACGCGCGTGCGCATCGTCCTGGCAAATACCTATGGAAGGCGCCCGATCCGGATCGGCCGGGCCACCCTGGCCAAACCGGGTTCCGAGCGCGCCGCGGTCGCCACCGGCAGCCTGCATGACGTGACCTTTGGCGGACGCCGGACGGCGACCATCGCGCCCGGCGCCACGCTACTCAGCGATCCGGTGGCGATGCCGGTGGCCGCGCTCTCGCAGGTGCTGGTGAGTCTCTACCTGCCGGCCGCCACGCCCATGGAAACCTTCCACTGGGACGGCCGCCAGACGGGCTGGATCGTCGCCGGCGAGCAGACCCAAAGCCACGCATTGCAGCTGGACGCGGCGGACAGCCAGAGCACCACCGCGCGCCTGCTGTTGACAGGTATCCTGGTTGAAACCGAAGCGGCAACGCGGACGCTGGTGACGCTCGGCGACTCGATCACCGACGGAGCCAGCGCCAGCCTCGACCGGAACAGCCGTTGGCCGGACTTCCTCGCCGAACGCCTGGCCCCGCATGGCGTCGCCGTGGTCAATGCGGGGATTTCCGGCGCCCGTCTCCTGAGCGACGGCATGGGCGCGAGCGCGCTGGCACGTCTGGACCGCGACGTACTGGCCCAGCCAGGCGCAAGCAGCATGGTGGTGATGCTCGGCATCAACGACATTGCCTGGCCCGGTACCGCTTTCGCCCGGAATGCCGCACCGCCCACCCTGGAAGCGCTGATCGCCGGCTACCGGCAATTGATCGAACGGGCGCACAACCGGGGTATCCGGGTCGTCGGCGCGACCCTCACGCCGTTCGAGGGCGCACTGCCCGGCACGCCGTTGAGCGATTATTACCATCCCGCCAAGGAAGCCCTGCGCAGGCAGGTTAACGAGTGGATCCGTCATGCCGGCGCCTTCGATGCGGTGATCGACTTCGACGCGGCATTGCGCGATCCGGAGCAGCCGTCGCGGCTCGCCGCGCGCTACGACTCCGGCGACCATCTGCACCCCAGCGACGAAGGCAACCGGGCGATGGCGGCCGCCGTCGACCTCGACGTCCTGCTGGACGAGGTGCCTGACGGCACACCGGCAGAGCCCCGGGCCGATAGCGCAACGAAATGAAAAAAGGCGCCCGAAGGCGCCTTTTTTCGATCACCGCTGACGGTTACTGGTTGTCCAGTGCCGGGCGCTGGCCATTGATGGCGATACGCTTCGGCTTGGCTTCTTCCGGAACCAGCCGGACCAGGTCGATGTTCAGCAGGCCGTTGGCCAGCGAAGCCGCCTTGACCTCGATATGGTCGGCGAGGCGGAACGACAGCTTGAAGGCGCGCTGGGCGATGCCCTGGTGCAGGTAGGTCACGTTGTCCGTGGACTTCTCGCGCTTGCCGCCACTGACGGTCAGCACGCCGCGCTCGACCTGCAGGTCCAGGTCTTCTTCCTGGAAGCCGGCGGCGGCGATGACGATGCGATACTCGTCGTCACCGTGCTTTTCGACGTTGTAGGGCGGGTAGGTACTCCCGGCCTCATTGCGCAGGGCCGACTCGAACAGATCGTTGAAGCGATCGAAGCCTACGGAATGACGGAACAGCGGGGCGAGGGAAAAAGCGTTGCTCATTGCGAATCTCCTGAATTATCAGCAAGTACTCTGGTGCGGAACCCGTCTTCGGCATCCCGCACGAACTAGATAGGGATCATCGGAAGTATTTCAAGAGCCTTGAGAACGACCGTTCGTCGTGCTCAGATCGAAACTCATCCTTTCGAGAACCGTCGCTATGGAACGCGCAATCCCGACCTTCCCCTGCCGCGATCTGGACAGCGCCAGCGCCTTCTACCAGTCCCTCGGCTTCCACCTTGGCGCTCGCTATCCGACCTACGCCATCCTCCAGCGCGGCGCCCTGGAGCTGCACCTGTCGCTGTTCGAAGCGCTCGAACCGAAGACCAATTGCAGCGCTGCCTACCTGCGCCTGGAGGACGCCCAGGCGCTGCATCGCCAGGCCGCGGCCCTCGGCCTGGGCGGCCAGGGGATTCCACGCATCACGGCCCTGGAAGACCAGCCCTGGGGTATGCGCGAATTCGCCCTGGTCGATCCCGATGGCAACCTGCTGCGGGTCGGCCAGGAGCTCGATGCGACGCCAGAGCAGCACCGGGTTCGCCTGGCCAGCGCCGACGACGTCCCCGCGGTGGCCGCGCTCTGGCAAGCCAATGTCCGCGAAGCCGGGGAAACCCTGGATGCCGGCGACCAGCAGGCGATCCAGGCACTGCTCCTGGCCGCCTCGCGCAACCGCTTGCTCTGGCTGGCGGAGGCCCAGCAGCATCCCCGCGGTTTCGTCCTCGCCCACCTGTGGCAGATCGAGGACGGTCAGGCACGGGTCGGAGAGATCGCAGAGCTCTACGTACTGCCGCAGGCCCGCCGCCAGGGCCTGGCCCGGGAACTGGTGGGCAGTGCCGAGGAGGCCCTGCGCTCGCGCGGCGCCGGCCTGATCCGCGCGCAATCGGCCCTTGACGCGCCGCTGTCCAACCTGTTCTGGCAGGGCCTGGGCTGGGACGCCGACTACCTGACCTTCACTCGCTACTGACCTGGGGAGCATCATCATGCGCAACGTCATGCTGATCACCGGAGCCAGCCGCGGCATCGGCGCCGCCACCGCTCTGCTCGCCGCCGAGCGCGGCTATGCGGTCGTCCTCAACTATCTGCGCAACCGCGAGGCCGCCGAAGCGCTGCGCCAGCGCATCGAGCGCCAGGGCGGCGAAGCCCTGGCGGTGGCGGCCGACGTAGCCGAGGAAGGCGATGTCGAGCGGCTGTTCGCCGCCATCGACGAACGTTTCGGCCGCCTCGACGTGCTGGTCAACAACGCCGGCATGCTGGAAGCGCAGACGCGCCTGGAAAACATCGACGCGGCGCGCCTGCACAGGGTATTCGCGACCAACGTGACCGGCAGCTTCCTCTGCGCCCGCGAGGCAGTGAAGCGCCTGTCAACCCGCCACGGCGGGCGCGGCGGCAGCATCGTCAACGTATCCTCGATGGCCTCGCGGCTGGGATCGCCCAACGAATACATCGACTATGCCGCCGCCAAGGGCGCCATCGACAGCATGACCATCGGGCTGGCCAGGGAAGTGGCGGCGGAGGGTATCCGGGTCAACGCGGTGCGGCCCGGACTGATCGATACCGAGATCCACGCCAGCGGCGGCGAGCCCGGCCGTATCGAACGCCTGAAGGGCGGCATACCGCTAGGACGCGGCGGCACGGCGGAGGAAGTCGCGCGGGCGATTCTCTGGCTGGCGTCGGACGAAGCCAGCTACAGCACCGGCACCTTCATCGATGTCAGCGGCGGCCGCTAGGCCTGCTACGCAAGCTAGGCCGCCTGGCTGAACGACACCTGCAACAGCCGGTCGATGGTTTCGCAATCGCTTTCCCGGCGAATCCGCGCGAACAGCTCGACGGCTTCGGGATAGGTGCGCGTGAGCATGCCCAGCCACTGCTTGAGACGCCCCGGGGCATAGCGCGGGGCGAGCTTGCGCCGGGCCTGTAGCCAGAAGTCGCGCAGCAGCGGCAACAGCTCGCTCCAGGGCATCTCGCGGATTTCGCCGCCATCGCGCCAGGCGGCGATCTGCCGAGCCAGGCCAGGACGCGAGACCAGGCCGCGACCGAGCATGATGTCCTCCACCCCGCTGACCTCGCGACAACGCAGGTAGTCGTCGAGCGTCCACACTTCGCCATTGGCGAACACCGGCACGCGCACCGCCTCGGCCACCCGCGCCACCCATTCCCAGTGCGCCGGCGGCCTGTAGCCATCGACCTTGGTCCGGGCATGCACCACTACATGGGCCGAGCCGCCGTCGGCCAGGGCCCGCGCACAATCCAGGGCGCCGTCGGGACTGTCGTAGCCCAGGCGCATCTTCGAGGTCACCGCAATCTCGCTCGGCACCGCGCGACGCACGGCGGCGACGATGTCGTGCATCAGCTTCGGCTCCTTGAGCAATACCGCGCCGCCGCGCGAGCGGTTCACGGTCTTGGCCGGACAACCGAAGTTCAGGTCGATCACCGGGGCACCCAGCTCACAGGCGAACGCGGCGTTATCCGCCAGGCACGCAGGATCGGAGCCGAGCAACTGCACACGCATCGGCGTCCCGGCGCGGGTCCGGCTGCCGTCGTGCAGCTCCGGCGCCAGCTTGTGGAAAGCCGTGGCCGGCAGCAGGCGATCGGTGATGCGGATGAATTCGGTGACGCACCAATCGATGCCGCCGACGCGGGTCAGCACGTCGCGGAGGATTTCATCCACCAGACCTTCCATCGGCGCCAGGGCGATTTGCACGAACCACTACCTCGAAAATGACAGGCGGCGGATTCTAGAGAATCCGCCGCCCGGAACAAAGTGCGAATGCCTGCCGGCCGACGCGCGACGGGTCAGGCCCCGGCGAGCAGAGCCTGGCCATAGCCGTCGATGAACTCCGCCGGCATCCGCTTCGGCTTGCCGCTGGACAGTTCGATGCAGACGAAGGTGGTCTGCGCCCGCAGCAGCGTGGCGCCATCCGCCGGGCGTACCAACTGGAAGCGCCGGTTCATCCGCAGGCGCTGGTCGGACTCGACGATCCAGGTCGCCAATTGCAGTTCGTCGCCCTCGTAGGCTGCGGCCAGGTAGTCGATCTCGTGGCGCAGCACCGCCATCGCCCGGTCCAGCCGGCGGTACTCGGCCAGGTCCAGGCCCAGCCGCTGCGAGTGGCGCCAGGCGCAGCGCTCCAGCCAACTGACGTAGACGGCGTTGTTCGCGTGGCCGAGCCCGTCGATGTCCTCGGCGAGGACCCTGAGGTCGATCACGAACGGATCGGCGTAGTCCCAATTCATCAATGCTGCTCCAGGCTGCCGGCCAGTTCGCGCGCTTCCCTGGCCAGTTGTGTGATCTGATCCCAGGCCCGCGCCCGGATCAGGCTCGGCGGCGCCAACCAGGTGCCGCCGACACAGGCGACATTGGGCAGGCGAAGGAAATTCAGCAGGTTGTCCAGGTTCACCCCGCCGGTCGGGCAGAAGCGGATGCCGGTGAACGGCCCCTTCAGGCTTTTCAGCATTTTCACGCTGGCAGTGCCATCGGCCGGGAACAGCTTCAGCGAGCGATAACCGTACTCCAGCGCCAGCAACACTTCCGAAGGCGTCATCACCCCGGGTAGGTATGGCAGGCCGGCATCCTCCGCGGCGGCGGCAAGGCGCGGCGTGCATCCGGGGCTGACGGCGAACTGTGCGCCTGCGTCGCGCGCCTCGAGAAACTGCTCGGTGTGGATCAGGGTACCCGCCCCCAGCAGGACCTCGGGCACCTCGCGATGGATGGCGGCGATCGCGTCCAGCGCCTGCGGCGTGCGCAGCGTCACTTCCAGCACCGTGACGCCGCCCGCATACAACGCGCGCGCCAGGTCGGGCGCCAGCGCCACGTCCTCGATCACCAGCACCGGCAATACCGGGCTGGCCTGCTGCAGGACCCGATCCAGCGGCAATGTCATGGGCACTCCTCGATTCGAAACGGTTCGCCCCGCCGGATCGCTCCGCGCGGGCCACAGCGCTTTTTACCGAAGAACCGAGGTCAGGACAACGACAACCCCTCTGCTACGCGCCTCAGGAAGCGCTCGCCGTCTTTTCCACGCGCCGGCAAGCGCGCATCGCCGGGCGCTCCTCGAGCAGCGCCAGCAGCGACTCGCTCAGCCTGCGCTCGCCGAGCAGTCGGTGGTGGCCGCCGCCCGGCAGGCGCAGCAAGCGACTGGCCGGCCAGGCGGCATGGATGCGCTCGGCATTTTCCACCGCTACGCGCGGGTCGTCGTCGGCATGCACCACCAGTCCGGGCATTTCCAGACGGTAGCGCGCCACATCCAGGCACGCCGCGGATATGCCCGCCTGACGCTCGACCAGGCGGATGAAATGCGAGCGAGCCAGGGCCGGCAAACCGACGAAACGAGCGAACAGGCGCAACTGTTCGAGAATCCGCGACGGCGCCGAGACCGTCACCAGCGCTTCGCTGCGCAGCCCCATCTGGGCCGCCAGCAACGCCGCCGCGCCACCCAGGGAATGACCGACCACCGCACGCAGCGGCGGCAACTCGCCAGCGGCCTCCAGCAAGGCATGGGCGAACAGCACCACGTTCGCCTCCCTGCCCGGCGAGCGGCCATGGGCCGGCGCATCGAGGGCATACACCGAATAACCCGCGCCGACCAGTTGCTCGATCAGATGGGCGAACTGTGTCGGCCTGCCGGCCCAGCCATGCAGCAGCAGGACTGCCGGCCCCTCGCCCCAGCGCAACACCGACAGCCCGAAGCGCAGAGTGACGCGCTCCGAGCTGGCCAGCAGCGGCAGCTCCCAATCCTTCGGCGGCCACTCGCCAGGCATCATGAACGCCCGACGCATACGCTCGGCCGTCCAACGCGGCGCGATGCGGCCGATCGTCCCGTTGAAACCGCGAATCCAGGTCAGGCTGCTCATCTCGCACCTCCTCAGTTCACCGCCTGCTTGGCGGCACGCAGAACCCGGTCGGACAGCTCGCCCGGCCCCAATGCCCGGGCCAGCGCCAAACCGCCAATCATCAACACCAGGTCGGCCAGGGCGACGTCGGTTTCCTCGGGACTTTCCGCCAGGCTGGCGACCATGATCTCGACATGTCTGCTCAAGACCTCGCGAAACCCCTCCGGCAGGCGCGCCACCTCGGCTAGGGTCGCCGGCAGCGGACAACCGGCGTCGACCTGTGCGTCCCGATGCTTGCGCGACAGGTAGAAGGCGGCCGCCAAGGCACGACGCTCCTTTCCCGACAATCCGGGATCGAGTTCGCCGAGCAGTTCGCGGCGCTTGCCGAGCAATTGCTCGAACGCCTCGAGCATCAGCGCATCCTTGCTCTGGAAGTGGGCATAGAAGCCGCCGACGGTGAGCCCCGCCGCGCCCATCACTTCCCCGACGCTAGGTTCGACGGCGCCCCGCTCGAGCAGGGCCTGGGTGGCGGCACCGAGGATGCGGGCACGGGTCTGGGTTTTCTTGTCGCTCATGACGATCTCCGAAAATATTATGGATGAAATATTATATGCATAATAAAAATCGGCAAGCGTACGGCCGGGCCGTCTGTCAGGAAATTCGAAAAGGGAAAAAACAAAAGGGCCATTCCAATTCGGAATGGCCCTATAGAGCCCCGCAGAGCGGGAAAAAGTGGCGTCCCCTAGGGGACTCGAACCCCTGTTACCGCCGTGAAAGGGCGGTGTCCTAGGCCACTAGACGAAGGGGACAATGAAACCTTCGAAAAGTAAGGCCAGCGATGCTGGCCTTGGAATGTGGTGGAGCTAGACGGGATCGAACCGTCGACCTCTTGCATGCCATGCAAGCGCTCTCCCAGCTGAGCTATAGCCCCGAATTCGCCATCAGGCGGGCGATCTTCCGATCGCTTCGACAACCTTCCGGTCGTCGACACGTTCATCCATTGCTGGGACGGATGAACATGAAGTGGCGTCCCCTAGGGGACTCGAACCCCTGTTACCGCCGTGAAAGGGCGGTGTCCTAGGCCACTAGACGAAGGGGACGAAACCTTCGTAGGAATCCGCAAAACCAACCGCGTATTCCCGGCAATTTGGTGGAGCTAGACGGGATCGAACCGTCGACCTCTTGCATGCCATGCAAGCGCTCTCCCAGCTGAGCTATAGCCCCAAAGTACCGCTGGATCGCTTCACTTCGTTGAGTTCGTCGTGAAGACGGGGCGCATACTAAGGGCGAGGCTTGAGGCTGTCAACATTATTTTTCATCGAAACCTAAAAAATTTTACCGGAAGAACAATCACTTACCTCCCCTCCCCCAAAAACGAGGCCCGCAACTGGGCAGGCCTCGTCATCGACTGTGGGAGAAAGCCGGTCAGCCGGGAATGGCGTCGCGGATCTTCTCCCACTCCTTGGTTTCCTTTTTCGACGCCCCGCCCAGCAGCTCCAGGGCCTGGCGCAAGCGATAACGCGACAGGTCGGCGCCAAGGATCTCCATGGCGTCCAGCACCGAAACCGAGCTGGCATGCCCGGTGATGGCCGGGAACATCAGCGGCATCACGTCGCGCAGCTTGAGCTGGAGGTGCTCGGCGACAGCCTGGATGCAGCCGGTGATGCGTTCCTTCTCCCACTGGCGCAGGGATTCGAGTTTCCACAGCACCAGTTGCAGGACCTGGCGGACCTGGGTCGGATCGAGCTTCTTGTGTTCGAACAGCGAAGCGTCCAGCGGCACCCCGCCGCTGAAGAAGAATCCGGCCAGCGGCGCGATCTGGCTGAAGTTCTCCACCCGTCCCTGCACGTGCGGAGCGATCTTCATCAGGTATTCGGGATTCAACGCCCACTTCTGCACCTCACGGGCGAACTCCTCCACGGACTGCTCGCGGATCCACTGCCCGTTCAGCCAGGAGAGCTTCTCCAGGTCGAAGATCGGTCCGCCCAGGGAGACGCGCGACAGGTCGAAATGCTCGATCATCTCGGCGAGGGTGAATTTCTCGCGCTCGTCCGGCATCGACCAGCCCATCCGCCCGAGGTAGTTGAGCAGCGCCTGCGGCAGGTAGCCCATGCGCTCGTAGAAGGTGATAGAGGTCGGATTCTTGCGCTTGGACAGCTTGCTCTTGTCCGGGTTGCGCAGCAGTGGCATGTAGCACAGCTGCGGCTGCTCCCAGCCGAAATACTCGTAGAGCTTGATCAGCTTGGGCGCCGACGGCAGCCACTCTTCGCCGCGCAGGACGTGGGTGATGCCCATCAGGTGGTCGTCGACCACGTTGGCGAGGAAGTAGGTGGGCAGGCCGTCGGCCTTCATCAGCACCTGCATGTCCATGCGATCCCACGGAATCTCGACATCGCCGCGGAGCATGTCCGGCACCACGCAGACGCCCTCGGTCGGCACCTTCATGCGGGTGACGTGGGACTCGCCGGCGGCGAGGCGGCGCTGCACCTCATCCTTCGGCAGGTGCATGCAGTGGCCGTCGTAGCGCGGGGTTTCCTTGCGCGCCATCTGCTCGGCGCGAACCGCATCGAGGCGCTCGGGCGTGCAGAAGCAGGTGAAGGCATGGCCCTTCTCGACCAGTTCGTCCGAATACCTCTTGTAGATATGCCCGCGCTCGCTCTGCCGGTACGGGCCATGCGGGCCGCCGACGTCCGGGCCCTCGTCCCATTCGATGCCGAGCCAGCGCAGGGCGTCGTAGATCTGCTGCTCGGACTCCCGCGTCGAACGCAGCTGGTCGGTGTCCTCGATGCGCAGGATGAACTGACCGCCGTGCTGACGCGCGAAGCACAGGTTGAACAGCGCGATGTATGCGGTACCGACGTGCGGGTCGCCCGTCGGCGACGGGGCGATGCGAGTACGAACAGTGGTCATGGAGACTCTCTTGCCAAGCGGAAGTTAAAACGGAAATTCAGGGGCGCGATGTTATCAGGCGGGCCGCCTCCGGCTCCAGTAAACGACCGGTGTCGGCCGGCAGGCGGCTGATCAGGAAATCGAGGAAGGCCTTGACCTTCATCGCCTGGAAACGCCGCGAAGGATAGACCGCATACAGTTCGCCGACCGGCAACGGCACGTCCGCCAGCAAACGCACCAGACGCCCGCTGTGCACGCTCTCCGCACAGATCAGCGCCGGTAGCGCGGCAATGCCGGCACCGGCGACCACCGCCTCGCGGGCGAAGGTGATGTTGTTGCAGGACAGCACCCGCTGGCAGGGCAGGCTGTCTCCGGAAAGCGGCCAGTAGCGCTGGGAGTCGGTGGACAGAAGGACCGCGCGATGCCCGGCAAGCTCGGCCACCGATGTCGGCGTGCCGTGCGCCGCCAGGTAGTCGGGGCTGGCGCAGAGCCAGCGGCTGGTAGAGAGCAGGCGACGGGCCACCAGGGTGGAATCCTCCGGCTGGCCGACCATGATCACGATGTCGACGCCCTCCTGCAGCGGATCGACGCTGCGCGAGGCCAGCTCGACCTCGGCGGTGATCTGCGGGTACTGGCGCATGAAGTCGCCCAGCAGGCTGGCGAGGAACATCTGGCCGAACTCTATCGGCGAGGTGATCCGCAGCAATCCCGACGGCGCCTGTTGCAACTGCATGACCGCCTGCTCGGCCTCGGCGAAATCGTGCATGATCTGCCGGCAGCGCTCGTAGTAGGCCTGCCCTACTTCGGTCAGGCGCAACTTGCGGGTAGTGCGATTGAGCAGGCGCACGCCCAGGCGCTCCTCCAGCAGGGCGATGCGCCGGCTCACCGTGGACTTCTGCATGCCCAGGCTCTGTGCGGCCTGGGTGAAGCTGTGGTACTCCACCACGCGGGTGAAGATCAGCGCATCATCAAGCCCCATTATTGTTCCCTATAAGCAACAAAGAGTCCGAAGTGTAGCGCCTATAACGTCCGGCGGAACACTGCTAGATTGGCCGAATTTTGCCGACGGAACACTCCACCCATGCCCGCCCAACTCAAACGTCGCCTGACCGTCTTCCTGGTGGCCGTCGGCCTGATCGCCCTGGCCTTCTTCCTGCACTGGTGGTTCATCGGCCGCCACGTGGAAAGCACCGACAACGCCTACGTCCAGGGCGAGATCACGCGGGTGGCCAGCCAGTTGGGCGCGCGGGTCGAGGAAGTCCTGGTGCGCGACAACCAGCACGTGGACAAGGGGCAGCTACTGGTACGCCTGGAAGACGCCGACTTCAAGCTCGCCGTCGAGCGCGCCCAGGCCGCGCTGGCCACCCGCGAGGCGGAACTGGCCCAGGCGCGCAGCAAGCTGGTGCAGCAGGGCAGCCTGATCGCCGCCAGCGCCGCCGACGTCAACGCCAGCCAGGCAACCCTCGGTCGCGCACAGATCGACCTGAACCGCGCCGAAGCCCTGCGCAAGCCCGGCTACGTTTCCGAGGAACGGGTCACCACCCTCACCGCCGACAACCATGTGGCTCGCTCGCAACTGGCCAAGGCCCGCGCCGACCTCGAGGCACAACGCGTCCAGCGCGACACCCTGGGCGCCGAGATCAAGCGCCTGGAAGCGCAGATCGCCAGCGCCCGCACCGAACTGGCGCAAGCCGAAATCAACCTGTCACGCACCCTGATCCATTCGCCGATCAGCGGCCTGGTCGGCCAGCGCAGCGCACGCAACGGCCAGTACGTGCAGGTCGGCACCCATTTGCTGTCGCTGGTGCCGGACGAAGACATCTGGGTCCAGGCCAACTTCAAGGAGACCCAGGTAGGCCGCATGCGCGACGGGCAGAAGGCGCGCCTGACCTTCGACGCCTTCCCCGACACGCCTATCGACGGCCGCATCGATAGCCTGTTCGCCGCTTCCGGCGCGCAGTTCAGCCTGCTGCCACCGGACAACGCCACCGGAAACTTCACCAAGGTGGTGCAACGCATCCCGGTGAAGATCGTGTTCGAGGCCGACAACCCGCTGCATGGCCGCATCCGCCCCGGCATGTCCGTCGAAGCCGAGGTCGAGCTCCGTGACCGCTGAGGCGCTGGCCCGGCCGCTTGGCGAACCGACCCGGCGCGACTGGATCGCGGTGCTCAGCGCCATGCTCGGCGCATTCATGGCGGTGCTCGACATCCAGATCACCAACTCCTCGCTGAAGGACATCCAGGGCGCGCTGGCGGCGACCCTCGAGGAAGGCTCGTGGATCTCCACCTCCTACCTGGTGGCGGAGATCATCATGATCCCGATGACCGCCTGGCTGGTGCAGCTGCTCTCGGCACGCCGCCTGGCGGTGATGATCTCGGTGGGCTTCCTGGTGTCCTCGCTGCTCTGCTCGTTCGCCTGGAACCTGGAAAGCATGATCGTGTTCCGCGCCATGCAGGGTTTCACCGGCGGCGCTCTGATTCCGCTGGCGTTCACCCTGGCCCTGGTCAAGTTGCCGGAACACCACCGTCCGAAGGGCATGGCGCTGTTCGCCATCACCGCCACCTTCGCGCCCTCCATCGGACCGACCCTGGGAGGCTGGCTGACGGAAAACTTCGGCTGGGAATACATCTTCTATATCAACGTGCCGCCGGGCCTGTTGATGATCGCCGGGCTGCTCTACGGCCTGGAGAAAAAGGCGCCGCATTGGGAACTGCTGAAGAGTACCGACTACGCCGGCATCGTCACCCTCGGCATCGGCCTGGGCTGCCTGCAGGTTTTCCTCGAGGAAGGTCACCGCAAGGACTGGCTGGAGTCGCAACTGATCGTCAGCCTCGGCAGCGTCGCCCTGTTCAGCCTGGTCCTGTTCGTCATCCTGCAACTGTCGCGGCCAAACCCGCTGATCGACCTGGGCATCCTGCGCAACCGCAACTTCGGCCTCGCGAGCATTTCCAGCATCGGTCTGGGCATGGGCCTGTACGGCTCGATCTACGTACTGCCGCTGTACCTGGCACAAATCCAGGGCTACAACGCCATGCAGATCGGCGAGGTGATCATGTGGATGGGCATTCCCCAGCTGTTCCTGATCCCGCTGGTCCCGAAGTTGATGAGGCTGGTCTCGCCGCGCCTGCTCTGCGCCGCCGGCTTCGGCCTGTTCGGCCTTGCCAGCTTCTTCTCCGGGGTGCTCAACCCGGACTTCGCCGGACCGCAGTTCAACCAGATCCAGCTACTGCGCGCCCTCGGCCAGCCGATGATCATGGTGACCATTTCGCTGATCGCCACCGCCTACCTGCAGCCACAGGATGCCGGCTCGGCCTCGAGCCTGTTCAACATCCTGCGCAACCTCGGCGGCGCCATCGGCATCGCCCTGCTCGCGACCCTGCTCGAAAGTCGCGCCAAGGTGTACTTCGACTATCTGCGCGAAGCCCTGGTGCCGACCAACCCGCAGGTCGACGAACGCCTCGCGCAACTCGCCGCGCAACTGGGCAGCCAGCAGGCGGCGCTGGGCAAACTCAGCGAGATCACCCACCAGCAGGCGATGATCATGGCCTACAACGATGCTTTCCATGTCATCGGCATGGTGCTCGCAGTGAGCATGCTCGCGGTGCTGCTGACCCGCTCGCTGCCGGCCGGCATCGGCACCCGCGCCGACGCCGGGGCTCACTGAGGATCAGACGTTGACCAGGCGCTCGCGCAGCGTCTGGATCTCGTCGCGCAGTTGCGCCGCCGCCTCGAACTCCAGGTCGCGGGCCAACTGGTACATCTTTTCCTCCAGTTGGCGGATGCGCTTGCTGATCTCGCTCGGCGAGCGCAGTTCGTTCTCGTAGCGCCCGCTCTCCTCCGCCACCTTGGCCACGCCCTTGCGCTTGCCGCGCGCGCCGGGCACCACGGCGCCTTCGAGAATGTCCTTGATGTCCTTGCGCACCCCCTTGGGCACGATGCCATGGGCTTCGTTGAAGGCGATCTGCTTGGCCCGACGCCGCTCGGTCTCGTCGATCGCACGCTGCATCGAGCCGGTGACGTTGTCGGCGTAGAGGATCGCCTTGCCGTGCAGGTTGCGCGCGGCACGACCGATGGTCTGGATCAGCGAGCGCTCCGAGCGCAGGAAGCCTTCCTTGTCCGCGTCGAGGATCGCCACCAGCGACACCTCGGGCATGTCCAGGCCTTCGCGCAGCAGGTTGATCCCCACCAGCACGTCGAACGCACCGGCGCGCAGGTCGCGGATGATCTCCACTCGCTCGACGGTATCGATGTCCGAGTGCAAGTAGCGCACCCGCACGTCGTGATCGCCGAGATAATCGGTGAGGTCCTCGGCCATGCGCTTGGTCAGGGTAGTCACCAGCACCCGCTCGTCCTTGGCCACACGCTGGCGGATCTGCGAGAGCAGGTCGTCCACCTGGGTCATCGCCGGACGTACCTCGATCTCCGGATCGACCAGCCCGGTGGGACGCACCACCTGCTCGATGACCCGCCCGGCATGCTCCGCCTCGTAGGGGCCCGGGGTGGCGGAGACGAAGATGGTCTGCGGACTCACCGCCTCCCACTCTTCGAAGCGCAGCGGCCGGTTGTCCAGCGCCGAAGGCAGGCGGAAACCGTATTCCACCAGGGTCTCCTTGCGCGAGCGGTCGCCCTTGAACATCGCACCGACCTGCGGAACGCTGACGTGCGATTCGTCGATAACCAGCAGCGAGTTGGCCGGCAGGTAGTCGTAGAGCGTCGGCGGCGGCTCGCCGGGGGCCCGCCCGGAAAGATAGCGCGAGTAGTTCTCGATGCCGTTGCAGTAGCCCAGCTCGAGGATCATCTCCAGGTCGAAACGGGTGCGCTGCTCCAGGCGCTGCGCTTCCACCAGCTTGTTGTTGTTGCGCAGGTAGTCCAGGCGTTCCTTGAGTTCGGCCTTGATCTGGTCGACCGCCTCCAGCAGCGTCTCGCGCGGGGTCACGTAGTGGCTCTTGGGGTAGAAGGTGAAGCGCGGCAGCTTGCGGATCACCTCGCCGGTGAGCGGATCGAAGGCCGAGAGGCTTTCCACCTCGTCGTCGAACAACTCGACACGAATCGCCTCGAGATCGGATTCGGCCGGGAAGATGTCGATCACATCGCCACGCACACGGAAAGTCGCACGGGCGAAATCCATGTCGTTGCGGGTGTACTGCAGGCTGGTCAGTCGCCGCAGCAGTTCGCGCTGGTCGATGCGGTCGCCGCGGTCCAGGTGCAGGACCATCTTCAGGTAGGACGCGGGATCACCGAGGCCGTAGATGGACGACACGGTGGCGACGATGATCGCATCCGGACGCTCGAGCAGCGCCTTGGTCGCCGACAGGCGCATCTGCTCGATATGGTCGTTGATCGAGGAGTCCTTCTCGATATAGGTATCGGAAGACGGGACGTAGGCCTCCGGCTGGTAGTAGTCGTAGTAGGAAACGAAGTACTCCACGGAATTGTGCGGGAAGAACGTCTTGAACTCCCCGTAGAGCTGGGCCGCCAGGGTCTTGTTCGGCGCCAGGACCAGGGTCGGGCGCTGCACCTGGGCAATCACGTTGGCGATGCTGAAAGTCTTGCCAGAGCCCGTCACCCCCAGCAGGGTCTGGTGCGAAAGCCCCGCCTCCAGCCCCTCGACCATCTGCCGGATGGCTTCCGGCTGGTCGCCGGCGGGCTTGAAGCGCGAGTCGAGTTGGAACGTATCCATGAAAAACCTCGCAGGGAGCTGTGACGCCAAGGAAAATCCGGCGTCAGAAATAGCTGAAAGCATGCACCTAAATGTCGCCGCATGCATCAAGGGGTGTCTATAATAACCCCCCGTTTGCGCAACCCTTTGCGCCCCCGCATAACGGGTTGCGTTGCCCTCCTCTCTTCACACTCCGAGCAGCCGCAAAATGAGTCTGTTTTCTGCCGTCGAAATGGCACCGCGTGATCCCATCCTTGGCCTGAACGAAGCCTTCAACGCCGATACCCGTCCGGGCAAGATCAACCTGGGCGTGGGCGTGTACTACAACGAGGAGGGGCGCATTCCGCTGTTGCGTGCCGTGCAGGCTGCCGAGAAGGCCCGCATCGAGGCCCACGCGCCGCGCGGCTACCTGCCGATCGAAGGGATCGCCGCCTACGACCAGGGCGTACAGAAACTGCTGTTCGGTAACGAGTCCGAGCTGCTGGCCGCCGGCCGTGTGGTCACGACCCAGGCCGTCGGCGGCACCGGCGCGCTCAAGCTCGGCGCCGACTTCCTCAAGCGCCTGCTGCCCGACGCCACCGTGGCCATCAGCGACCCGAGCTGGGAAAACCACCGCGCACTGTTCGAAGCCGCCGGCTTCCCGGTGCAGAACTACCGCTATTACGACGCCGCCAGCAATGGCGTGAACCGCGCCGGCCTGCTGGAAGACCTGAATGCCCTGCCGGCCCGCTCGATCGTGGTTCTGCACGCCTGCTGCCATAATCCGACCGGCGTCGATCTCGAGCTGGACGACTGGAAACAGGTGCTGGACGTGCTCAAGGCCAAGGGCCACGTGCCGTTCCTCGACATCGCCTACCAGGGCTTCGGCAACGGCATCGAGGAAGACGCCGCCGCGGTGCGCCTGTTCGCCCAGTCGGGCCTGAGCTTCTTCGTTTCCAGCTCGTTCTCCAAATCCTTCTCGCTCTATGGCGAACGCGTCGGCGCCCTCTCGATCGTGACCGAAAGCCGCGATGAATCGGCCCGCGTGCTGTCCCAGGTGAAGCGGGTGATCCGCACCAACTATTCGAACCCACCGACCCACGGCGCCAGCGTCGTCTCCTCCGTGCTCAACAGCCCGGAACTGCGGGCCCTCTGGGAGCAGGAACTGGGCGAGATGCGCGACCGCATCCGCGACATGCGCCTGGCGATGGTCGAGCAACTGGCAGCCCACGGCGCCAAGCGCGACTTCAGCTTCGTCGGTCGCCAACGTGGCATGTTCTCCTATTCCGGCCTGACCGCCGACCAGGTCGAGCGCCTGAAGACCGAGTTCGGTATCTACGCCGTCAGCACCGGCCGTATCTGCGTCGCCGCGCTGAACAAATCGAACCTGGAGACCATCACCAAGGCCATCGTCCAGGTCCTGTAGGGAAAATGGGGAAGTCATCGGGAGAGGCTTGACTTCCCCTTTTTAATCAGTAACATACGCCTCGCTGTTCCGCGATAGCTCAGTCGGTAGAGCAAATGACTGTTAATCATTGGGTCCCTGGTTCGAGTCCAGGTCGCGGAGCCAAATTCAAAGCCCTCGGCACATGCCGGGGGCTTTTTCGTTATCGGGACGAAAGTTCGCCCCTTCAGTCGCACCTCACTCGATGACGATCCGCGCCCGGTTCTTCTCCAGCAACGCCGGGCCTACCCCTTTCACTTCCAGCAGTTGATCCACCGAGACGAACGGACCATGGGCCGCACGATACTCGAGGATCGCCCTGGCCTTGGCCTCGCCGACACCGTTGAGCCCCCGTATCAGGGCGGCCTCGTCGACCGTATTGATATTGACCTGCTCCCCCGGCGACACGGTCGTCGCAGGTGTCGTTGCGGCCAGCGGATTCTTGGCGACGGCGACCGGTGCGGCGGAAGCCGAAAACGGAAGACAGGCGAACAGGATGAGAAGCAGAGCGGATTTGATTAGGTGCATGGGTGCACTCCTTCAGAGATGAATGACCACGTAGAGGGCTTCATGCCCATCCACGAAACCACCTTATCGCCGTGGAACGCGCCTGGATCGACAGCCCCAGCAAAGCAGTCGCTTCCTGGTCCGGCACCGGAAACATCGTACGGAGAAAACAAAAAAGGCCGCTAGGCGGCCTTTTCCGGAGAACGATGACTCAGGGTTCTCGCCGCCTCTGGCGATAGATCCAGTCGACGATTTCACCGTCAGGCGCATAGCCGCTGACGGTTTCCCGCAGCAACTGGCGAACCCGCGAGTAGTCGTCCTTCTCCACGGCGGCCAGCAACTGCTCCAGCACGACCTTGAAGGCCTCCCAGCTCAGGTGTTCCTCGTTGGCCCGCATGATCATCGGATGGTCGGTGGGATTCACGTTGTCACCGATCAGCAGCTCTTCGTAGAGCTTCTCGCCAGGACGCAGGCCACTGAACTCGATGGCGATGTCACCATGGGGCGAACGCTCGGAACGCACGCTCAGGCCGGACAGGTGGATCATCTTCTCGGCGAGCTCCAGGATCTTCACCGGCGGCCCCATGTCCAGCACGAATACATCTCCGCCCTGCCCCATCGAACCGGCCTGGATGACCAACTGCGCTGCCTCGGGAATGGTCATGAAGTAACGGGTGATGCTCGGGTGGGTGACCGTCACCGGGCCGCCGCGCTTGATCTGCTCGCGGAACAGCGGAATGACCGAACCGGACGAACCGAGGACGTTGCCGAAGCGGACCATGGTGAAACGGGTCTTGTTGACGTGATGCACGTCCTTCCGATCGCCGAACAGCACCGGTGCCGATTCGTTGCTGAGCGCCTGAAGGACCATCTCCGCCAGGCGCTTGGTGCTGCCCATCACATTGGTCGGTCGCACCGCCTTGTCGGTGGAAATCAGCACGAAGTTCTGCACGCCGACCTGCACCGCGGCCTGCACCGCATGCAAGGTGCCTATCACGTTGTTGAGAACGCCCTCGGCGATGTTGTGCTCGACGATCGGCACATGCTTGTAGGCCGCCGCATGGTAGACGGTATTGACCTTCCAGGTACGCATCACGTCCACCAGGCGCTCGGGATTGCGCACCGAACCGAGGATCGGCAACAGGTTCACCGAAAGCGACTCGCGCTTGATCCGACGCTCCAGTTCCTGATGGATGCTGTAGAGGTTGTATTCGCTGTGCTCGAACAGGATCAGCACGCTAGGCGAACAACTCATGATCTGCCGACAGAGTTCCGAACCGATAGAACCGCCCGCCCCAGTCACCATCACCACCTGACCGCGGATGCACCGTTCCAGCAGCTCCTTGCGCGGTGCGACGCTGTCGCGCCCCAGCAGGTCAGCGATGTCCACCTCCTGCAGGTCGTCCACCTTGACCCGGCCGCTGGCCAGGTCCATGAAGCCGGGCATGCTGCGCACGTGCAGCGGGAACGGCTCCAGGGACTCGAGAATCTCTCGGCGCCGGGCCCGAGTGGCGGAAGGAATCGCCAGGAGAACCTCCTGCGCGCCCGTCTCGTCGATCATCTGGCGGATATGCTTGGCGGTATAGACCCGCAGACCGGCGATGACCCGGTTGGCGATCTGCTTGTCGTCATCGATGAACGCCACCGGACGCATCGCCCGACCGAGACGCAATGCCGCAACCAACTGGTTGCCGGCCGCCCCCGCGCCATAGATGGCCACCCTGGGCAGGCCATCCTGGCGATTGAGAAATGGTACCGACTGCACAGCAGAGTACCAGTCGCCCATGAAATACTGGCGCATGGCCAGACGCAAGCCGCCGATCAGCAGCATGCTCAACCACCAGTAGTTGAACACCAGGGAACGCGGCACCACCGCCGGCGGGGAGCGGTACCAGTAGACCAGCAACGACAGGACCAGCGCGGAAATGGTGACGGCCTTGGCGATCGCGATAAGGGCGTCGTTGCCCAGGTAGCGCATCACCGCCCGGTACATGCCGAAGCGGATGAACAGGGGAATGGCCACCAACGGGGCGGCGATGAACAGCCAGGCATGGCCGCCGAAGGGGCTGATCATGTCTTCCGTGCCCAGCCTGACTAGGAAGGCTAGCCAGAGCGATAGCCAAACAAGGCTCACATCGGCGGCGACTTGCAGCATTCGCTTGTAGCGACGCGGCAATCCCAGGAGCTTCATCCTCAAATTATCCAACATCCTATTTATCAGCCCCGTTCAATACATCCATACCGATCCGTCGTATCGGTAGACAAACCATAGCAGCAACATTGCAAGGGCAGCAGCCCAATGCTCAGGGCTTCCCAGCCCCGAGCCTGACTACCAACCAAATCAGGGGAGCATACGCGATAAGCATTCCCAAGACCCCATCGATAATGCCCAGCACTACCAGTAATGCCAGGGGCAATAACCAGAAGAGATTGATCGCAACCACTCCAAGGGTAACCGGCAAATGCCGCGACAGCATGCGGGCTGCGTGCTGGTAGGCATGGCTGCGATGACTCTGGTGAATTTTATCGCCTCGTAGCAGACGACGCAGCAACGTAAAGGTTGCGTCGACCACGAATACCCCGAGCAGGATCAGCCAACACCAGAACAGAGAGGGGGAAAACCAGGCCATCTGCAAAGAAATCGTCCCGAGGACGATGCCCAGGAAACCGCTGCCGGAATCCCCCATGAAAATGCGGGCGGGTGGGAAATTCCAGATGAGAAAACCCAATACGGTGCAGGCAAGCAAGGCCAGTAGCCATACGCCCTCGCCATAATGAGGCCCCAGGCCACTGGCCGCTAGCGTCCACAGCAGCAGTATTCCCCCCAGGCATACACAGATCGCCTCGACACTGGCGAGGCCATCAATACCGTCCATGAAGTTATACAGGTTCAACAACCAGGCCAGATAAAGCAAAGCCGGCAGGTTGCCGAATACCCCCAGATCGACGGTGTGGCCGAATACGGGGACTGGCGGCATGCCTCCGAGCCAGAAAAGCACCCATAAAGCCGCGGAGAAATGTCCCAACAGCCTAAGCCCGACGGTGATGCTGTAACCATGGTCGTCAAGCCAGCCCAGCAACGCCACGCCAGCGCCGCCACCGAACAGCGCGTAGAAAGTTTCCGTACCGATCAAGCCGGTGAATGTCAGGTAGAGCAAGCTCGACAGGAAACTAACGACGAAAGCCATTCCCCCGCCCCGCGGGGTCGGGCAGCTATGCGAACTACGAAAGTTGGGAACATCCAGAAGCTTCTCGGCCAGGGCATAGCGCCGGAGTGCGGCTGTTACGACAAAAGAGAAGACCAGCGAAGAGAGGAGAAGCAGAGTGCCCATTTATTATTATCTCAAGACGACTCCCGAAGAGTGAACGACGGAAGCAATTTTTCAACCCATGTAGAGTTTCCTTTCTACGCCTTCCCGTCGAGGCATTCGTTTTTGAACCGGAATGCCTCAGGAGAAGATATCCTCCGCAGCAAGACAGGCGGAGCAAGGCTGAATGTGCCCCACTCCCGGCTGCATCGGTGATTACCCGATACTCGCCCCCGCGACCTGAGAATCCCGGCAGGCCTCCAGCATGACTGCCTCCAGCACATCGAGTGTTCTCTGAATCTCGCTCTCGCTCAAGGTTGGATGGACCAAGAACATGAGGCTGTCCTCACCCAGCGTCACCGCGTTGGGCAAGCGTACTTCCGGCCGCCACCCCGTCGAATCGAACGCCTTTTCAAGATAAATCTCGGAGCATGAGCCAGAAAAGCACGGCACACCGCGGGCGACGATTTCGGACAGTATACGATCACGCGTCCACCCCTCAGCCAAACGCGGCGGATCCACGAATACGTAGCACTTATAAGCAGCGTGTTCGATACCTTCAGGAATGATCGGTACTCGTAACCCAGGTAGATTCCGGGCTTTCTCCCAGATGCGCTGCGCATTCGCAAGCCGGCGGACATGCCAGTCGCCCATCCGGCGTAGCTGGATACGACCGATGACAGCCTGGACCTCCATCATCCGGAAATTCGTACCGAAACTTTCATGCAGCCAACGGAAACCCGGCGCGTGCTCCCGCTCGTAGACCGCCTCCCAACTCTTTCCGTGATCCTTGTACGACCACATGCGGGACCAGAGTTCGCGGTCGTCGGTAGTGACCATACCGCCCTCTCCTCCCGTGGTCATTATCTTGTCCTGGCAGAACGACCAAGCACTAATGTGTCCAATGGAGCCAACCGAACGCCCTTTATAACGAGCTCCATGCGCCTGGGCACAATCCTCGACCACCTTCAGCCCATGCTCCTCGGCCAACGCCATGATCGGGTCCATGTCGCACGGCCATCCTGCCAGGTGAACACAGATGATCGCCTTGGTGCGCTCGGTCAGGACAGCACGGATGGAGTCAACGGTCACGTTCTGGGTATCCAGGTCGACATCGGCGAATACTGGAACGGCCCCGATATTGACGATGGAAGAAGCAGAGGCCAGGAATGTCCGCGAGGTCACCACCACCTCATCGCCAACTCCGATCCCAAGGGCCTTCAGTGCTACATCCAAGGCAACGGTTCCATTAGCGAGAGCGACAGCGAACCTGGAGTCGGCCCAGGTCGCAAATTCTTTTTCAAACTCGCGGCACTCCTGGCCGGTCCAGTAATTGACCCTGTTGGACAGGACAACATCTCGAACGGCATTGGCCTCCTCTTCGGAAAATGATGGCCACGGAGAAAAAGGTGTATTCAGCACAGCACTCACTCATCAGAATTGTTTGAAAGGGCAGCAAACGCTCAGAGGTGCTGTCCCATATGCAGAATCTTTGCGGGAACGCCGACAACGGTAACCGACTCGGGGACTTCCTCCAGCACCACTGCGCCGGCCCCCACTATTGACCCAGCCCCGATACGTGTCAATTGACGGATACAGGCCCCCATACCAATCCAGGCCTTCTCCGCTATCTCCACACCACCCGCGATTCGGGCCCCCGGGCTGACGTGCACGGCAGCTCCGAGCACGCAATCATGATCGATACTGCAACCGGTATTGAGAATGACACCCTCTCCGATACGGGCATCGACATTCACCACCACACCAGCGAACACCACTGTGCCCAGCCCCAGCGACGCATAGCGGCTAATACTTGCCTGAGGGTGGCAAAGCACGATGAGTCCAGCTCCGGCCACCTTCAACGCCTCGAGCTTTGCATGGCGAGTGACGTTGTTGCCGATAGCCACGACAACGCCACCGAACTCGGGAAGACGGGCCATCAAATCATCGAAACCACCGACAATCTCCCATCTGCCATTGGCACTCTTTCCCGGCCAGGCATCGTCGAAGAAAAACACTTCTTCCCAGCCACAGCATTCCGCCGTATCGGCAACGACCTTCCCATGCCCGCCAGCGCCGAGAATAGCCAGCTTTCTCATGACTTCTCGCTCCCGGTGAATTTGGACATCGTCGCCTCTCCATCCGCACTGATTCCTTCGCGGACAAACACCTTCTTCAAGGTCATGAGAATGATTTTAAGATCCAGCCAGAACGAACGATTATCGACATACCAGACATCCAGCTCGAACTTCTCCTCCCAGCTCAGCGCATTCCGTCCATTTACCTGAGCCCAGCCGGTAACACCGGGCCTTAGTTCATGCCTTCGGTACTGTTCGACGGAATACAACGGAAGATACTCCATCAAGAGGGGACGAGGCCCAACCAGACTCATGTCTCCCTTCAGAACATTCCATAACTCCGGCAACTCATCGAGGCTGGTGGAACGTAAAAAGTTGCCAAAGGGGGTCATACGCTCGACATCGGGCAATGCGTTTCCGTTCGCATCCACGGCATCGCGCATCGTGCGGAACTTGATCATTTCGAAAGGATGTCCGCCGACGCCGGGTCGTACCTGGCGGAAAAGCACAGGCTTGCCGAGTTTCCGGCGTATCTGCCAGGCGACGAACAGAATGACCGGAGATAGCAGTAACAACCCCAGTAAAGAAGCAACGATATCGAAGAGGCGCTTGATCAAGACTTCGCCCCTTCCAACCAATCGACGAACCGGTCCGCAAGCTTGTGTCTCTCGAACTCTCGGACCGCCAAGGCTCTACCCCGCTCCCCCATTGCTCTCAGCGACTCACGATCGTCCGCAGCGCGCTCCAGTGCATCGGCGAAAGCGGTCGGACTGTCCGGCTCGACGGCAAAGCCGCATTGATTGTCAGCAATCATCCCTGCCAACCAACCAGGATAATTGTTCAGCACCGGCAATCCTGCAGCTATATAGTCGAAGAACTTGTTCGGCGAAGTGCCATAGTAAAAAGCCGGCACATTGGCCAACACCTGCAATCCCAGGTCCGCCGAGGCCATGAGCCCTGCCAGTCGGGCCTTGTTCACGGGCTCGTGAAAAACCACATTATCCAGCCCTTTACGGAAGGCACGCTGCTGCAGAACCGGCTTGAGCTTCCCCTGCCCAACCAAAAGCAACTTGATATCATCCCGGCCTCTCTTCTTCAGCTCCGCAGCTGCGTTCAACACCGCATCCAGACCGTTCGCCACGCCGTGGGTTCCAGCGAATACCGCGAGCAAGTCGTCTGCCTTGACCCGCTCTGGACGCCACGGCTCGGAGTCGGAGGCAAAAATATCCAGATCGCAGCCGTTGGGCACCATTTCCACTAGGTGCGCCGGCACACCTAAACGCTCGATACCTTCGACGATCCCAGGCGACAAACCGATCAGCCGGTGCGCGGAACGATAGCTCAGCCACTCTAGGACAGACATCATTCCCAGCACCACCGGGTTGGTGATCACACCCATGGCTTTCGGCAATTCCGGCCAGAGATCGCGGACTTCGAACACGAATGCCTTGCCACGCAGCCAACGAGCAAAGATCCCCGGAATGCCGGCAGTCAGAGGAGTAGTCGTAGCGAAAACGAGATCGTACTCCTCCGTCATCGCCAGTCTTATGCTACGAAGGGCAAAACTGAAAAAAGTAGTAGTGCGCTTGATGAAACCATCAGTGTTGGAATACGCCAGATCGAACTCGATGATGTCTATTCCATCCACCGTGCCCTGTCTTCTCCCTTTACTAAAGGGCACATCCAAACCAGTCTGCCCTCCGCCATAGCTGCCGCACACCATTGTGACCTGGTGTCCTCGGGCAACCAGGCGGCGAGCCATCTCGTAGGAGCGGATGCCTACCATCCCTTTCGGAGTCGAAAAGTGTTGATGAAAATAGATGACTCTCATCGGGCCCACCTGTAATCCGTCTTCAATGTTCCCGCCTGCCCAACCTCTATCTCGATGACAGGAACCTCCTCTTTCGCAAGGTAGTAGCGCGACTCCCACCCGATTGTCAGCTCGATACGCAGAAGAGGCATCGAGCTTTCGAAAATCAGCACGTCTCCCCTCTCTCCCTTGAGCGTGTTTCCATCCAACACCCAGCTTCCAGGCTCCAGCCTCCAGCGCAGCACGGCACTCGCGGAAAAGCCGGAAATCTCATCGATAACCTTGAGTCCATCCGGAAACAAGGCAACCTCCCGCTTATGCCTGGCGCCATACCCATCGGTATAGGCCGCCGAAAATGCATTCATTTCCTCCGACGCTCGCTCCGAAGTCAGCGGCACAGCCTGCGTCGCCTTCAACCAGTCGCCAAAAAGAAAACGGCTGAGACGGGGCATCTGATCGCGACCATCGAACTGGATCGTGTTGTGACTGGCCGTTCCGGGGAAGTAACTCAGCCAAGCGGATTCGGTGTTGTAGCTGTAGGTGCCGGCATCGCGCAGCAGATTTCGCCCTTCGAGCCAAAGATCAAGATGAAGAGCATCCGCCTGGCTGGGGCGAAAACGGAACCTGGGGTAACGCAGCATTGCCATTGCCTGCCCGCTCCGCAGAATGGCGTAGCCACCCTCGTCGAACACTCGGCTCCGGGGTACAGGAGACTCGGCAGAAGGCAGATCGAGCCCCAGCCACAGCAGCGGTCGGCTGCACTCTTGATTGCCGGGATAGGCGTTGGTATCGGTGAACAATGCCATGGCCAACTGCACCGCAGGTCGATAGTCACGATAATCGGTCTGGGTCAGAGGTAGCAGTCGTGCACCATCGTTAGCCCCAAGGTTCGGACCGTCACCAGTGGCAGGGTCAATGAATGCGTGCAGCCAGTGAGTCGCTGCACTTGCCCGCGAATACCAGCGAGCAGAGAATTCCACAAGGGAAAGCTGACGCCTCCACAGCTCGGCAAGTGAGAACGTATCGAGCATGACCCGGTGGTAATTCAGCGAATACTGGCTGAAGCTACCGTCCTCGCCAATCAGATGTTTCGCCCGGTTTTCCAGCCATTTTCTCCCTAACCGCATCCAGGTAACGGCGTCAGGCTCGCCGTGAGCCCGAAGCCAACTGCCACCAATGAACAACGCTGCGGCCTCGGAGGTACCGTGATTGTTGTCCTGAGCTATCGCATAGCGAATGGTTGGCACGATCCTTCGAAGATGGATGCGCAGCAAGTCGAGCAGTGCGGCAGGCGGAGCTGTCACCTGCTGCAGCAGAATGGCCGCCAGGGCCAGGTGCATGACTCTGATCGAAGCCTCCTGGCCGCATTTCCAATTCGGCCCTTTGTAAGGAGGATTATTCATGCACCAGTCGTTCAACCAGGCATTCAGTTTGTCCAGCGCACCACTCTCACCAGCCAGAGCTTTTTGCGCCAAAGCAGGCACCCAGTCGAAACGCGACGCCTCCCAGACAGCCTTGATGTCTCCCACTGCCAGATCGAAATCGGGGATCTCCCACCAATTCCGATCAGAATTGGTCATTCCCATTCCAGTCAGCAGATTACTGTGCCAATCGGGAACGGAATCAGCGGCATAAGGCACGTAGCCGAAGTAACGACCCAGCCAGGGCGTCTTGTCGAGCCAGGAAACTACCGAGGGACGGGGCGGCGTCGGCAGGAAGAAATCACCGGACGGCGCTCTCTCCTGCAAACGCCGGACGGGATTGAGCCCTGTCATCACCCCCATGCGATAAGCCAACACCCGCAGCAGATTGGGGGCACCGAGCGCCCACGCCGTCCTGGCCTTTACCATGAACGAACTCATTGGTTACGCAGCAACTCTGCGACCTGGATGGTAACGTCCGCCACCTCGAAGATCTCCTCGGCGGGTATCGCCTGCTGTCCGCTCTGGAGTCCGTCGAGAAATGCCTTGGCACAGGCATTCTGCCCTTTGTCCTGTTTCCACAAATTGAGCTTGGAAAAGCCTGGCCAGCCATATCCCTTGAACTTGCGGAAGTTATCCAACTGCAGCACTCGTCCAGCCGTGAATACTTCGACCCGCTCCTTAGGGAAACTGGCCGCGCCATTGGCCAAGTACAGAATAGTGCCAAAGGAGCCATCCTCGAACCCCAGGGTTATGGATGCCTTGTCCTCCGTCACCTCGACGCCTGCGCCATCGCCCATGCTGCGAGCCTGCACGGAAACGATCCGGCTGCCGGCCAGGAAGCGCATCAGATCGATGAAGTGGCACGCTTCGCCGATGATGCGACCACCGCCAACCGCTTTGTCCTGGGTCCAATGATTGGCCGGAATGGCCCCGGCATTCATCGTCATGATAAAGGACTTGGGTTCTTTAACAGCAGCCAGCAACGACTTCATCTTCTGCACCTGCGGCGAGAACCGGCGGTTGAACCCAACCATGAGCTGTGCAGAAGCGCCATTGGAGTTGGCTGCCTGATAGGCGTCTCTGACCTCTTGCAACTCGCCTGCATGGATTGCTAGCGGCTTTTCCACGAAGACACTCTTGCCGGCCCGAAGAACCTGGGAAACGAAACGAGCATGACTGTCGTGACGGGTAACGACAGCGACAGTATTGATCGTCGGGTTGGCCAGCATCGCATCGACGTCGGTCGATGCTTCGGCAAAACCGGCCTTCTGCCCATGAATGACGCCATTGATCCCGCCGGCGGTAGCAATGGTATGAAACTGCGCCCCAGCTGCCTTGAAGGCGGGAATCAGCATGCGTGACGCATAGTTCCCAGCTCCGATGAAACCGAGCACCGGACGAACCGGATCGAAGGTAACCCCCTGTCTAAGTTCGAGTTGCCTGATCGCACGGCTGGCCGCATCCGCCGTGTACTGCAACAGGATTCCAAGACCGGCCTTCTCCTTGTCGTCAACCAGAGCCTGGTACGCTTGCGGAGCGTCTTCGAAAGCGAAGCGATGGGTAATCAGGGCCTGAACATCCAGTTGCCCGCAGGCGAGCATATCCAATATGGCTTCGAAATTACGCTGTTCCGTCCAGCGCACGAATCCGAGCGGATAATCCTGCCCTTTCTCCTCGTAGTTAGGATCGTAACGACCAGGGCCATAAGAACAGGAAACCTGGAACGTAAGTTCCTTTTCATAGAAATCCGCCCTGTTCAGCTCTAGCCCGGTGACACCGACCAAGACTATACGGCCACGCTTGCGACTCATTCGTGCGGCATGGGTTACAGGATCCGATGATTGCGTGGAAGCGGTGATGATCACACCGTCGACCCCTTGCCCACGACTGAACGCCATGGCGGCCGTAACAGGGTCTTCTCCCCGACCGGGGTTGCAGGTCGCGGCTCCATATCCCCGGGCCAAGGAAAGCTTGTTCTCGTCATAATCGATGGCAAGGACACGGCAACCATGAGCACGCAGCAACTGCACCGTGAGCAAACCGATCAGGCCGACACCCGTAACTACAAACGCCTCGCCCAGTGTCGGCTGAGCAAGGCGAATGCCTTGCAGGCCTATGCTGGCGACGACGACGAATGCCGCCGACTCATCATCGACTTCGTCGGGAATGCGCGCGCAAAGATTCTTCGACACCTTTACGACATCGGCATGAGGTCCGTTGGATACGACCCGGTCTCCGACCTTGAAACCTTCCACTCCGGAACCGACCTCGGAAACGACGCCTACATTGCAGTAACCCAGGGGCAGGGGCTGCCCAAGCTTCGAACGAACAGCCTCGATAGTAGTCATCAGGCCATCGGTCTGGACCTTCTCCAGAACCATCTTGACTTTCTCGGGTTGCTGGCGGGCCTTTTCCAGATAGGAGGCCTTGCCAAATCCGACGAGCATCCGCTCGGTGCCAGCCGAAATAAGAGAGACCCTGCTGTTGATGACGATATGTTCCTTGGACGCTTGAGGCGCAGGCGCCTCAGTTACCAGCGTCCCACCCTTGGCCATATCCTGGAGAACCTGCTTCATACGTCCCTCAAATCCAAATCAGAATAAGAAAAAGCACGGAACCCCTCACTATCTTCCGTGCGAATGTCCGTCCCATTCAATATGCAGTCAACCGTTTCACAGAAGGCTGAAAAGTCGTCAACCGGGAAAAGCCCAGCCCCCGGATAACGTTTACATACGTCCGAAGCGACGACGGGGACACCCAATTCCACTGCGTCCGCTACTGCCACACCGAAACTGTCTTTCGAGGTAGGACGCAGATAGACGGAAGCACGCGAAAGCGCATGATTGAAAGTAGCCTGACTGCAGTTCCAGAATATTTTTACACGTTCGGAATTGGCGCGTTCCTCAATATTACGAAGTGCATCTCCTGAACCATAAAGGAAAATAGCCAGTTTCAAGCCCTCCCGGGCAGAAACGTAATCGATACACCATTCATGATTGTACAGCGAAGAGGGGTATCCCGAGGCCACCAGAACGCGGCTACCATCGAAGAACTGCTCGATATCCTTCCTGGGTTCAACGATCGAAGAAAGAGGAGGTATCTTTATATAGGAACTGACCAGCCGCATTTTCTCTTCGGGAACCCCCAGACCTCGATAGAACTGGCGATGCCCCTCATTCATACAAAACACATAGTCAAGTCTGGAAAGAGCTGCCCGATACAGCCACTTCCTGCTACTTTTCACCTGTAGGCTTCCATGATGAAGCATTAAAGAGAATTCAGAAGCGAACTTTGGAAGGACGAGAAAGAAAACTATAGCCCTGGACGTGGAAAAATTGAAGTGCAACAGCCTGCCGGCCCACTGACGATGATTGGCAAGATAATAAGACAGGAATCCCGTAAATCCTTTACGAAAAACCACTCTACCCTTGAATTCGGAAGGTACGCTTTTGCTGGGCGAGGGGTATATGTCGATAACCTCTGAAACCATATTGTTCTCAGCCAAGCGACTGACAAATGCAGTCACACCGCCTACCGGATCGGGAAAACCACCGATGACAATGATATATCTTCCTGCTTTAACCATCGTTGTAATCCAACCCCTTGCTCAATACGCTCTTGAATAGAGCCTTGTCGACCCCCGGCAAACGTGAAGACTGGCGCATAAGGAGACGTATGAAAGCGAGAATTTCACCTGAGGACTTGCCGAAATTCTTTCTCAGAGTGATAGCTACCTTGAAAACGATCAGGAACCGCCAAGCGTTCCAGACGGCGACAGGCAACTGAGTGCGCATATTGATAAAGCGATTCAAGTAGTGAATGAACGTCTTGCGAAAAATAAGCTCGTCTTTTCCTCGGATGCTGGCACCTACCTTATGATAAATGATAGCACGTGCTGCGCAAACGACATGAGTTCCTCTTCGACGAAGCCTGAAACTCAACTCTACATCTTCCTCGCCAAAGAAAAACTGCTCGGTAAACCCACCGATAGACCTGAAGAAGTCAACCTTGAAGAGCATGCAACAGCCGGTAGCAAAGCCGACCGGAAAGGCTTCTTTTATTTCCAAGTAAGTGCCATTTTTTCCGGAAAAGTAATAACGAACACGCCCCCAGCGACTAACCTCTCCTCCACAATTCCATATAATTTCAGGCCTATCGAAATAACGAATTTGCGGAATGACGATATCTGCCGAGACATCCGAGAAAACCTCATGCATTATCCGTAAGGAATCTGACTCCAACACGGTATCGTTGTTCAGCAAGAGAGCATACACATAGCTCATACTCTCAGCGTACTTGACAGCCAAATTGCATCCAGCCGAAAAACCTAGATTCTCCCCAAGAGAGCACAGCCTATAAACAATACCAGAGACATCATAGTGGACGATGTGCAGAACATGCCCATCTAACTCGAAAGCCTCCTCGTGTTGCGCAATCGAGATAGTGCGCAAGTACTCCTCAAGTTGGTAGACTGAATCATTCTCGGAGCCATTATCGAATACCAAGATATCCTGCGGCTGCTCCAGATGCCGTAAAGACTCAAGGCACTCTATTGTATCCTGCCACCCGTTCCAGTTCAGCAGTACCACCAGTATGGGATCAACCCTGTTGGATTTTAGCATTGAAGCTTCACGAATGCGCATACACCTTCCCCACGCTAGCAATGAGCGGGATGAAACCTAAAAGAAACAGAGAGTCAAATCCCGAAAAATAAGGATTGGTAGCACTTCCCACGCAAAAAACCAATACGCCAACAAGAGTGGATATGGCCTCTGCCCTGTAAAGGGAAAAATTCTTTATCACAAATAATGCTTTCAGATAGAAGAAGCCAATGCATCCAGTAATCAGAGAAAACCCCAGTAAACCACCATTGAAAAGTAATTGCATATAGGAAAGCTCATACATCCAAGGCCGCTCTTCGCTTCGAATGACATCGACAGATCCACCGAAGCCAGACCCGAGAAGAGGAGAATCGGTGAATCCCTTCCAGAGGGAAATGAATTGATCCACCCTGACGCTATCACCTGCAAAGGCACTCTCGATACGCTCTGCGGCCTGATTTACGTTCAGGCCAGCCAAAAGAATGACCCCTCCCACACAAACAGCAAAAAAGGTAAATACGAAGATAATCTTCCCAACCCCTCTCCCACCCTCGATGGAGGAAACACCGCTAATCCGCCGAAAGAATACGGCAAGAAACGGAACCATCAATAGAATCAACATAAGGGCTCTTCTACCAGCTAGGAGAACGGCGATCACTCCAAGAACCAAGGAGACAAAGAAAAGAAACCTATATCTCTTGGAAAGCTCGCTAGAGCACACAAGCGCAGACAAAAGAAAAGGAACAGTAAAGAATAGCGAATTTACACTATTATTTCCGAGCTGAAAATGCCCCTCATGCACACCAGCCATGACATTTAATTCAACGCGAAGAAAGTCGGGGAAGAGACTGACCGAATACAGCGCCTCGAAAATAGACAAGAAACAGAAAGCAAATATGATTATCGTGGAAACCATGATCGAAGAAAAAATCAAGGGTAGATAATCGAAATTCTCCAACCAGAGATAAAGAACCAAAAATATCAACGAAAAGACCACATACAACCTGAAAGCATCACCTAATGCGATCGCATAGCCATCATTCAGAAGCCCGACGATCAACCAAATTACAGCCAGCAAAATGAACACCAGATAGAAAAAAATAATATCCAGAGAAAATCTTCTAACCCCTCCAAGAACGATATGTAAAAAAACCATTGAAAACATAAAAGCAAGAATTACTATCTTTATAACTGCAAATGACTTGGGAAAAGAAAGCATCAAGGTCAACAGGACAAAAAACAAGAATTTCAAAGATTTTTCTATATAATAGCTAGCCATGATTCGTCACTTCGAGTCCAGATAAGCCATCAAAATGCAGTCCACAGCCATCCTTAAGGACCAGATGGATGCCGCTCCGACAACCCCCCATTGCTGAACCGAAAAGTACATCAGCATCAAATAAGGAAGCACCTCCAAGAGATGCACCATTGCTGTTGTCCGAGAATATCCCTTCGCCTGGAGATTATTATATGGAACTAGTGCAATCGAATTGAACAAATAACCTACAAGCATGATCTGGAAAACCTGAGCAGCCGTCCCCGAGTACTCTGGACCCAACCATATGCCCATACCCCAAGGCGCTACAAAAAATAGAACAATAATTATAGGTAGAACCAATCCTCCAGAATAAAGGAGAGCCTGTCTCTTCACAGAGGCAGATCCCTGCCCCCCCAAAGCAGATAAACGAGGAAATACTGCACGCGTAATAGCTACAGGCAGAATAGACATACGATTTATCAACTCGGATGGTGCAGCATAATATGCAAGTTCTCCTGCACCCGTAATTCTTGCTATCAGGAATTTATCCATATAGACCATGACAGGACTAATTATATTTGTAATAGTCAGCCAACTACCAAAGCTTATAAGCGTTTTAAAGACCTTAACATCCCACCGCCACGTCCAAACTGAACAACGACGCGAAACAATTAATGCAATCAGAAAGCAAGAACCAGCCCGCGCAAAAAGCAGCCCATAGATCAATGAAGAAAAGGTCTTCTCAAATAGTAAAAAGGCTACCGGAAGAAGATAAGTAAGAGTTCCTGATAGAGCCCTATACTTATTAAAAGAATAAAAATCCTCCACCCCCTCGAGATAACCCTGTAATACCAAGGATGCTAAAAAGAAGGGAATACACAGGGCCGCCACTCGAGTTCCCGTCAAGGCATCCTCATAGGAGGAACGATCAACCTTGAATATATCTACAACCAAATATTCCGCAAAAAAGTGGACCAATGCAGCCGCCAGCCCCCCCGAGAGAAGAACAAACAGCAGGGAAGAGCCTAGGATCGGTCCTCGTTTTTCAGGCTCCGCTGAAGAGATGGCAATTTGCCTTACCACTGACTTACCGAGCCCAGCATCGAAAATACTTGCGTACCCAACCAAAGCCCATATCAGCATTGCAGCTCCGAAAAGGGCTGTCTCCAGCTCCCGCGCCATATACCCCAGCGCCGGCAATGCGACCACAGCGGGAAGAGCTGAGCCAATCAGGTTGGAGAAGGAATTCTTTAAAAGGCTCAAACCCACCTCTTCAATTTGGAAAGCCTGCGATACGCTTTCGACAACACAACAGAAGACCCCAATAGAGGGGGGGTTCCTTATTCGCCCCCTCGTCTAGCAAAGCCTATCTGCTCGAATATTTTCTCAAGAGAAACTCAAGCCTCCCACAAACCTCGCGTATCCACTACGAGTTGGCGAGGATGTGGAGCGATCTCTCGAAATTCTTTGTGATCCACAAGAAGAACCACGACATCCGCCTCCTGCATAGCCGAGTCAGTAGAAGCAAGAGTCAAGTTTCCCGAGAATTTTCCCGGGAGCTCCTCGATATTGGGCTCCACTACAAGTACTCGGCCCGGATGAGACGCAACGACCTGCTGCGCGATTGCAATTGCCGGGCTCTCACGAAGGTCGTCGATATTTGCCTTGAATGCCAAGCCGAAACATGCAACGGACACATCCCTAGCAGTCTTCTCAGGCTGTTTTTGAAGAACATCTGCGACAGCTAGCTTTATTTTCTCCAAGACCCAGAAAGGCTTATGATCATTGACTTCACGAGCGCTCCGGATCAGTCTAGCTTCATCAGGTGTCTTGCTTACAATGAACCAGGGATCGACGGCTATGCAGTGCCCTCCGACTCCCGGACCCGGCTGCAGGATATTCACCCTGGGATGACGATTGGCCAGACGAATGAGCTCCCAGACATTGATATCCAACTTGTCGCAGATAATCGACAGCTCATTCGCGAACGCAATATTGACATCACGGAAGCTATTTTCCGTCAACTTGCACATTTCAGCGGTGCGAGCATTGGTGATAATGCATTCGCCTTTCACGAAGATTTTGTAAAGCCGTGATGCCGCCTCTGAGCACTTTTCCGACATCCCACCAATCACCCGATCATTCTCTACCAGTTCGCGCAATACATGCCCCGGAAGAACACGCTCCGGGCAATGAGCGACCCGAATATCCGAAGCCTCTCCATGTGTCTGCGGGAAAGTGAGATCCGGACGAAACTCAGCCAACCAACCGGCCATTTGCTCAGTAGCGCCTACCGGAGAGGTAGACTCTAGAATGACAAGATCACCCTTCTTCAGTACAGGTGCGATAGATTTGCTGGCAGCCTCAATGAAAGTGAGATCAGGCTCGTGCTCATGCTTGAATGGGGTGGGAACGGCAATAAGGAATGCGTCGGCCGGCTCAGGATTGGTGGTCGCACGCAGATAACCCTCTGTCACGGCAGCATGCACCACCATGTCTAGATCAGGTTCGACGATATGAATCTCTCCTCGATTGATGGTATCAACCGCCGCTTGATTGACGTCAACACCAATCACTTTTTTCTGTCGAGAAGCGAAAACAGCTGCGGTGGGAAGACCTATGTAACCAAGTCCAATTACGGAAATAGTCTGGAAACTCATCAACCTATCCTTTCCAAAATAATACTTAGACTTAAACCAACAAAGCCTGAACAATACGCTGGCATGCCTCTCCATCACCGTATGGATTATGGGCAAAACTCATTTGCAGATAAGCGGACTCGTCCGTCAGTAGACGTTCTAGTTCATTCACAATATTCTTGACTTCCGTTCCGACTAGCTTGACGGTCCCTGCGGCAACCGCCTCGGGTCGCTCAGTCGTCTCACGCATAACCAGAACGGGCTTACCCAACGAGGGAGCTTCTTCCTGAATTCCACCGGAATCGGTGAGGATGATATGGGCACGGCTCATCAAGTGGATGAAAGGCAGATAGTCCAAAGGCTCTATTAGATGAATATTCTCGACACCGGAGAGAAGCCGATTTACTGGTTCCCGTACGTTCGGATTCAGGTGAACCGGATAGACGATATCGATCTCCGGGTGATTTCTGGCGACCTCGGCCAAGGCCCGGCAGATTCTCTCGAAACCTCCTCCGAAGCTTTCGCGGCGATGACCGGTGACGAGGACGAACTTGCGGGAGGAATCGAGAAACTCGGTCGGAGCCGCCGCTTGGCGAGCAAGCACCACATCGTGTCTTAATCGCTGGACAACACTCAGCAATGCATCGATAACGGTATTTCCTGTCACAACGATCTGTTCGGCCGCTATCCCTTCCCTGAGCAGATTGTCTTTGGAGGTCTCGGTGGGAGCGAAATGGAGACAGGCCAGGGCTCCGGTTAATTTGCGATTACCTTCCTCTGGCCAGGGCGAATACATGTTCCCTGTCCGTAAACCTGCTTCGACATGGGCAACAGGAATTTGATGGTAATAGGCCGCAAGGCTAGCAGCCAATGTGGTGGCTGTATCGCCGTGGACAAGGATAATATCGGGTTTGAACTGGGCGAAAACCTCTTTCATTCCTTGCAGAATGGCGACAGTGATATCAGTCAGATCCTGACCTGTACGCATAATATTGAGATCGAAGTCAGGGACGATCTTGAAGAGATTTAGGACCTGATCAAGCATCTCGCGATGTTGCCCGGTAACGCACACCCGCGCCTCGAAACGGTCATCGCCAGCCAATGCCAGAGTGACTGGGGCCATCTTAATAGCTTCCGGCCGAGTGCCAAACACACAAAGAGTCTTCTTCCGCATTACCGCCCCACTCGAAAATATCTATAACGCCATTCGCGAACAGCGCCCCTCCTGAAACAGCTATAAGCCGGGGATCTGATTGATATCCGCGAAAAGAAAGAACAACGCACGGTCTTCTTCAACGAGAAGACCGTGCCTGGAAACCCACTCACTTCTGCATATCAAGTCCTTTTGTTTACCCTACCGGGAATACCCTTAGCCCGTTATATCGAGTCGCTTCTCACGAAACAGGAGACGGAGCAAGGCGGCCAATACACCCAGTACACCACCAGCCAGAATACCTAAGGCCAGAATGAGAACCTTTCTCGGTTTTATGGGGTCATCGGGGGTTTCTACGCTTCCGTCCTGCCGGAAGACCGCAACTCTATCAAAACTCAGTTGTTTGCTTTCATACAGAGCGAGTTGCTCCTGCAGACCACGCAGCGCAGGAATGAATGGATCGTCCGATGTACGAGCCTCCAAAGCTTCTATCTCGGCCCTAAGAGCTCTCGACCCCCTCATATACATGAGGCTGCCTTCCATGATGGCCGACAATTGCTGATCGATCTGCGAACCAATGAGTGGCGGCTTTTCTACACCAACAGCTTCGGCAACCTGCAAAGCTTCTTTCAGACGAACGATGCGGTCAGTGCGTCGCTCCTTGACCACCTGCCGTAGAGTGTCGATCTGCTGCTGGATGTTGCGACTCTTCACCTCGAGCTCGCGCTGGGCATTGCCGCGCATTTCATCCATCGAACGCTGGGCGGCCAGTTCGATGTATTGTTTCGCCCATTTTGCAGCTTGTTCAGGATCGTGTCGGTCAAACACAACGGTGTACCGCTCCGGTAGCTCCTTGGTCGGCTGATTCACGCTCACATCGTCGGAAAACGCCCTGTACAGCCCATCCACCGAGCCCACTCGCTCTTCAAGGGAGGGCAGATATACCTCGCGAAAAAACTGCCGTCGCGTTCCCTCGGACTGTAGATTTCGGGTGAACACCGAGTAAACCTGGCTAACGGTAAAAGGTGGAAGACCGCTGTCTCGACTGCGCGCGATGTTGAACCCCGCAACATCGCTAAGGGATGGCGGCAAAACGGCAACCCGAGCCTCGTATACAGGCTTGCTTAGAAATGCATAGCTCCCCGCCAGAACCGCACCTAGAAAGGTCAGGGAAAGGACGAGCCATTTCTGTGCCCAAAGCCCTTGAATGAGCTCGATAAAGTCGATTTCGTTACGCTTGGACATCTGTCGCGAGTCAATGCCGTCTGTCACAGTTCAACCTATACTCTTCACTGTTTTGTGGTAAGCCACTAAAAGCCCTGAAACCCGCCTGGCAAATGGATCGCATTCTGACAGCATGCTCGGAGATTACAAGCTGGGGTCGCGCTCCATGGCCATCGGGTGCTGGCATGCAGGTCCTTCATCATAGAATGAAGAATCTGAGTAGACAGGACGCCCCACAATTAGTTGCCTTCTCTCCGGCGCCTACCGCTGAAATGCGCGTTTCAAGCCAAGCAGAAATATCAGTTTCAGGAAACTTTCGAAGGTTCCGCGCGCAAGGTGTCGACCTCTTTACGAGCTTGTACAAGCTCGGCGCGCAAGCTACTGGCTCGCACACGCGATATGGTCAGGAACGGTAGCTGGGCAGCCAGTCCCAGCAACCCACCAAGGATGAAGGCAATGATGATATAGACGGCCAGAGGCCATTGAGGAAACTGGACTCCAAGGAAGGCCAACTGGACCACTCCTTGGTTTTCCAGCACGAAAACCACGACTGCGATAGATACCACCAGTAGAACCGCTACAGCGGCAGATCGCCTGAACCATTGCATGGAAATCCCTCTATAACGCTGATCGAACCGATATCACTCCGGCTCGTTGACCCGATCCCGCAACTCCTTGCCCGGCTTGAAGTGCGGCACGAACTTGCCGTCGAGGCGTACCGACTCCCCGGTCTTGGGGTTGCGACCGACGCGCGGGGCGCGGTAGTGCAAGGAAAAGCTGCCGAAGCCACGGATCTCGATCCGGTCCCCGGTCGCCAGGGCCTGGGACATTTGCTCCAGCATGGTCTTGATTGCCAACTCGACATCCTTCGCGGACAGTTGCCCCTGATGGGTAACGATCCGTTCGATCAACTCCGACTTGGTCATGGTTTTCCCTTCTTTTTCAAGCGGCTAGATCAGCTCAGGTCTCTTTTAGCATGCTGATCAGTCTTTGAACAGGTCCAAGAAGGGGAAAACGAAAAAGGGCGGCCTAGGCCGCCCTTTTTCATGATGGATCAGAGACTTAGCCCTGATTCTCCATCTGAGCACGGATCAGATCACCGATGGTGGTCGGACCAGCGCTTTCTACTTCCTGCTTACGCAGTTCTTTCATTGCGTCCTTCTCGTCGTCGACGTCCTTGGACTTGACGGAGAGGCTGATGACGCGGCTCTTGCGGTCGATGCTGATGATCTTGGCTTCGACTTCCTCGCCTTCCTTCAGGACGTTGCGCGCGTCTTCGACGCGGTCACGGCTGATTTCGGAAGCCTTCAGGATACCTTCGATGTCGTCGCCCAGGCTGATGACAGCGCCCTTGGCGTCGACTTCCTTCACGGTACCGCGGACGATGCTGCCTTTCTCGTGCAGGGACGCGTAGTTGGAGAACGGATCGTCTTCCAGCTGCTTGATACCCAGGGAGATGCGCTCGCGCTCCGGGTCGACCGACAGGATGACGGTTTCCAGCTCGTCGCCCTTCTTGAAGCGACGTACGGCTTCTTCGCCGACTTCGTTCCAGGAGATGTCGGACAGGTGGACCAGGCCGTCGATGCCGCCGTCCAGACCGATGAAGATACCGAAGTCGGTGATCGACTTGATGGTACCGGAGATACGGTCACCCTTGTTGAACTGGCTGGAGAAGTCTTCCCACGGGTTGGATTTGCACTGCTTGATACCCAGGGAGATACGACGACGCTCTTCGTCGATGTCCAGAACCTGAACTTCCACTTCATCGCCAACCTGGACGACTTTCGACGGATGGATGTTCTTGTTGGTCCAGTCCATTTCGGAGACGTGTACCAGGCCTTCCACGCCCTCTTCCAGCTCGGCGAAGCAGCCGTAGTCGGTGAGGTTGGTGACGCGGGCCATGACGCGGGTACCTTCCGGGTAACGCGCCTTGATGGCAACCCACGGGTCTTCGCCCAGTTGCTTCAGGCCCAGGGATACACGGTTGCGCTCGCGGTCGAACTTCAGGACCTTGACGTCGATCTCGTCGCCAACGTTGACGATCTCGGACGGATGCTTGATGCGCTTCCAGGCCATGTCGGTGATGTGCAGCAGGCCGTCTACGCCGCCCAGGTCCACGAATGCGCCGTAGTCGGTGAGGTTCTTGACGATACCTTTGACCTGCTGGCCTTCCTGCAGCGATTCCAGCAGAGCTTCACGCTCGGCGCTGTTCTCGGCTTCCAGGACGCTGCGGCGGGAAACGACAACGTTGTTGCGCTTCTGGTCGAGCTTGATGACCTTGAACTCGAGCTCTTTGCCTTCCAGGTGGGTGGTGTCGCGAACCGGACGAACGTCGACCAGCGAACCCGGCAGGAACGCGCGGATGCCGTTGACGTCGACGGTGAAACCGCCCTTGACCTTGCCGTTGATGACGCCCTTGACCACTTCGTCGGCAGCGAAAGCCGCTTCCAGAACAATCCAGCTCTCGGCGCGCTTGGCTTTCTCGCGGGACAGCTTGGTCTCGCCAAAGCCGTCTTCTACCGCGTCCAGTGCGACGTGGACTTCGTCACCCACCTTGATGGTCAGCTCGCCCTGTTCGTTGTAGAACTGCTCGACCGGGATGACGCCCTCGGATTTCAGACCGGCATGGACGGTGACCCAGTCACCATCGATGTCGACCACGATGCCGGTGATGATGGCACCCGGCTGCATGTCGAGGGATTTCAGACTTTCTTCAAAGAGTTCTGCGAAGCTTTCGCTCATGTTCATACCTGTAGTCAAAGGCCCGGAAGGGCCCGATTCCGCATCACCAGCCAATGCGGTCAAGTCATTAAATGAAGCCGCAGGACAATTTGCTGGTTTCCTGCTAGCTTCTGATTGCACTCCCGAATGGGAATGCCCAGTTGGGTTGTTCTGCGATGGCGCCAGGCAAGTCGGGAGGCAACCCTCGCCACACCTGCAAAACGCCACAACATAAGGTCTGGAATATTAGCAACCAGGCCCTATATCGTCAATTCCCGCGCCGAAACCTCAGACGTCCCAGCCCTGCCGCTCGCAGTGCCGGATGATCGTCTCGACCACCGCCTCGATGCTCATTTCGGTGGAGTCCAGCAGGATCGCGTCATCGGCCGGTTTCAGCGGCGCGACCGCGCGCTGGCTGTCGCGCTCGTCGCGCTCGCGGATTTCTTCCAGCAAGGCAGACTGGTCGACATCCGCGCCCTTCGCCTTCAACTGCAGGTAGCGTCGACGCGCACGCTCCTCCGCCGAGGCGGTGAGGAAGATCTTCAGAGGCGCATCGGGAAATACCACGGTGCCCATGTCGCGGCCGTCGGCCACCAGTCCCGGAGCCTCGCGAAACGCCCGCTGGCGCTGCAGCAGCGCATCGCGCACGGCCGGCAGCGCCGCGACCTGGGAAGCGCCGGCACCGACCTGCTCGGTACGGATCACATCGGTCACTTCCTCGCCTTCGAGAATGATGCGCTGCCCATGGCTGCCATCGGCGGCGACGAACTGCACATCGAGGTGCGCAGCCAGGACCTTCAGCGCCTCTTCATTGGTCAGGTCGACACCATGGTTGACCGCGGCGAACGCCAACAGCCGATAAAGCGCCCCGGAATCCAGCAGGTTCCAGCCCAGGCGCCGGGCGAGCAGCCCGGCGACCGTGCCCTTGCCGGCGCCACTGGGGCCATCGATGGCGAGCATCGGTACAGCGCCGTTCATCAATTGTTCTCCACGGCGACCCGGATACCGGTCTGGGCACACAGGGCGAGGAAGTTGGGGAAGGAGGTGGCGACGTTGGCGCAGTCGTGGATGCGGATCGGCCCGCTGGCACGCAGCGAAGCGACGCTGAAGGACATGGCGATACGGTGGTCGCCGTGCGCCCAGACTTCGCCGCCACCGAACGCACCACCCTCGATGACGATGCCATCCGGGGTCGGCTCGGCCTTCACGCCCAGGGCCTTCAGGCCGTCGGCCATGACCTGGATACGGTCCGACTCCTTGACCCGCAGCTCTTCGGCGCCACGCAGGACGGTGCGCCCCTCGGCGCAGGCGGCAGCCACGAAGAGTACCGGGAACTCGTCGATGGCCAGTGGCACCAGGTCCTCGGGAATGTCGATGCCCTTGAGCCGCGCGGAGCGCACGCGGATGTCGGCGACCGGCTCGCCGCCGACCTCGCGCTGGTTTTCCAGGCTCAGGTCACCACCCATCAGGCGCAGGATCTCGATGACGCCGACGCGCGTCGGGTTGATGCCGACGTGCTGCAGGACCAGTTCCGAACCCTCGGCGATACTGGCGGCAACCAGGAAGAAGGCTGCCGAGGATATGTCGGCCGGGACCTCGATATGGGTGGCGCTCAACTTGTGCCCGGATTCGACCTTGGCGGTGCTGCCCTCGACCACCACCGGATAGCCGAAGCCGCGCAGCATGCGCTCGGTGTGGTCGCGGGTCGGCGCCGGCTCGGTGACCGAGGTCTCACCCGCGGCGTAGAGCCCGGCGAGCAACAGGCAGGACTTCACCTGGGCGCTGGCCATCGGCATGTCGTAATGCATACCGGTGAGGCGCTGGCCGCCGCGAATGGTCATCGGCGGACGGCCTTCCGGCCCCGTCTCGATTACCGCGCCCATCTCGCGCAGCGGCTTGGCTACGCGATTCATCGGCCGCTTGGAAAGGGAAGCGTCGCCGGTCAGGGTGCTGTCGAACGGCTGGGCCGCCAGCAGACCGCTGAGCAGACGCATGGAAGTACCGGAGTTACCCAGGTAGATCGGCCCAGGCGGCGCCTTGAGGCCGTGCAGGCCAACGCCATGGACGGTGACGCGGCCGTTCTGCGGCCCCTCGATCACCACTCCCATGTCGCGGAACGCCTGGATGGTTGCCAGTGCGTCCTCGCCCTCGAGGAAGCCCTCCACTTCGGTGGTGCCTTCGGCCAGGGAGCCGAGCATGATCGAGCGATGGGAAATCGACTTGTCGCCCGGTACCCGGATGGTTCCGGACAGGCTGCCGCCCGGCTGGGCCAGATAAATCAGGTCGTTGTTGTGCATGGCGTCCACATAGGCCCGACGGGCCAGGATTTTGCTGAAATGCTCACGGGCTACCCGGGCGCGCGTGAAAACGCCCAACAACTGGTGCCCGTCCCCAGTGTCGACGGCCTCGCGCAGCGCGTCGAGGTCGTCACGAAAAACATCCAGTGTACGCAGCACCGCCTCGCGATTGGCGAGAAAGATGTCGTGCCACATCACCGGGTCGCTGCCGGCGATTCGCGTGAAATCACGGAAACCGCCGGCGGCATAGCGGAAGATCTCCAGGTTCTCGCTGCGCTTGGCCAGGGAGTCGACCAGGGTGAAGGCCAGCAGGTGAGGCAAGTGGCTGGTGGCCGCCAGAACCTCGTCGTGATGCTCGACCTCCATGTGCTCGACGTCCGCGCCCAGCGCGCGCCACAGGCTGTCGACCAGCGCCAGCGCGTCGGCATCGGTCTCCGCGGAGGGCGTGAGAATCACCTTGTGCCGGCGGAACAGGGTCGCCTTCGCCGCGGTCACTCCGCTCTGCTCGGAACCTGCGATCGGATGCCCCGGTACCAGGTACCGCAGCATCCCGCCGAACGCGACACGCGCGGCACGCACGATATTGCCCTTGGCGCTGCCAACGTCGGTCAATACAGCCTTGCCCAGGTCGAGCTTCGCCAGGTCGGCCAGCACCCGCTCCATCGCCAGGATCGGCACCGCCAGCTGGATCACGTCGGCGCCGACGCAGGCGCGGCCAAGATCCTCCTCGCAACGGTCGACCACGCCGAGCTCCACCGCCAGGCGGCAAGACTCGGCATCCCGATCCACGCCGACCACTTCCCGGAACAACCCTTTGCTCCGCAACCCCTTGGCGAAAGAGCCGCCGATCAGGCCCAGCCCCACCACCACCAGGCGGCCCAGCTTAGGGGTCGACTGTTGCAGCGGCGTGACCTCAGTCATGCGCCAGCACCTTGCCCAGCGCCTGGAGGAAACGATCGTTCTCTTCCGGTAGCCCGATGGAGACGCGCAGGAAGGTCGGCATCCCGTAGCCAGCCACCGGACGCACGATCACACCTTCGCGCAGCAGCGCCTGGTAGACCGGACCGGCATCGCGAGCCAGATCCACGGCGATGAAGTTGCCCTTCGAGGGAATCCAGGACAGGCCCAACGCGTGGAAGCCATCCTCCAGCTGCGCCATGCCGGAATCGTTTAGGCGGCGACTCTGCGCCAGGTAGTCATGGTCGTCCAGCGCCGCGCAGGCAGCCGCCAGGGCCAGGCTATTGACATTGAACGGCTGGCGCACGCGGTTGAGCACATCGGCCACCGCCTTGCTCGAAAGCGCGTAGCCGACCCGCAGCGAAGCCAGGCCATAGGCCTTGGAGAAGGTCCGCGAGACCAGCAGGTTGGGGTGCCGCGCCAGGTAGTCCAGGCCATCGGGCAGCTCATCGCCCTCGGCGTATTCGATATAGGCCTCGTCCAGCACCACCAGCACCTCCGCCGGCACCTGGGCGAGGAACCGCTCCAGGGCGTCCGCACCGAACCAGGTCCCGGTCGGGTTGTTCGGGTTGGCGACGAACACCACGCGAGTTTGCCCATCGATGGCGGCGAGCATCGCTTCCAGGTCATGCCCCCAGGCGCGCGCCTTGACCGCCCACCCCTCGGCGCCCACGGCCTGGGTGGCGATCGGGTAGACGGCGAAGGCATGTTCGCTGAACACGGCGTTCAGACCAGGCGCGAGGTAGGCACGGGCGACCAGGTCGAGAATGTCGTTGGAGCCGTTGCCCAGGGTCACCTGCGCCGCATCCACCGCGCAACGCTCGGCCAGCTTGCGCTTGAGTTCGAAACCGTTGCCGTCAGGATAACGGGTCAGTTCCGCCAGTTCGGCGCGGATAGCCTCCAGCGCCTTTGGGCTCGCACCCAGCGGGTTCTCGTTGCTGGCGAGCTTGACGATCGCCGCAGGGTCGATGCCCAGCTCGCGGGCCAGTTCGTCCACCGGCTTGCCAGGGACGTAGGGCGACAGCTTTTGCACCCCCGGCTGGGCCAGGGCAAGGAAATCGGACATGGATAGTTCAGCCTCGACGCGGGACGGGGCATTCATCGATGACCCGTCTCTTCGGAATGACAGCGCGCTCAGAGCACCGCTTTCGGATAGGAGCCCAGGACCTTCAGGGCGACGGCTTCCTGGCCGATCTTCTCCAGGACGTCCTTGATCAGCGGTTCTTTATGGTGGCCGACGAAATCGATGAAGAACACGTAGGTCCATTTGCCGCTGCGCGACGGGCGGGTTTCGATGCGGGTCAGGTCGATACCATTGTTGTGGAACGGTACCAGCAGCTCGTGCAGGGCCCCCGGCTTGTTGCGCATGGAAACGATGATCGAGGTCTTGTCGTCGCCGGTCGGCGGCACTTCCTGGTTGCCGATGATCAGGAAGCGCGTGGAGTTGTCCGGGCGGTCCTCGATCTTCTCGTGCAGCTTGCTCAGGTCGTACAGGCTGGCCGCCATGTCGCCGGCGATCGCCGCCGAATTCCACTCGCTCTTCACCCGCTTGGCCGCGTCGGCGTTGCTCGACACCGCCACCCGCTCGACGCTCGGGTAGTGCGAGTCCAGCCACTTGCGACATTGCGCGAGGGATTGGGCATGGGAATAGATCCGGGTGATGTTGTCGGTCTTGGTGGTTTCGCCGACCAGCAGGTGATGGTGGATACGCAACTCGACTTCGCCGCAGATCACCATGTCGTGCTCGAGGAAGCTGTCGAGGGTATGGTTGACCGCCCCCTCGGTGGAGTTTTCCACAGGCACCACGCCGAAGTTCACCGCGCCGGCGGCGACCTCGCGGAACACCTCGTCGATCGCCGCCATCGGCGTGCTGATCACCGCGTTGCCGAAATGCTTTAGTGCCGCGGCCTGGGTAAAGGTGCCCTCGGGTCCGAGATAGGCCACTTTCAGCGGCTGCTCAAGCGCCAGGCAGGACGACATGATCTCGCGGAACAGCCGCGCGACCTCTTCGTTGTCCAGCGGCCCCTTGTTCAATTGCATGATGTGCTTGAGCACCCAGGCTTCGCGCTCGGGACGGTAGAACACCGGCGCCTCGCCCTCGCCCAGGGTCTGGGTCTTGACTCGCGCCACGTCCTGGGCGCAACGGGCACGCTCGCTGATCAGCTCGAGCAACTTCTCGTCGAGGCTGTCGATGCGCAGGCGCAAGGCCTTGAGCTGGTCCTGGTCCGCCATCAGCCGTGCTCCTTCTCGAACTCCGCCATGTATGCGACCAGCGCCTCGACCGCGTCCAGGCCAAGGGCGTTGTAGATGGAAGCGCGCATGCCGCCGACCGAGCGGTGGCCTTTCAGGTTGAGCAGCCCGCGCGCCTCGGCGCCTTCCAGGAACGGCTTGTCGAGACGCTCGTCGGCCAGGCGGAACGGCACGTTCATCCAGGAGCGGGCGCTCGGCTGGATCGGGTTGGTGTAGAAGTCGCTGGCATCGATGGTCTTGTACAGCAGGTCCTTCTTGGCGCGGTTGCGCTGCTCCATCGCGGTCACCCCGCCCTGCTCCTTCAGCCATTCGAAGACCAGGCCGGACAGGTACCAGGAGTAAGTCGCCGGGGTGTTGTACATGGAACCGTTGTCCGCGGCGATCTTGTAGTTGAGCATGGTCGGACAGACGCTGCGGGCGCGGCCGAGCAGGTCTTCGCGAACGATCACCACCACCAGGCCGGACGGGCCGATGTTCTTCTGCGCCCCGGCATAGATCAGGCCGAAGCGGGACACGTCGAGCGGGCGCGAGAGGATGTCGGAGGACATGTCGGTGACCAGCGGCACGTCGCCGGTCTCGGGAATCCAGTCGAACTCGAGGCCGCCGATGGTCTCGTTGGAGGCGTAGTGCACATAGGCCGCGTCCTTGGTCAGCGTCCACTCGTTCTGACCCGGAATGGCGAAGTAGTCGTACTCCTTGGCGCTGGCCGCGACATTCACGGTGCCATAGCGACGAGCCTCCTCGATGGCCTTCTTCGACCAGATACCGGTATCGATATAGTCGGCGACGCCATCTTCGGGCAGCAGGTTCAGCGGGATCTCGGCGAACTGCTGGCTGGCGCCGCCCTGCAGGAACAGCACCTTGTAGTCCGAGGGAATGTCGAGCAGGTCGCGCAGGTCCTGCTCGGCCTTGCTGGCGATGGCCACGTAGTCATCACTACGGTGGCTCATTTCCATGACCGAAAGGCCCTTGCCCCGCCAGTCGAGAAGCTCGGCCTGGGCACGTTGCAGAACTGCGTCGGGAAGCGCCGCGGGACCGGCGCAGAAATTGAAGGCTCGCTTGCTCACATCCACTCTCGCTATAGGTAGGGCGGATAGCCGTGAGTTATCCGCCGAGGTCATCGGCCGGGCGGGCGCAGGCGCCCGCCCCGAGCCTTACTCTTCGTTGCCTTCCGCTTCCGCCGCGGGCTCGGACTCGGACTCGGCCGACTCGCCCAGAGATTCGGCAGCTTCCTCGCCCTCGGGCAGGTCCTCGTCATCTCCGCCCGACGGCTCCTGGACACGCTCCAGACCGACCAGTACCTCGTCGCTGGCGAGCTTGATCAGGGTTACGCCCTGGGTATTGCGGCCGGACAGGGAGACTTCGTCGACACGCGTCCGCACCAGGGTGCCCTGGTCGGAAATCAGCATGATCTCCTCGCCTTCCTGGACCTGTACCGCGGCGATCAGCGCGCCGTTGCGCTCGTTGGTGACCATGGCGATCACCCCCTGGCCGCCGCGGCCGCGACGCGGGAACTTGCTCAGCGGGGTACGCTTGCCGAAGCCGCGCTCGGAGGCGGTGAGGATCTGCGCCCCGGACTCCGGAATCAGCATGGAGATCAGCTGCTGCCCCTTGCCCAGGCGCATGCCACGTACGCCGCGGGCGTTGCGGCCCATGATGCGCACCACGCTCTCGGCGAAGCGGATCACCTTGCCGGCGCTGGAGAACAGCATGACTTCCTTGGCGCCATCGGTGATCGCGGCGGCGATCAGGGTGTCGCCCTCTTCCAGCTTGAGCGCGATCAGGCCGCTGCTGCGCGGACGGCTGAACTGCACCAGCGGGGTCTTCTTCACGGTACCGAAGGCGGTGGCCATGAAGATGTAGGCGCCGGTCGGCTCGGCCACCAGCTCGGCGGTCTCGCCCTCGACTTCCTCGACCTCGGCGGCCTCGACCACCTCGCCCTCGAGCACCGCGCCTTCGGCTTCGTCGAGGTCGTCATCGGCGCCGCCGTTCTGCTGCAGCGCCTCCAGGTCGATCTGCAACATCGCGGTGATCCGCTCGCCCTCGTCCAGCGGCAGCAGGTTCACCAGCGGCCGGCCACGCGCGGTACGCGAGGCTTCCGGAATCTCGAAGGTACGCAGCCAGTAGACCTTGCCCTTGCTGGAGAACAGCAGGAGGGTCGCATGGCTGTTGGCCACCAGCAGGTGTTCGATGTAGTCCTCGTCCTTCATCCCGGTGGCGGACTTGCCTTTGCCGCCGCGACGCTGCGCCTGGTAGGCGGCCAGCGGCTGGGACTTGGCGTAGCCGCCGTGGGAGATGGTCACCACGCGGTCTTCCTCGGTGATCAGGTCGGCGATGGTCAGGTCGACCTGGGAAGCCACGATCTCGGTGCGGCGAGCATCGCCGAATTCGGCCTTGACCGCTTCCAGCTCCTCACGGATCACCTCCATCAGGCGCGCCGGGTTGGTCAGGATGCGGATCAGCTCGCCGATCAGGTTGAGGATTTCCTGGTATTCGGAGAGCAGCTTCTCGTGCTCCAGGCCGGTCAGGCGATGCAGGCGCAGCTCGAGGATCGCCTGGGCCTGCTCCGGCGACAGGTAGTACTTGCCGTCGCGCAGGCCGTACTGCGGATCCAGGTCTTCCGGACGACAGGCGTCGGCGCCGGCACGCTCGACCATCGCTTCCACCGCGCTGGACTCCCAGGCAGTGGCGATCAGGCGTTCCTTGGCCTCGGCCGGGGTCGGCGAACTCTTGATCAGCTCGATCACCGGGTCGATGTTCGACAGGGCGACCGCCTGGCCTTCCAGGATGTGCCCGCGCTCGCGGGCCTTGCGCAGCTCGTAGACGGTACGCCGGGTCACCACTTCGCGGCGGTGGCGGACGAACACCTCGAGCATGTCCTTCAGGTTCAGCGTGCGCGGCTGGCCGTCGACCAGGGCCACCACGTTGATGCCGAACACGCTCTGCAGCTGGGTCTGGGCATAGAGGTTGTTGAGGACCACCTCGCCCACCTCGCCGCGACGCAGCTCGATGACCACGCGCATGCCGTCCTTGTCGGACTCGTCGCGCAGCTCGGAAATACCCTCGATCTTCTTCTCTTTCACCAGCTCGGCGATCTTCTCGATCAACCGCGCCTTGTTCAACTGGTACGGCAGCTCGGTGATGATGATCTGCTCGCGACCGCCGCCCTTCTCCATCTCCTCGACGACGGCGCGGGCACGGATGTAGATGCGCCCGCGACCGGTGCGGTAGGCCTCGATGATCCCGGCGCGGCCGTTGATGATGCCGGCGGTGGGGAAGTCCGGACCGGGGATGTACTGCATCAGCTCATCGACGGTCAGGTCGGGGTTGTCCATCAGCGCCAGGCAGCCGTCGATCACTTCGCCGAGGTTGTGCGGCGGGATGTTGGTCGCCATGCCCACGGCGATACCGCTGGAACCGTTGACCAGCAGGTTGGGAATCTTGGTCGGCATGACCGCCGGGATCTGCTCGGTGCCATCGTAGTTGGGCACCCAGTCGACGGTTTCCTTTTCCAGGTCCGCCAGCAGTTCATGGGCCAGCTTGGCCATGCGCACTTCGGTGTATCGCATGGCTGCGGCGTTGTCGCCGTCCACCGAACCGAAGTTGCCCTGGCCGTCTACCAGCATGTAGCGCAGCGAGAACGGCTGCGCCATGCGCACGATGGTGTCGTAGACCGCGGTGTCGCCGTGCGGGTGGTACTTACCGATCACGTCGCCGACCACACGGGCGGATTTCTTGTAGGGCTTGTTCCAGTCGTTGCCCAGCTCGCTCATGGCATAAAGCACACGGCGGTGCACCGGCTTCAGGCCGTCACGTGCATCCGGCAGGGCCCGCCCGACGATCACGCTCATCGCGTAGTCGAGATAGGACTGTTTCAGCTCGTCTTCGATATTGACCGGGAGAATTTCTTTGGCCAGTTCGCCCATGAGAAGCCTGGTTCCTTTTTCTGGTGGAACTTCGCCGCCTCGATCCTGAGGCAAACGAAGTAGGTCGGCGCATGCCCGAGCAGCGCCAACTCACTACAAATCAACGACTTGAGTCAAGGATTCGCGCACTCTCGAGGCCCCTCCGCGGGGCGCTCGAATAACCGTCGGAGCTTACCACAGCCCACGCCCCAGCCCAAGGCAAAGGCCCTGGCGGGGACGACCTCCAGTCGCCTCGTTCAATGCAGGCGCTTGCGGCTCATCAGGGCGGCCATGCGCTCGGCGTCGGGACGCTCGACGACGCCACGCTCGGTCACGATGGCATCGATAAGGTCCGCCGGGGTCACGTCGAATACCGGATTGTAGGCATCGACCTCGGCCGTCACCCGTCGCCCGCCGATTTCCAGCAGTTCGCGACCGTCGCGCTCTTCGATCGGGATGTCCTCGCCGCTCTCCAGGTTCATGTCGATGGTCGAACTCGGCGCCACCACCATGAAGCGCACGCCGTGGTGCATGGCGTTGACTGCCAACTGGTAGGTGCCGATCTTGTTGGCGACATCGCCATTGGCGGTGATGCGGTCGGCGCCGACGATGACCCAGGTGATGTTTTCGGTCTTCATCAGGTGCGCGGCGGCCGAATCCACGTTCAGGCTGACCGGGATGCCTTCGTTGGCCAGCTCCCAGGCGGTCAGTCGCGAGCCCTGGAGCCAGGGCCGGGTTTCGTCGGCGTAGATGCGATTGACCAGGCCTTCCAGGTGCGCGGCGCGGATCACCCCCAGCGCGGTGCCGAACCCGCCGGTCGCCAGGGCGCCGGTATTGCAGTGGGTGAGGATGTTCTGCGGGCTGCCTTGCTGCTTGCGGATCAGCTCCATGCCCAACTGGGCCATGGTCAGGTTGGCCTCGCGGTCGCTTTCATGGATGGAGATCGCCTCGGCTTCCAGCACCGCCAGCGGCTGGTCGCCCTCTTTCATTCGCTCCAGACGGTCGCGCATGCGGTTCAGCGCCCAGAACAGGTTGACCGCCGTGGGTCGCGAGTCGGCCAGCAGGCGGAAGTCCTCCTCCAGCGCGGCGCGCCAGTCGCCGCCCTGCGCCAGGCGCGCGCGGGCGCCAAGGACGATGCCGTAGGCGGCGCTGATGCCGATGGCCGGCGCGCCGCGCACAACCATATCGCGAATGGCCTTGGCCACCTCGGCCGCCGACTCATGTTCGAGCCAGACCTCCTCCTGGGGCAGCAGGCGCTGATCCAGCAACCGCAGCGTACCGTCCCGCCACTCGATCGCCTTGACCCGCTCGGCCGCCAGCAGTCGCTCTCGCATGCACACACCTCTCGCTGAATCACGGAAAAGCTGCGGATTATAACGAGCCCCAGCCGCGGACGCTCGGGTATACTTCCGGCTTCCCGCTCTGCGCCCAGGATGCGCCGCCATGCCCAACGTCCGTAACCCCTTCGACCTCCTCCTGCTGCCGACCTGGATCGTCCCCGTGGAGCCCGCCGGGGTGGTGCTGCGCGACCACGCGCTGGGCATCCGCGACGGCCAGATCGCCCTGGTCGCGCCGCGCGAGCAGGCCATGCGCCATGGCGCCACGGAAATCCGCGAATTGCCCGGCATGCTGCTCGCCCCCGGCCTGGTCAACGCCCACGGCCATTCGGCGATGAGTCTGTTCCGCGGTCTCGCCGACGACCTGCCGCTGATGACCTGGCTGCAGGACCACATCTGGCCGGCCGAAGGCCAATGGGTCAGCGAGGATTTCATCCGCGACGGCACGGAGCTGGCCATCGCCGAACAGGTAAAGGGCGGCATCACCTGTTTCTCCGACATGTACTTCTATCCACAGGCCATCTGCGGCGTGGTCCATGACAGCGGGGTACGCGCCCAGGTGGCGATCCCGGTACTGGACTTCCCGATCCCCGGCGCCCGCGACAGCGCCGAGGCGATCCGCCAGGGCATGGCGCTGTTCGACGACCTCAAGCACCACCCGCGCATCCGCATCGCCTTCGGCCCGCACGCCCCTTATACGGTGAGCGACGACAAGCTGGAGCAGATCCTGGTGCTCACCGAGGAACTCGACGCCAGCATCCAGATGCACGTCCACGAGACCGCCTTCGAGGTGGAGCAGGCCACGGAGCGCAACGGCGAGCGCCCGCTGGCCCGCCTGCACCGCCTCGGCCTGCTCGGCCCACGCTTCCAGGCGGTGCACATGACCCAGGTGGACGACGACGACCTGGCGATGCTGGTGGAAACCAACAGTTCGGTGATCCACTGCCCGGAATCCAACCTCAAGCTGGCCAGCGGCTTCTGCCCGGTGGAAAAGCTCTGGCAGGCCGGGGTCAACGTAGCCATCGGCACCGACGGCGCGGCGAGCAACAACGACCTCGACCTGCTCGGCGAGACCCGCACCGCGGCGCTGCTGGCCAAGGCCGTGTACGGCCAGGCCACCGCCCTCGACGCCCACCGCGCGCTGCGCATGGCCACCCTGAACGGCGCCCGCGCGCTTGGCCTGGAGCGCCTGATCGGCTCCCTGGAAACCGGCAAGGCCGCCGACCTGGTGGCCTTCGATCTGTCCGGCCTGGCCCAGCAACCGGTCTACGACCCGGTTTCGCAACTTATCTATGCCAGCGGCCGCGACTGCGTGCGGCACGTCTGGGTCGGCGGCAGGCAACTCCTCGACGACGGCCGCCTGCTCCGTCACGACGAACAGCGTCTGATCGCCAGGGCCCGCGAATGGGGGGCGAAGATCGCCGCCAGCGACAGGTCCTGAACCGCGGCGGGCCGGCCCGCTGCGACAAACTGACATAGGAAGGCGAACCGCCGCCGGCCCCATCCCTCCGCCAAAGCTGGCAACATGAAGGATTGGATTCCGCCGCCGCGGCCCTTCCCCCAAAGGCTTCACTCTTCAACGGGAACGATTATGAGCAACGTCGACCACGCCGAGATCGCCAAATTCGAGGCACTGGCCCATCGCTGGTGGGACCGCGAGAGCGAGTTCAAGCCACTCCACGACATCAACCCGCTGCGCGTCAACTGGATCGACGAGCGCGCCGGCCTGGCCGGCAAGAAGGTGCTCGACATCGGTTGCGGCGGCGGCATCCTCAGCGAAGCCATGGCCCAGCGCGGCGCCAGCGTCACCGGCATCGACATGGGCGAAGCGCCGCTCGCGGTGGCGCGCCTGCACCAGCTGGAATCCGGCGTCGCCGTCGACTACCGGCAGATCACCGCCGAGCAGATGGCCGAGGAAATGCCCGGGCAATTCGACGTGGTCACCTGCCTGGAGATGCTCGAACACGTGCCGGACCCGGCCTCGGTGATCCGCGCCTGCCACCGCCTGGTCAAGCCGGGCGGACAGGTATTCCTCTCGACCATCAACCGCAATCCCAAGGCCTACCTGTTCGCGGTGATCGGCGCGGAATACATCCTCCAGTTGCTGCCGCGCGGGACCCACGATTTCCGCAAGTTCATCCGTCCGTCGGAACTCGGCGCCTGGTCGCGCGAGGCCGGTCTCGAGGTCAAGGACATCATCGGCCTGACCTACAACCCGCTGACCAAGCACTACAAGCTGGCCAACGACGTCGACGTCAACTACATGGTCCAGACCCAGCGGGAGGCGTGAAGCGCATGCGGCTCAAAGCGGTACTGTTCGACATGGATGGCACCCTGCTCGACACGGCGCCGGACTTCATCGCCATCACCCAGGCCATGCGTGCCGCCCACGGCCTGCCGCCGGTGGACGAGCAACGGGTGCGCGACGTGGTCTCCGGCGGCGCGCGCGCGATGGTTGCCGCGGCCTTCGGCCTGTCGCTGGACAGCCCGGAACTGGAACCCCTGCGCCAGGAGTTCCTCGACCGCTACCAGGAGCATTGCGCGGTTCTCAGCCGGCCCTACGACGGCATCCCCGAACTGCTCGCGGCGATCGAGAAAGCCGGGTTGATCTGGGGCGTGGTGACCAACAAGCCGGTGCGCTTCGCCGAACCGATCATGCAGCGCCTGGGCTACGCCGAGCGTTCCAGGGTGCTGGTCTGTCCGGACCACGTGACCCGCAGCAAGCCCGATCCCGAGCCGCTGCTACTGGCCTGTAGCCAGCTCGGCATCGATCCGTCGAGGGTGCTGTTCATCGGCGACGACCTGCGCGACATCGAATCCGGCCGCGACGCCGGGACCAAGACCGCGGCGGTGCGCTACGGCTACATCCACCCCGAAGACAACCCCGCGCACTGGGGCGCCGACGTGATCGTCGACCACCCGCGCGAACTCATCGACGTTCTCGACCGCGCGCTCTGCGACTGCTGATCCGCAGCGCCGCCGACAGACAACGACCCGCCGCCAGGCGGGTCATGCATTCAAAGGATTCGACATGTTCCAGTACTCCGCCCGCCCCGACCTGCTGAAAGACCGCGTGATCCTGGTCACCGGCGCCGGCCGCGGCATCGGCGCCGCCGCCGCCAAGACCTTCGCCGCCCACGGCGCCACCGTGCTGCTGCTGGGCAAGACCGAGGAGTACCTGAACGAGGTCTACGACGCCATCGAGGCCGCCGGCCATCCGCAGGCCGCCGTGATCCCGTTCAACCTGGAGACCGCCCAGCCGCACCAGTTCGAGGAACTGGCGGCAACCCTGGAGAACGAGTTCGGCCGCATCGACGGCCTGCTGCACAACGCTTCGATCCTCGGTCCGCGCTCGCCGATGCAGCAGATTTCCGGGGAGAACTTCATGCGCGTGATGCAGGTGAACGTCAATGCCATGTTCATGCTGACCACCGCCATGCTGCCGCTGATGAAGCTCTCCAGCGACGCCTCGATCATCTTTACCTCGAGCAGCGTGGGCCGGAAGGGCCGCGCCTACTGGGGCGCCTATTCGGTATCGAAGTTCGCCACCGAGGGCCTGATGCAGACCCTTGCCGACGAACTCGACGGTACCAGCGCGATCCGCGCCAACAGCGTCAACCCCGGCGCCACCCGCACCAGCATGCGCGCCCTCGCCTACCCTGGGGAAAACCCGCTGAACAACCCCACCGGCGAGGAGATCATGCCGGTCTATCTGTACCTCATGGGGCCGGACAGCGCCGGCGTCAACGGCCAGGCCTTCGACGCCCAGTGATTCCCCGGCAGCCTCGCCGCCCGGCGAGGCTGCCCTGTCCTTCCCTTCCCTCTTCCCGTCCGGAACTTCCCATTCTTTTTGCATATTTTTCCCACTGAGTGGGAAAGTGGTTTCATTTTCCGGGAAATCGCCTTCACCCTGTGGGTCAAGGAGTTCCCATGTCGAAGCATTCCCCCACCGATCGCCTGCTGCAGATCCTCATTGCCCTCGGCCAGGCTCCCGAAGCCCTGTCTGCCAAGGAGCTGTCGCTGACCCTGGAGCAGCCGCTGAGCAGCACCTACCGGCACCTGAAGACCCTGTTGCGCTGGGGCCTGGCCGAAGAACAGGCCGGCCAGGGCCGCTACCTGCCCGGCCCGGCCTGCCTGCAACTGGCGAAGAAATTCGATCGCGAGGCCTCGCTGATCGGTCTCGCCAAACCGGAACTCAAGCGCCTGGCCGACCTGAGCCAGGAGAGCGTGGCGCTGATGGTGGCCAGCAACCAGCAGGCGATCTGCCTGGAACTGTTCGACAGTCCGCAGCCGCTGCGCTGCTGCTACCAGAAAGGGCTGGCGCAGCCGCTGTTGCATGGCGCCTCGGCCAAAGCCCTGCTGGCGCACCTGGAGGACGAACGGCGCGAGGAGCTGTACCTCGCCCAGGAACTCTCCGCCGAGCGTATCGACAAGCTGGAGCAGGAACTCCGGCTGATCCGCGAACAGGGCTACGCCGTCAGCCAGGGCGAGATCGACGAAGGCGTCTGGGGCATCAGCGTACCGCTGCTGGACAGCCGCCAGCGCCTGCACGGCGCCCTCAGCCTGATGGCCCCCACCTTGCGCGCCCAGTCGCGCAGCGAACGCTTGCGGCAATGGACCCTCGACGCCGCCGCGCGACTTTCCGCGCGGCTGGACTGACCGACAGGAGTTTCGATGTACCCCGCCCCCGACATGAGCCTCTGGCAAGGCCGGATCGATAGCCAGGAAGGCGCCGACGCGCGGCGCTGGCACCAATGGATGCGTCCCTACGCAGACGACGCCGAAGCGGCCAGCGTGCTGCTCGGGTTCGCCAGCGACGAAGGCGTGCGCCGCAACCAGGGTCGCCAGGGCGCGCGCCACGGACCGCCAGCCTTGCGTCACGCGCTGGCCAACCTGGCCTGGCACGGCGAGCAAGCGATCTACGATGCCGGCGACATCGTCGCCGGCGACGATCTGGAAGCCGCCCAGGAATGCTACGCGCAACGCGTCGCCGACCTGCTCGCGCGCGGCCACCGGGTGGTCGGACTGGGCGGCGGCCACGAAATCGCCTACGCCAGCTTCGCCGGCCTCGCCCGCCACTTGAGTCGGCATGAGCGCCTGCCGCGCATCGGTATCCTCAATTTCGACGCGCATTTCGACCTGCGCCACGCCGAACGGGCCAGCTCCGGCACGCCGTTCCGCCAGATCGCCGAACTCTGCCAGGCCAGCGACTGGCCGTTCGCCTACTGCTGCCTGGGCATCAGCCGCCTGAGCAACACCGCGGCGCTGTTCGACCAGGCCCAGCGCCTGGGTGTGCGCTACCTGCTGGACCGCCAGTTGCAGCCATGGAACCTGGAACGCAGCGAAGCCTTCCTCGACAGCTTCCTGCAATCCGTCGACCACCTCTACCTGACCGTTTGCCTCGACGTGCTCCCGGCCGCCCAGGCGCCCGGCGTCAGCGCGCCCTCGGCGCACGGCGTGGAAATGCCGGTGGTGGAGCACCTGGTCCGCCGCGCCAAGGCCAGCGGCAAGCTGCGCCTGGCCGACATCGCCGAACTCAACCCGCAACTCGATAGCGACCAGCGCACCGCCCGGATCGCCGCGCGCCTGGTCGACAGCCTGGTCAACTGATCGCCCTTTCGCCCACACAACAACAATAGAGCCACGCCATGCCGACATTGCACCTGGACGCCCTGTCCACCACCGCCCTCGCCCTGCTCCTGCTCGCCCTCGGCAGCCAATTGAAGAAGCGCAGCCGCTGGCTGACACGTCTGTGCGTACCGTCGCCGGTGATCGCCGGCTTCGGCTTCGCCTTCCTGGTCTGGCTGCTCAGGGATCGCGGCTGGCTCGACATCGGCCTCGACACCAGCCTGCAGACACCCCTGATGGTGGCGTTCTTCACCACCGTCGGCCTCGGTGGCAGCCTCGGCCTGCTGCGCAAGGGCGGCAAGACCCTGCTGGTCTACCTGTCGGCCTGCTGGGCGCTGGCGATACTGCAGAACCTGATCGGCGTCGGCAGCGCCGGACTGCTCGGCCTCGACCCGTTGCTCGGGATCATGGCCGGCGCGGTCTCGCTGGAAGGCGGCTTCGGCGCGGCGGCGGCCTTCGGCCCGGTTGCGGAAGGGCTCGGCGCCCAGGGCGCGACCACCGTGGCGCTGGCCTCGGCCACCTTCGGCATGGTCGCTGGCGGGCTGCTCGGCAGCCCGGTGGCGCACTGGCTGATCGAACGCAACCGCCTGCCGGTGCAGGCGGAAAGCGACAATCGGCTGGAAGCCCTCGGCCAGCAGGAGCGACGCCAGCATGCGGCGGCCACGCTGGACGGCAATCTCCTGCTGCGCCTGCTGACCTGCGTGCTGCTGGTGATGGTGCTCGGCTTCTGGCTCGGCGACGCGCTCGAGGAACGCCTGGGCCTGGTGCTGCCCAGTTATGTCGGGGCGATGTTCATCGCCATCGTCCTGCGCAACCTCGACGACCGGCTCGGCTGGCTGCGCATTCCGGACCACGCCGTCGGCACCCTGGGCGACGTCTGCCTGGGCATCTTCCTGACCATGGCGATGATGAGCCTGAAGTTCTGGGAGCTGGAGAACCTCGGCCTGCCGCTGCTCGGCGTACTGTTCATCCAGGTCGCGGTGCTGTTGCTGCTGACGATCTTCGTGCTGTTCCGCCTGCTCGGCCGCAACTACGACGCCGCGGTGCTCTGCGCCGGCTTCCTCGGCCACGGCCTGGGCGCCACGCCCAACGCGGTGGCCAACATGGGCGCGGTCTGCGAGCACTATCGGGTGTTCTCGCACAAGGCCTTCATCATCGTGCCCCTGTGCGGCGCGGTACTGATCGATCTCGTCGCCATCCCGGCGATCACCTGGTTCATCAACGCCTTCAGTTGAACCATGGCGGCGCTCCGCTAGCGGAGCGCCAGCTTTCCGACGAGCGCCTCGGCCACTCGCCAGCAAAACGCCATTATTCCGTCGAAATCTCTCCGAAATTCCTACAGAATGTGGAAACCATTCCTAGGAAAACCTGTCTGTGCCTCTGATTTCTCCGTTCTTCAGTTGGCTGGCACGAAACTCGCCTTAGCCCTACTGTCGCCGTCTTTCGCGCCAGAGGTTCCGCGCATGGCTCCTCCCAAGCAGTCCAATACCATCGATTTCGACGCCGCCAAGCAGAAGCGCGGCCCCCAGCCCGGTGGCAACGCCAGCGGGCCGCGCGCCAGCAACCTGACGGAGTTGCGCCAGCAACTGACCCTACAGTTGCAGAGCAGCCTGGAGGCGGAGCGGATTCTCGGCCTGTTCTTCGAGGAAGTCCGCCAACTGATCCCGCTGGATGCCCTTGGCTACCGCCATCCGGGCTCCGACCTGCGCCTGGAGTTCGGCAGCAGCGCCAAGCATTCGGTGAGCTATCGCCTGAGCCATGACAGCGACTACCTCGGCGAACTGATCTTCCGTCGCCGCCAGCGCCTCGGCGAAGACGAACAACGGCAACTGGAGAGCCTGCTCGGCACCCTGCTGTTCCCGCTGCGCAACGCCCTGCTCTATCGCGCCGCGATCCAGACCGCCCTGCGCGACGCCCTGACCGGCACCGGCAACCGCATAGCCATGGACCAGGCGCTCGGCCGCGAACTGGAACTGGCCCGGCGCAACCTGCAACCGCTCTCGGTGCTGATGCTCGATATCGACCACTTCAAGCGGGTCAACGACCACTACGGTCACGCCGTCGGCGACGAAGCCCTCAAGGCCGTGGCGGAAACCATCAAGGACCACCTGCGCAATGTCGACATGGTGTTCCGCTTCGGCGGCGAGGAATTCCTCGTCCTGCTGTCCAGCACGCCGCTGCAGGCTGCCTGCATGGTCGGCGAACGCCTGCGCCAGGCTGTGGAGGAACTGGACTACCGGCACGCCGGCGAACCGCTGAAGCTGTCGATCAGCCTCGGTTGCGCCGACCTGCGGCCCGGCGAAGGCAGCGACGACCTGCTGCGACGGGTCGACGAGGCGCTCTACGAAGCCAAGCGCGACGGCCGCAACCGCCTGCGCTGCGCCTGAGGCTTGCCGACTCGCACACCCCGAAGCGCGGAGCGGGCGCATTGGGCGACGGCAGTAGCAACGGCTCTCACCGGCGCAGTCACGGTTTCCGCCAAGGTCCTGCCTCTTATGGCTGCGCCGGCTCGTCCGGGCCGCCATAGGCCTGGCGCAAGCGGACGCGCTTCTCCAGCAGCCAGCCGCTGGTTTCCTTGCCGTCTCGAGCCACGTACATGACGTTCAGCCACTCGCCGCTCGGCTTGTAGACAGTGATGAAGTCGCCGGGAATCACGAAGACCCCGGTGACACAGTCGGCACGCGGCGCGCTGTGGAAATAGGCGCGCCCCTTGTCGATCACCTCGCCCTCCAGCGGCGGACGGAAGTTGTCCTCGGGGCCGGCCGTCGCCTCGCCAAGGCTTGCGCAGCTCTGCGCCGGCATCGCCGCATCCGCGGCCAGCCCGGCGACGCTCCATAGCATGCAGAGCGCGATAGCCAGGATCCTGTGCATTTCACCACCTCCTTGTGTGCGGGCGACCATTAGACACCGATTCCCAGGCATGAAAAAGGCCCCCGAAGGGGCCTTTCCAGGGCGCTTTCCGCTCAGCGGCGGAAGCCCGGACGCATACCGTCGCCGGCCGGTTTCGGCCGCCGCTTGACCTGCGGCTTGCGGGCCGCCGGCTTGTCGCCCGGCGCGCTGGCCGGACGCTCGTCGCGCGGCTTGCTCGGGCGCGGCTTGCGGTTGCTCTCGCGGGGCCGCTCGGCAACCGGAGTGCCCTGCTCGCGCCCCTTGCGCTCGGCGCTCGGCTGCGGACCGCGCGCGGGACGCGAAGCCGGCGCGCGACGAGCGGCATTTTCGCCGTCCTCGCGCCGCGGCGCACGCTTGCGCCCGGCTTCCGGACGCTCGCTGCGCGCCAGCGGACGGGCCTGCTTGCGCTGCTGGCGTTCGGCCTTCTCGCGCGCCTTGGTGGTCATGCCCGGCAGGGCCACCGGCTTGAGGCCGACTTCCTCGCTGAGGATATCGATCTCGCGCTGGTCCATTTCGCGGTAGCGGCCCATGGTCAGCTCGGAGGTCAGGAACACCGGGCCGAAACGCACCCGCTTGAGGCGGCTGACCACCAACCCCTGGGATTCCCACAACCGGCGCACCTCGCGGTTGCGGCCCTCCATCACTACGCAGTGGTACCAGTGGTTGAAGCCTTCGCCGCCCGGCGCCTGCTGGATATCGCTGAACTTGGCCGGGCCGTCCTCGAGCATCACGCCGTTGAGCAGGCGCTCGATCATCTCTTCGGTGACCTCGCCGCGCACCCGTACCGCGTATTCACGGTCCATCTCATAGGAAGGATGCATCAGGCGGTTGGCCAGTTCGCCATCGGTGGTGAACAGCAGCAGGCCGGTGGTATTGATGTCCAGGCGACCGACATTGATCCAGCGACCGGTGCGCAGGCGCGGCAGGCGGTCGAAGATGGTCGGGCGGCCTTCCGGATCGTCGCGGGTGCAGACCTCGCCTTCCGGCTTGTTGTAGATCAGCACGCGACGGACACTCTCGGCGGCCTCTTCGCGACGGATCAGGTGGCCATCGACGGTGATCGCATCGTGGCTGTCGACCCGCTGGCCGAGGCTGGCCACGCTGCCATTGACGTTGACCCGGCCTTCGGCGATCCACACTTCTACGTCGCGCCGGGAACCGACGCCGAGACGGGCGAGGACTTTCTGCAATTTTTCCCCGACCGGTACGTGGGGATTCTCTGGGGTATCGTTCATCTGGGCACCTCCCGGTGTGGCTGGCAACGAATCGAAGGGCGCGCATCATACGCGCTTCGTCAGGACAAAGCACCGTCCCCGGGCGGAAACCCGGACAATCCCGCTAGACTAGGCCGGGTTCACCCACCCCGCCACCCGGAGGCCCCGGTGCACGATGTCCCTCCCTTCAGCGGCGCCAAGCTGGCGCTGTTCTATGGCGACCACCTGGTCGTCTACAAACGCGACGAAAAACCCGGCATTCCCTTCCCCGGCTACTGGGACTTTCCCGGCGGCGGCCGTGAGGGCCTGGAGACGCCTGCCGAATGCGCCCTGCGCGAACTCGAGGAAGAGTTCTCCATCCGCCTGGAAGAACCTCGTATCGAATGGCAGCGACAGTATCCGAGCACCAGCGGCAGCGCGCCCTTCGCCTACTTCCTGGTGGCGCGCCTGGAGGACCGCGAGTTCGAGGCCATCCGCTTCGGCGACGAAGGACAATACTGGCGATTGATGGAGGTGGACGCCTACCTCGCGCATGCCATGGCCGTACCCTACCTGCAGAGCCGGCTCGGCGACTATCTGCGGGAACGCCGGCGCATCGGCGAATAACGCCGATGACGTTAGCCGTTCCATGCCCCGGATAATCCGGACGGCATAAAAAAACCCGGCCGAAGCCGGGCATGCCCAGGCGGGCAGTCTCAGTGTCTGCGGTGCTCGGCGAAGCGCTCCAGGGCTTCGCGGCTGAGGCGCTCGACCTGGGCCCAGTCGCCGCGGTCGACCACGGCCTTGGGCAGCATCCAGGTGCCGCCGACGCACATCACGTTGGGTACCGCCAGGTAGTCGGCGAGATTGTTCAGGCTGACGCCTCCGGTGGGGCAGAAGCGGATATCGGGGAATGGTCCCGAGAACGCCTTCAGCGCCGCCGGGCCGCCGCTGACTTCGGCGGGAAACAGCTTGAAGCGGCGGTAGCCATGGCGGTAGGCGAGCATGATCTCGGAAGCGCTGGCCACGCCGGGCAACAGCGGGACTTCGCTGTCCAGGGCGAAGCGCAGCAACTCGTCGGTGCAACCCGGGGTGACCACGAAGCTCGCCCCGGCCTTTTCCGCAGCGGCGAAGGTCCGCGGGTCGAGCACGGTGCCGGCGCCGATGCGCAGGTGCGGGCGCTCCTCGCTGAGGCGCCGGATGGCAGTCAGCCCGTGCGCCGTGCGCAGGGTGATCTCCAGGGCGGTCAGGCCGCCGGCGGCGAGGGCATCGGCCATCGGCAGGATGTCCGCCTCGCGGTCGATGGTGATCACCGGGAGGATGCGCGCCTCCCGGCACAGCGTGTCGATGCGGGCGGTCTTCTGTTCAAGGTTGTGCATGGCTACAGCTCCGCCACTCAGGGGTACCAATGGATCGTCAGCGGCGCGCGGAGGAAGGCGCGAACCGGCATCCGCCGTTCGTCCTCGACCGCCAGCGCGGCGTTCAGGGTGGCCAGCTTGGACTGGCCCTGGATCGCCAGCAGCCGCACCTTCGCCGCCGCCAGCACGGCGCGCGGCAGGGTCAGACGCTGGTGCGGCACGCTCGGCGCCCACATCGGCAGGCAACGGCGCGTCCCCTGGGGATCCATCGCCAGGTCCAGGCCAGGGCTGTTCGGGAACAGCGAGGCGGTATGGCCGTCGTCGCCCATGCCGAGGACCAGCACGTCGATCGGCAATGGCAGCTCGTGCAGGTGATGGTCGGCCAGCTCGGCCGCTTCCTCCAGGCTCGCCGCCGGCTGGTAGAGGCCGATGAAGCGCGCCTTCGCCGCCTCGCCACGGAGCAGGTGGCGGCGAACCAGGCCGGCGTTGCTATCGGCATGCGACTCCGGCACCCAGCGCTCGTCGGCCAGGCTGACGGTGATCCGCGACCAGTCCAGCGGCTCCTCGCTCAAGGCTTCGAGGAAGGCCACCGGACTGCGCCCACCGGACACCACCAGCAGCGCCTGGCCCTGCTCGGCCAGCGCCAAGCGCAACCGGCCGGCGACCTCGGCGGCCAGGCCGCGGGCCTGCTCGGCGGCGCTGCCCCAGACCTGCAGGCCGACGCCGGCCGGCAGCTTCAACTCAGAAATCGCCATACCAACTCCTCCCATCGCGGGCCACCAGGGCCACCGAGGCCACCGGCCCCCAACTCCCCGCCGGATACGGCTTGGGCGCTTCGCTCAGGCGTTCCCAGCCGGCGATCAGCTGGTCGCACCACTTCCAGGCGAACTCCACCTCGTCCTTGCGTACGAACAGGTACTGGTTGCCCTGGGTGACCTCCAGCAGCAGACGCTCGTAGGCATCGGGAATCCGCGCCGCGTGGTAGGTCTCGGAAAAACTCAGTTGCAGCGGGCCGGTACGCAATTGCATGCCCTTGCCCAGGCCCTGGTCCTTGGTCATCACTTGCAGGGAGATCCCTTCGTCCGGCTGCAGGCGGATGATCAGCCGGTTGCTGATCAGCGAACGCTGCTCGGGAGCGAAGATGTAGTGCGGCGGCTCCTTGAAGTGGATGACGATCTGCGACAGCTTCTGCGGCATGCGCTTGCCGGTGCGCAGGTAGAACGGCACGCCCGACCAGCGCCAGTTGCGGATATCCACGCGCAGGGCGACGAAGGTTTCCGCGTCGCTGTCGCGATTCGCATGTTCCTCCTCCAGGTAGCCCGGCACTGCCTTGCCGTCGCTGAAACCGGCGGTGTACTGCCCACGCACCACGCGCGAAGCCAGTTGTTCGGCGGGAATCGGCTCGAGGGCGCGGAGGACCTTGACCTTCTCGTCGCGAATGCTGTCCGCCGAAAGGTCGCTGGGCGGATCCATGGCGATCAGGCAGAGCAGTTGCAGCAGGTGGTTCTGCACCATGTCGCGCAGTTGCCCGGCCTGGTCGAAGTAGCCCCAGCGGCCTTCGATGCCGACCTTCTCGGCCACGGTGATCTCCACGTGGGAGATGTGGTTCTGGTTCCACTGGGTCTCGAAGAGGCTGTTGGCGAAGCGCAGGGCGATCAGGTTCTGCACCGTCTCCTTGCCCAGGTAATGGTCAATCCGGTAGATGCGGCTTTCCGGGAAGAACCGGGCGACTGCCTCGTTGACCTCGCGGGACGACTCCAGGTCATGACCGATAGGCTTCTCCAGCACCACCCGGGTGCGCTCGGCGAGACCGGCGGCGGCGAGGTTCTCGCAGATGCCGCCGAACACCGAGGCCGGCGTGGCGAAGTAGGCGACCAGCGGCAGTTCGTCATCCACCGCCTCGCGCAAGCCGACATAGGCCTGCGGGTCGAGGAAGTCCATGCTCAGGTAGTCGAGGCGTTCGCGGAAACGCTGCCAGACCGCGTCGTCCCACTCCTTCGCCGGCACTGCCAGGCGCAGGCGCTGCTCCAGCGTCGCCAGGTGTTCGGCGGGAGCGCCTTCGTCACGGGCCAGGGCCAGGACGCGGGTATCGCGGTGCAGCAGGTTCTCACGATCGAGTTGGTAGAGCGCCGGGAACAGCTTGCGCAAGGCGAGATCGCCCAGCGCACCGAACAGCGCTAACGTGCAAGGCAGAACGCGGACATCAGGCATTTGTTGTTACCAACCAAATATTGAGTGATATTGAGCCATCCACTGCGCAATTAAGACAAATATGTAGTAATTAAACAACATATTTTTCCCAGCCCGCCACGCTGTTGGTCGCATGCCGGCCTGACGTTAGGATAGGCGCCGCCGCCGGCCCTTCCCCGCCGGGCCGACAGAACACGAGGAACCCGGATGAAAAACCTGCTGGAGCAGATCCAGAGCCGCCTGGACGAACTGAACAAGGCGGAGCGCAAAGTCGCCGAGGTCATCCTGCAGAACCCGCAGCAGGCCACCCGTTTCAGCATCGCCGCCCTGGCCCAGGCGGCAGCGGTCAGCGAACCGACGGTGAACCGCTTCTGTCGCTCCTTCGGCATGAGCGGCTATCCGGAACTGAAGATCCAGCTGGCCCAGAGCCTGGCCAGCGGCGCTGCCTTCGTAACCCAGGCGGTAGCCGAGGACGACGGGCCGGAAGCCTATACGCGGAAGATCTTCAGCAACACCATCGCCTCCCTCGACAGCGCCCACAAGTTGCTCGACCCACGCGTCATCGACCGCGCCGTGGACCTGTTGATCCAGGCCCGGCAGATCCACTTCTTCGGTCTTGGCGCCTCGGCCTCGGTAGCGCTCGACGCGCAGCACAAGTTCTTCCGCTTCAACCTGGCGGTGAGCGCCCAGGCCGACGTGCTGATGCAACGGATGATCGCCTCGGTGGCGCATACCGGCGACCTGTTCGTGGTGATTTCCTATACCGGACGCACCCGCGAGCTGGTGGAGGTGGCGCACCTGGCGCGGGAGAACGGCGCCTCGGTGCTCGGCCTGACCGCCGCCGGCTCGCCGCTGGCCAGGGCCAGCACCCTGTGCCTGGACATCCCGTTGCCGGAAGACACCGACATCTACATGCCGATGACTTCGCGGATCGTCCAGCTCACCGTGCTCGACGTACTGGCCACCGGAGTGACCCTGCGCCGCGGCGTGGACTTCCAGCCGCACCTGCGGCGGATCAAGGAAAGCCTGGTGCCAACCCGCTATCCCCTCGACGAGGACAACTGACCGCCCGCCTATTGCAAGCCGGCGGCGAGACTCAGGCGCATGCGTTCGCCGGGCGCCAGGATCAGCCCGCCCGGGCGGTAGCCAGCGGCGCCGATACAGAGGAAGCGTTCCGCTTCGCCCGGCTCGACCTGCTCCACCGGGCGGCTGCCGGGGTGCCAGATCACGCTGCCGGCGCTGACGTTCTTGTCGATCCGCAAGCGGCGGTTCCAGCCGCCGTCCTCCAGCACCAGCGATCCGGGATGGTAGAGCACCTGCTTGACCGCGCCGCGCGGTATCCAGGTTCCCGGAATCCGCGAAGCGCCGCGCTGGCCGCGAGCCGACTCCAGCTCCATGCCGTGCACCACCACCCGGCTCAGCGCGCCGACCCGCCAGTAGGGCTGCAGGGCGAAGCTGAACAGGCAATCGTCGTCTTCCTCATGGTAGCTGCACAGCTCCAGCTCCAGGCGCTGGCCAAGGCGCGCATCGAGGCGCACGTGCCAGTCCTCCAGGTCCAGTTGCCAGCTCACCACCACCTTGCTTTCGTCGGCGTAGGCATCCAGCAGGCGCCATTCGCGTTGCCGCGCCCAGCCCTGCTGCGGCCATTCGCTGCCGTTCGGATGGCTGCCGAACCACGGCCAGCAGACCGGGATGCCGCCGCGCACCGGCGCGCTGCTGAGGGCCGGCCATTCGCTGGCGCACCACAGCAACGGGCGTTCGCCCTGTGGCTGGAAATGCAGGAGCTGCGCCCCTTGCCGACTGAATACGGCCTGGCACAGCGGATGGTCGATCAACAGCAGATCGCGACGTTGGAAGCGTACCCAGTCGAACGGTCGCTTGGCCCGCATGGAATGAAAGAAACGCTGCAGCGGATGCTCAAGCATGTCCGATTGTCCTACCCTCTCCCCTTCCCGGAAAGCCCGGGCGTGCATCCGTGTAGTTTTACTACATTTCGCACGCAAGCCCCAAATGATCGGCACAGGAAAAGCGTAGTCGGTTTGTAACAGGCAGCCGGGAAGAGCGGTCGCCGGAAAAAAACGGCCCGCCCGAAACGCTCGGGCGGGTCCAGGCACAACACCGGAGCAGGCAACGCGACGATCAGAACACCGTCTGGATCTTGATCCCCGCCACCAGCGCGTTGTCGACCTCGTCGACCCCGCCCGGCTGCTTGATGTACTGCAGGTTCGGCCGCACCGTCAGCCAGTCGGTCACATGCACCCCGTAGTACAGCTCGGCGTTGTACTCGGTGTCCTGCAGCGGCTGGTACAGCGGGTTGTCGTAGTCGTCGATGCCGTTCACCTGGTTCACCAGGCGCTGGCGCTTCTTCACATCGTCGTTGACATGGATGCGCGCGATGCCCAGGCCGATGTCGTCCTTCGGCCGCGCGTCGAACGGCCCCTTGTAGACCATCCCGAGCTGCTGGTAGTTGTCCACCACGTTGGTCGCCTTGTCGTGGACCGTCAGGTTGGCGAACAGGCTCAACCCGCGCGAGGCATCGCCGTTGTGCGAAGTGACCTGCTGCTGCGCCACCACCCAC